>JADGAR010000076.1 GCA_015231915.1 Magnetococcales bacterium
GGCTTCGCCCTTGGATCCCACCAGGGGGATAATCCCCCTGGACCCTTAATAATTTACAGATTCCACTCTCGCACGCGACAGGTCCGGGAAGTCGCTCACCACGAAATCGAGGAGGTTCCACGTGAAACTCAAGTCTCGGGTGAGCGGTCCCGGTCCTGTAAATCGCGTGCAAAACGTTACGGGATGTCCAAACCCGACTTGCGCAACAGATCGATCAACACGGTGGTGGATTTTTCCAATTGCTCGATGCCGGACTTGAATTCCTGCTTGGACGCGCTCTCCTCGGCTTTCGCACGCAGGACACGGGCCTCATCGATCCGCGGGGTGACGTCGGGCGAGATTCCCTGTGAGTTCAGGGCCTGCTCCAGGAACATCTGGAAAACATTGTTGCGGCCCAACTCATAGACATATTCGGCTTCCGGAGTGGGGAAATGCAACGGCTGCACCAGGGTCTCGCCAGTGCGCACCTGGATCAGGGCGTTTTGTACCTTGCCATAGGCCCGCTCCATCAGAGGGATCCCCTCGTTGACCTGATACTTGTCCAAAAGCTGCTGGGCCTGGGTGAGCATGGCCCGGATCTCGTCGCTGGTCTTTTTGCCCTTTTCGCCCAGCTTTTTCTCCTCGGCAATGCGGTCGTAAGCCTCCAGCATGGACCAGGCGCTCTTCAAACGGGTCTGGAATTCATGGGTGTGACCCGGTCCGACAGGTCCCATGGGCATCCTGCCCGCCATGGGGGGGATGGTGTAATTGTGATTGGCGACATTGTCCAGCTTGGTCTTGACTTCCACAGTTTCCCCCTTGCGCAGGATGGCAAGAGTCACCTCCGCGCCCGGGTCGAGACGATAGATCTCCATGGAGAACTGGGAAATGCTGGTCAACTCCCGTCCGTTGAGGCGCAAAATGAGATCCCCGCGCTGGATGCCGCTTTTGTCGGCAGGGCTGTCCTTGATCACGTCACCCACCTGCACACCGCGCGGATGCTCGGGATGCACCCCAAGCCAGCCCCCTGCAGCCAGCGCAACTTGCGCCCCACCCAGCAGCAGGGCGGCGGTGGTCAGTGTCAGCAATGTTTTGGTTTTTTTCATGGTGAATCCTTTGTCGCAAAAGGTTGGGAAAAACGGTCCCAGGCCGCCAGGGCCATGCGGACCAGCCAGGTAAACAACAGCAGACCAAACCCCCAAATGCCCAGCGAGACATGGATTTCCACCCAGGTGGGGGCATAATCCACATGCTCCCCCAAGGGCGTGGGCTGAAATCCGGTGACCACAAGACCAAGACCCTTTTCGATCATGACCGCGCCAAAGGCTGCCAGACAGGCCCCGAGCAGCCAGACAGGGCGGCGTCGCAATCCGGGCACGGTCATCACCAGGGCGGCCAATCCTTCGACAGCCATCGCCGCCCAGGGGGTCGGGGCAACGGCAAAGTGACCGTGGGATGCCAGAGGGTAGAAACGGACAAAAAGTTCCGACCCCAACAAAAAGAGATCCATCCAAAGCGACACGGCCAAAATGCCGGACAACAACGGCATCGCCTCCCGGTGCAGGGGACGCCCCATGGTTTTTTCCAGCAGGAAAAGCACGGCCAACAGCACGGCGGAGCCGGAAGCGAAGGCCGAGGCGATGAAGCGCGGGGCCAACGCCGCCGAATGCCAGAATGACCGTGCCGGCAGGCCGGCCAGCATGAAGGCGGTCACCGTGTGAATGCCGATCCCCAGCAGAATGGCAGTCAGGAGCGCCAAACGCGGGGTAGGGTGGGCAGGGTGCCGGAAAAACCGGTAAAACAGGCCGAGATTGAGCAGCAGGTAGGCCGTAATGATGAAAACATCCCAGGCCAGGATGGAAGCGGGAAAATTGGGGGTGCCGAGCAGAGGCAGGGCATGCCAGACGCGCAAGGGCTGTCCCAGGTCGGCGGTGACGAAGAGCAGACTCATGGTCACGGCGGCAATGGCCATGGCCTCGCCCAGAGGGATCAGGCGCGCCAGGGCCGACTGTCCCAGCATCGCCGGGAGAACCAGCACCACCGCCGAGGCGGCCAGGCCCACCAGAAAGGTGAAGTTGGCGATGTAAAGACCCCAGGAGATCTGATCCGACATGCCGGAGACGGCCAGGCCCCGTTCGTACTGAATGGCATAGGCGTGCAGACCCATGCCGATCAGGGCGATCAGCAGGAGCTGCCACAAGAGATGGACGCGGCTGCCCGCGAAGATGCGCATGGGGTCAGACACTGGTGAAATACCAGAGCCGGGGTTCGGTGCCGAGCGCTTCCTTGAGGCGGAAGACGCTCTTGTTGGCCAGGATGTGACGCAGTTCCCCATCGGGATCCAGCAGGTTGCCGAAGATGCGGGCGCCGGTAGGGCAGGCCTCCTGGCAGGCGGGCAGTTGGCCAAGACGGGTGCGCTGGATGCAGAAGGTGCATTTTTCCATCACCCCGGCAGGGCGGGGACGGTTGCCCAGGTAGTGGGTGTCGGGATGGATCTGCTCCCCGGCAAGGCAGGGTTTGCGCCAGTTGAAGCGGCGCGCCCAGTAGGGACAGGCGGTGGCGCAGTAACGGCAGCCGATGCACCAGTCGTAGTCGATGACGACCATGCCGTCAGGCTCCTTCCAGGTGGCCTGAACCGGGCAGGCCTGGACGCAGGGAGGATTGTCGCACTGCTGACACTGGACCGGCAGATGGCGGTGATCGGGGTCGCTCGTGGTGTAGTAGTGGTCGGCGCGTTCCAGGTCGAGGGTATGGCGCGGCAGGGCCAATACGCGGATGTATTCGGTGGTTTGGTCGCGGTTGTTGTTGTTTTCCGCCGAGCAGGCCGCGACACAGTGGCGCAGGCCCTTGCACTTGGAAAGATCAATGGCCATGGCGAAGGAGACGCCGGGGATGGGAGGGGTGTTGCGGCAGTGGATGGCAACCCCGTAATCCCGCAGCGCGCGGCGCTCGATGCGGGCGATGGCCTCCATGATCTCCTCGCTGGTCATGCGCTGGTAGTGGGCCTGCAGCAGGGTGCTCAAGGAGTCGTTGACCACCCCTGCCGGATCGGCAGCGGCGAGCAAAGGGGCGCCGGCAGCCACGCCCAGGGCGCCCAGGAGTTTGCGGCGTTGGGGATCGACGCGGCTCATGGCGGCACGCTTTGCGGACGGTTGGGCGGCGGGGCCAAAGGTGTGGCGGGCCAGGCGGGCCGGTGGGCATTGTGACAGCCGGAACAGGGCAGGACGATGCGTTCCCCCTGCCAGCCTCGCACCCGCTTGCCATGGACGCCGAAGCGCCAATCCCGCGTCTGGCGGGCGTGACAGCGCATGCAGAGCCGCCAGGCGTCGGCCATGGCGACAGGCGGTCCGGAACCGGCCTGGAGCTGTTCGGGTTGGTTGGCCAGGTGACACTCCAGGCACCAGATGGCGGTTTGGCCGTGGTCGAGGGTCAGGTTGCCATGGGGTTGGTTCAGGGAGCGGGGCAGGGGATCGGGGGTGCGCCAGGCATGGCAGTTCGCGCAGCCGGAGGGGATTCTGGTTTCCTGGACGCGCACGGCAGCGGTTTCCGCAGCCATTGCGGCGGGAACCAGCAGCAGCATCAGGAGGCCTTGGCCCCAGCGGGTCAGGGTGTACACGTATTCCGGCTCCATCGCGGATTGCGCGGGTAACGGATATAGTGGATGGAAAATGGGTGTCGTCTCTGTTATTATGGAAGGGTGGATGTGATTTGTCACCCATTTTTACCGGAGGTTCAACGATGTCAGGCGTGACGCGGAAGGGTTTTATGGTCTTGATGAGCGGCCTGTGGCTTTTGGCTGTCACGGCGTGGGCCTCGGACGTGCCGGCGGAAAGCAGCCGACCTCCTTTGAATCATGTGCCTTCCTCCAATTGCGGGGAGTGTCACCAGGAGATTTTCCAGCAGTGGCAGAACTCCATGCATGCCAAGAGCACGGCCCTGACCGATCCCATTCACGGGGCGGTGTACCGGATGGAGGCCGGGGATCCTTCCCAGGAGGGGGTGCAGCTCAAGGCGACCAATGCGTTTCCGGTCTGTCTGCAATGTCATGCGCCCATCGCGGCGCGTGACAAGACCACCAAACTGGACGCCAAGCCCATGTATGCCGAGGGGGTGAACTGCGTGGCCTGTCACACCATGACCGCCTTCAAGGGGGTGCAGGGGGAGGGGGGCAAGTTGCAGTTGGGGGCAGCCGCCTACGACTATTCCACCGACAAGTTGCAAGGTCCCGAGGGTGCGTTCAACGGCAAGCAGCCGGTGCCCGCGCCGGGCGGTGGCAAGGAGCCGAAGGTGAACAGCTTCCCGCATCAGGCCAATGCGGCGTTGTACAAGAGTTCCGATGTCTGTCTGGGGTGTCACCAGGTGATGATGAATCCGCAGAAGGTGGCGGTCTGTCAGATCGGGGATCAGTTGTTGAGCAAGGAGGGGCCCAAGGCCACGCCGGTACCCACCTGTCAATCGTGTCACATGCCGGTGGTGAACGGATTTACCAATCACGAGATCGCCGGTGGTCACAATGCCGATCTGGTCCGCAAGTCGGTGGTGCTGACGCTGGCCGCCAAGCCGCAGGGGGGCAAGGTGCATGCCACGGTGACCATGCGCAACACCCTGCTGCACACCATGCCCAGCAGCGCCCCGTTCCGCAATGTGGTCCTCAAGGTGACGGCGCGCAACGCCAAGGGGGAGGTGGTCTGGAGCAATTTCAAGGAGAGTCCCGACAAGGAGGATCCCCAGGCGCTGATGATCCTCAAGCTGGTCAACAACGAGGGCCAGCCCGTGATGCCTCCCCAGGCCACCAAGGTGGGCGGCGACACCCGCCTCAAGCCCGGCGAAAAGCGGGTGGTGGACTACGCCATTCCTGCCGCCGATGTCAAGAGCGTGCGGGCCGAGCTTTTTTACAATCTGATCACCAAACCCATGATGGAGAAGATGGGCGACAAGCTGCCCGATGAACTGAAGACGCCCGCCTTGATCGGTCGGGCGGATGCCAATCTGTGATGTGAATCGGGCAGATCCAGGGTCTTGACTGACGGCGGTTTAATTTTTCTGATGTTGCTTCCCCGGAGGCCGGAGAATCCGGCCTCCGGGGAGTGGATCACACCGCTTCGCGGGAACAGCTGTTCAGGCCGAGCAGGGGGTAGAAGGGGCAGAAGCGGAAGACCCCGGTCAACAGCGGAATCACGCCGATCCAGCCCCATGGGGTCTGCAACCCCACGAAGACCTGCGACAGAAGCGCGATCCCGACCAGCACGCGCAAAATACGATCCATCCCTCCAACATTGGCTTTCATGTGACGACTCTCTCTTTCTCTCGATCAGGACGTGGTGAATAGGGCGATGCGACCTTGCCCATGGACAATGTTGATATTGACCGTCAACCGTCCCTGGAAGTTCCCGTCCATTTGGCAAATCTTGCAAATGGATGCGAGGCGAGCAAGAGGTGAATCGACTCGATCAATATCCAGGCCACCAGCATGGATACCACCACGTGACTGAAAAAATGCGCCCCCTTGAGCATTTGATAGATCCCCAATACCCAACCCGAGGCGATACCGAAGCCCAATCCCAGCAGGCGATGTTTTTTTTGCTGAAATATGAAAAAAAGCATCATGAAGGCAAAGCCGCCAGAAGGATGACCGGCGGGAAAACACTTGCCGGGACGCTCGGAATGGAAATCAGTCGGATAGCGGGAGAAAACCGGTACGTGAGGCACGCTGCCTCCATACCGTTCCAGGGACCAGGGGCAATGCACGTTGGTCACGTTCTTGGTCCCGGAGATCACCCCCGGCACCACCATCAACGCCAATAAAAGCTTGCCGATCCGGGCGCGATAAGTGGTGAAAAAAACCTTTTTGAACGACAGCAGCCACGCAATCGATAAAACAACGCCAACCGCCACCACCGCCAGCTTGGGGCCTTTGTAGAAGATCCATGCAAGCGTGCTTGCCTCCTTGTCCACCAGCCAGGTGCGGGAGAGCGGATCGAAAAAACCATCCTGGATCCACAAATCGATGTCGGTCGTCTGGGCAACCAGCAGAACCAGGGCCAGCAATACCACGGCAAGCGGCAGCGTTCTCACGGGATCCTTTTGTCCAGTCCCCGCAAACGCATGCTGTTGGCGGTCTGATAGAAGGCGATGGTCGCCTTGAGGGCTTCCTCGTCTACCTGGGCAATCCGCTCTTGTCGCTCCCGGCCAATGCCGCGTTCGAACCTGTAATAGCTGGATTTTTGCAGTGGTGATAAAACAGTGAGAAAATTGCCATTAATGTAACCAAGCTTCTGATAGGTCCCGATGAAGGCCCGCCGGCTCTCCGGGGCAGAACGCAACACGTCCTGACCGAAAAACCGGCTCGCGTGGCTCCAATTCAGCAGACCCATTACCGTCGGCGTGATGTCCACCTGACTGGTCAGAAAATCCACCATGCGCGGCGCGATGTGACGCGGGGCGTAAATCATCAGCGGAATGTGATATTTGACCACCGGCAACTCGGTCTTGCCGGCACTCCCGGCGCAGTGGTCCGCCATGATCACGAACAGGGTGTCGTCGAACCAGGGACGCCCCCTTGCCTGCTCGAGAAATTTCCCGATGGCCCAGTCCGTGTATTTCACCCCGCCCTCCCGGCCACCGGGGGAGGGGATGTCGATGCGGCCCTCCGGATAGGTGAAGGGCCGGTGATTGGAGGTGGTCATGACGAAGTGGAAAAAGGGTTTGCTGGCGTCATGCGCCCGATCCGCCTCTTTGATCACGCGCCGGAACAGATCCTCGTCCGCCACCCCCCACACGTTCTCCATGGTGATTTCCGAGGCGTCCAATTGCGTCCGGTCCACCACGCCGAAGCCATTATGACTGAAAAAATAGTTCATATTGTCGAAATAGCCGTAACCCCCATAGATGAAGCGGGTGTCGTAGCCGCGCTGCTTGAACAAAAACCCAACCGAAAACAGATCTTCATTGTTGGGCCGCTTCACCTTGCTGCGGCCAGGGGTGGGAGGGATCGACAGCACGATGCTCTCCATGCCCCGATCCGTGCGGGTCCCGGTGGCGTAAAGACTGGTGAAGGTCAACGACTCCTGCGCGATCCGGTCCATGTTGGGGGTCAGCCCGCCGCGATTGCCGAACAGGGCCATGTACTCCGCGCTCATCGACTCGATGGTGAGATAAATGACGTTCAGCCGCTTCTCCGCGCCCTCGTAGCGAACCGCGCGGGTGATGTCCAGGGGATCGTCCCGGCTCATCAACGGCGCCTGCGGCCCGCTCAGCAGCTTGCGCACCCGTGCGAACGCCTCCCGCTCCTCCAGCTTGAGATAAAAGCGGTCAAACTCCAGTTCGTTGTTGAGGAACGCCGAGAAAATGGCATAAATCCCGTTTTTGGCCAACTCCGCGTGAAACCGGTTGCGGTTGCTTTCCGCCAAAGAGTGATCCACCGCAGCATAGAAGACCAGCGGCGCAATCAGCAGCAATCCCCCATGCCAGGCCCGTTCCCGCAAGGTCTGCTCTGCCGCGAACGCGGGGAGCAGCCACCCTTTTTTCCGGATGAGCCACCAGATCCCGACGGTCGCCAGCAGGATTGCGGTCAGCAGTGTCGGCACCGGATAGGATTGCCGGATGTTGCCAATGACTTCAGTTGTATATACCAGATAATCGACCGCGATAAAATTATATCTTACCCCAAACTCATCCCAGAAAATCCATTCCGATACCCCATTGAAAATTAGAATATAGATTGAAACAAAATACAAAAATTGGTAAAAAACCCGATGCGCCGGGTGGCGAAACATCCGGTTGGGCACGAGCATTAAATAAAAAGTGAACAAAATGGAAAAATAAGAGAACGCCACAAGATCGTAAAACAACCCCGTGGCGAAGATCCTCAGGATGGCGGAGACGGAAAGCTCCAGATCATCGATCGCTCCGGCGAACAAGACCAGCCGGATGACAAAGGCCAGTACGACAAACAGCACCCCGTACAGATACAACCCGCCAAAACGGGTAGCGAGCAGCTTTTGCATCATGCGGTCACCCGGTGGAGGGGGCAGATTGTTTTTCCTTGAAGCCGCAGTTCTCCGCAGCACACAAATGCTCGGTTCCGAAACGTTTGGTGACCTTTTCCGTCAGGAACGGGGCGTGACACTGGGGGCACGAGGTTCCGGGGAGCGGCTTGTTCCACAAGGCATTCTTGCACTTGGGATAATTGGAGCAGGAAAAGAAGACCTTGCCGCGCCGCGATTTCTTTTCCAGAAAAGTCCCCTTGCCGCACAACGGACACTGCACCCCGGTATCCTTGGGCTTTTCCAGGGGCTGGATGTTGCGGCACTCCGGATAGCCGGAGCATGCCAGATACTTGCCGAACCGCCCCTCCTTGATCAGCATGGGCTTTTGGCACTTGTCGCACGCCTGATCCGACACCTCCGGCTCCGGGACCGGCTTTTCCTCCTCGCCCTCCTTCTTGAGGTTGCGGGTGAAACGGCACTCCGGATAGTTGGAGCAGGCCAAAAAACGCCCGAAACGACCCAGCTTGATGTTCAGCGGCTGGCTGCACTCCGGACAGCTCTGGTCCGTGGCCTCGGTGGTGAAGTCGGAGCGCTTGGTGGTGCTCTCCTTGTCCTGCACCTGGGATTGGAACGGCTGCCAGAAGGCGTCCAGCAGGGGAATCCACTCCATTTCGCCCCGGGAGATCGCGTCCAGGTCATCCTCCATGTGGGCGGTGAAGTGATAATCGACATATTTATTGAAATGCTCCACCAGGTAGCGATTCACCACCTCGCCCACATCCTCGGGCACGAATTTGCGTTGCTCCAGTTTCACATAACCCCGCTCCTGCAGGGTGGACATGGTCGGGGCATAGGTGGAGGGGCGTCCGATGCCGTAGCTTTCCAGGATTTTGACCAGCGACGCCTCGGTGAAGCGGGGCGGGGGTTCGGTGAAATGTTGATGGGTCTCGACACGCTCCGTCCGCAGGAGATTGCCTTCCTCCAAAGGCGGCAGCATGGCGTCGGTTTCGTCCTCGTTGCGCTCCTGCTCCGGGGTGGCGTCCTTGCCTTCGCTGTAGACCTCCATGAACCCGGAAAAGGCCACCGACGATCCGGTGGCCCGAAACAGATAAGGTGCCTTGGGATCCTTTTTGCCCACCGCCAACGTCGCCGCCACCTGATCGATGCGCGCCGAGGCCATCTGGCAGGCCATGGTCCGCTTCCAGATCAGTTCGTAGAGACGCAGGCCGTCCCGGTCGAGATTTTTTCTCAATTTTTCCGGCAGCAACGTCGGGTCCGTGGGGCGGATCGCCTCGTGGGCCTCCTGGGCGTTCTTGGCCGACGATTTGTACGTCCGGGGGGCCTTGGGCAGATGATCGGCCCCGTAACGGGTCTTGATCAGGTCCCGCAGGGCATGCACCGCCTCGGCGGCCAACTGTACCGAGTCGGTACGCATGTAGGTGATCAGCCCGATGGTCTCTTGCGTTCCGTCCGGCAGAGTGATCTCCACCCCCTCGTAGAGCCGCTGGGCCGTGATCATGGTCTGCCGGGCGGAAAAGCCCAATTTGCGCGACGCCTCCTGTTGCAGCGTCGAGGTGATGAACGGCGGGGAGGGATTGCGGGTCACCTGCTTTTTTTCCAGGCCCGTCACGTACATGGGCTGGCCCTGCACCTCGCTTTCCAGTTGTCTGGCCCGCGTTTCGTCGTGGATGTCGAACCGGTCGAGCTTGCGGCCCTGGGCGTGGGTCATGCGCGCCTGGAACGAACGCCGTCCGGTGCTGGCATCGTCCCGGATGAGATCCGCCGTGATGCTCCAGTACTCCTGGGTTTTGAATTCGCGGATTTCGTTCTCCCGCTCGCAGATCAGCCGCAACGCCACCGACTGCACCCGCCCGGCTGACAGACCCCTCCGCACCTTCTTCCACAGCAAAGGACTGAGATTGAATCCCACCAGATAATCCAACGCCCGCCGCGTCTGCTGGGCATTGACCAGGTTCATGTCGATGTCGCGGGGATGGCTCACCGCGTCCAGAATCGCCTTTTTGGTGATCTCGTGAAACACCACCCGTTTGACCGGGATGTGGGCCAGCTCCTTTTTGGCGCGCAGGGTTTCGAGGACATGCCAGGAGATCGCCTCGCCCTCCCGGTCGGGGTCGGTGGCCAGCAACAGCATCTCCGCTCCCTTGGCCGCCTTGGCCAGTTCCGCCACGTGTTTCGTCGAGTCGCTGGAGACCTCGTAGCGCATGCTGAACCGGTTTTCCGTATCCACCGAGCCGGCCTTGGAGGGGAGGTCGCGGATATGGCCATAGGTGGCCAGCACGGCATACTCCTTGCCGAGAAATTTGGTGATGGTCTTGGCCTTGGCCGGCGACTCCACAATGACTAGTCTGGTCATGAAATGCGCTTGTACATTCATTTGGGGTTGAAAGCTCACGGTCTGCCGGAACCGGTCCCGGACACCCGCACGTAGCGGCCACCAGGAAGCCGTTCCACCAATCCGGAAAGCTCGAGTTGCAGAAGGATGCGTGAAAGAGAGATAACTGTCAATTGACAACAACGCGCCAATTCGTCTTCATGCATCGGGCCTGCCGAGATTCGTTCCAGCACGGCGGTCGCCTCCGCCCCGGCGAGGGGCGCCGGCTCCGCGACCGCGTGGGGCGCCGGGGGTGGCGCGAGGGGCGGTCGCACCGGCCAGTTCAGCTCCGCGAGCACGTCCTCCACCCCTTCGGTGAGGCGCGCGCCCTGGCGCAGCAGATCATGGGTGCCGCGGGTCTTGGGATCGTTGGTCAGGCCGGGCACGGCGAACACCTCCCGTCCCTGCTCCAGGGCCATGCGGGCCGTGATCAGCGAACCGGAGCGCTCTGCCGCCTCCACGATCACCACCCCCCGCGACAGGCCGGCAAGAATGCGACTGCGGGCCGGAAACAGCCATGGCACCGGCAGGCTGCCCAGCGGGGACTCGGTCACCAGACAGCCGGTTCGGGCGATTTTTTGTTGCAACTCCCGGCTGGCGCTCGGATAGACCACATCCAGACCGGTGACCAGCACTGCCACCGTGGGACCGTCCGCCTCCAGTGCGCCGCGATGGGCGGCGGCGTCGATGCCGCTGGACAGTCCGCTCACCGTGACCACGCCGTGCCGCGCCAGATCCCCTCCCAGGCGGTGTGCGAATGCCACCGCCGTCCGGCTCGCCCGGCGGGTTCCGGTCACCGTGACCGCGCCTTCACTGGTGAGCAGTTCCCCGTTGCCCAGCGTGAACAGCACCGGCGGCGGGTCGTGGATGGCCGCCAGCAGCGGGGGATAATCCGCCTCGCCGATCACCAGCATGCGGCCTCCCATGGCATGCAGCCGCTCCACTTCCCGGGCGTGCGGCTCGAGGGGGGTGTCGTGGCGGAACCGCTCCAGGGTTTCGCGCAGCGCCGCCCGGCCATTGACCTGTGCGGCCACCTTGGCGGGGGTGCCGGTCAACACTTCCGCGAAGCCCCCCATGCGCCGCACCAGGTGGCTCAAGGTCGCCGGCCCCAGGCCCGGGGCCTGGATCAGCCGCAGCCAGTCGGTCAACAGCGCCTTGTCCATCACGGGGCGCGCAGGGTGTCGCCGATGTGGACCGGTTGCAGGGAGGTTTCCAGCAAGGCGAGGGAGGCCCGCGCGCCGATCGAAAACAGGATTGCGCTGCCGATGCGTTGCTCCATCCCTTCCGGCGAGATCCGGTAGATCGGCAGGGTCAGGCCTTGCACTGCCCGCTCGCGGCGGCCCAGGCTCACCACCACCACCTGACCCGCTCCGGCTTCGGTCTGGTCGTCCGCCATGTGCGCGATCACCCCGGAGAGCGGGTAGGGGGCCTGATCGTGAATCGTGAAATCGGTGTTCACCGGTCGTGGCAGGGCCACCTGATCCCCTGTCTGGATCTCCCGTGTCGCCTGGATCACGGTGGCCAGGCTGCCTTGCGCCATGGCGCCGGTCACTCGCGCGCTCCCCAGCAACCGGATCAGCCGACCCAGAGGTTCGCCGCTCGTCGGGTGTTTCAGTTCGGCCCCTGGTCGCAGGATCTCCACGGTGGTTCCGGTGGGCAGGGGGCCGGGATGTTGGATCAGGATCACGTCGCCTGGGCTGATGTCCATGCGGCCATGTTCGGCGCGCAGGATGCGACCGGGCGGCATCGGTTCCTCACGCTCCTCGATGCGATCCGCCCGGGCGAGAAAAAAGGGCAGCGCCGTCCGGTCGGCTGCTGTGGACGGTTTGTGGAGGGCATGCGGCGTCACGGTCGCCTGCGGCTGGATCCGTTCGATGCGCAGGGGTTCTTCCGCCGCGTTCAAAGTGGCTGCCAGCGCGATCCAGGTCAACAGGGCGGCGGCGAAAGGTTTCATGATGGTTCCTTGCGGCCAATGGTGGGTTCGGTTCCGGCCAGCAGGCGGGAGATGTTGCTCCGGTGCCGCCAGAAGATCAGTGCGATGATGGCGCCCAGGGTGTGCGGCGCCATGGAGGGGGTTGGCCCCAGCAGGCCGAGGGGGGCGCAACCGAAGGCGATCAAAGCGGCCAGGGAGGAGATTTTGCACAGTTTCAGCGCTGCCAGCCAGGTCAGGGCGATTTGCAAACCCAGCAGCGGGGTCCAGGCCAGCAGCGCGCCCAGGGCCACGGCCACCCCCTTGCCCCCCCGAAAGCGCAGATAGACCGGATAGAGGTGCCCCAGAAAGGCCAGCAACACGGCCAGGGCCGTGTAGGGGGAGTCCCGGCCCAGCAGGTACATGGCGCATCCGGCGGCCAGTGCCCCCTTGCCGATGTCCAAAAGCAGGGCTGCGGCTCCGGCGGCGCGTCCGGCCACCCGCAGCACATTGGTGGCGCCGATGTTGCCGCTCCCTTGCCGGCGGATGTCTCCCGCTCCGGTGAAGCGTGCCACCAGCAGGCCGAACGGCACCGCGCCCAGCAGGTAGGCGCCGGCGAGGGTGACGGCGATAATCAGGGATTCGTTCATGTCGCGACTTGCAAAAAAGGGTTTTTCCGGTTATTCTGCACCAACTGGTGAAAAAGAACAAAGGCGGAATTTTGGCAATCAAGGGGGTAAGGGCATGTCGAGGTCATTGAACAAGGTCCAGTTGATCGGCAATCTGGGTGCGGACCCGGAGGTGCGTTTCACCCAGGATGGCCGTCCCATCGCCAATTTGCGCCTTGCCACCTCGGAGTCCTGGAAGGATCAGCAGGGGCAGCTCCAGGAGCGTACCGAATGGCACCGGGTGGTGCTTTTCGGCAAACTGGCCGAAATCGCCCAGCAATATCTGCGCAAGGGCAGCAAGGTCTTCATCGAGGGGCGGTTGCAGACCAACAAGTGGACCGACAATCAGGGTCAGGACCGTTACACCACCGAGGTGCATCTGCCCCCCTACGTCGGACAGATGATCATGCTGGATCGTGCCCCCGGCGCAGGCGGTCCCGCTTATGGTTCCGGCGCCCCCGCCGGTGGTGGCGGTTATCCCCCCCCCCAGCCGGAATCCTATCCCCAGGAATATCGTCCCGCCCCCGCTCCTCCCCCCATGGGTGGCAAGCCCTCCTACGCCCCGCCGGGCAATGCCCCTTCTCCCCATGCCCCTGCTCCGGTCGGCATGGACGATTTCTCCCAGATTCCCAACTTCGACGACGACATCCCTTTCTAGTCGTCTGGGATAAAAAAATTATTTAAAAAACAAGACATCGACCATCCTGCCAAACAGCGGGTCGTCCGGGCGGCTCTGACAGGCGGGGTCGAACGGGATCAGGGCATCTTCCCTGAAAAGGTGCGGACGGTAGCCGTATTCGGCGAAAAACGCGATGATCCGTTCCCCCGGGATGCCGGACATGCGCATGGCCAGCGGATTGAATTCGAGTTGAAAGACGTTTTTGCCGGCCAGAAAGAGCGTCGCGCCCTGCAAAATGGGAAACTCGTGACCCTCTGCGTCCACCTTGATGAAATGATCCTCGGTGGAACGGTCCCGTTCTCTTGCCCAGCCATCGAGGGTACGCAATGTGATCCGTTCCCGGTTCTTGCCCTGGCCGTACAGGGAGAGCAGACCGGTATTGTCGCTTCGTTCCGCCAGTTTCGGGTATTGACGAATATCCGGCATGCTCAGGAAGGCCTCCCCATCCTGGTGCGACAGCCCGATTCGATGCGCGACGATGTTCGGGTAGGGTGCGATGTTTTTTTCGAGGAACGGAAAGTTCCGCTGGCTCGGCTCGAAGGTGTCGATCGGGCAGCCGGTCGGGGCGGCCAGGGCATACGTCACGGCCTGATAGCCGACATTGCCGCCGATATCCAATATCGCCCGACATGCCGGCAGGTGGCAAAACAGTTGCCGCGTCTCCTGCAGACCCCGGACGAAAGTGTTGCGGATCACCCGTTCGATCCGTTTGGAACGGGGGATGACGAAGCGCACCTGGTGTTGATCCACTGCGAGCGTGACGGTTTTGCGCAGAAAAAAGAACATGACTACAAGCTCCTCAAGAGCAAAGCAGGCGTTGCCTTCAACGTTCCAGGTGACGTTCCAGCACGGTCAACATGGCGGCGGTCTGTTTGGAATAGCGCAGCGTATACAAGGGATCCTCGACGGGCAGAATGCCGATGCGACCGCCTACCAGTTTGCCGGTGCGCAGGATTGGTGCCCGCGTCAGGCAACCCAAGCCGTACAATGCCCGATAGAGCGGCTCCTTGCGGACGCGGGGCAACATTCCTTCTCCCACCTGGGTGAACTGTTCCCCCCCTTGTCGCCACCAGGTGTTGCCGTAGTCGGGAAAGCAGGGAAAGATCGTATCCAGTCCCTTGAACTGGGCATCCCGCACCAGTTCGTCCCACAGCCCTGGCGGACGAAAGGGGTAGAGGGGATTGGCGTACAGCAAGGCATCGGGAAACGCGCCGCGCCCTTCCAGCTCTCGCAGGCACCAGGTCATCACGTCTTCGATCCCTTTTTCGTTGCTCATCAGCTCCGGGGGACGGCGCATGAAACCCACCCCATGTTCCCGGGCAATCGCTTCGGCCTGTTCGTGTTCCGCGAAGACATGGATCTCCTCCAGATAGCCGGCCCGTTTCAGATCGTCCAGCAGATCCCCCAGCAGGTCGCGGTCTGCCAATGTTTGCGGTTGTCCCAATACCGGCACCACGGCGGTCACATGGGTGGCTTCCGGCAGCATCGAGGGGGGCAGTCCGCGCAGTGCTTCCGCGCCATCCACCCGTTCGATGATGGAGATCACCCCTCGGGCGCGTTGGGAATCGTTGCCCTGGTGCAGCCCGTGATGGTGATAGACCATGGCTTCCGGCTCGTAGACCAGACGGAAACCTTGTTCGATCATCGCCTTGCCCCATACCCGGTCCTCGATGTTGGTGACCGTCTCGTCGAAGGGGGTTTGTTCCCACAGTTCGCGGCGCAGCATGCTGTTGGCGTTGTGAAAGAAGTAGTCTTTGAGCTGAACGCGCCGGTCCAGTCCGAAGACGATCATCAGATCCCGTTTGTCCACGTCGTCGCTGAAGGCCACCGGAATTTGCCGGCCATACACCCCGGCCACCAGCGGATCCTCTGCGAAAGGTTGATAGAGACCGTTCAGCCAGCGGGTGCCTTGTGGCACGCAGTGAGCGGAGAGGCAGACGATGAAGCGGCCTGTCGATGCACGGATTCCGAGGTTCAAGGCGTGTCCGGGCAGGTAGTCATCGATGGTCACCACCTGGGCCAGCGGAAAGCGTTGTGCCGTTTCCACGGTGCGATCCGTGCTGTGATTGTCCACCAGGATCACCTCGAAATCCTGGAATTCCTGTGCAAAGACCGCCTCCAGGCAGTGTCGGATCCATCGTTCCTCGTTGCGGGTGCGGATGATGATGGAGATTTCGCTCACGTCGTTTGCACCATGTCGGGTTCGATCAGGGCATCTGCCGGCACGTCGCGGGTCAGCGGGCGGCCCAGGTAGTGATTGGCATTTTTGGGTGGGATGCCGGTGCCGGGATTGCGGTAGACCACGTCTGTTTCCGTCAGGATGGATCCTTTGGTCAAGGGGCGGGCTGACACCATGGAGACATGGTATTTGTCGCGGGTGATCTGTTCCCGTTCCGAGACGCGTTTGGTGCCGGTTCCGCGCATGGTTTCGATGGCGTGCAGGTCGCGGATCATGGTGGTCAGTTCGGCGGGTTCCAAAGAGATTTTGTGATCGAAGCCCGGCAGGGTGCGATCCATGGTGAAGTGGCGTTCGATGATGGTTGCCCCCATGGCGGCGGCTGCCAGGGTTGGCAGTGTGCCGATTTCGTGTCCTGAGTATCCCACTGGCAGGCCGTAGCGTTCCTTGAGTCGGTCGATCATGGTCAGATTGCACTCTTCCGGGGGTGTGGGATAGATCGAGACGCAGTGCAGCAGGGAGAGTGGTGTATGATTGGTGGTAAAAATCTCCACTGCCCGGTCGATTTCGTCCCATTCTGCCATGCCGGTGGACAGGATCACCGGTTTTCCCAGTTTGGCCAGGTGGTGCAGCAGTGGCAGGTTGCCCAGGGAGTGGCTGGCCAGTTTGTAGCCGTTCACGCCCAGTTGTTCCAGAAACGTCACTGCCGGGATATCGAAGGCTGTGCAGAGGAAATCGATTGCGCATTCCCGGCATTTTTCTCGGATTGTCACGTAGGCGTTGAAATCGAATTCGATGTGTTGGCGGATTTGGCGGTAGGTGGAGCCAAAGTCGGGAAAGCGTTCGTCCTGGGCGTCGAGGATTGTTCCGATGGCCAGGATTTCCACGGTGCGTTTCTGGAATTTGACTGCGTCGGCCCCGGCGGCGGCGGCGGTTTCCACCATTTGTTTTGCCAGTTCCAACGAGCCGTTGTGATTCAAGCCGGCTTCCGCGATGATGTACATGCTTCTTCGTCTCGTTTCCAATTATTAGGGGTCCAGGGGGATTATCCCCCTGGTGGGATCCAAGGGCCGAAGCCCTTGGTGGGGTCCAGGGGCGAAGCCCCTGGTGGGGTCCAGGGGCGAAGCCCCTGGTATCCAG
>JADGAR010000077.1 GCA_015231915.1 Magnetococcales bacterium
AGGGCTTCGCCCTTGGATCCCACCAGGGGGATAATCCCCCTGGACCCCTAATAATAGCCGAAACGATGATCAAGGCCCGCTCAGGAGACCATTTTTGACGGAGATACGACCATGCCGAAACGCCGCTTCATCACTTTCGACTGGGCATTGAAACGACTTTTGCGCAGCAAGGCCAACTTCGAAGTGCTGGAAGGCTTTCTGAGCGAATTGCTCATGACTGAAATAAAAATCATCGAAATTCTGGAGAGCGAAAGCAATAAAGACCATCCACTGGACAAATACAACCGGGTCGATATGAAAGTCAGGAACAGCCAAGACGAACTGATCCTGATCGAGTTGCAATACGAGCGGGAACACGATTATCTGCAACGCCTGGTCTATGCGGCATCCAAAACGATCACCGAACATGTAGGCGAAGGCGATGCCTATTCCCAGATTCCCAAGGTGATTTCCATCAGTATCCTCTATTTCGACCTCGGCAAAGGGGAAGATTATATTTACCACGGCACAACCACATTCCGAGGACTGCACACCAACGACGAATTGCAGCTCAACGAAGGTCAGAAAGGGTTATTCCACCGCCAATCCGTCCAGGAGATCTTTCCGGAATTCTATCTGATCCGGGTCAAGCGCTTCGACGAAGTGGCCCGCACCACGCTGGACGAATGGATCTATTTCCTGAAAACCGGCGAGATTCGCGAGGAGTTCTCGGCCCGCGGGATCAAAAAGGCCAAGGAGATCATGAATATCCTGCAACTTCCCGAGGAGGAACGTCTTGCATATGAACACTATCAGGAAAATCTGCACTTCCAGGCCAGCATGGTGGAGTCCACCTGGGGCGCGGGGATGATGGAGGGAATCCAGATCGGAGAACAACGCGGCGAACAAAAGGGCAGGGCAAATACCTTGCTCGAACAACTCCAGGTACGCTTCGGCTTGCTGCCGGAATCCGTTCAGGCAAAAGTGACTTCCGCCAGTCTCGACGAATTGCAGGCCTGGTCCCGCAAAATCTTCACAGCCGACACATTACAGACCCTCTTTCAATAGGCCTGGGGGAGGGATCCCCCAGACCCTTTCTCTCTTTAACCGCTTATCCGGCTTCAACTGACCTTGCGGATCGCCTTCTCGATGTTGCGCGCGGCATCCACATCCGGCGGCTGATCCAGCCAAGCACCGTCCCTTTGCCGGGACTGCTTCAATACCACCACCTTCACCTCGCCAATGGGGGCCTGACCGGAAACACGAATGTTCAAGCGATAACGCGTCCCGCCATCGTTGGGATCCACCTTCCAGTCCGTGGAGATGAAACCACCCTCCCGGTTCGCCACCTGGATCGGCAACTCCATCACCACTTCCAGGGCGGCATTGAACAACTTGTTGAGGCGAACCTGCTCCTGCGTCTGCTTGCTCCCCCCAAAATTCAGAATACTCTCCTTGCCAAGCAGCTCGGCAGAGACATTCTCCCGGCCCTCCTGGGCATCCTCCTGCACCTTTTTTTGCCCGAACTTGGCGAATTTCTGCTCATCCATGGTGTTTTTGCTTTTCCACAAATCCCCGGAACAGCCCCCAACCACCAACGACGCCGCCAAAACCCAAACCGGTATATTCGCTTTCATGATCTCTTTTCCTCACCCGCATAAAAAATAGATGGCTCACATCCCATGCCGACGCCGCGCACTCACCACCGTGTTGCGCAACAACATGGCAATGGTCATCGGACCAACCCCACCAGGAGATGGCGTAATGTATGACGCACGCGGCTCGACACTGGCAAAATCCACATCCCCACACAAGGTACCATCCGCCAAACGATTGGTCCCCACATCGATCACCACCGCCCCCTCCTTGACCCACTCGCCGACAATCATCCTGGGACGCCCCACGGCAGCCACCAGGATGTCCGCTTCCCCCACCACGCGCGCCAGATCCGGCGTCCGCGAATGACATACCGTCACCGTGGCATGCGCGGCCAACAACAACAACGCCATGGGCTTGCCCACGATGTTCGAGCGACCCACCACCACCACCCGCCTGCCCGCAGGATCGATCCCCTCCACCCGCAGCAGCTGCATCACCCCCCACGGCGTACAGGGCGGAAATACCGGCGCCCCGATCGTCAACAACCCGACATTGCGCGGATGAAAACCATCCACATCCTTGTCCGGATCCATGGCCTCCAGAATCCGCTGCTCGCCAATCCCGCGCGGCAAGGGCAACTGCACCAGAATCCCATGCACCCGCCCATCCCCATTCAATGTCTCAATGAGCCGCAACAGCTCCGCCTCGGTCACATCCGCTGGCAGGGCATGATGAAACGACGCAATCCCCGCCGCCTCGCACGCCTTGCGCTTCATGTTCACATAGACACGGGATGCGGGATCCTCCCCCACGATCACGACCGCCAAACCTGGCACCACGCCCTGGGCACGCAAACCCTCGACTTCCAAACGCAATGCCTCGCGCACCTCTGCCGCGATCTTCTTGCCATCGATGATCCTGGCCATGCGTCATTTGCCCTGAACAGGAGGATTGTAAACCGCCTTGGGATAATTGCCCTTGAAAATCTCCTGCGGATCCCGACCGTTCGGTCGCAAAGATCGCTGAAACTTCTTGTCGATGGCATCCTGAATCGGATGCTTGTTCACGATGATCAAAAAGGCCAACAGAAAAATGATCAACGAACCAATGACCCAAAAAAAGCCCATCCCAGGCAACAACGTCCGCGCTATGAACGACTCGGTGGGATTGTCCCGGTTGTAATAGGTCTGCACCGTCTTGCCCGGCGGATAACGCTCCACCGTCACCCGCGCGAACTGCTCGAACAGAAAGATCGCCGCATACGGATCCGAATCGATCTGATTGCCCTGATACTCGGCGTCCCCGGCCTTGAACTTGTAAACCACCTCGATCCGGTACAACTTCACCAGACCAAACAGAAACGCCTCCTCCTTGACGATGCCGGACTCGACAATCGTCCCCTCGGCCTGCGGCCACTGGGAGGACTCGGAATATTTCAGGATCGGCTGAATGAAAATGACAAAGAAGGTGATGCCCAGAAACAGGGCCAAATTGCGTGACAGCAGGTAAAGATTACGTCCCATGGATGATTCTCGCAAAGAATGTCGCCACGACTTCTACCGACCGATGCATCATCATAATGCAATCTCAACGCGAACGCCACCCCCTGCAAAAAACATGATCCGGCGGGCGAACCCCGCCGGACCACAGAGAGCATCCTTGTCCAAGGGATGTTGATATCCTTTTCGGCCAATCGCCGCTTGAGGTTTAGTCCATTTGGGGGAGGGGGGGCACATTTCCGGCCACCACACGATCCAGTTTATTGAAATCAATCAGAATTTCCACATTCACCAACCCGCCGCGCGCCAAAAGTTCCCCCGCTGCCTCGCCCTGTTGGCTGCCGATCTCCATCAACAAAAGCCCCCCGGGCCGCAAACGCCGCACGGCACACGGCGGCACACGCTCCACCACCCGCAGCCCGTCCGCTCCCCCATCCAACGCCAGACGCGGCTCCCACTCCCGCACCTCCGGAGCCACCTCCCCGTCCAGCTCCTGCGTGGTGACATAAGGTGGATTGACAACCATCAGATCAAAACTGGCCTCTGGCGCCAGCGGGGCATCCAGATCCCCTTCCAGCAACGCGATGCGTTCTGCAAAACCATGCTTTTCGACATTGGCGCGCGCCAACACCAGCGCGCCAGCCGACAAATCGGTGCCCACCGCCGTGGCATTGGGAAACTCCTTCAGCAGGGCGCACACCACCGCCCCGCTGCCAACGCACATTTCCAGTATCGTTAAGGGAGACGACCGATCCGGGAAACGGGCCAAGGCCGCCTCCACCAGCAACTCGGTCTCCGGACGGGGAATCAGGGTGTCCGGACCGACCCGAAACTCCATGCCCCAGAACTCCCGTCGCCCCAGAATGAAGGCCACCGGCTCACGGGCGGCACGGCGCTTGATGACCGCCTTGAAAGCCGCCAGCTCCGCAGCCGAAAGGGGACGATGCGGGTCGAGAAACAAATCGATGCGACGCAAATGGAGAACTTCTGCCAGCAGCAACTCACTGTCCAGACGCGGCGATTCGACCCCCCGCTGAGCCAGCCAGGGGGCGCTCCAGCCCAGCAGGGTGCGAATCGTCCATAACGGCGCGGTCAAGAAAGAATACCTAGCGGGTTTGCGTCCGTTGGGTCAACTGCTGGGCCAAATGGGTCACGTCACCCGCCTTCCGCTTGTCGAGCAGGGCGAACAATTGCGCGCTCTGCTTGCGGAAATCGGGCAACAGCTTCTTGTCCAGCGGACCACGCGAGGCCATTTGGATGGTCAAAGGATTGACCGGCACGTCGCGCACATGCACCTCATAATGCAAATGCGGCCCGGTGGCCAGTCCCGTGGAACCGACCCGACCGATGATCTCCCCCTGCCGGACTTGCGAACCGGGACGCAACTCGTCGGCAAAGGAGTTCAGGTGGCCATAGGCCGTGCTGTATTTCTCGCTGTGACGCACGGTGATGAACTTGCCATAGCCGCCCTTGTAACCGATGAACTCGATCCTGCCGTCACCGGCAGCACGCACCGGAGTGCCGGTGGGCGCGGCATAATCCACCCCCTGATGCGCCCGGCCATAGCCGAGAATCGGATGCATGCGGTTTTTGGAAAAATGCGACGAAATGCGGGTGAAGTCCATGGGGGCGCGGATGAACATTTTGCGGACATTGTTGCCGTCCTTGTCGTAATAATCCACGTTGCCCTTGGGGTCGATGTAGCGCACCACGCGATGCAGCTTGCCGTGATTGGTGAACTCGGCGGCCACGATGTCGCCATCCCGCACCCGCTTGCCCTCGAAGAACAATCCTTCCTGGACAATGGTGAAATGATCGCCGGATTGCAGCTCATGGGCAAAGTCGATGTCCCATTCGAACAGACCGGAGAGCTTGATGGCCTGGCTCTTGGAGAGACCCAGACTCTTGCCCGCCAGAAACAGGGAGCGCTCGTTGCGAATCGTGCCGGTGATGGACTCCAGATGGACCTCCAGGCGTTTCTTTTCGATCCTGGCGGTGAAGCCCTTGTCGTTGTTGCCGGTCAACAGGAAGGTCCGTTCGAAGTCCACCGGATAGAGCAGCTCGGTCAGATCGCCATTGGGGGCGAAGGTCAGGGTGATGGTCTTGCCTGGGGAGAGCTGCCGGGCCAGATCGAACACCGGACGCGCCGCCTTGGAGATGGCCAGCGAGGTCTGGGAAGGAATGCGCTGCTGGGCCAGCAACGAGGAGAGATTGTCCCCCGGACGGATGGTCACCTCGCGCACCTGATAGGGCAGCGCCATTTTCTCCCGGGGTTGCCCGGAGCGGGCCTCGCCCTGGCCGTCGAACGCCAGGATCTCGTCCTCGAGCAGGGCCTCTTCCTCGGCGAGCATGGCCTCGGCGACGCCCTGCCGCTCCACGGCGGCGGTCTCTTCCTGCAGCAGCTTTTCCGGCAAGGCCAGGGGATGGACCTTTTCGAGAAATGCGGTCATTTTCCGGTTGCTGTCCACCACCACCCGCAAGGTCTTGTCACGGGTGATGGAATACCCCATGCCGATGAGTTGGTTGTCCAGACCGAAGGTCAGCTTGACCGGGGTATCGATGGTCAACCGCTGGTCGAGGTCGAAAAGCGGCTTGGCCCGTTCGACGAACTCCCTGGCGACCTGTCTGGGCACCTTCTGCCGCTCCATCAGGGCGGCCAAGGTGTCGTTGCGGCGGACCCGCTCGATGACCACCCTGGCATGCGGCATCGGCGGGCGCTGATGCTCGACGCCATCGGATCCGCCTTGGGCGGACCGCACGGGAGCGAGATTGGCGGCATTCGCTTCGCTGGCGGGTTTTTCCGTCTTCTCTTCGTTCTTGAGCAGCCATTGCAGATAATCCGCCGTGCCGTTGACCCCGGTGCTGGCGTTCAGGGCGCCCTGGGCGGCCCCGATCATCAGGAAGGTCAACAGACCACGCAACAGGTAGGAGCGCGGTCGCGACGATCTCGCAGAGCCGGTGGATGGCGGTGTCGGATTTGGGGTGTTGGTTCCATCGATGAGACAGCCGGCTTCCGCAGAAGCCGATCGGTTGAATCGGGAGGAAAAAGCCATTCTTTTGTTCCACTTACTTGTAAGCCGTTATCGATTTCCATCCTTGGGCGGTGGATGGTTCCCCCTCGGGTACATAGTATAAACAGCCTTTTGTAACCCTTCTTGCAGCTTATGTCAAGGCAAAGTTAGCATACACATCGGACCATTGCGATAATTTTTGCATGGCACGTTGCGCAAGAGCCGCCTTGCGGTCGCTCTTGCGGCATCCGGCCTCCAGGGGGGGAAAGAGGCCGAAAGTGACGTTCATGGGTTGAAAATTTTCGCTGTTCCCGTGCGTTGCATGACGCAACAAAGCACCGTGGGCCGTGTCGGCAGGAGGCGGATCCGGCAACCGGCCAGTTCGGACCAGGTGGGCGAGAAAAATGCCGGCCAGCAATCCGCAGGCCGCAGACTCCACGTAGCCTTCCACGCCGGTGATCTGGCCGGCAAAAAAGAGGTCGGGCCGGGTCCGCAGCCGCAGGTGATCATCCAGCAGCGCGGGACCGTTCAGAAACGTATTGCGGTGGATGGCGCCCAGACGGGCGAATTCGGCGTTTTCCAGGCCGGGAATGGTGCGAAAGATCCGTTTTTGTTCCGGCCAGGTCAATTTGGTCTGAAAGCCCACCATGTTCCACAAGCTGCCCTGGGCGTTATCCTGGCGCAACTGAACCACGGCGTGGGGGGTGGCGTGGCCGCAGTGGGGATTGCGCAGTCCGACCGGTTTCATGGGGCCGAAGCGCAGGGTGTCGAGACCCCGTTTGGCCATCACCTCGATGGGCAGGCAACCCTCGAAGAAGACCGGTTTTTCGAAAGGACGGCAGGGGACCTCCACACCGGAGGCGAGCGCCGCGACAAAGGCCTGGTATCCATCCCGATCGAGGGGACAATTGATGTAGTCCGCGCTCCCCTTGTCGTAGCGGGACTGTTTCCACGCCTTGGTGAAATCGATGGATTCCAGGTGGACGATGGGGGCCAGGGCATCGTAGAAATAAAGACGATTGGCACCGACGATCTCCTCCAGAAGGCGGGCCAAAGGATCGGAGGTGAGGGGACCGGTGGCGATCAGGGTGAGGCCATCCTCAGGCAGGGAGGTGATCTCCTCGCGGATCAGGCGGATTTTGGGATGGTCTTCCAACTGACGGGTGATGCAGGCCGCGAAGGCTTCCCGATCCGTGGCCAGGGCGCCTCCCGCCGGGGTGCGGTGGGTATCTGCCGCCGTCATCACGAGGCTGCCGAGCTGGCGCATCTCCTGGTGCAAAAGCCCCACGGCGTTGCGCATGGGATCGTCGGAACGCAGGGAGTTGGAACAGACCAGTTCCGCGCACCAGCCGGTGCGGTGGGCCGGCGTGGTGACGTGGGGGCGCATTTCGCTCAGGCGGACTTCCACGCCGCGCTGCGCCAATTGCCAGGCCGCCTCCGCTCCGGCCAGTCCGGCGCCGATGATGTGTACGGGACCCATGGTCCGCAACTCCTCTCAAAAACGTCTTCTTGACCGAAACGCGCCCACACCACGGGCAACGCTCATCCGGGAACCGCGCGCATGCAGGGTGTCGGAAGGCACCTCCGCGAGAAACCTGGAGGGGATGGCCGGTTCCAGATTGTAAAACAGACGGCGGGAACGGGCATGGGTGAGATAAAGCGCCTCCCTGGCCCGTGTCATGCCCACGTACATCAGGCGCCGCTCCTCCTCGACGGCCAGGCTGCCCCCTTCCTCCACCGCCATGCGATGCGGCAGCAACCCTTCCTCCAGGCCCACCAGGAAGACCATGGGAAACTCCAATCCCTTGGCCGCGTGCAGGGTGGAGATCACCACCCGACCGACCGCATCCTCCTCACCCTCCCTGCCCGGAGGTTCGGCCTCCAGGACCGCCCGCTCCAGAAAGCTTTCCAGATCATCGAGCTGGGAAAGAAAATAGCGCAGCTCGCGCAGATTCTCCTTTTTGTCTTCGGCCCGCTCCTCGCCGTTCACCATCTCCATGTAGCCGGACTCTTCCAGCAGCCTGTCCAGCACCCTTGCCGGCGCGGCATCGTCCAGCATGGCGTGACACGTCTCCATGAGTTCCACGAAGGCCCGCAGTTTCGCGGTGGCCGCCGGACCCAGGGAACCTTCGGCCATCACCGCCCGCGCGCCCTCCATCATGGAGCCTTGCCGTTCCCTGGCGGCGCTGGTGATCCGTTCCAGTGCCTTGGGTCCCAGCTTGCGGCTGGGTTGATTGATGATCCGCTCGAAGGCCAGATCGTCCCGCTCGGAGTAGCTCAAGCGCAGGTAGCAGATGGCATCCTTGATCTCGGCCCGATCCATGAAGCGCAATCCGCCGCTGACCCGGTAGGGAATACCGTGTTCGCCGAAGGCCTGTTCGAACAGCCTGGTCTGACTGGAGGTACGCACCAGCACCGCCGCACGGTGAAACTCCCGGTTGGAGCAGCGTTTCAGGATTTCGCGGGTCACGTAGCCCGCCTCGTCCTCGCCGTTCTCGGCCACGTAGCACTCCACCAGGGCGCCATCCGCTCCCTCGGTCCACAGGGTTTTCCCGCGACGGTTGGCGTTGCGGTCGATCAATCCCCCGGAGGCCCTGAGGATGGTGCCGGTCGAGCGGTAGTTCTGTTCCAGACGCACGATGCGGGCATCGGGAAAGTCGTCTTCGAACCTGAGGATATTGTCCAGCCGCGCCCCGCGCCAACTGTAGATCAGCTGATCGTCGTCCCCCACCACGCACAGATTGCCCTGTTTGGCCAGCAGCCGCATCCAGTCGTACTGGACCTTGTTGGCATCCTGGTATTCGTCCACCAGGATATGGCGGAAGCGGTTCTGGTAACCGGTCAGGATCTCCGGCGCCTGTTGCCACAATTTCAGGCAGGAAAACAGCAGATCGCCGAAATCCATGGCGTTCAGGCGTTGCAGTTCGTTCTGGTAGGCCTGATAGAAGTGGATCACCCGGTCGCGATCCCGGCGAAAACGCAACTGTGCCTCGTCCAGATCCTCCGGTTTCAGGCCATCGTCCTTCCAGCGACCGATGGAGTTGGCCAGTCGTTTATAGGTCCAGTGGGCATCGACAAAGTCCAGCTCCTCGGTGAGCCGTTTGATCAGGCGTTGTTGATCGCTCGAATCCAGGATGGTGAAACGGGGGTCGAAGCCGATCCTGTCCGCGTGCATGCGCAGCATGCGGGCGGACATGCCGTGAAAGGTGCCGATCCAGAGCCGCCGGAGGGTTTGTTCATCCAGTTTCAGCAAGTCGGCGACCCGTTCGCGCATTTCCAGGGCGGCCTTGTTGGTAAAGGTCACCGCCAGGATCTCGCCCGGATCCGTATCCCCCTGGCGCAGCAGGTATGCCAGTCGGCGGGTCAGGACGCGGGTTTTGCCCGATCCGGCGCCCGCCAGCACCATGAGCGCCCGGTCGGTGGCCGTGACGGCCAGTCGTTGCGGGGGATTGAGGTCGTTGAGCAGGTCGAAATCGGTCACGAGGTTTTTTTGCTCCGGGCGTGGAGAATTTTGTTCAGATTGTCAAAATGCAGCCGATAATACGGATTAACGGGAGCGTGTCAACCCTCGACCACAATTTTTCCAGGGGATATCAGGCCATGATGATTGCAGCGCCCAATACGGTTACGGCAGGGTGGTTCGGCATGACGGATGCCGTGTCGGCCAGGAGCGGCACGGAGAGTGGCGGGTTTGGTCCGGAATATCGGGTGGAGGTTTCCGAGCGTGCCCGGAGTCTGGCCGTGAACGCGACGGCGACAGGCATCACCGAATCCAAAATGCGCAACGTGTTGACGCGCATTCTGCTGGAGACGCTGTTCCAGGAACAACCGGGTGTCGAGGACCCAAACCGGGAGTCCGCCGAGGAGGAGCTGGCCCGCGAGGTGGCGGTGGATCCGATGATGGACGGGGCGTTGGATCGGATGGTGGAGAACGCCAACGGGTTGTGAACGTCCGGGACCCCGCTACGCAATCCCCGGCCAACCCGCCTGAATGGGCCGACGCTTGTCGAAGCGGCCCTCGGCGCGGGTCAGGTCCTGCACCTCGGCCACCCGGCACTGGCCATAACCGGGCAGATCCTGCAACAACTCCCGATGATCCGACAACAGATCGGCAGCCCGCTGGGCCTCCTCCTCGGTGGCATAGGGACCGATGTGCAATAAATAGAAAATCGTGTTTTGCATATTGATGAATCGGCGGAAAACGGGCAATCGCAACGGGGCGACGCGCCGCATGGCCTCCTGAACGTTGACGCGGGAAAAGACGCCGGCTTCCACGACGAAACGATGCGGACCACTCTCCTCGATGATGACCCCCCGCTCATCCACGCGCGGCAAGTCAATGGCGCTGGCGGCAGCTTCCGGGGCCGAAGCAACGGGGGCTTGCAACAACAACCGCTTCTGTTCCTGAAACTCCGCATCGGTCAAGATGCCCTGCTGACGCAATTGCGCCAGTTTTTGCAACTCCTCGACCATGGAGGAGAGTCCCACCGCAGCAGGCTGAGACGGGGGAGGGGCGGGAGGGGCGGCAACGGTCGGGGTCGGCGCCGGGGCATGGGCCAGCGCAGCGACCAGAGTGATCTCCGAGGAGCCGATCCGAATCACCCCGCCAGGGGGAATCGACATGGACTGGTTCAGGGAGTGCTTGTCCAAACGGGTCCCGTTGGCGCTGCCCATGTCCTCCACCCGCCAGCCGGCCACGACCGGAGCGGTATTGGCGCCCATCAGCAGCGTGGCCTCGCCCTCATCGTCATCGGCCAATGCCGCCACAGAGGCGGCCTTGGCGCGCACGTAGAAAATCCGGCAATGACTCCGCGAAGCGAACGGATCCTTCAAGGGAACCGCCAACTGAGCGGGGGCCGTGGCTGCGGGCTTGCGACCGATGATGAATTCCACCGCCTCGTCGAGGGGAAACGTCTCCGTGGCACCGTCCGCGTGGCGAATATGCAGAAACTTCGGTGTCTGTGCCATGCTCACTCTTCCCAGGGGAGTTTCCCCCCCTTCTTGCGCAAATAAAAATAGGCCACCAAAAACAGAATGCCACCCCCCGTGACCATGCCGATCCCGGTGAACGTCGCCTCCTCGGTGGTCAGCATGGTGGTGTGGATGTAGGGCGGCAGCAGGTAGAACAAATATCCGGAGATGATGTTACCCCAGGACAATCCATAAGCGATCAGTGTCAACAGGCGCCACATCCCGTCCTCCCTTCTTGATAAACCATCACGATTCACATCTCCCCATAATCGGGGCCACTCCCCCCCTCGGGAGGCGTCCAGCGGATGTTGTGCAACGGATCCTTGATATCACAACATTTACAATGCAGACAATCGCCGGTCTGCATGCGCAAGGCGACCTCCGGCACGGTGACGATCCGAAACACGCCGGCAGGGCAATAACGGGTCTCGGGATTGGCGTAAAGCATCCGGCCCTGCTCCACAGCCAGCGCGGGATCCGCCACAACGAGATGCGCGGGCTGATCGGCACGGTGGGTCAAGGCGCTCAAGGCCAGCAGATGCGAACGCTCGAAGGCATGGCGGCCATCGGAGGGGGGGAGGGGGGGCAGAGGCGGTTGCGCGCCGATGCGACGCATTGCCGCGCGATCCGCCTCCCGCCAACGCCAGGTCCAGGGGGAACGACCCTGGGTCAGGCGTTCCCAGGCGGCATTGATCAACCCGATCCACAAACCGGGGCGAAACCCGGGCCGCACATTGCGCACCGCCATCCGTCGTCTGCCCCAGGGGGCATCCGGGAGGGCCGCCGGATAGCTCTTGAGACCGTCGGCGGAAAAATCCCCCTGCCCGAAGGCGATCATGGCGGCATCGGCAGCCGCCAAACCGGAACGCATGGCATTGCCGATCCCCTTGAGCCGGGCGGCATCGAGAAAGCCGGCGTCATCCCCGACCAGCATGCCGCCGGCAAAGACCGGACGCGGCATGGCCTGCCATCCCCCTTCCACCAGGGTGCGGGCGCCGAAACCGACGGGTCGCCCTTCGCGCAGCAGGGCGCGCAGCATGGGATGGGTCTTCCAGGCCTGAAACGCCCGCAGTGGCTCCATCGAGGGATGCCGGTAATCCAGCCCCACGATCCAGCCGAGAGCCGCCTGCCGTTCGGAAAAGCGGTAAAAGAACCCCCCGCCATGGGTGGCGCGGTCCAGGGGCCATCCCAGGGTATGCAGGATCGCGCCGGGCGGGTGACCCGGATCCGGGGGCAGCTCCCACAACTCCTTGAACCCCAAGGCATAGGTCTGCGGAGGACGCCCCTCGTCCAACCTCAGACGCCGGATCGCCTCGCGCCCGAGATGGCCTCGACACCCCTCGGCCAGAAGGGTGAGCGGGGCGCGGATGACCATGCCGGGCTGAAATTCCGGCCTGGGGCGCCCCTGGGCATCACGCCCCATGTCACCGGTGACCACCCCTTCCAGACGGTCGCCGTTCCAGAGCAGGCCGGCGGCGGTCACCCCCGGATAGATCTCCGCACCGGCGGCCTCGGCCAACCCGGCCATCCAGCGGCACAATCCCCCCAGGGCGACCAGCCGGCAACCGTGGTTGCTCCACAAGCGAGGCAACGGAAAGGCATGTCTGGGCGTGAACCCATACAAGGCATCCTGCGTCACGTGCGGCCCCAGGGGGGGGGGATCCGGAGGCGGCCAATCCGACACCACGGCGGCCAGGTCTGCCGGATCGAGCAGGGCGCCGGACAGGAGATGACCGCCAACCCTGGCCGCCTTTTCCAGCACGCAGACCCGCAGTGAACTTCTGGTGGCCAACCGCAACGCCGCAGCCAGACCGGCGGGACCGGCGCCGACCACGATGACATCGTAGTTCAAGGGGGACTACACCTCGTCGATGAAGTTGGCAATCTGGCTCTCCATGCCGATGGCCTTGTCCACGGGCAAGACGAAGGCGATGCCGGTGCCGGGCTGATGAAAGGAGCCTACCTTCTTGATGGTCTTGAGGATCGGTTTCACCAGGTGTTCCTCCATGAGGAGCAGGATGACATCCCGCTGCACGTCCAGGGTGAGGCCGAAGAGGGTTCTGGCCTCGCGAATGCCCACGCCGCGTGCGGGAACGATGGTGGCGCCGGTGGCCCCGGACTTCTTGGCGGCCTTGACGATGGCGTCGCTCAGGTCGGCCCGGATGGTGACCACGATCAGCTTGAAATGCATCGTCGCACTCCCGTCAATCCAGGCTGCCGTAGGAGGAAGTCTTGCGACGCCGCCGCGACAGCAGGCCGCTGATGTATCCCAGGATCAACACCCCGGCCCCGGCCAGAAAGAACAGGGTGTCGGACTGTTTTTCCAGGATGCGGTTTTCGTCGGAGGCCTGCTTGAGATCCTTTTCCAGCCGGTTGACCTTGGCGATCAGCTCCTGGTTTTCCTGTTCCATTTTCAGGGCGTTGCGGGAGACCTCCTGGATCCGCTTCAGTTCGTTCTGCAGCTTCTCCTGGGAGACCAGTTTGCCGCGCAGTTCCTCCAGGTCGGAGCGGAGCTGATTGCGTTCGATTTCCACCGGGATCTTGTGGGAGATGGCGCGGCGCGCCACCCACCCATCGACCCCGTCGGCGCAACGGACCTTGTCCCAGCCGCTGTTGTTGCTCTCGACCAGTTGGACCTTTTCGCCCAGTTTCAGGACCCGAATCACCTGAAAGTTTGTGGCGGGTTCCTTGCGCAGGTTGATCGATTCCTCGATGACGTAGCGGTCTTCGGCTGCGACACTGGAAGCGAAACAGAACAAAAACAATGGAATAATGGCAAGAAAGCGCCATTGTCCCCGTGAATGGCAAGGCAGGCGGGAAAAAATCGTGTTCATACCCAATCCAATCCGTTGAAAGAAATCCGATTCGCTTTATGATGCCGTCTTGCGCGGTGGAATTGGTGTTCCGGCTCCACCCGCCGCATCATTCTAACACTCTTTTTCGTATCCGAGGAGCGCTCATGTCGCTGGCAACCCAACTCAACAAGGCGCGGGTTCTCGTCGAGGCCCTGCCGTACATGCGCCGGTTCGAAGGCCGGACCTTTGTGATCAAGTATGGCGGACATGCCATGGTGGAGGAAACCCTGAAAAATTCGTTCGCCCAGGACGTGATCCTGTTGCGGCAGGTGGGGATCAATCCGGTGGTGGTGCACGGGGGGGGTCCCCAGATTGGTCAGACCATGATACAAATGGGTCTCAAGCCGCAATTCATCGATGGTCAGCGTGTCACGGACCAGGAAACGGTGAACGTGGTGGAGATGGTGCTGGCCGGGAAGATCAACAAGGACATCGTGAATCTGATCAACCTCAACGGGGGTCGTGCAGCCGGGCTGTCGGGCAAGGACGGACACACGATCGTGGCGCGCAAGCGTTCGCACCGGCGCAAGGGGGGTGCGGACAGCGACTCCCCGGAGATCATCGACCTGGGTTGGGTTGGGGATGTGGAGATGGTGGACACGGGATTGTTGGAACTGTTCAAGAGTTCGGATATCATCCCGGTGGTGGCGCCGGTGGGTGTAGGCCGGAAGGGGGAGACCTACAACATCAACGCCGACGCCGTGGCCGGACATGTGGCCATGGCCCTGGGGGCGGAAAAGTTGATACTGCTCACCGACGTGGCCGGGGTCAGGGACCGGGAGGGGCAATTGATCGGTCGTCTGGAGGGGACGGAGACGCAGCGGCTGATCAAGGAGGGGGTGATCACCGGGGGCATGATCCCCAAGGTGGAGACCTGTCTGGCGGCGCTCAAGGGGGGTGTGAAGGCTGCCCACATCATTGACGGGCGTGTGGAGCATGCCCTGCTGTTGGAGATCTTCACGGATCAGGGAGTCGGGACGCTGTTTGCATGATGGATATGGCATGGAGAGCGGCCGTAAACCGAGTCAAGGGAATGAACACCATGGAATCAATGCAATTGTGGTGCCGTGATGGCTGAATCGCGTGCAATGACACCCGTCCGGGGACGGGAGGAGCTGGTGGCCTGGATGGAAGCCGGTTGCAAGCCGCGGGAGGCATGGCGTGTTGGCACGGAGCACGAAAAATTCGGGTTTTACAAAAGCGATCTGCGACCGATACCCTACGATGGTCCTCATGGCGTGGAGCATCTGTTGCGGGAGATGGCGTGTCGTTTCGGTTGGGAGATGGAGTTGGAGGCGGGACGGCCCATCGCCTTGCGTCAGGGGAGGGCGGCGGTCACCCTGGAGCCTGGGGGTCAATTGGAGTTGTCGGGTGCGCCGATGGCGGACATTCATGCGGCCAAGGCGGAAATCGACGATCATCTGCATCAACTCGGGCAAATCTGTCGGGAGATGGGGATTGCCTTTCTGGGGGTCGGCACTCAGCCGAAGTGGCCTTTCCAGGAGATCCCATGGGTTCCGAAGGGTCGTTATCGGGTGATGCGGGAGTATTTGCCGCACAAGGGTGTATTGAGTTTGGACATGATGGCGCGCACGGCGACCGTGCAGGCCAATCTGGATTTTTCCGACGAGGCGGACATGGTGCGCAAGTTTCGTGTGGCCATGGCGTTGCAGCCGTTGGTGACCGCGTTGTTTGCCAATTCGCCTTTCATGAATGGCAAGCCCACCGGTTATCTTTCGTATCGTGCGCGGATTTGGCGGGAGACGGATCCGGATCGTTGCGGATGGTTGCCATTTTTGTTTGAGGAGGGATTCGGTTTCGAGCGGTATGTGGATCATGCCTTGGATACGCCGATGTTGTTTTTGTATCGTGGCGGGCAGTATCGTCAGGCCGGAGGGGTGTCGTTCCGGCGGTTTCTGGAGGGGAAGCATCCGATGTTACCTGGTGAAATGCCCACCTTGAGTGACTGGGAGACGCATTTGAGCACTTTGTTTCCGGATGTGCGTTTGAAGCATTATTTGGAGACGCGGGGTGCGGATGCCGGCAATTCTGCCACGTTGTGTGCCTTGCCTGCCTTTTGGAAAGGGATTTTGTATCACGCGGAATCTTTGGAAGCCTGTTGGGAGATGGTGGGTGATTGGAGTTTTGAAGAACGCAGTCGTATTCACGAGCTTGTTCCTCGTTTGGCCCTCAAGACTCCGATTCCCGGTGGGCGGGATTTGCGGGATTTGGCCAGGGAGGTATTGCCGTGTGCTGTGGAGGGTTTGGCTGCGCATGGTTGTCGCAACGTCAAGGGGTGTGATGAGACGATTTATTTGAAGCCCTTGTTGGCCATTACAGAAAGTGGTGTCGCGCCTGCCGAGCGGTTATTGGCTGCCTATCATGGTCGTTGGGGTGAAAGTGTGGATCCGATTTTTGCCGAAGAGGAGTTTGATTCTTTTCTGGCGGAATGTGGTTAGTTGAGCTTTTAAAATTATTACGGGTCCAGGGGGATTATCCCCCTGGTGGGATCCAAGGGCGAAGCCCT
>JADGAR010000078.1 GCA_015231915.1 Magnetococcales bacterium
GTGCGATCCAGAAGTTGATGGATGCGGTGGATGCCTACATCCCGCAGCCGGAGCGTCCCCTGGACGGCGCCTTCCTGATGCCTATCGAAGATGTCTTCACCATCTCCGGGCGTGGCACGGTGGTGACCGGTCGTGTGGAGCGCGGTGTGGTGCGGGTCGGCGAAAACGTCTCCATCGTCGGCCTCAAGGCCACGGCCAACTCGGTTTGCACCGGTGTGGAAATGTTCCGCAAGCTCCTGGATCAGGGGCAGGCCGGCGACAACATCGGTGTCCTCCTCAGAGGCATCAAGCGCGAGGATGTGCAGCGCGGTCAGGTGTTGGCCAAACCCAACTCCATCACCCCGCACACCAAGTTCAAGGCCGAGTGCTATATCCTGTCCAAGGAAGAAGGTGGACGTCATACGGCGTTTTTCTCCAACTATCGTCCGCAGTTTTATTTTCGTACCACGGACGTGACTGGTGTGCTGCGTTTGCCCGAGGGGGTGGAGATGGTCATGCCTGGCGACAACATCGCCATGGAAGTGGAATTGATCGCTCCCATCGCCATGGAAAAGGGCTTGCGTTTCGCCATCCGCGAAGGTGGACGAACCGTGGGTGCCGGCGTGGTTTCCGAGATCATGTCCTGAGTCAACCCGGGAGAGTCTTAGATGCGAGATTTGATCAGTCTGAGTTGTGAAGTGTGCAAACGGCGCAACTACACCACGGACAAGAACAAGCGCAACAAGCCGGAAAAAATGGCGTTGAAGAAATTCTGCTCCAGTTGCCGGAAGCATACGCTTCACAAGGAAGGTAAGATCAAGTAGGCTTTTGCGTATGGCGTTGTTTCTGGTTGGAGACGACCGGAAAGAATAGGACAGTAGCTCAATGGTAGAGCATCGGTCTCCAAAACCGACGGCTGGGGGTTCGAGTCCCTTCTGTCCTGCCAAACGTGTGCCGAGAGTCCCTTATGTCAATCCCCTGCGTTGTTAAGATGGCTCGATGACTATGGAAATGGGGCGGATTGCCCAACTGCGGACGTATTTGACCGAGGTGCGCGCCGAGGTCGGCAAGGTGGTCTGGCCCACCCGGAAAGATACGATGAACACTACCATCGTCGTCTTGAGCATGGTGATACTGGTTTCATTGTTCATGTGGGTGGTGGACAGTATACTTGCGCTTATTGTCCAGCTGATCGTCAGTTGAAACTTTCGGCGGATTGCGGTAGAGGGAATCCATGGCCAAGCAGTGGTATGTCATACACGCCTATTCGGGGTTCGAGAAGAAAGTCAAGACCGCCCTCGAGGAAAGGGTGCGCCTGACCGGTTCCGGGGATCACTTCGACGAGATCCTGGTCCCCTCCGAAGAGGTCGTGGAACTGCGCGGTGGTCACAAGGTCACCTCGGAGCGGAAGTTCTTTCCAGGGTATGTTCTGGTCAAGATGGAACTCAATGACCAGACCTGGCATCTGGTCAACTCCATTCCCAAGGTGACCGGCTTTTTGGGCGGCGGCGGGCGTCCGCAGCCCCTCTCCGAAAGGGAGGTCGAAAAGATCCTCCATCAGGTGGAGGAGGGGATGGAGAAACCCAAGCCCAAGGTCTCCTTTGCCGTGGGCGAGAGCGTGCGCGTGACCGATGGTCCCTTCATCTCCTTCAACGGCGTGGTGGAAGCCGTGGACGAGGACAAGACCCGCCTCAAGGTCTCCGTGAGCATTTTCGGACGCGCCACCCCGGTGGAATTGGATTTTGTGCAGGTGGAAAAATTGTAATCCGGTCATCTTGATTGCGAGGAATAGCCTACCATGGCGAAGAAGATCACAGCCTATATCAAACTGGAATGCCCGGCGGGAGCGGCCAAGCCGAGTCCCCCGGTGGGACCGGCACTGGGTCAGCACGGGTTGAACATCATGGAGTTCGTCAAGACCTTCAATGCCAAGACCCAGCATCTGGAGCCGAGCGCTCCCACCCCGGTGCTGATCACGGTCTACGCGGATCGTACCTTCACCTTCGAACTGAAGACCTCGCCAGCCACCTATCTGCTGCGCAAGGCTGCCGGTGTGCCCAAGGGCGGGGTCACCCCCGGCAAGGGCGCGCCCATCGGCAAGGTGACCTGGTCGCAGGTTCAGGAGATCGCCCAAACCAAAATGGTCGATTTGAATGCCAAGGACCTGGAGGGCGCCAAGCGAATCATCGCCGGTTCCGCCCGTTCCATGGGCCTGGAAGTCGTTTGACGAGGATCGGGAGCACGTATGGCAAAGCGCGGTAAACGGATCAGAGCACTGCTCGAGGGATTGGACCGGACGCAACTGCACGGTCTTGACGACGCCCTCCGGATGGTCAAGGAAAAAGGAAACGCCAAGTTCGACGAAACCGTGGAGGTGGCGGTCAATCTGGGAGTGGATCCCCGGCACGCCGACCAGATGGTGCGCGGCACCGTCGAACTCCCCCACGGCACCGGCAAGACCGTGCGCATCCTCGCCTTCGCCAAGGGCGAGAAGATCAAGGAGGCCGAAGATGCCGGCGCCGATTATGTCGGCTCCGACGAACTGGTCGAAAAGATCCAGGGTGGGTGGCTCGACTTCGACCGGGTGGTCGCCTGCCCCGACGTGATGGGCGTGGTCGGCAAGCTCGGTCGCATTCTCGGTCCCAGAGGGCTGATGCCCAACCCGAAACTCGGCACCGTCACCTTCGACATGGCCGGGGTCATCAAGTCCATCAAGGCCGGTCAGGTGGCCTTCCGGGTGGAGAAGGCCGGGATTGTCCATGCGGGCATCGGCAAGCTCTCCTTTCCGGTGGAAAAACTCGCCGACAACTGTCGCGCCCTGGTCGGACAACTCAAAAAGCAGCGTCCCACGGTGATCAAGGGGACCTATTTGAAGCGCATCACCCTCTCCTCGACCATGGGACCCGGCATCCGGGTGGATACCCATTCGGTTTGACGGCAGAGGGAACACGTTTTTTTTGCGTCCAAGACAGCGGGTGGAGGGGTGGAATTTCCCTCCTTAATGGTCCGTAGGAACCGGCCCGCCGAGACCAGAAGGAACCAGACTGGCACTCCTTTGTGGTTGCGGACATCAAGATTGCACCAACCCATCAACCAAGGAAAGGAGAAGAGTCGGTGAAACAAACCGAAAAATCGGAAATCATTCAGGAAGTCCAGGAGAGTCTGGCCCGCTCCGAGGTGGCCATCGCGACCCACTACCGCGGCTTGAGCGTGGCCGACATGACCAGGCTCCGTCGTGAAATGCGCGCGGTGGGCGCCGAATTGCGGGTGGTCAAGAACACCTTGACCAAACGGGCCATCCAAGGCTCCCAGTTCCAGCCCCTGGAAAAGGTCCTCACCGGCCCCACCTTTCTTGCCTTCAGCAAGGACCCGGTGGCCCCAGCCAAGGTGTTGACCGACTTCGCGCGCAAATCCCCACTGCTCGTCATTCAGGGGGGGGTCCTCAACGGGACCTTCATGACCCCTCAGGAGATCACCGAACTCGCCAAGCTCCCCTCCAGGGAAGTGCTGCTGGGCCGGCTTCTGGGTACCCTGATGGCCCCGGTGCAGGGGATTGTGGGGGTCCTGTCGGCGGTCCCCGCCGGATTCGTCCGCGTCCTCGACGGCATTCGCGAAGCCAAGGAAAAGCAACAGGCCGCCTGATGCGGCTCGCAAAGACCGCTGCCGGGTGGTTCGCGGTCAGGAATTTCTGTCAACCATCGCGCGCCCAACCTGCGCGCCTTTGATATCGGAGAATGTAACATGGCACTGTCTCAGCAAGAATTGATTTCCGCAATCGAAAACATGACGGTTCTCGAACTGGCCGAACTCGTCAAGGCCCTGGAAGCCCGCTTCGGCGTCTCCGCCGCCGCGCCGGTGGCCGTTGCCGCCGCCGCCGGTCCCGCCGAGCCGGCTGCCCCGGTCGAGGAGCAGACCGAATTCACCGTCATGCTCATGGATGCCGGCGCCCAGAAGATCCACGTCATCAAGGCCGTCCGCGCCATCACTGGCCTGGGCCTCAAGGAGGCCAAGGACCTCGTCGAGGGCGCTCCCAAGCCCGTCAAGGAAGCGGTCTCCAAGGCCGATGCCGAAAAGTTCAAGAAGGAACTGGAAGAGTCCGGGGCCAAGGTGGAAATCAAGTAATACCGCCATTCCCGCAACGAACCGTTCCCGCCATCCCCCGCGCGCCGCGCGGTCGGGGGATGGCGGGAAACTTCTTTTCCAAAACAGGTCGCTCCAGGAGTTTCGATGGCACTCTCGTTCACTGAAAAGAAAAGACTGCGCAAGAATTTTGGTCGTATCCCGACCATCATCGACATTCCCAACCTGATTGCGATTCAGACTCTCTCATTCCAGCGGTTCCTGCAAGAGGAAGTCGAGCCGGATCACCGTCGCGACATGGGCCTGCACGGCGTTTTCCTGTCGGTGTTCCCCATCCAGGACTACTCCGGAACCATCAGCCTGGAGTACGTCCGTTATCTGCTCGGCGAGCCTAAATACGAAGTGGACGAGTGTCTGCAAAGGGGCATGACCTTTTCCGCCCCCTTGAAAGTGACCTTCCGCCTGGTGATCTGGGACGAGAACGAGGATGCCGGCACCAAGTCCGTTCGCGAAATCAAGGAGCAGGAGGTCTATCTGGGCGAAATGCCCCTGATGACCGCCACCGGTACGTTCATCGTCAATGGCACCGAGCGGGTGATCGTCTCGCAGATGCACCGCTCGCCCGGGGTCTTCTTCGACCACGACAAGGGGAAATCCCACTCCAGCGGCAAGTTGCTCTTTTCGGCGCGGGTGATTCCCTATCGCGGTTCCTGGCTCGATTTCGAGTTCGACCCCAAGGATATCGTCTACGCCCGCATCGACCGGCGCCGGAAACTCCCGGTCACCACGCTGCTGCGCGCCATGGGGATGTCCGGCGAGGAGATCCTCAACCGTTTCTACGACTCCGAGCAGTTCCGCAAGCAGGGCGTGGTGTGGGAAAAACGGCTGGACCTGGATCGCCTGATGGGGAGCCGTTTCAATTACGCCATCGTCGATCCCGCCTCCGGCGAGGAACTGGTCCCCGCCAAGCGCAAGATCTCCGCGCGGGCGGTCAAGCGGATCCAGCAACTGGGTCTGGAATGGCTGCCGGTCCCCACCGAAGACCTGATCGGGCGTTTCGTCTCCCACGACATGCACAACGGTTCGGGCGACCTGATCGCCGAGGCTGGCACCGAAATCACCGAGGATCTGCTCAACATCTTCGACGATGCGGGGATCAAGCAGTTCGACGTGCTGTTCATCGACTACACCACGGTCGGTCCCTATCTGCGCAACACCATGAGCCTGGACAAGAACCAGACCACGGACGACTCCCTGATCGACATCTACCGCATGATGCGTCCGGGCGAGCCGCCCACCATCGACGCGGCCACCGGGTTGTTCAACAATCTCTTCTTCAATCCGGAACGCTACGATCTTTCGTCCGTGGGCCGCATGAAGATGAACCGTCGCCTCGACATCGATTGCGACCTGAACATCCGCGTCCTGCGCAAGGAGGACATCATCGGCGTGGTGTCGATCCTGCTCAAGCTCAAGGATGGCCACGGCAAGGTGGACGACATCGACCATCTGGGCAACCGTCGTGTCCGTTCCGTGGGCGAACTCCTGGAAAATCAGGTGCGTGTCGGCTTGGTGCGCATGGAACGGGCGATCCGCGAACGGATGTCCTCCACCGATTCCGACACCCTGATGCCCCATGACATTCTCAACTCCAAGCCCTTTTCGGCGGTCATCCGGGAGTTTTTCGGCTCCAGCCAGCTCTCCCAGTTCATGGACCAGACCAATCCCCTCTCCGAGATCACCCACAAGCGCCGCCTGTCGGCCCTGGGGCCGGGGGGCATGACCCGCGAGCGGGCCGGCTTCGAGGTGCGCGACGTTCATCCCACCCACTATGGCCGCATCTGCCCCATCGAGACCCCGGAAGGTCCGAACATCGGTCTGATCAACAGCCTCTCCACCTTTGCCCGCATCAACGAATTCGGCTTCATCGAAAGCCCCTATCGTCGGGTGAGCGAGGGCATGGTGACCGACGAGGTGGATTACCTCTCCGCCATCGAGGAGGAGAATTTCGTCATCGCCCAGGCCAACGCCCTGTTGGATCGCCAGGGCCATTTCACCGGCGAGATCATCCAGTGCCGGCACAACCTGGAATTCACGGTGTCGGAACCCAACCGCATCGAATACATGGACGTTTCGCCCAAGCAGATCGTCTCGGTGGCGGCGGCGCTCATTCCCTTCCTGGAGAACGACGACGCCAACCGCGCCCTGATGGGATCCAACATGCAGCGTCAGGCCGTGCCCCTCATCAAGACCGATGCCCCGCTGGTGGGCACCGGCATGGAGGCGGTGGTGGCCAGGGACTCCGGCGTGGCCATCGTGGCCAAGCGGACCGGCATCGTGGACGAGGTGGAGGCCGGACGGATCATCATCAAGGCCGATAACGAACCGGGCGCCACCGAACCCGGCGTGGACATCTACAATCTGATGAAGTTCGAGCGCTCCAACCAGAACACCTGCATCAACCAGATGCCCCTGGTGCGGGCGGGCGAGCGGGTTCACAAGGGCGACATCATCGCCGACGGGCCGAGCACCCACCTGGGCGAACTGGCCCTCGGGCGCAACGTGCTGGTCGCCTTCATGCCCTGGAACGGCTACAACTTCGAAGACTCCATCCTCATCTCCGAACGTCTGGTGCAAGACGATGTCTTCACCTCCATCCACATCGAGGAGTTCGAGGTGATGGCCCGGGATACCAAACTGGGGGCCGAGGAGATCACCCGTGACATGCCGAACGTTGGCGAGGATGCTTTGCGCAACCTGGACGACTCCGGCATCATCTATGTCGGGGCAGAGGTCAAGGCAGGGGACATCCTGGTCGGCAAGGTGACTCCCAAGGGCGAAACCCAGTTGACCCCGGAAGAGAAACTGCTGCGCGCCATCTTTGGCGAAAAGGCCTCGGACGTGCGCGACACCTCTTTGCGTCTGCCTCCGGGGGTGGCGGGCACGGTGGTGGACGTGCGGGTCTTTTCGCGTCGCGGACTGGAAAAGGACGACCGCGCCAAGCAGATCGACCGGGACGAGACCGAACGGCTGCGCAAGGACATGGGCGCGGAGCGCCGCATCATCGAACTGGATGCCGAGGCGCGCATTCGCGCCCTCATGGTGGGCAAGACCGCGCGGGGCGGGGGTGGGGTGCAATCCGGCGATGTGATCACCGATGCCATCCTCAATCAACTCGGCCCGCGCAAGTGGGATTCCATCATCCTGGACGACGATGCGGTCACGCAGCAGATCGAGGGGATTCGCGAGCACGTGGAAAAGGCCGCCACCCGTCTGCGCAAGCGTTTCGAAAGCAAGGTGGAGAAGCTCGAACGGGGGGATGACCTGCCGCCGGGCGGGCTGAAGATGGTCAAGGTCTACATCGCGGTCAAGCGCAAGCTGCAACCGGGCGACAAAATGGCGGGCCGCCATGGGAACAAGGGCGTCATCTCCAAGATCAATCCGGTCGAGGACATGCCGCATCTCGAGGACGGCACCACGGTGGATATCGTCCTCAATCCGCTGGGTGTGCCGTCACGTATGAACGTGGGGCAGATCCTGGAAACCCATCTCGGCTGGGCCGCCAAGGGGATGGGCAAGCGCATCGGCGAGGCCCTCGACGCCTATCGCCGGCAGCAGTCCGACATGGAGCAGTTGCGCGAGTTGCTTGCTCAGGTCTACACCAATCCGCGCCAGTCCAGGGCGATCAAGGCCCTGACCGACGAGGAGATCATCACCCTCTCTGCCAATCTGCGCGATGGGGTACCCACTGCCACGCCGGTCTTCGACGGGGCCACGGAAAAGGACATCGCCGAACTCCTGGAAAAGGCGCAACACCCCAAGTCGGGGCAGGTGCAACTCATCGACGGTCGCACCGGCGAACCGTTCGACCGGCTGGTGACGGTCGGTTACATCTACATGCTGAAACTGCATCACCTGGTTGACGACAAGATCCATGCCCGTTCCATCGGTCCCTACTCCCTGGTCACCCAGCAACCCCTGGGCGGCAAGGCGCAGTTCGGCGGCCAGCGCTTCGGGGAGATGGAAGTGTGGGCGTTGGAGGCCTATGGGGCCGCCTACACCCTCCAGGAGATGCTTACGGTCAAGTCCGACGACGTTGCGGGCCGCACCAAGATCTACGAATCCATCGTCAAGGGTGACGACACGTTCGATGCCGGGATTCCGGAATCGTTCAACGTGTTGATCAAGGAGTTGCAATCCTTGGCTCTGGACGTGGAACTGAAAACCGCGGATTGAGTGCAAGAACGACACAGTATTGGAGAGCGCGGACGTGAAACCAAATCTTTTCAAGTTGTTCTCCCGGCCAACCTTGGGACAAAACTTCAACGGCATTCGCATCTCCCTGGCGTCGCCGGAGAAGATCCGTTCCTGGTCGTTCGGCGAAGTCAAGAAGCCGGAAACGATCAACTATCGCACCTTCAAGCCGGAGCGTGACGGGCTGTTTTGCGCCAAGATCTTCGGGCCGGTCAAGGACTACGAGTGCCTGTGCGGCAAGTACAAGCGGCTCAAGCATCGCGGTGTGGTGTGCGAGAAGTGCGGCGTTGAGGTGATCCAGTCCAAGGTGCGGCGCGAACGGATGGGCCATATCGAACTGGCTGCCCCTGTGGCCCACATCTGGTTTCTCAAGTCCCTGCCGAGCCGCATTGGCTTGTTGCTGGATATGACCCTCAAGGACCTGGAGCGGGTTCTTTATTTCGAAAATTTCGTCATCCTCGACGGCGGCATGACCCCGCTCACCAAGGGGGAACTCCTCACCGAGGAACGTTATCACCAGTTGCTGGACGAATACGGTGAGGATTTTACCGCCGGCATCGGCGCCGAGGCGATCCGCGACATGCTGCTGGGCATGAACATCCCCGGCGAGATCGACTCCCTGCGCGAGGAGATGAGCAATACCAACTCCGATGCCCGCCGCAAGCGGATCATCAAGCGTCTCCACACCCTGGAGTCGTTCCAGGAGTCGGGCAACCGTCCCGAGTGGATGATCCTGGAGGTCCTGCCGGTCATCCCGCCGGAACTGCGGCCTTTGGTCCCGCTGGATGGCGGTCGCTTCGCCACCTCCGACCTCAACGACCTCTACCGTCGTGTCATCAACCGCAACAACCGTCTGAAACGGCTCTACGAACTGCGCGCCCCGGACATCATCATCCGCAACGAAAAACGGATGCTCCAGGAGTCGGTGGACGCCCTCTTCGACAACGGACGCCGTGGCCGGGTGATCACCGGCACCAACAAGCGTCCGTTGAAATCCCTGTCCGAAATGCTCAAGGGGAAACAGGGTCGTTTCCGTCTCAATCTGCTCGGCAAGCGGGTGGATTACTCGGGACGTTCCGTGATCGTGGTGGGTCCGGACCTCAAGCTGCATGAGTGCGGCCTGCCCAAGAAGATGGCGCTGGAATTGTTCAAGCCGTTCATCTACAACCGTCTGGAGGAGAAGGGCCTTTCCACCACCATCAAGGCGGCCAAGCGCATGGTGGAAAAGGAGAAGAGCGAAGTCTGGGACATCCTGGAAGAGGTGATCCGCGAGCATCCGGTGATGCTCAACCGCGCCCCGACCTTGCACCGGCTTGGCATTCAGGCTTTCGAGCCGAAGCTCATCGAGGGCAAGGCCATCCAGTTGCATCCCCTGGTCTGTACCGCCTTCAACGCCGACTTCGACGGCGACCAGATGGCCGTTCACGTGCCCCTCTCCGTGGAGGCACAGATCGAGGCCCGGGTGTTGATGATGTCCACCAACAACATCCTCTCTCCGGCCAACGGCAAGCCGATCATCGTCCCTACCCAGGACATCATTCTGGGTCTGTATTACATGACCTCCGAGCGGCTGGGTGTGGCGGGCGAGGACATGATCTTCTCTTCGCCAGCCGAGGTGCGTCAGGCTTACGACTCCGGTGTCGCAGGGTTGCACGCCAGAATTTTCTGCCGCATGGATGGACTGCGCATCCAGACCACGGTGGGCCGTGTGCTGCTGACCGAAATCCTGCCTTCGGTGGTTTCGTTCGACCGGGTCAATCGCCTGCTCACCAAGAAGGAGGTGGCCAACCTGATCGATCTGGTCTACCGCAACTGTGGGACCAAGGAGACCGTGGTCTTCAGCGACCGTTTGATGGGGGTCGGTTTCGCCTTTGCGGCCCGTGCCGGGATCTCCTTCGGCAAGGATGACCTGGTGATCCCGCAGGCCAAAAAACGGCTGGTGCGTGAATCCCAGGTCAAGGTGCAGGAGATCGAGCGGCAATACTCGGACGGTCTGATCACCGAGGGGGAAAAATACAACAAGGTGGTGGACATCTGGTCCCAGTGTACCGAGCGGGTGGCCGAGGCCATGATGAAGGCCATCTCCTCCGAGGAGGGGGTGGACAGCAAGGGACGCAAGCAGGAACAGCTCTCCTTCAACTCCATCTTCATGATGGCCAACTCCGGGGCGCGCGGTTCCGCAGCCCAGATGCGTCAGTTGGCCGGCATGCGCGGTTTGATGGCCAAGCCTTCCGGCGAGATCATCGAGACGCCGATCACGGCCAACTTCCGTGAGGGGTTGACGGTGTTGCAGTACTTCATCTCTACCCACGGTGCGCGCAAGGGTTTGGCCGACACCGCCCTGAAGACCGCCAACTCCGGGTATCTGACCCGGCGTCTGGTGGACGTGGCCCAGGACTGCATTGTGCGGGAGTTCGATTGCGGGGCCATGGAGGGGTTGACTGCTGCTGCGCTCCTGGAAGGGAACGACGTGGTGGAGTCCCTGGGCGACCGTATTTTGGGACGCACCCCGGTGGGGGATGTGCTGGATCCGGTGACCGACGAACTGCTGGTCAAGGCCGGTCGCATCATGAACGAGGCCGACGTGGAACGGATCGAAAACTCCAATGTGGAGACTGTGTTGATGCGTTCCCCGCTGACCTGCCACACGGAACGCGGTGTGTGCGTGCTGTGCTATGGTCGCGATTTGGCGCGGGGCGTGCCGGTCACGGTGGGCGAGGCCGTTGGGGTGATCGCGGCGCAGAGCATCGGTGAGCCGGGCACCCAGTTGACCATGCGCACCTTCCACATCGGTGGTACGGCCTCGCGTGCGGTGGAGCGCTCCTCCATCGAGACGGTCAATGGTGGTGTGATGCGTTATCACAACCTGAGCACGGTGACCGACCGCAACGGCAAGTTCATTGTGCTCTCCCGCAACAGTGAGGTGACCATTCACGATGCCCGTTCCCACGACGAGGGCGGCAAGCTGGAACGGGGCTTTGTCGGGCGGGAGCGGGAGCGTTACCGGATTCCTTATGGTGCGCGGCTGATGGTTCCGAACGGCGGACTGGTGGAGAAGGGGGGCGTACTGGCCGAATGGGATCCCTTCGCCACGCCGATCATCACCGAGTTTCAGGGCAAGGTGAAATACGGGGACCTGCAGGAAGGGACCACCCTGCGCGAGGTGACCGACGAGACCACTGGCCTGACCTTCCGTGAGGTGACGGACTGGAAGGGGCAGGGGCGTCGTGTGGACATGCGTCCGCGTCTCACATTGAAGGACCCCGCCTCCGGGGAGACCCTGATTTCCAGTACCGGTGCGGCGGTGAGCTATTACCTGCCGGCGGGTGCGGTGATCGTGGCCCAGGAAGGGGATCTGGTGCAGGCGGGCGACATCATTGCCAAGATTCCGCGGCAAAGTTCGAAGACCCGTGACATCACCGGTGGTCTGCCGCGGGTGGTGGAGCTGTTCGAGGCGCGGCGTCCCAAGGATTTTGCCATCATTGCCGAGAACGAGGGAGTGGTCTCCTTCGGCAAGGACCTGAAGGGGAAGCGGCGGGTGGTCGTCACTCCGGACGATGGCGGGGAGCCGCGCGAGTATCTGTTGCTCAAGGGCAAGCAGCTGGCGGTCAACGAGGGTGACTGGATCCGCAAGGGCGAACCCCTGATCGAGGGATCGCTGGTGCCGCAGGACATTCTCAAGGTTCTGGGTCTGGAGGCGTTGTGCCGCTTCATGGTGAACGAAATCCAGGAAGTTTACCGTTTGCAGGGTGTGCGGATCAATGACAAGCACATTGAAGTGATTGTCCGCCAGATGCTGCAGAAGGTGACGGTGCTTGATCCTGGTGATACCACTCTGGTGGCCGGGGAGCAGGTGGAGCGTTCCGAATTGACGTTGCGCAATCAGCGCGCGCGGTCCCGCAATGGCCGGGAGGCGAGCAGCGCTCCGCTGTTGTTGGGGATCACCAAGGCGTCGTTGTCCACCCCGTCGTTTGTCTCTGCGGCATCGTTCCAGGAGACCACGCGGGTATTGACAGAGGCCACCATTGCGGGCAAAGCGGACAACTTGACAGGCTTGAAGGAAAATGTCATTGTGGGTCGTTTGATTCCGGCGGGGACCGGACGTGCCAAGGAGGCGTTCAACCAGATGGTTCGTGAGGTCGTTTCCTGAGCCGGGAAAAAAAATGCATTTCCCCCCTTTTTGTGCATTATAAAGAATTGACAAACCGGGGCGGATGCAGTTAAGATTGTGGGCTTATGTGGATGGGCGGAAGTCGCGGTAGATGGGGAAAAAAAAGTTCGGATTCTCCTTTACTTGGCCGCGAAAAAGGGCTAAAATCTTCGGATGAATGGTTTGTTGGAGTGAGATCGTAATGCCGACAGTGAATCAACTCGTTCGTTTCGGACGTAAGACGGTCAAGAAGAAGACCAACGTCCCGGCTATGCAGTCCTGTCCTCAAAAGCGGGGAATCTGCACTCGTGTATACACGACGACGCCAAAGAAGCCGAACTCGGCGCTGCGCAAAGTGGCTCGCGTTCGTTTGACGAACGGTCATGAAGTGACGGTGTACATTCCGGGTGAAAGCCATAATTTGCAGGAGCACGCCGCAGTGCTGGTGCGCGGCGGGCGCGTGAAGGACCTTCCGGGTGTGCGCTACCACATCATCCGTGGCACGCTGGATACCCAGGGGGTCAAGAATCGCAAGCAAGGTCGTTCCAAGTATGGCGCCAAGCGGCCCAAATAAGGAACTGGTCCATTTATTCGCAGGCAGGAGCGGTAGGGATGTCCAGAAGGCGTGACGTTCAACAGCGGGATGTGATCGGCGATCCGGTTTACGGGGATCAGTTGGTGGCCAAGTTCATGAACTGTCTGATGAAGGATGGCAAGAAAGCCCTTGCCGAACGGCTGTTTTACGGCGCACTGGATATGGTTGGTGAGCGCACCAAGGACGATCCTCTCAAGATCTTCAAGGATGCCATCGACAATGTGCGGCCCACGGTTGAGGTTCGCTCGCGGCGTGTGGGTGGTGCCACTTATCAGGTGCCCGTGGAAGTGCGGCCCAGTAGGCGACAGACGTTGGCGATTCGCTGGCTGATCAAGTATGCCCGCGATCGTGGCGAAAAGACCATGCGAGAGCGCCTGGCAGCGGAACTGATGGATGCGGCCAATGGTCGTGGTACCACGGTCAAGAAAAAAGACGATACGCACCGCATGGCCGAGGCCAATAAGGTCTTCGCTCATTATCGGTGGTAAGAGATACGGAACGTTTCGGACAGGTGAAAGCAAGTGTCTAGGGATATCCCACTTTCGCGGGTGCGCAACATCGGCATCATGGCGCATATCGATGCCGGCAAGACCACGGTGACCGAGCGGATCTTGTACTATACCGGGCGTTCGCACAAGCTCGGCGAGGTGCATGAAGGCACTGCCACCATGGACTGGATGGAGCAGGAGCAGGAGCGGGGGATCACGATCACTTCGGCGGCCACCACCTGTTTTTGGTCGGATCATCGCATCAACATTATCGACACCCCTGGGCACGTGGACTTCACTATCGAGGTCGAGCGTTCCTTGCGGGTTCTGGATGGTGCGGTGGCGGTTTTCTGCTCGGTCGGAGGGGTGCAACCCCAGTCCGAAACCGTGTGGAGACAGGCGGATCGTTATGGTGTTCCGCGCATTGCCTTTGTCAACAAGATGGACCGTATGGGTGCCGATTTTCCCCGTGTCCTGACCATGATGAAGGATCGTTTGCGTGCCAAGGCGGTGCCGATCCAGTGGCCCATCGGTTCGGAAGAGACTTTCCGGGGCATGGTGGACCTGGTTTCCCGCAAGGCCTATATCTTCGATGACGAGTCCCTGGGCGCCCGTTTCGATGTGTGTGAAGTGCCAGACTCGATGTTGGACAAGGTCAACGAGCTGCGTGAGTTCATGCTGGAGACCGCCCTGGAGCAGGATGATGCCCTGATGGAGCGTTATCTGGAAGGCGGTACGATCACCGAAGCGGAATTGCGTGCTTGTATTCGCAAGGGAGTTCTTACCAACTCCTTCGTGCCGGTGATGTGCGGTTCAGCCTTCAAGAACAAGGGTGTGCAGGCCCTGCTGGATGCGGTGGTGGCCTATTTTCCCTCGCCGGATGATATTCCATCCGTGGAAGGGATCCGCTCCTTGGACGATCCGACGCCGGATACCCGGGAAGCCAAGGACACCACGCCGTTTTCGGCTTTGGCTTTCAAGATCATGTCCGATCCCTTTGTTGGGTCGTTGACCTTCTTCCGGGTTTATTCCGGTGTGTTGACTTCCGGGTCCTATGTGTTGAATCCCGGCAAGGACAAGAAGGAACGGATCGGGCGTATCATGCTGATGCACGCCAATAAGCGTGAGGACGTGAAGGAAGTGCGAACCGGCGACATTGCTGCCGCCGTGGGTCTCAAAAGCACCACCACCGGCGATACCCTGTGCGACCCGGCAAAGCCGATTGTGTTGGAAAAGATGACGTTCCCGGAACCGGTGATCTCGATTGCCATCGAGCCGAAGACCAAGGCAGACCAGGAAAAGATGGGGATTGCGCTGGGACGTTTGGCGCAGGAGGATCCCTCTTTCCGTGTGGCGGTGGATCCGGAGACCAATCAGACCATCATTTCCGGCATGGGGGAACTCCATTTGGAGATCCTGGTGGACCGGATGATGCGGGAGTTCAAGGTTGAGGCCAACGTAGGCAAGCCGCAGGTGGCCTATCGTGAGACCATCACCAAAAAGGTGGAGTCGGAAGGGAAGTTTGTGCGGCAATCGGGTGGTCGTGGCCAATTTGGTCATGTCTGGCTGCGCATCGAACCTCGGGAACCTGGCAGTGGCTTCATCTTTATTGACGAAATCAAGGGTGGCGTGGTCCCCCGCGAATATATCGCAGCGGTTGGCAAAGGTGCGGAAGAGGCCTTGCAGAGTGGCGTGGTAGCTGGCTTCCCCATGGTGGATGTGGCGGTGGCTCTGTACGATGGCTCCTATCACGATGTGGACTCTTCGGAAATGGCCTTCAAGATCGCCGCTTCCATGTCCATCAAAGCGGGTTGTGTCAAGGCGTCTCCGGTACTCCTGGAGCCGATCATGGAAGTGGAGGTAGAAGTCTCGGAAGCCTTCATGGGCGATATCATCGGGGATTTGAATTCGCGTCGTGGCACGATTTACGGTATGGATGCTGCGGCTGGCAATCAAATCGTCAAGGCCATGACCCCACTGGCGAACATGTTCGGATATGCGACCGATCTGCGTTCCATGACTCAAGGACGTGCAACCTTTACCATGCAGTTTCATCATTACGAACCGGTGCCGAAGAGTGTCGCCGACGAGATTGTGGCGAAGGTCAAGGGCTAAGGGGAACGAGAAATGTCGAAGGCGAAATTTCAAAGAAACAAGCCGCATGTCAATATTGGCACCATTGGCCATGTGGACCACGGCAAGACAACCCTGACGGCGGCCATCACCAAGATTCTGGCCACTCGGGGATTGGCCGAGTTCAAAGCCTATGACCAGATTGATGCGGCCCCGGAAGAAAGGGCGCGTGGCATTACCATCTCCACGGCGCACGTGGAGTACGAAACCGATGTTCGGCACTATGCCCATGTGGACTGCCCTGGCCATGCCGACTACATCAAGAACATGATCACCGGTGCGGCGCAGATGGACGGCGCCATCCTGGTGGTTTCGGCAGCCGACGGCCCCATGCCCCAGACCCGCGAGCATATCCTGCTGGCCCGTCAGGTGGGCGTGCCCTCTTTGGTGGTCTTCATGAACAAGGCCGACCAGGTGGATGACCCGGAACTGCTGGAACTGGT
>JADGAR010000079.1 GCA_015231915.1 Magnetococcales bacterium
AACCGGAGCCAGAACCGGAGCCAGAACCGGAGCCAGAACCGGAGCCAGAACCGGAACCAGAACCGGAACCAGAACCGGAACCCGAGCCGACGCCCGAGCCGACGCAAGCGCCACTACCCGCCTCGCCTTCCCTGACTCCGGAAGCACTGCGGGAAGCGTTCGGTGAGCAGGTCACGTCCATGGCACGGGAATGGATCAGGGAGATGCTGTCCGAATCCCTGCCAGCTCTGCTGGAAGAGGTGATCCGGGAGGAACTGGAACGCATCAAGGGAACAAGCTGAAGCAACAGCTCAACCTGACAAAACGACACGGTTCGGTCAGGGGCGTGGAAAACCGCGCCCCTGACCGACTCTTGGATTTGCAACCGTCTTGCATCGAAATCGACATGTCCGAAACCGCCTTGCCCAAGTCTTACGATTCCACCAGCGTGGAACGCCGCTGGTACGCTTTCTGGGAAGAAAATGGCTATTTTTCCCCAAAAGCCGCCCCGGAACGCTACTGCATCATGATCCCGCCACCCAACGTGACCGGCAGCCTGCACATGGGTCATGCGTTTCAGGACACCATCATGGATGCCCTGATCCGCTATCAACGCATGCGGGGTCGCGAAGTGCTCTGGCAAACCGGGACCGATCATGCAGGCATCGCCACGCAAATGCTGGTGGAACGACAACTGGAAGGCGAAGGCAAAAGCCGTCACGACCTCGGCAGGGAGCCGTTCCTGGGGCGGGTATGGGCCTGGAAACGCCAATCCGGCGGGACCATCGTGCGACAACTGCGCCGACTGGGCGCTTCCTGCGACTGGAGCCGGGAAAGGTTCACCATGGACCCGGACCTCTCCCACGCGGTACGGGAAGCCTTTGTCCGACTGTACCACAAAGGATTGATCTACCGTGGCAAACGGCTGGTGAACTGGGACCCGGTGCTGCAAACCGCAGTCTCCGACCTGGAGGTGCTCTCCGAGGAGGAAAACGGTTCGCTGTGGCATCTGCGTTATCCCATGGCGGATGGGGAAGGCTTTCTGGTGGTGGCCACCACCCGACCGGAAACCATGCTCGGCGACGCGGCGGTGGCAGTTCATCCCGAAGATGCCCGCTATGCCGCCCTGGTGGGCCGGCAGGTGACCCTGCCTTTGACCGGACGCACGATCCCGGTCATCGCCGACGAGCACGTCGATCCCGCCTTCGGCACCGGCTGCGTCAAGATCACCCCGGCCCATGACTTCAACGACTACGAGGTGGGGACCCGTCACAAACTCCCCCTGATCAATATCTTCACCCCCGACGCCCGCATCGCCGACCAGGCCCCGCAACCCTATCGCGGCCTGGACCGCATGGAAGCCAGAAAACGGGTGGTGGCCGACCTGGAACAGGCGGGATTGCTGGACAAGGTCCAGGAACACCGCCTGATGATCCCGCGCGGAGATCGCTCCAAGGCGATCCTGGAACCGTATCTCACCGATCAATGGTTCGTGAAGGTGGCCCCCTTGGCGCAAGAGGCGATCGCGGCAGTGGAAGATGGCCGCATCCAGTTCATCCCGGACAATTGGAAAAAAACCTATTTCGAATGGATGCGCAACATTCAGGACTGGTGCATCTCGCGCCAGATCTGGTGGGGCCACCGGATTCCGGTCTGGTACGGCCCGGACGGCCATGCCTTCGTGTGCAACTGCGAGGAACAGGTCTACGAGATGGCCGCCGAGCACTACGGTTATTTCGTGGAATTGAACCAGGATCCCGATGTGCTGGACACCTGGTTTTCCTCGGCCCTGTGGCCCTTCGCCACCCTGGGTTGGCCAGGGCAGACCCCGGAACTGGCCAAATTCCACCCCACCGACGTGCTGGTCACCGGCTTCGACATCATCTTCTTCTGGGTGGCCCGCATGATCATGATGGGCCTCGAATTCACCGGGGAGGTCCCCTTCCGGGAGGTCTACATCACGGGTCTCGTCCGGGACGGTGACGGGAACAAGATGAGCAAATCCAAGGGCAACATCCTGGATCCCCTGGACATCATCGACGGCATCGGCGCAGAGGAACTGGTGGCCAAACGGACCCGCGACCTGATGCAACCCCACCTGGCACAAAAAATCGCAGCGGCCACCCGCAAGGAGTTTCCCGACGGCATCCAGGCCATGGGGACCGACGCCCTGCGCTTCACCATGGCCAGCCTGGCCACCCAAGGCCGGGATGTCAAATTCGACATGGGCCGCGTGGAAGGATACAGAAGCTTTTGCAATAAATTGTGGAATGCAGCGCGCTTCGTGCTGATGAATGTCGAAGGGCAGGCGCTGGCAGGCGGAAACGAGGCCGCACACTCCCTGCCGGATCGCTGGATCCGCTCCCGTCTGCAAAAGGTCATCACCGCCGTGGACGGGGCGTTTACCCGGTATCGCTTCGACGAGGCGGCAGGGACGATTTATCATTTCATCTGGGGGGAATACTGCGACTGGTATCTGGAACTGGCGAAACCGGTGCTCTATGGTGCGGAAGTTCCGGAAACGGAAAAACAAATCACGCGCCGCGTGATGGTGGAGACCCTGGAAACCGCCCTGCGGCTTCTGCACCCTTTGATGCCGTTCATCACCGAGGAGCTGTGGCAAAAAGTGGCCCCCCTGGCCGGACGCGAGGGAGAAACCCTCATGCTTGCCCCCTGGCCGACCATCGACAGCGCCGCCGAGGATGCCCGCACCGAAGAGGAAACGGAGTTCATCATGGGTCTGATCACCGCGATCCGCACGGTGCGCGCGGAGATGGGCATCGCCCCCTCCAAAAGGCTGACCCTGCTGGCCAGCGGCGCCAAAGAGATCCTCGCACCGTTGCGGAAACACGCAACGCTGGTCATGACCCTGGCGCGTCTGGAGTCGTGGGCCGAGGCGTCGGGCGAGATTCCCGCCGGAGCGGCCACGGCGGTGCTGCCCGGTCTGCGGCTGTACATCCCTCTGGCCGGGGTGATCGACCTGGAGGCCGAAGAGGCGCGTCTGACCCGGGAGTTGCAAACCCTGGACACGGAACTGGCACGGGTGACGGGCAAGCTGGCCAATGCCGGATTTCTGGCCAACGCCAAGCCGGAGGTCGTGGCCAAGGAACAGGCCAAAGGGCGGGAACTGCAGGCGAGACGGGACGGTTTGCTGGAATCGGTGGAACGGACGCGCCTGTTGCGGAGGGGCCAATGATCCCCCCCTGGTCGGACATCGTGCGGCACGCGCTGATGCAGGATCTGGGGCGCGGCGACCTGACCACCAACATCCTGGTTCCGGCCAAACAGAAGGCGGAAGCGGTGCTGATCGCCCGCGAGGATCTGGTGGCCTGCGGCCTGCCCGTGGTGGCGGAGGTGTTTCGGCAACTGGACGAACGCATCCGCATGCTGCCGGAAAAGCCGGATGGAAGCGGGGTGTGCGCCGGGAACACGATATGCACCTTGACGGGACCGGCACGGGGGATTCTGACCGGGGAGCGGGTGGCGCTCAATTTTTTTCAGAATCTTTCGGCGGTGGCCACCCAGACGCGACGCTTCGTGGAAAAGGTGGAAGGTTTGCCGGTGCGGATCGTGGACACGCGCAAGACCACGCCCGGTTTGGGCCCCTTGCAAAAATACGCGGTGCGCATCGGTGGCGGAAACAACCACCGCCAGGGACTGGACGACGGGGTGCTGGTGAAGGAAAATCACCTGGCGCTGGCAGGAGGGGTGCGCGAGGCGGTCAAGCGTCTGCGGGAGACGGTGAGCCATCTGATGCGCATCGAGGTGGAGTGCGAAACCCTGGAGCAGGTGCGCGAGGCGCTGGAAGAGGGAGTGGAGGCGATCCTGCTCGACAACATGGACCTGGAGACCATGCGGCGGGCGGTGGCCATCGCGGGCGGCAAGGCGTTGCTGGAGGCGAGCGGCAACGTGACCCTGGCAAACGTGCGCGAGGTGGCGGAAACCGGAGTGGATCTGATTTCGGTGGGTGCCTTGACCCACAGCGCGGGATCGGTGGATGTCTCCCTGCGTGTCACGGTGTGAGGAACTGACCCGCGCGTCGATGATCCCCCGCCTGACGAACGGCATGTTCGGGCCGGAGGGGTATCGTTTCGAGGAGGTGGTGGACTCCACCAACCGAATGGCCATGACCCTGGCGCAGGAAGGCGCCCCCCACGGGACGGTGGTGGTGGCGGATGGTCAGACGGGGGGACGGGGCCGGCTGGGGAGGAGCTGGGCTTCGCCGCCTGGGGTGAATCTCTATTTTTCCATGATCTTGAAACCCGAGCTGCCGTTGGAGCGGGTTGCCATGCTGACGCTGCTGACCGGAGTGGCACTGGCGGAGTGCGTGACGGCAGCGGGGCTGGATGGGGCCAGGCTGAAATGGCCGAACGACCTGCTGCATGGAGGGCGGAAGCTGGGTGGCATTTTGGCGGAAATGACGGCGCGCGGGGAGCGGGCGCGGTACGTGATCGTGGGGGTCGGCCTGAATGTCAACGGGCGCGCGACCGGTTTTCCCGCCGATGTGGCGCAGCGCGCGGTGACCATGGCAGAGGTGCTGGGGCGTGATTCGAACCGGGGAGAGGTGTTGGCTGATTTTTTGCATCGCTTTACCGGCTGGTATCGGTGCTTTCTGGAGGAGGGCTTTGCATCGGTGCGGGCGGAATGGCTGGGATATGCCCGTTTGACAGGCGGGGAACGGGTGAGAGTGACCACGGAGTCGGGCGAGGTGACCGGAGAGGCGCTGGACCTGGATGAGAGGGGATGCCTGATGGTGAGGCGCGGGGATGGTGGCATCTTGCGCGTGATGACGGGCGAGATCAATTTCGAGCGGTGAGCGCGGCAATCCGGGCAGGAAGCGAAACATGCTGTTGGTGATCGACATCGGCAATACCAATATTGTGCTTGGGGTGTACCAGAAGGAGCGGCTGATTCGGCACTGGCGGATCGAGACCCGTTCCGGCAGGACCGGGGACGAGTATGGCATTTTATTGTCGAATCTGTTTCAATTGGCGGGCATTGCGGCGAAGGATGTGACGGGAGCGATCGCGGCGAGCGTGGCCCCGCCGGTGGAAGTGGCGGTATTGCGCGGGGTGAAGGATTATTTGCGGGTCAAGCCGCTGTTGGTGGGTCCCGGATGCAAGACGGGGATTGCGATACGTTACGACAATCCGCGCGAAGTGGGAGCGGATCGGGTCGTCAATGCGGTGGCGGCGTATCATCGGCTGCGGAGCGCGGCGGTGGTGGTGGATTTCGGGACGGCAACGACGTTCGACTTGATCGGCCCGCAGGGGGAGTACATGGGGGGAGCGATCGCGCCGGGATTGGGGATCTCGATGGAGGCATTGTTCACGCGGACGGCGAAGCTGCCGCGCATCGAGTGCGTCAAGCCTGCCAGCGTGGTGGGCCGTGACACGGTCGGGGCGATGCAATCCGGGGTCTTTTGGGGATATGTGGGGCTGGTGGACGGATTGATCGCGCGGATGGTGGCGGAATCGGGATTCGAGCGGGTGAGGGTCCTGGCGACCGGAGGATTGGCGGGTCTGATCGCCAGCGAGAGCGCGCAGATCGAGGAAGTGGATGAATTCTTGACGTTGACGGGTTTAAGAATGTTGTACGAACGGAACCGCTGAGGGGAGAGGAAGTGGCCCGGGGCATGTTCATGTCACGACTGTTCCCGCTGTTGATCGTGGGGCTGTTGATCCTGTCGAACCTGCTGGTGCAGGGGATGGGGTATTTGGGATTGGGATTCCGCACGCCGGAGACCGAGCTGTGGAAGGGTCCTTTGATGCCGGGCAAGCAGTTGCCGTTGCCGGATGCGAGCGGTGCGCGGGTCGTGACGGGGGACAAGTCCGAGCCTGTGCCGGAGAAACCGAAGGAGAAGCCCAGGGAAGAGGTCAAGCTCCCGCCGGCGCCGGAGACGCCTCCCCCTGCGCCAACGCCTGCGCCAGCCCCGGAACCCCCCCCTGCCCCATTGGCGCAGCCGCCGGTCTCGGGTGGGAAATTCGTGGTGCAGATTGGGAGTTTTGCCCTGAACATGGGTGTGGAGTCGCTGCTGGAGCAGTTGCGCAAGGCGGGTTTCACGCCGCGCATCGAACAGGTGCAAGACCGTGTGAATCTGAACAACGTGCAGGCCGGACCCTTTGAGACGCTGGAGGGCGCCAAGGTTGCGGAGGCGAAGTTGAAGGCGGGCGGGATGACGGTTCAGGTGGAGGAGAGCTGGGAGGGTTATATCATCTCCCTGAGCAAGTTCCTGCTGCTGGGCCATGCCACGGACGAGTTGGAGCGGGTGAAGGGGATGGGGATTGCGCCGTTGCGGATCGTGAAGGTGAACACGGATCTGGCGGTGCGCAAGGTGCTGTTGGGTCCATACGAAACCAAGGAGAGGGCGCAAAAGGTCAGCGCACAGGTGGCCGGGCTGGGAATTGCGGTACCGGTGCTCAAGACCTGGCCGCTTTCCAGCGCCTTGCCCTGATTGGGGCTTGACAGGCGGCGCACCGGGTTTATACAATGAAGGGCCATGGCGGGGTAGCTCAGTCGGTTAGAGCTGCGGATTCATAATCCGTGTGTCGGCGGTTCAAGTCCGCCCCTCGCTACCAAAATTTTCGTTTTGAATCAGGCAGTTACCGTTACAGCGGAACTGCCTTTTTCTTTGTCTGTCGCACCTGTGTGAGACTCTGTGTGAGACTTTTTGCGGGCCTGTTCAAATGCCACCATCGCATCCCGTTTCGAATTGAGGAACGGTCCCTGGCACATCTGGCCGGTCCTGGTGCTGCGATATTCTTCTTGCCCAATGAGACTCAATCGCTCCATAATCAACGCTTTGGCAAAGCTTGCTGCAAAGACGATTCAATCCACTTTTTTCAAATGAGTTCGCGATGCATGAAATTGACGGTTACGGATCTGGAGGGCGTAACGGGTTGGAGAGGGCTTCCTTCGGGTCAGATCTGATCATCAGGGGATGAAATCAGCGCATCAAATTCTGCTGCTCCCCAATAGCTGGGCCAACCCGGCGTTGACCTTTGCCTCATCCTCAGACGCAAGGCGGTCAAGATGAACCCATACCAGCTGGTGATCCAAGGTGAAAAGTTGAAGCGCACCAGGGAGTGAGCAGACAAACCCTCGTCTTTCAGGCAAATAAGCGTTCATTGTGGTGGTCTCAGGATACGCACCTTCTTTTCCGAAGCCGTCACAATACAGCCTGTCCAACCTTCAACGTCATGCTGTGTCATGGTTTCCAGAAGTCCTTGCAGCAAATTTGGCAGCGAAGGATTGTCGAATCGGACCAGCAAGATACCGGGGTGCGTGCCAAGCGCGTACTTCCGCAAGTCGGAGAAGTCGAGATCCTGAGTGATAAAAAAGCGTGCCTCCCGGCAAACCGCTTCCCAGACGACCGGATCCTTCGCGCCCGTCAAACCTTCGTCACGAACCGTGTCCACATCGTGTCCGAGAGATGTCAGCAATGGTGCCAGCAGAACAGGGATGTTTTCGTCAAGTTTGATTTTTATGCCACTTTTGGAATCGCTGGCCTGGGCAGATCCTCGCGGGTTGAAGCAGCAGCAAAGGCGATAACGGCGCGTACATCGTCCATTACCAGGGATGGAAACCCTTCGATGATTTGCTCTGGAGTGCAACCATCCTCCAGGCTGGCCAGGATCGTGCGCAGGGTGACGCGTGTGCCCTTGATGACCGGCGTGCCACCGCAAATGCTCGGGTTGCAATCAATGCGGGTCATGTAGTCCATGGCATGCACTCTTGCGAAGGTTGATGGCACGATTGCTCATACGATGATCCCTGGGCAAGCATACCGTCATCCTGCTCGAAAGTGAACCAGAAAATGACGATTTCGACCGGGAAGCCAACGTGCGTTGCCTGCCGAGGTGATCGTCTCCAAGGCCTGGGAGGAAAACCTGCCGCCATTACCGAGGGCCGAATCTTGTGTGTGAAGATGGCTCCAAAATCGGCTAAATCTGCAAAATTTAACAACGGCTAACTCATTGAAATACTGTTAATAACTAATTGAATTTGAGGAGGTTGTGAGCACCGAGGCTTACTGCTTCATAATCCGTGTGCGGCGGTTCAAGTCCGCCCCTCGCTGCCAGATTTTTCCCCACGGCAACCCTGCAAAACCAGCTCACCGCTCACAGGCGTCCAGATAAGAGGTGATGGCACGCAACATCTCCGGGGTCCCGTTCACCACCACCGATCCCCCATCGGCCCCGGCGGCAATCCGCACCTGCCCGGCCCCGGCGTCCCCCTCCAGGCGCAATGTCGCACTGCGGGTGCAGGTGAAAAGCGCATAATCGATCTTTCCCTGCCGGTCGGCGGACCACTTCCGAAACAAACACTCCGACATGGTCCGGTAATTACCGGAACGACTTACCTCATTACGATCCAAAACCGCTACCCCCTCCACGGAGGCACACCCCCCCAGAAACAGCAAACCCCACAACCCCACGCCGAGCCGCATGCCGACCTCAATCCGGCGCCTGCCCAGACAAACACGCCACCACATCCATTTCGATCCGCGCCCCCTTGGGCAAGGCCATCACGCCCACCGTGGCCCGCGCCGGATAGGGGGTGACAAAATAACGCCCATACACCTCATTTACAATAGAAAAATCATTAATATCAGTAAGATATATCGTTGTCTTCACCACATCCGCAAACCCACCCCCAGCCGCAGCCAGAATCGCCCCCACATTCTCCAACACCCGCTCCACCTGCACGGCCATCTCCCCCTCCACCAGCCGCCCACTGGCCGGATCCAGCGGTATCTGACCGGATACCCACAACCACTCCCCATACCGCACACCCTGACTGTACGGACCAATCGCCGCCGGAGCACCCCCGGTCGTCACTGCGCGCACCTCACCCATCCCTCACCCTCCCCGGATCCGATCCACGCCAAACACCTCCTTCAATCCGCGCACATTGCGCATCACCTGCTCCAACTCCTCGACTCCGGTCACCTCCACCACCACGATCAACACGCACGGGTCCCGGTCCCGATCCCAGACATGCACGGCAGCCACGCTCCCCTTGCCCGCAGTCACGGCATGAGTCACCTGCGAAATGATCTCCCGCCGGTTCTGCGCCATCACGCGCAAACGGGTCCGATAACGCACATCCGCTCCCCCCGGCCAGACCAGATCATCCATCCACCGCTCCGGCTGCGCCACCAGCTGGGAAAGATTGGGACACCCCATCGCATGGATCACGATCCCGCGCCCCGTGGTGATGATCCCCACGATCGTATCCCCAGGCACCGGACCACAACAACGGGCCGCCCGCACCGCCATCTGCGCGGGCAAGGCCTTCAAGACCGGCTGCCCCTCCTCCACCGCGCGCTCGCTCGCCGCCGCCTTCACCTGCTCCGGAACCGGAGGAAACAAACCCGCCGCCACCTGCGCAGCCGAGAGATTCCCCCGCGCAATCCCCAGCAGCAACTCCTCCTCGCTGGCAAACCGGAAGACCTCCACGGCCTTGCGCAACAGCTTCTCTCCCAGAACCTGCCCCCGCCCGACCTTGCGTACCTCCCGCTCCAGCATCCCCCGCCCGATCCCGATGTCCCGTTCCCGCTCCTGAATCTTGATCCAACGATTGATCCGATACTTGGCACGGCTCGTCACCACGAAACGCAACCACGCCGCATTGGGGCGCTGCGTCTTCGCGGTCAGAATCACCACCTGATCCCCGGTGGAGAGCACCGTGTGCAACGGCACCATCCGACCGTTCACCTTGGCGCCCTGACAATGATCCCCAACCTCCGAATGCACGGCATAGGCGAAATCCACCGGCGTGGCCCCCACCGGCAGCGTGATGACATCCCCCACCGGCGTGAACAGATAGATCTCGTGCGGAAACAGGTCGATCTTCACATTCTCGACGAATTTCGCGACATCGTCCTCGTTTTTGTGATTCTCCAGCATCCGCCGCAGCCAGTCGTACCCCATGGCCCCGGCATACTTCTTCGCCCCCACCAGCCCCCGCTCCTTGTAGGTCCAGTGGGCCGCCACCCCGCTCTCGGCAACCTGATGCATCTTGTCGGTGCGAATCTGAATCTCGATCCGCTCCCCGAACGGCCCGATCACCACCGTATGCAGGGATTGATAGCCGTTGCTCTTGGGCAGGGCGATGTAATCCTTGAACCGGCCAGGTACCGGCGGAAACTCGCCATGAATCATCCCCAGTACCCGATAACAATCATTTTTCTTCTTGACGATAATGCGATATCCAATGATATCGTACATTTCATCTAAAGTAATATTCTTGGCAAGCAACTTGTTGTGGATCGACCACAAATGCTTCTCTCTCCCCAGCACCTGTGCGGTGATCCCATGGCGACGCAGCTTCTTCTTGAGCAGAGTCACCACCTGCTGCATGGTCTCGGCACCACCCTTGCGCCGCAGTTGCACCTCCTCCTTGAGGGCCATGTAGCGGTCATGTTCCATCAACTGGAAGGCCAGATCTTCCAGCTCGTTCTTGATCCAGTAGATCCCCAGACGATGGGCGATGGGGGCCTGAATCTCCATGACATCCTGAATGGAATTCTTGCAAACCGGCGCCTTGGGGGCCATGGAGGCAAAATAGCGCATGCGCCAGATGCAGATGGCCAAACGGACCAGAATGACCCGAATGTCCTTGGCCATGGAGAGAACCATCTTGCGGAACTCTTCCGCCTGTTCGGTATTTTTTGGCCGGGTGGGCAACAGGGAGATGCGGGAGACCCGCTCCACCAGGAAGGCCACATCCTCTCCGAACTCCTCGCGCACCCGTGAGAGGGTGGTCCAGCCTGCGGCCACGGCATCCACCAACAGCCCCGCCGCGATGGAGGCCACATCCAGCCGCAGGTCGGCCAGAATTTCGGCAATGCCAACGGGTTGAAAAGGGATCTCCGACTCCCCCACGGGGGGAAGCGCGCTTTTCGGCAATCCGGTCAGGAACTGCCGCAACCGCTCCAGCAACGCCAGGTCAGCACCGGGATGATAACCTTGAATCCGGCTGACCAGTTCCTCCCATCGTTCCAAGGTGTCTGCTCCCCATGTCGGACATGTCAGCCGTCCTCATCCTCCATCAACCCCTCGCCATCGGCGCTCAGACCGGAATAGCGTTCCTCGTCCACGCCGGGGATGCGAATCTCCTCCTCCATCAAGGCACGGGCATCGGCGGTCGCTTCGTCATCATCCCCCATCAGATCCATGGCGGTCAACAAATCCAGATCCTCTTCCTCCTCGTCCCCTTCCTCGTCCCCCTCCTCGTCCTCGTCTTCCTCGTCATCCTCGTCGTCATCCGCTGCAATGGAACGGGCCATGGCCAAGGTCTCCTCCGGCACCAGCAGCAACTCCTCCTCGCTCTCCTGGACCAGCAGCTTCTCCTCCTCGCGCATCAGCTTCTCCAGGTCGAGCACCCCTTCGCCGATCTCCCGCAAAGCCAGGACCGTGAACTTGTCGTTCTCCCGCGGCAGCACGGATTCTGCACCAGCGGTCAACTGCCGCGCCCGCTTTGCCGCCAGGATGACCAGATCGAAACGATTGTTGACATGATTCAAACAATCTTCCACCGTGACTCGCGCCATGACTCTCCACCTCCGCTCAAATGCAAAACCCGAATGTCGCCAGAATCCGGACGATCCGCCGATTTGCCCGCTCCCTGCGCAACCGCTCCGCAGTCACGATCGCCAGCAACTCGGCTCCGGCCCGCTCCAGATCATCGTTCACCACGATGTAGTCATACTCCCCCCAGTGGGAGACCTCGGCGCCGGCCTGCGCCATACGCCGGGCGATCACCTCCGGGGCATCCTGGCCCCGCGCCCGCAGTCGCGTCAGCAGGGTCTCCTGGGAGGGCGGCAGAATCGCCACCCCGACCACATCGCCCTCCGGCATGTTGCCGCGCACCTGGCGCGCGCCCTGCCAGTCGATATCCAGCAGCACCACCTTGCCCTGGGCCAGGGCCTCCTCCACAAAGGTGCGCGAGGTCCCGTAGCAATTCCCGTAAACCTCGGCCCACTCCAGGAACTCTCCGGCGGCCACTCGTTCCCGAAACACCTCGTCGCGCACGAAAAAATAGGCCTCGCCCTCCACCTCGCCGCCGCGCGGCTGGCGTGTGGTGGTGGATACCGAAGTGATCACCCCCTCCAGCCGCTGGCCGAGGACGCGCGCCAACGTGCTCTTCCCTGCCCCGGAGGGGGCCGAAAGAATGAGAATGAATCCTCTGTCACCCGGTTCCGTCATTCCAGATTCTGCGCCTGTTCCCGCAATTGTTCCACCAGGACCTTGGCCTCCACCCCCAGCCGGGAGATCTGCGCATCCTGGGCCTTGGAGCAGAGGGTATTGGCCTCCCGGGCCAACTCCTGGCACAAGAAATCCAACCGTCTGCCCGCCGCATCCGTCCCGGAAAGCACGAGGCGCATCTCACGCATATGCACCAGCATGCGGTCGATCTCCTCGACGATCTCCTGACGATTCACCAAAAACGTCACTTCCTGGGCCAGTCGTTCCCCGCCGTCCAGGGCGCCCGCGAATTTCTCCACCCGCTCCCGCAGACGACTTTCCAGCGCCTCCCGGACACGGGGGGCCTGCCGCCGCACCTCCCCGACCCGCTCCTGGAGCGTCTCCAGCAGCCGACCCATCACCCCGGCCAGCTCCTGCCCCTCCACGGCCCGCACGTGGATCAATTCGGCCACGGTCTCATCCAGAAGCGTCAGCGCCGCCTCGCGGCCAGGACCCTCTTCCAGGGTTGCGCCCAGACGGCGTTCACGCGCCACCCCAGGCCAGCCCAACAGACGGTCCATGGAGAGACGCCCACGCCCCTTGCCACCCTTGCGCCGCGCCAGGCGACGTTCCAGGTGCAGCAAGGCGTCCACCAGCGCCGCGTCCAGATCCAGCCGATGCGGGCCATCCCCATCCATTTGGACGGTGAGAACGCACTCCACATGACCCCGCTCCAGCCGCTCCTTGAGCAAACGGATGGCGGGCAGTTCCAGGCTTGCGCATCCTTCCGGCAACCGCACCAGCGGATCCAGAAACCGATGGTTCACCGACTTGACGCGCCAGGCGATGCGCCACTCCCCAGCCATCGCCTCGCGGCGGGCATAACCGGTCATACTCCGTGGCATGGCAGATTGCGCAACTCGCACGATTCACGATTCACGAAAAAAAGGGGCGCACAATGCAACGGTACGCCCCTTCTCCTTGCATCCCGCACTTGCACCTGCGCCAAAAAGCGTCAGGCAAGCGTTCCGCCTCCGGACTCAGTTGTTGTGCAACGCTTCATACTTGGCCGACAGGGCCTCTTTCGACTCCTCGTGTTCCGGATCCGGCTCGATGCACTCGACCGGGCAGACTTCCACGCACTGCGGCTCGTCGAAAGCACCAACGCATTCCGTGCACAGGTCGGGATGGATGAAATAGATGTCGAGGTCGACATCCGATCCATCCGTAATCGCCTCATTGGGGCATTCCGGCAGGCACACGTCGCAATTCGTGCAATCTTCTGTGATCATCAATGCCATTGCAAAAACTCCTCTGAATGGTTCCTATACGAAAGACGCAACCAAAACTGCATCGGGAAGATAGCTTGTTAGCAGACTTTTCCCTCCTTGGCAAGCAAAAGCGAAGAAAAAATGCACTTCTTTTGCTCACGGGAAAAGTGGCATCTGCTCCAGGCCCTCCGATTCCTTCCATCCCATCATGATATTCATGTTTTGCACCGCCTGTCCGGCAGCCCCCTTGACCAGGTTGTCGATCACCGACAAAACGATCAACCAGCCGGTGCGGGGATCCAGATCCACGGCGATTCGGCACTCGTTCGACCCCCGGACATGATTGGTCGCCGGATACTCCCTGGCCGGCAAAACCCGCACGAACCGTTCCTCCCGGTAATAACCGTGCAAAAGATCCTGCCACTCCGCCAGCCCCCGCTCCCAGGTCGGGCGCACATGACAGGTGGAGAGGATCCCCCGGGACTGGGGAATCAGGTGGGGCGCGAAGCGCACCCGTACCCCGACTCCGGCAACACGGCTCAACTCCTGCTCGATCTCCGGGGTATGGCGATGGCCGGTGGTCTTGTAGGCGCGAAACCCATCCGCCAACTCGGCGAACAGCGATCCCTGGCTCAAACCCCGACCTGCGCCGCTCACCCCGGATTTGCTGTCGATCACCATGCTGTCGGTTGCAATGGCCTTTTCGCTCAATAACGGGGCAAGCGCCAGCAAAATCGAGGTGGGATAGCAGCCGGGATTGGCCACCAGACGCGCCTTGGCAATGGCGGGACGCATGCCCGGCAGCTCCGGCAGGCCATACACCGCCTCGGGCAACAGTTCCGGGGCGCGATGGGACTCGCCGTACCACTCCCGATAGACCTCCGGGTCATGCAGGCGGAAATCGGCGGAGAGGTCCACCACCCGGACCCCTTGCGCAAGCAATCTTGGCACCACGTCCATGGAGGTCAGGTGGGGCAACGCGCAAAAGGCGATGTCGCAATCCGGCGAGGCCAGGGAGTCGCTCAAGGGCCGGCAGATTTGCCCCCCCAGGGAGGCCAGATGGGGAAAGACCCCGGACAGGGGTTTCCCGGCGTGGCGCTCCGAAGTGACAAAGGCGATCCGCGCCTGGGGATGACACGCCAGAATGCGCGCCAACTCCCCGCCCGTATAGCCACTGGCCCCAAAAATGCCCACCGAAATCGTCACAGGCGACTCCTTGACATCTTTTTCCAATAAAAAAGGGAGGCGTTTACTCCACGCCTCCCCCAGTTCGCGAACAGCTGCGCCAGAACCAATACATCAACGCTTCGAGTATTGCGTGCTCTTGCGTGCCTTGTGGTGACCGTATTTCTTGCGCTCGACGGAACGGGAGTCGCGGGTCAGGAAGCCGGCCTTTTTGAGAACCGGACGGAAATTCGGATCATAAGCACACAGAGCGCGTGCGACACCGTGCTTGATGGCCCCCGCCTGCCCGGAGACGCCGCCGCCGGTGATGTTGACCGTCACGTCGAAGCGCTCATCGGTCTGGGTGGTCTTGAAGGGCTGTTGGGCCAGGATGCGCAAGCCGGAACGGTCGAAGTAGCGCTCGATGTCGACCTTGTTGATGGTGAATTTGCCGCTTCCCGGCTGAATCCACACACGGGCTACGGCTTCCTTTCTCCTGCCAGTGGCATACGTCGCGTTTGTCAGTGACATGGTTTCCATCCTTCATGAGCAATCCAACAACAGCCTAGCCCGCGACCGTAACCGTCTGGGGCTTCTGCCCCGCATGCGGATGATCCGGCCCGGCATACACTTTCAATTTCCTGCCCTGCTGGCGGCCCAGGATATTCTTGGGCAGCATACCGATGATGGCGTGCTCCAGCACCCGATGGGGATGTTTCCCGGTCAGGATCTGTTCTGCGGTACGACTCTTCAAGCCACCGGGATAGCCGCTATGCGAATAGTAGTGTTTGTCTGCGAGTTTGGCGCCGGTGAGGCGCACCTTCTCGGCATTGATGATCACCACGTAGTCGCCCACATCCATATGGTTGGCGAAGGTCGGTTTGTGCTTGCCGCGCAGACGGTGGGCGGCCAGCGAGGCGACGCGTCCCAGGACCTGATCCTCGGCATCGATGAGGATCCAGTCGCGGACGATCTCCTTGGATGAGGGGGTAAAGGTCTTCATGATGGTTCGTCTGCCCTCGTGATGATAAAAAAAAACTTCCTGGCAGTGTCCTACTTTCCCGCGTCTTGAGACGAAGTATCA
>JADGAR010000007.1:0-27327 GCA_015231915.1 Magnetococcales bacterium
AAACCCGCCGGACTGACCTTCAAGGAGCGCCGCGAACTGGAAGAACTGCCGGCCCGCATCGAGGCGCTGGAGGAGGAGCAGAAGCAACGGCACGACGCCATGGCCGATCCGGCCTATTATCGCCACTCCCCCGACCGGATCGCCCAGGACCACGCCCGCCTGACCGCCCTGGAGGAGGAACTGGCCACGGCGTATCAACGGTGGGAGGAGTTGGAGCAAAAACGGTAGCAGCCCGGCATCCCTCAGGCGCCGTATCGTCTTGCTTCTTGGTCCGCACCCGATTTATCCTTGCCGATACTTTGGCCAATGGTTGCGAACAAGGAATGGAGCCAGCGCGATGCTGCAAGAACTCGAAGCCCTCAATCATGCCTGGTTCCTGCACCTCAATGGCGGGAGCGGCACCCCGGAGTGGCTGGTCCGGGTCGCGGTGGGCATCGCCGAGGGGACGGTGCTGCTGTTGCCGGCCCTGCTCCTCCTGATGGCCATCCGGGGGGATCGGGACCAGCGCCTCCTGGTCATCCGCACCGGCCTGGTCGTGATCCTCGCCCTGGGGACGAGCCTGACCATCCGCCACTTCTGGCACCATCCGCGCCCGTTCGTCATCGGCCTCGGCAACGCCTGGCTGCAACACTCCCCCAGTTCCTCCTTTCCCAGCAACCACATGACGGCTTTCATGGCAGTCGGCATCCCCATATTTCTTGCCGGCATGCTCCGCGCCGGAGGCGTCGTCCTGGTCACCGGCCTGGCCGTGGCCTGGGCGCGCATCTTCCTGGGCGTCCACTTCCCCCTGGACATGCTCGGCGCCATCGCCGTGGCCCTCCTCGCCCATCTCGTGATCCGCTTTGCCTGGCCGCGACTGGAAGAGCGCATTGACCGGACTGTACGGACGCTGCAAAAGCGATTATCATGAATCCCGCCGGAGGATTCCCCTCCCAGGCGGCGTTTATCGATGATTGAAACATGGCCGACGAGAACGACGAGGAATCCAAAACCGAGGACCCCACCGGGAAACGCCTCGGCGACGCCAGAAACAAAGGACAGGTCCCCAACTCCCGCGAGGTCTCCACCGCCTTCCTCCTGCTGGGAGCCACCGGCCTGTTCCTGTTTCACGGCCCCGCCCTGTGGGCCGCGTTTCAAGCCAAATTGCGCTTCTTTCTCAGCGGCGCGATCAGCGATGACCTGACCCCGGTCGGGGCCTCCGTCCTGCTCAACGGCATCCTCACCAGCATGCTCATGGACATGGCCCCCTTTTTCCTGGTCTTCGTCGCCATGGCCATTTTCTCCTCGGTGATCCAGAACGGCTTCCTGATCAGCATGGAACCCCTGATTCCCAAACTCTCCAAACTCAATCCCCTGGCCGGATTCCGGCGGCTCTTCTCCATGCGCTCCCTGATCGACCTGATCAAGTCGATCTTCAAGATGACGGTCATCTCCCTGGTGGTCTACTGGTCCATCACCGGGAACATGCGCGAAATCATGGGCCTCACCGACACCACGCTCGAACAGGTGGCCGCATCCCTGGGACAAAGCGCCCTGGATGTGCTCTGGCGGGTCACCCTGGTCTTTCTGGCCATCGCCCTGCTGGACTTTCTGTACCAGAAACACGAACACATCAAGGCATTGCGCATGACCAAACAGGAGGTCAAGGACGAATTGAAGCAAATGGAAGGCGATCCTCTGGTCAAGAGCCGCATCCGCCAGATCCAGCGCGAAATGGCCCAGCGCCGCATGATGGCCGAGGTCCCCAAGGCCGACGTGGTCATCACCAACCCGACCCATTTCGCCGTCGCCCTGCTCTATCAACAAGGAAAAATGACCGCACCCAAACTCACCGCCAAGGGACGCGGACGCGTGGCGGAACGGATCCGGGAGGTGGCCCGCGCCAACGGCGTCCCCATCGTGGAAAATCCACCCCTGGCCCGCTCCATCTTCAAGGACGTGGAGCTGGACCGCATGGTCCCCCCGGAACTGTTCAAGGCCGTGGCCGAAGTGCTGGCTTACGTCTATGGCCTGCGCTCCCGCGCCAGCAGAAACTACTTGAGCGCCGGTGCGCGTTGAACGATCAATCGGTTTATGAACAGGCATTGCGCTGGCTGGCCCGCCGCGCTTACGGGGAACGGGAACTCGCCCGCCGCCTGCACGAAACCGGCGCACCCCAGGACGCCGTGGAACAGGCACTGGCCCGCTGCCGGGAACTCGGCTACCTGGACGACGCCGCCTTCGCCGCCGCCCGCGCCCGCTACCGCTTCGAACAGGGACACGGGGCGCGCCGGGTGCAAGCGGAACTGTCGCGCCTGGGCATCGATCCCGCCATCGTGGGGGAGGTCCTGAACCACCTGCCGGACGAAGCGGAGACACTGCGCACCGCCGAACGGCTCCTTTGCAGACGGTTCGGTGAATCCCCGCCCCGGGATGCGCGGGAGTGGAAACGGCGCCACGATTTTCTGGCCCGCCGGGGGTTCGACGCCAGGCTCATCGCGGCGTTGTTGCCGATGAATGGTTTTTACAGTTCTCATATGTCCATTGAGGAATGAAGGTGAGGTCATGATGACGGCAGATGAAATTCGCGATCGTTTCGTGTCGTTTTTCCAGCGGCGGGGCCATGAACACGTGGCCTCCTCCAGTCTGATTCCCGAAAACGATCCCACCCTGCTGTTCGCCAACGCGGGCATGAACCAGTTCAAGGGGGCGTTTCTGGGCCGGGAACGCCGCGCCAATCCGCGCGCGGTCTCGGTGCAGAAATGCGTGCGTGCCGGCGGCAAGCACAACGACCTGGAAAACGTGGGCCGCACCGCACGGCATCACACCTTCTTCGAGATGCTGGGCAACTTCTCCTTCGGCGACTACTTCAAGGAAGAGGCCATCGCCCTGGCCTGGGAGTTCGTCACCAAAGAGCTGGGACTGCCCGCGGACCGGCTGCTGGTGACGGTCTATGCCGAGGACGAGGAGGCCTGGCGCATCTGGTGCCAGGGACAGGGAGTCCCCGAGGCGCGGGTGATCCGCATCGCCTCCAGCGACAACTTCTGGTCCATGGGACCCACCGGCCCCTGCGGACCCTGCTCGGAAATTTTCTACGACCATGGCCCGTCGGTGGCGGGCGGTCCTCCCGGCTCCCCGGAGCAGGACGGGGACCGCTTCGTGGAGATCTGGAATCTGGTCTTCATGCAATACGACCGCGCTGCGGACGGCACCCTCACCCCCCTGCCCCACCCCTGCATCGACACCGGGGCCGGCCTGGAACGGCTGGCCGTGGTGCTGCAGGGCCGCACCAACAACTACGACTCGGATCTCTTTCAACCCCTCATGCAGGAAGCGGCGCGTCTGACCGGTGGCACCTGCGGCGACCCCGCCGATGGCCCCTGGACCCAGGGGACCATCTCGCTCCAGGTGATCGCCGATCACATCCGCGCGGTGAGCTTTCTGATCGCCGACGGGGTACTGCCCTCCAACGAGGGACGCGGCTATGTGCTGCGGCGCATCATGCGGCGGGCGATGCGCCATGGTCGCCTGCTGGGCATGGAAGAGCCGTTCCTGTTCCAACTGGTCCCCACCCTGGTGGAGAAGATGGGTCGGGTCTACCCGGAACTGGGCGCGCAACGGGCGGCGATCATGGCGGTGGTGGAAAACGAGGAAAAACGCTTCGTGGCCACCCTGGGGGCCGGCATGAAACTGCTGGAAAGCGCCTCCTCCGGACTGGTGTCCGGGGAACTTCTGGGTGGGGAGACGGTCTTCACACTATACGATACCTACGGATTCCCGGTGGACCTGACTGCCGATATTTTGCGGGATCGGGGCATCGAGATCGACATGGAGGGGTTCGAGCAGTGCATGGCGCGGCAGAAGGCGATGGCCCGCGCGGCCTGGGCCGGCTCCGGGGATGCCGGGATCGCTGCGGTCTACCACGAAATCCTGGCTGCAGCGGGGCCGGTGGCCTTTCTGGGGTACGAGACGGAACGGGCCACCGGCAGGATCGTGGCCCTGGTGGATGGCCGCGGAGAGCGGGTGCCCTCCCTGTCCGCCGGCGACGAGGGCGGGGTGGTGTGCGACCGGACCCCGTTCTACGGCGAATCCGGCGGGCAGTTGGGGGACACCGGCTGGCTGCACGCCGGGAACGCACGCTTCGAGGTGAGCGACAGCCGCAAACCTCTGGGAGATCTGGTGGTCCATCAGGGCCGGCTGCTCCAGGGGCGCCTGGAGGTGGACAGCGAGCTGGAACTGGTGGTGGACGGCGAACGCCGCGCGGCGGTGCGCTGGCATCACTCGGCGACCCATCTGTTGCATCACGCCCTCAAGGAGGTGCTGGGAGAGCATGTCAAGCAGGCCGGCTCCCAGGTGGGTCCGGAACGGTTGCGGTTCGACTACTCCCATTATCAGGCCATGACCTCCGACGAACTGGAGCGGGTGGAGGGGCTGGTCAACCGGTGGATTTTGGCCAATCACGCCCAGGAGACGGCGATCATGACCCCTGACGAGGCGATGCGGGCCGGGGCCATGGCGCTGTTCGGCGAAAAGTACGGCGAACGGGTGCGGGTGGTGCGACTGGGACCTTCGCTGGAGCTGTGCGGCGGCACCCATGTGGCCCGCACCGGGGATATCGGGCTGATGCGCATCGTGGCCGAAAGCGCGGTGGCCGCCGGGGTACGGCGCATCGAGGCGGTGTGCGGAGAACGGGCCAGACAGAGCTATTTGCAGGATTCCCGGCTGTTGCAGCGCATCGCCGGCTTGCTGAAACTCCCCTCCGCCGAGGCGTTGACCGGCGTGGAAAAACTGCTGGCGCGCCGCGCGGAACTGGAACGGGAACTGGAAAAATCCAAGGCCGCCCTGGCCGGCTCCACCGTGGACGAACTGCTGGCACGGACCAAGGAGAAAAACGGTTTGCGCTATCTGGTGGCCGAGGTGCGGGACGTGGACGCCAAGGGGTTGCGGGACATGGCGGATCGTTTGCGGGACAAGTTGGGTTCGGGAGTGATCCTGCTGGGCGCGCCGGAGAGCGGCAAGGTGAGTCTGCTTGCCGCGGTCACCAGGGATCTGACGGATCGTTGCAAGGCCGGGGAGCTGATGCAGGCGGTGGCCCCGCTGGTGGGCGGCAAGGGGGGGGGACGCCCGGACATGGCGATGGGGGGAGGCACGCGCCCCGAAACGTTGCGTGAGGCATTGTCCGCTGCGGCGGTCTGGATCGAGGAGAGAGCCAAATGAGAATCAAGAATCAATGGGACAAGACATGTCCCCATTGTCAGGTCCCCATGAAGAAATGGGCAGCGGCTGGTCACAATTTCACCGGGGACGGCATGGGTTTCACCAGCGACGTGATGCTGGTCTGTTTCAACGACGACTGCCCCATGTTCGTCAAGGGGTGGGATTCGCTCTACAACACCATGCGCCGCATCGGCTCGGTGCGGGCCTTCTACAATCCGGAAGACGGCGACGAAGGGGTGCTGCCCGTGGGCCACAAGGATGCCTTGCGGGGAGACATCCTCGAGGAGTGACGCACCGGCGCCACTGGGCAAGTCATGGCTGCAAAAGGGCCGTGAAATGAAACGTGCTGCCGGCATCCACCCGGCTGTCCAGGGTGATCTCCCCCCCCATGCGTTTCGCCAGCAGACGGCACAGGGAAAGCCCCATGCCCAGACCCCCATGCGCCCTGGTGAGAGCCGGTTCCAGCTGCGTGAACCGGCTGAAGATCTCTGCCACGCGCTCCGCCGGAATGCCCGGTCCGCTATCCTGGACCGAAAAACGTGCCATCACCCCCTGTGCGGTCGTGGCATCCAGGCCGATGCGCAACTCGACACTCCCCGTCCTGGTGAATTTGATGGCGTTGTCGAGCAGATGGCGCACCACCTGACGCAGGCGTGCCGCATCCCCGCACAGGGTCTCCGGCAGCCCGGGCGACCTGGCGACGGTCAGGGTCAACCCCTTGCGGCTGGCCGGTTCCTTCATCTCCCCGACCAGTTCGTCGATCCAGGGAGTGAGTGAAAACGGCCTGGAGAGCAAGGCGAATTCCCCGCTTTCCAGTTTGATGAAATCCAGAATCTCGTTGATCATCCCCAGCAACCCGGTGCTGGACTCCATGATCATGGTGCCAAACTCCCGGCAGTCGCTGACATTCCCCCCATCCTCGGCGAGCACGGAGGAAAAGCCGATGATGGTGTTCAAGGGGGTGCGCAGTTCATGGCCGACGACTGCCAGAAAGGCGCTCTTGGCCCGATTGCCGGCCTCGGCGGCCTGCCGACCGGCTTCTGCCGCCTTCATGGCCGCCTCGAGTTGGGCGGTGCGCTCCTGGACCAGCAGTTCCAGGTGTTCCCGATGGCGCCGGAGCGCCAGGTGGTGTTTCACCCGCAGCAGGACGATGTGGGGATGGATCGGTTTGACGATGTAGTCGTCCGCGCCCGACTCCAGGCCGAGGATCCTGTCCTCGATCTCCCCCTTGCCGGTGACGAACAGAATCGGAATGCCGCTGGTACGCGGGTCGCTCTTCATGCGGCGGCAGACTTCGTAGCCATCCATCTCCGGCATGTTGACATCCAGCAGCATCAGGTCCGGTTGCGGGGCAAGCAGCGCCAGCCGCAACGCTGTGGGACCGTTCAACGCCGGACGCACCATGTACTCCCCGCGCAGGATGTGATTCAGCACATCCAGGTTTTCCGGGGCATCATCGACGATCAGAATGATGGATTTGTTCATGTGTGTGGGATCGCACCCTGGTGAAGGTATCGTGCATCTCTCCTCTTGTGCGTTGAGTCTATCATACGACGACGCTGCGGCAAGGGGGCATCCTCAAGACAGAAAGCGATCGAGGCAAAGACCGGCGGCGACCATTGCCCCCCGGACATCGGGGACGGGCTTGACGGGAAGCCGCATCAGGCGTTGCAGGGCAACGCCGAACTCCCCGCGCCGCCAGGCGTCGCCATCCAGTTCCATGGCCCTGCCGTGGCGTTCAATCCAGGCGCAGATGGGCGGTTCGTCGGGAAAGACGCCGCGCCGGACATACACGAACGGCACCTGGCTGGCGGTGGCCGCGATGGCCATGCCGTATCCCGGCTTGCTGACGATGCCGTCCACCGAGGCGGCCAGGTCGTGAAACGGCAACTCCGGCAGGATGCGCAAGGGATGCACGTGGTCGTACCCCGCAGGACACGGCACATCCAGCAGCCAATGAAACCGGGTGTCCCGGATCAGGCCATCCACCGGCAGGGTGCGGGCGGGAATGCCCCCCAGGGAGACCAGGATCACCGGCCTGTCGTCGGCGATGTCGTGTACCTGCCGCATGCGGGCGCGGTGCGGGACGCCGGGGGTGGTGATGGCGGGAATGATCTCGCTTCTGGGAAAGGGATGGACGGGCAGGGCGGGAGTCACCAGCAGGGCGAGGGTGGCGGCGGCATAGGCGTCGCGCATGAGCGCCAGCCATTGCCCCAGTTCCGGGTGATCGGGGAGATAGGCGGCCAGCACCTCGTCCCAGGTGAGGGAGGCGATGGCCACGCTCGGCACCCCGACCGCGCGGGCAGCGGCCAGGGAGAGATAGGGGATGTCGGCCAACACCAGGTCCGGGGACCAGGCGGCCATGAGACGCGCCTCGGCAGCGACCTTTTCCGGCCAATCCCGGTGGAGCCGGCGCACCGCCTCGGCGGTGGCCTGCCGATCCACCACCAGGGGATCGGTCTGCAACAGCCCCACATCCCGGTTGTGCGGATCATGGGTGAAGGGGCGCACGAGCATGCGGGCGATCAACTCCTGCGGCACCCCGCCGGTGACATGGATCTCCGGATCCGGCAGGGTTTGCGCCAACTGGTTGAGAATGGGCGCCACCTGCGAGAAATGGCCGAAGCCATGCCCCGAAACCGCACACCAGATGCGTTTGCGCCTGCCCGCCACGGCTCACTCCTTTCGCAGCAATTCCTGGTACAACGCCACCAATTGCCCCCCCATGGCCTCCAGGGTGAAGGGGGCGATGGTCTCCCGCGCCGCACGGCCCATGGCGTCGCGCAGCACGGGGTCCAGCAGACAGGCGAGTTGCCGCGCCAGATCCTCCGGGTCCAGGGCAGCGGCGAGCAGACCGTTTTTGCCCGGCTCGATGAGATCCACCGCCCCGCATTTAGGCGAGGTGACCAGCGGCAACCCCATGGCCATGGCCTCCAGGGCCACGTTGGGAAAGGGGTCGTAGAGGGTGGGCAGGACCACGGCGTCGGCAGCGGCGTAGAGGGGGATCACCTCCTTGCACCCCCCCGCGAAGGCGACCCGGTCGCGCAAGCCCAGCTGCGTGGCCAGCCGGGTCATGCGCGCCTGCTCCTTGTCGCGGCCCGCCACCAGCAGCCGGCAGCCTGCGGGCAGACGGGCCATGGCGTGCAGCAGCACCGCCACCCCCTTGCGCGCGAAGCCGGAGCCGACGAACAGAAAACAGACCTCCCCATCACTGATGCCCCATTCCCGGCGCACCCGCTCCCGGTGCGCGGCACGCGCGTCCGGGTGGAAACGCCCCGTGTCCACCCCGTTGTAGATCACATGCAACTTGCCCGGATCGATCCGGAACCTCGCCAGGATCTCCTCGCGCACCATGCGGGAGTTGCAGATCACGGCCCTTAAGCCCGGATGCTCGAACAGCCGTCTTTCCGCGTTCAGCACATAGCGGTGATAAGGATTCAGCAGGGCCAGGCGACGGGCAAACGGGGTCTGGCCCATGCCGCGCTGATGCAGCCACTCCGCGTGGACCCCGTCTCCGGCCCGGTAGATGTCGCACCCCGGGATCCGTTCGTGGGTCTGGGTCAGGTGATACGTGTGCCCCTGGAGCAGCCGTTCCACGGCGCGGGCGAAGCCGGCATCCCGCCACCACCTGCCCAGATGGAAGGGATTGCACGATACCGGGGTGATGCCCGTCATCCCGGTTTCCCACTGGCGGGCGATGAGGGTGATCTCCACCCCCTGCGCCCGCAGCGCCTCCATGGCGCGCTCCAGAAACCGTTCCGCACCGCCGAACGGGTTGTAGCGCTGCCGGATCAGCGCCAGTTTCACCATTGCAGGCGCGTCAGAACCAGGGCGGCCAGGATCAGGAAGAAGATCCCGCTCGCCTTGTGGAGCACATTGGGGGAGATGCGGGTCAGCAGTTTGCGTCCCGCCACCACCCCCAGGGCAGAGGAGAGGCTCAATGCCAGGGTGGCCCCCACCCAGACCGGAACCGGTGGTGCGGTCCCGGCCAGGCTGGCCACGGCAATCTGGGTTTTGTCGCCGAGTTCGGCCACGAAGATGAGCAGAAAAGCGCTCAACAGGATGCCATGCCCGCTCTTTGGCTCCTCTTCGGAATCCTCCTGATCGTCCGCGCCGGAGGCGCGCAGGGACTGCACGCCGAACACGGCGAACAGGCCGGCCACGATCAGGGTCATGACGTTGGGCGGCAACCATTGGGCCAGGGCCGCGCCGAACAGCACGGCCAGCACGTTGAGCACGACGAAGGCCAGGGTCGCGCCCACAAAGACCGGCAACCCCCGATGGCGGGCGGCCAGGGTCATGCAGACCAGTTGGGTCTTGTCTCCCAATTCGGCCAGAAAGATCAGGGCGAAAGTGGTTCCGGTGGTGGACAGAAAGGTGGTGGCATCGGTGACGGCAAGGTCGGGCAACATGGCAACTCCTCATTGGGGGCCGGTCGGACGAAGACCATAGGCAAGACCGCTCCCAGCCGGCCCCGGCGATGGAAACGTCCAGCCCAAAGTCTCGTCACGCTCCGGAAGGCGCCACGGCGCACCGGATGTGCATGCGCCACGACCGAACGGTCAGGTGTGTTGACGCATGCCCCCTTGCCGGAACCGATCCGGCAAGGAGCGACTACTCCCCTTGCGGTGATGTACGGCTTTATACGGCATTTGCCGGACGCACCGCAAGGGGAAATGTTTTCTATTCGTATCAGTCCTTGACCGAGCGCAGGAAGACGATTTCGGAGACGGCGCCGCGATGCTGCTGCAGGGCATCGAGTTGATTGAGGATGTCGTTCAGGCGCACCTGCGAGGCGGTGAGTTTGGCTTCCAGGGCGGACATGCGGGCGCTGTTGGCCGAGAGGGTCCTGCCGGCTGTGGCCGTGGCGGCAGCCGAGCTTTCCACGGCCCGCAGATAGGCGAGGCGTTGCGGTTCGACGGAGAGTTGCGGATTCTTGGCCGCCTCCTCCTGGGCTTTCTTGTAGTTTTCCAGGGCCTTGGTCTGGGGTTCCATGGAGGAGCGCATGACCCCTTCCGCCTGGTCCAGTTCGCGCCTCAGGCTCTTGTATTCCCGTTGCAGACGCTGGTACTGGGTGTTTTCCGCGTCGTAGGCATTTTCGGTTTCCCGGATGCGGGCGGACAGTTCGGTGATTTTGTTGGTCCGCTCCGGGTTGCTTTCCGGGAAGGTCCAGGTGCGGATGCCGATGCGGGACGGAATCCCGCCGGGGGCGCGTGCCTGATGCACGGGCTTGCGTCGGTTGGCCTGTTGGACTTTCTTTTTGGAGCCTTTCTTGGAGATGCCTTGTTTCTGTGCCTTCTTGGCGAGGATCTGCTTGCGCAGTTCTTCCCGATCCTTGGCGATCTGTCGGCGGATTTCCGCATCCTGCCGTGAGCTTTTGGCCACCTGGGGCATGGTGACCTTGGAGGCGGTTTTGGCAATGGGGTTGGCCTCCTTGCCCTGCTCCGCGGCCCATCCTTGGGAAAGCGGCGCCAGCAGGAGAGTTGCGGCGAGCAACCAGGCCTGATACGCGTGTTTCATGGTTTCACCTCTTCCTTGTTTTACAATAATAGTCATTATTACTGCCCCGTCACGTGGCACGAAAACTGCTTATTCCTCATACCATGGACAACCTCACCCCTGACCCCGCACCTCCCAACCGGGAGGGATTTCTGCTCGCCCTCATCCTGCTGGCGCTGGGGGGACTGGGTTGGCTGTTCTGGCCGTTCCTGCCTGGTCTGTTTCTGGCCGTGTTGTTGGCTACCTCCAGTTATCCATTGTACCGCCGACTTGTCCGGTATTTTCCTATACAATCGGTCAAAGCGCCCCTGATCATGACGGTTTTGATGTTTTTTTTGGTGGTGGGGCCAATTTTGTATTTATTGATAGCCACGGCATTTCGTGCCGGTGCGTTGGCGCACGAGATTCAGGGGTGGTTTGCCGGGCTGGGTTCCGCCGAGGCCCTGGCCGGAGCGGTACGCGGGGTGGTGACAAACCTGCCGGTGCCCGATGATGCGCAAGAGGAGTTGATCGCCTGGGTGGGTGCGAACCGGGTCAGGATCGGTCAGAGCATTGGCATGGGGGTATTGTTCGTCTTCAAGGGGATCACCAACAATGGGCTGGCATTCGTTGCCTCGCTGGTACTGGTGGTGTTCGCGTTGTTTTTCTTCTACCGGGACGGCCCGCGCCTGACGCGGCAACTCAAGATCCTCACGCCACTGGAAAACCGTTACGACGACATCCTGTTCGACCGTTTCGCCGCCCTTGCCACTGTACTGACCGCCAGCACCCTGGGGATCGCCCTGTTGCAGGGATGCTCGTTCGCGCTGGTGACCGCGTTCATGGATCTGCCATGGTTTTATTTGGGTATGGCCATTGCCGCCTCGTCGTTCATACCGGTGGTGGGAGGCATGGTGGTCTGGATGCCGACGGCGTATGTCCTGTACCTGCACGGCCATGCGGGTCAGGCGGTGTTTCTGGCGCTTTGGGGCGGGTTGGTGGTGGGTTTTTTCATCGACAATCTGCTGCGCCCCGTGTTGCTGGGCTGGCTGGCCAACCACCTCTCCCGGGGACCGGGCGGGGATTTGCGGATCCTCGACCACACCCTGCTCACCGTGCTCTCGACTCTCGGCGGTCTGATGCAGTTCGGCATTCTGGGTCTTTTCTTCGGCCCGGTGATCGCGGCCATGGCCATTGCGGTTTTCGATGTCTACAAGATCATTCATTCAGAAACGTTGGATCACTCCTGAATGGAGGAGTGGTGCGACCGTTTTCGGTGGATGCTCACGGGGTTGCGTTGAGGTAGCGACGCGCTGCGTCCGCCAGAAAGCCGGATCGGGTCAGATGCCGGGATGAGGCATAGGTATCGATTCTGGATAACAATCCCTTCGGCAAAGTGACGTTGACGCGAATCGTCTGGTTCGCGTCCCTGATGTCATCCACCTCAATCATGGCCCATATCCAACCGTTGAAATCAGGATTTGCCATGTGGTTCTCAAGAGGTTGCATGGCTGGAAACGCAATGCCCTCTGCCACCATCCCCTCCATGTGCAACAGGATCGCCTCGCGGGCGCTCTCCATGACCTGATCCATGCTATCGGCAGCCGAAAAACACCCAGGCAAATCCGGGACGACAACACCAAACGCATGCTCCCTGTCACCCGGTTCAATGGCGATTGGATAGGTGATTTTCATTTCACTCCCGCCTGCTTGAGAATGGCTTGCAACGTCCCGATTTTGATATCCTTTTGCGGGTGGGAAACCGTCACCAAACCGGATTTGACCGGATGCTTGAACTGGTGATGACTTCCCGAAACTCTGGCGAGACGCCATCCATCGTCCTGAAGTTTCTTGATAAGATCAGTGGTATTCACGGGCTTGATCATACATACTGACAGACAGCTCATCAAGACAGATACTGATTTTATTGCCTTGTTAAACCGATGTGGTGCCTTTGCCCGGAGTCGAACCGGGACGGCCTTGCGGCCAACGGATTTTAAGTCCGCTGCGTCTACCTGTTCCGCCACAAAGGCATCAATCCTCGATGGTCAACTCCTGCGCCTCGACCCGACCGTCGCGCAGCAGATAACCGTTCATCTCCATCCGGCCCGCCGTGTCCAGGGAGACGATCAGCGTCAACGCCTCCGGATGCCAGGCCTGCTCGAGATCCGTGGCCGACATAGTGGCAGGTCCGCGCGGGTGACTGTGATAAATGGCCACCACCTCGCTGCCCGCCTCCCGCAAACCGGCAAACAACCGGATCTGCTCGCCCGGATCGGCCAGAAAACGATTCTCGTCCGTGGCGATGTTGGTCAACGGATGCCAGGCGCTCGCCCGCCGACCTTGCCCGGACAATACCCCGACACACTCGCGAGGCACCGCACGCTGAGCGTGAGACAGAATCTTGTTGACCAGTATGCGCGGCAGTATCCACATCGTCGGTTGCCTGAGTGCAAGCAAATGAATCCATGCGCCAACCATAGTGTATCTCCGGACAAAAATCAACAGCGACTCTTTCCGGAGATATTGTGTGTCCGCACGGCTCGGATTATCCTTGTCCCCCATGAAGGTGTATCTCCAAAGACCCAACCCGCTCACCGGAGCGGTCCTCTATTACTCGCTCCAGATCCAACGCGATCTGCTGGGGCGCTGGCACGTCATACGCGAATGGGGACGCTTCGGCTCGCCGGGAACCCTGCGCCAAACCCCCTACAACGATTTCGCGGTGGCGCAGGAAGCCATGCTCGCCCTGGAAGCCGAACTCCTCGACCGGGGCTATCGCGCGATGATGCGCGAAGGGATGCGCGGCGCCCTGGCCGCCTCTTTCCACAAGGAACCGATCAATGACCCTCCTGCATGAAATCATGGAAACCGGCCCGCTCCAGGTCAACTGCCAGATCCTGGGCAACCCGGCCACCGGCGAGGCCATGGTGTGCGATCCCGGCGGCGACGCCAGGCGCATCCTCGACCGCCTGACCGCCAAATCGCTGCGCCTGACCCATATCGTCTGCACCCATGGCCATTTCGACCACATCGGCGGCGTGGCCGAATTGCAAAAACTCACCGGCTGCCAGTTCTGGATCCACGAGGCGGATCGCAAACTGGTGGAAGGCGCGGCACGCCATGCCGCCTCCTGGGGCCTCCCCTTCGGCGCCATCCCCCATATCGACCGCACCATCGCCGATGGCGAATCCCTCACCGTCGCCGGTTTTGCCCTGCAGGTGATCCATACCCCGGGGCATACCCCAGGGGGCGTCTGCCTGCGCTGGGAAGACGGCATCCTGGTGGGGGATACCCTGTTCGCCGGCTCCATCGGTCGCAGCGACCTGCCGGGCGGGGACCATGCCACCCTGATCGCCTCCATTCACAACCGCCTGCTCTGCCTGGAAGACCACCTCAAGTGCTATCCAGGCCACGGCCCCGCCACCACCCTGGGCCGCGAACGGCGTTCCAATCCGTTTCTCACCGGCCAGTTCTGAGAGGCAGCCGCTCCAGCCGGTCGTAAATCGCCAGCAACGCCTCCACCCCGGCCCCGGGGGCTGGAAGGCCGTGCCAGGCCAGAAGTGTCCGGGCGGCCTCCCCCACCGGTTGCTCTGCCAGACCATGATCCCTGGCCCAGTGCGCCCATTTGAGAAAACGAAACCCGTCGAACCAGTGAAAAAACCGCTTGCGAAAGGCTGCCGGCGAGGCGGTATTGTCGCGCAGGATTTTTAAGACATCATCAAAATCGACATGTTCCAGAAAACGCCCCAGGGGGGATCCGGCGGCGGGTAGCGCTGCGTCATCGTCGTGCAGCCTCGCCACGTCAGCGAAAAACGGACGCATGATCGCAAAAACCTCCGGATGCCAGACCCGGTACACCTCTTCCTCCCCGGCCATCCAGGCGGCCATGGCCCGCCCGGTGCCGAACGGAACCCGGTGCGACACCCGCGCCGAGGGAAAGACCGTGGTGGCAGTCAAATCGGTAAAACCACCAAGCGCCATGATTTTTTGCAAAAAATAAAAATCCTCGCCGGCCTGTCGGCGATTCATGCCCCCCTGGCGGCGATAGCTCTCCGCCCGCACCGCCATGGCCGATCCCACGGTGTGGAAGGCATTGGGCAGGCCGCAATAACGCCACCCGGCGACGATGTAGCGCAAGGAAAGCTCATAGGCCGCAATCCCCGCCCGCTGGCGCGCCGGCAACCCGTCCAGCTCGTGCCGGAAATGAATGGCGCATCCCGGCGTGCGCGGGTCGTTGGCAAAATGACGCTCCAGGGCCTGGAGATAATCGGGGGCCACCCGGCAGTCGGCATCCAGCGAGGCGATCACCCCATGGGGCCTGCCCACCGCATAAAGCCGCGCCATGGCCCGGTCCATGCCGAGCTTGCGCGCCAGCCCCACCCCGGCGTGCCGCTCCGGCAGATCGGGGTGATCGAGAAAATGAAATGCCAGGCGCGAATCGGCATGCGTTTCCGCCCAGCTCGAGGCCGCCTGCAGGGTCTGCCGGTGGCGCTCCCGAATGGCGGACGGGGCATGGATGGCGTGATTGAGCACCGTGATCACCTCCGTGGCGCAGGTGGGACGGTCGCAGGCCATCAGGGAACGCAAGGTGCCCGGCAGATCGGGTTCGTCGTGACAGGGGATCACCACCGCCAGCCCCAGGTCGGGGCATGGCGGTGGTTCGAGGGGAGACGGCCCGGCGATCAAAGACGGACCAGTTTCACTTCCAGGACGTTTTTCACGGTACGCAGTTGCTCCATCACCCCTGCGGGCACTTCCTGGTCCACGTTGATGAAGGCGATGGCACGACCGCCAATCTGCTTGCGGCCCAGGTGGAAATTGGCGATGTTGATGTTCGCCTCGCCCAGGATCGTCCCGACCCGCCCGATCAGACCGGGGGCGTCGTTGTTGGCGATGAACAGCAGATTGCCCTCCGGATTGGCCTCGATGGGGACTTCGTTCATCGAGACGATGCGCGGATGCTTGCCATGCAGCAGGGTGCCGGTGATGCACTGTTCGCGGTTCTCCGTGGTGATGGTGACCGCGATTACGGTGGTGAACCCTTTTTGCGAGTGCTTGCGAACCGCTTCCACCACCTCGATGCCCCGCTCCTCGGCGATCAGGGGGGCGTTGACCAGATTGACGCTGGTATCCAGCAGGGGTGCCAGCAGGCCGTTGAGGACCGTGTTGGTGATCGGCTTGCGATTGAGGGCTGCGGCCTCGCCCTCGAACAGGATCTCCACCCGCCGGATGCCGGAGTCGGTCATCTGGCCCAGGGTGGAGCCGAGCTTGTCCGCCAGGTTGAGATAGGGCCGCAGGGTGGAGAGTTCGTTCTCCGAGACCGCCGGGATGTTGAGGGCGTTTTGCACCGTCCCCTTGAGGAGAAAGTCGGCGATCTGTTCGGCGATCTGCACCGCCACCTTGACTTGCGCCTCGTGGGTCGAGGCCCCCAGATGGGGGGTGAAGACCACGTTATCCAACTCGAAGAGGGGATTGTTGGTGGCGGGTTCCTTTTCGAAGACATCCAGCCCGGCGGCGAACACCTTGCCGGACTTGAGGGCATCGTACAGGGCGACCTCGTCGATGATGCCGCCGCGGGCGCAGTTGACGACGATCACCCCCTTCTTCATTTTGGCGAAGGCGTCGGCGTTGACGATGTGGCGGGTGGCCGGAATGAGAGGCGTATGGACAGTCAAAACATCCACCTGGGGCCAGAATTCGTTCAGGTCGGCGGCCAGGGAGACGCCCAGATCCTCGGCGCGCTGTTTGCTGATGAAGGGGTCAAAGGCCAGCACACGCATCTTCAGGCCCAGGAAGCGCTCCACCACCAGGGAGCCGATATTGCCGGTGCCGATGATCCCCAGGGTCTTGCCGGCGAGTTCGCGGCCCATGAAACTGTTTTTTTCCCACTTGCCCAGGCGGGTGGAGGCCGTGGCAGCCGGGATGTGACGGGCGGCGGCCAGGGCGAGGGCCACGGTGAGTTCCGCCGTGGTGGTGGCGTTGCCGAACGGGGCGTTCATGACGATCACCCCGCGTTTGGAGGCCGTGGGGATATCGACGTTGTCCACGCCGATCCCCGCGCGACCGATCACCTTGAGGCGGGTGGCCGCCTCGATGAGGGGGGCGGTCAGTTTGGTGGCGGAGCGGATGGCAATGCCGTCGTATTCCGGAAGGATGGCCTTCAATTCGTCGGGGGTCAAACCCGGCTTGTAATCCACTTCCACGCCCCGGGCCTTGAGGGCGGCTTCGGCTTCCGGGGACATCTTGTCTGAAATGAGCACCTTGGGCATGTATCGGGTTCCTTGCATAGCGGGCGTGACCAATGAAACACTGAACGCGAAATTATCCATCCATTCGCAAGAAAAGACAAGCGCGGGAGGTGACCATGGGCAGGGCGCGGGTGTTGATCGTGGCCGGGTCGGATCCGGTGGCCGGGGCCGGTTTGCAGGCGGATCTGAAAACCGTGACCGCGTTGGGGGGCTATGGCATGACCGTGGTGACCGCGATCACCGTGCAGGACACCCGCGCCGTGACTTCTGTGCATCCCCTGCCGGCGGAGCTGGTGGCCGCACAGATGCGCGCCTGTTTGCAGGATGTGGGGGCCGATTGCGTCAAGCTGGGCATGCTGGCGACCGGGGAGATCGTCGCGGCGGTGACCGGGGTGCTGGAGGCGTATCCGTCCATTCCGGTGGTGGCCGATCCGGTACTGGCCGGGACCGGGGGTGGGACTTTGCTGGACGAGCGGGGGCGGGAGTGGTTGTTGCGCTGCCTTTTACCCCGTGTCGCCCTGTTGACCCCCAATCTCCCGGAGTCCGCCAGGTTGACCGGGATCCCCGTGGACGACCTGGACGGCATGAGGCGCGCCGCCGCCATGCTGCTCGCTGCGGGCGCCGGGGCGGTATTGATCAAGGGGGGTCATCTGCCCGGAGAGGATCTGGTGGACCTGCTGCTCGAACAAACGGGCGAACAAACCTTTCACTCGCAACGGCTGCCTGGATCAGGCTTTCATGGCACCGGCTGTGTACTGGCATCGGCGATTGCCACGGGTCTGGCCATGGGGCGGTCGTTGCCGGAGGCGGTGGCTGCAGGTCGCGCCCATCTGCGCAGGGCCATGGAGCGGGCGCAGGCCATGGGGCGGGGGCAGCGGCTGTTGGGGTAAGACAAACCCCGCCATGATCATGCCATCAGGCGCGCCAATCGGGAAACGCCACCCCCTCGGCCTCCAGAATGGCGGCCACCTTGGCCAGGATCCCCTCCAGAGCGGTTGCGCTGCGCGCCTCGGCGCGCACCACCAGTATCGGCTGGGTGTTGGAGACCCGCAACAGCCACCAGCCCCCCTCCACCCGCACGCGCGCGCCATCCACATCGGAAAGCGCTGCCCCCTCGGCGCGCAATTTTTCCAACACCCGCTCCATGATCTCGAATTTCCGCTCATCCTCGCACGGGATGCGCAACTCCGGGGAGGTGTGGGCCTCCGGCAAATCCGCCAACCGCACGGCCAGCGGCTCGGGACGTGCCACCACCAGTTCCAGCAAGCGCATCGCGGCATACAAGGCGTCATCATAACCGTAATAACGATCCGCGAAAAACAGATGGCCGCTCATCTCGCCGGCCAACGGCGCCCCGGTCTCCTTCATCTTGTCCTTGATCAACGAGTGCCCGGTCTTCCACATGATCGGCGCGCCCCCGGCCTGCGCCACGGCATCGAACAACAACTGCGAACACTTGACATCCCCGATTACCGCCGCGCCCGGCTGGGCCGCCAACACCGCACGGGCAAACAGGATCATCAACATGTCCCCCCACAGGATCCGCCCGGTATGGTCCATCACCCCGATGCGGTCCCCATCCCCGTCGAAGGCAATCCCCAACTCCGCACCGATCTCTTGCATGCGCGCCGCCATGGCGCGCAGATTTTTCGGTTCCGTGGGATCGGGATGGTGATTGGGAAAGCGTCCGTCAATCTCGGCGAACAGCACTTCCCCCTGCACACCCGGCAGCCGCTTCAACAACGCCTCGACCGCCGTTCCGGTCGCCCCGTTGCCGCAATCCAATACCACCTTGCACTCGCGTCCAGGCTTGAACTCCTGTGCGATACGATCCACATAGGCATCCAGAACCGGCAACTGCCGCGACCTCCCCCCCGGGATCTCGGGAAAATTGCGTGCCATCAGCCGCCGATGCAGCGCCTGAATCTCCGGCCCGAAGATCGGCTTTTCGGTACGCAGCATCTTCAGGCCATTGTAATCCGGGGGATTGTGACTCCCGGTGATCATGATCCCGGCGTCGGTTTCGAAATGGTGGGTGGTATAATACAAAGCCGGGGTGGGCACCAACCCCACGTCGATCACTTCCAACCCCCCACGGACCAGACCCTCGATGAGGGCAGCCGACAGTGCGGGCGACGACAGGCGCCCATCCCGGCCCACCGCCACCGACAACGACTCCCGATGACACTCCGCGCGCAGATGCGCGGCAAACGCCTGCCCGAGATTCCGAAACAGCTCCGGCGTGAGGTCCCGATCCATGACGCCACGAATGTCATACTCACGAAAGATAAACGGATTCACCTCGTTCATGCTCATCGCCCCACGCACACATAATGGAAACCGGCCTTGCGCATCGACTCCGGGTCGTAGATATTACGAAAATCACAAAAGACGCACTTCCCGTCCGGACGGGGCCGCATCCCCCGGCGGATCGCCTCCAGATCCAGATTGCGGAACTGGTTCCACTCGGTCAGGATCACCACCACATCGACGCCCCGACACGCGGAGTAGACATCCTCGGCGAACGTCATCTCCGCAGGCAGCGTTGCCCGGGCCGTGCCCTTGACCTCCGGATCGAAGGCCGTCACCCGCGCCCCCAGCCGGATCAGTTCCGGCAGGATCGTCAGCGACGGAGACTCGCGCAGATCATCGGTATTGGGCTTGAAGGTCAACCCCAGCACCCCCACCGCGATCCCCTCCAGGGCACCACCCATCGCTGCCAGCACCTTGTCCACCATCCGCCGCTTCTGAACCGCGTTGGCCTCGATCACCGCCTCGACGATGGAGACCGGCTGGCCCGCATCGCGGGCCGTGCGGGCCAGGGCCTGGGTATCCTTGGGAAAACAGGAACCGCCATAGCCGGGACCGGGATGCAGGAACTTCGGCCCGATGCGCCGGTCCAGCCCCATCCCCTTGGCCACGTGATGCACGTCCGCGCCCACCACCTCGCACAGATTGGCCATTTGGTTGATGAACATGATCTTGGTGGCCAGAAAGGCGTTGGCTGCGTATTTGGTCAATTCGGCGGTGGGGATGTTGGTGATCAGGATCGGTGTCTCGATCAGGTAGAGGGGGCGGTAGAGGCTTTTCAGGACCTCGGCGGCACGCTGGTCCTCGACGCCGATCACCACCCGATCCGGTCGCATGAAATCCTCGATGGCCGAACCCTCCCGCAGGAACTCCGGATTGGAGGCCATGGCGAACTGGGCCTCCGGATTCTCCGTGCGGATGATCTCGGCCACCCGCGCCCCGGTGCCCACCGGAACCGTCGATTTGGTCACCACCACCGTGAATCCCTTCAGGTGTCTGGCCACTTCGCGGGCGGCGGCGAAGACGAATTGCAGATCCGCCGCCCCGTCGCCCCGCCGCTCCGGCGTGCCCACGGCGATGAATACCACATCGCTGGTCGCCACCGCGCCGGCCATGTCCGTGGTGAAGCTCAGACGCCCGGCCTGGGCATTGCGGATCGTCAGCCGATCCAGCCCTGGCTCGAAGATCGGGATCTCCCCCCGACGCAACCGTTCGATCTTCTCCGCGTCCGAATCCACGCAAGTGACCTGCACCCCGAACTCGGAAAAACAGGCCCCGGTCACCAGACCCACATAACCGGTGCCGATCATCGTGATGCGCATGCGGGCTATTCCTCGACTGCCGATGGTTGATGATGGTAGCGGTCCAGTTGTTCCTGCAGCAGCGGCAGCAATTGATCCCGAAGCTGTGGGCGCTGCAGGGCCAGACTGATGTTGGCCATCTGAAACCCCACCTTGTCCCCGCAATCGTAACGGACCCCTTGAAATCGGAAGGCATACACCGCCTGCTTTTCCAGCAGTGCGGCGATGGCGTCGGTCAGTTGCACCTCCCCGCCCACGCCCTGATGTTTGCGTTCCAGGTATTGAAAGATCTCCGGCATCAGGATGTACCGACCGATGACCGCCAGATTGGAAGGGGCCGCCTCGGCCAGGGGCTTTTCGATCAGGCCGTTCACCTGAATGCAGTGTGCATCGATCTCCTCCCGGTTGAGCGGGGCCACGATGCCGTACTTGCTGGTCTGCCAGGGTTCCACGGCCATCACCGCCACGATGGAGGTCTGCAACCGGTCGAACTCCTCCGCCATCTGCTGCAGCACCGGCTTCCCGCCGCCGGTGTCGATCAGGTCGTCCGGCAGAATGACGGCGAACGGCTCGCCGCCCGCCACATGGCGGGCGCACCAGACCGCGTGACCCAGACCCAGCGGCTGGTTCTGCCGGGTATACAGCAGGGTGCCCGCTGGCTGCGGAATGGTCGAGCGGGCCTCGGCCAGCAGGGTATCCTTGCCCCGGGCGAGCAGCGCCTCCTCCAACTCCGGGTTGTGATCGAAATGATCTTCCAGAATTTTTTTGCCACGCCCGGTGACGAAGACGATCCGTTCCATCCCCGCTGCCCAGGCCTCTTCCACCGCGTACTGGATCAGCGGCTTGTCCACCACCGGCAACATCTCCTTGGGCAGCGTCTTGGTGGCAGGCAGAAAACGCGTCCCCAATCCCGCGACCGGGATGACAACCGTGCGCAGTTTCATCAGTCGTTTTTAGCTCCCTGATTCACCCAGTTGCGCAGAATGTCGATCTCGCACGGGGTCAGCCGCTTGCGGTTGTGGGGCATGCGGATGCCGGCGCGGCCCTCCACCAGGACGTTCAGGTTGCTCACCATCGCATTTCCGGGAACCACGACCGGTCCATAGCGGGTCCCCTTCATCAGCCCTTCGTAGCTCTCCAGGTTCAGCCCGGAAAAGGCCACGCCGGGCGCTCCGGCCTTGTGGCACTCCAGGCAGCGATATTGCAGGATCGGAAAGACATCCTCCGCAAAACTCACCCTTCCCACATTGCCAGCCCAACCGGAATTGGCCACACCCAGACAGACCCCTAAAATGGCGCCCGCCAACCCAATGGTGATCCGAGAAAGGTTTCGCATCGTTACTCCCCTTTGCCCCATGATTGGTTCCGTTAATAATCGCCGGTGAAGCCTTGCTTCAACGTCATCAAAAAATACCACAATCCCGACCCGTTTCGAAGTCCCCGCGACCCGCCCGTGCAAGAATTTTTCCTTACAGATGCTTCCCTTCCACGAGTAATTGTGTAAACGCATCCACATCGAGAGGACGACTGAAATAATATCCCTGCAACTCGTCACACCCCTCGCGCCGCAGGAATTCCAGCTGATCCACGTTTTCCACCCCTTCCGCCACCACGGTCAGCCGCAGACTCCTGCCCAGGGCGATGATGGCCGAAACGATCACCGCGTCGTCGTTGTCCACCGCCAGATCCCGCACAAAGGATTGATCGATCTTCAGAACATCGATGGGCAGTTGTTTCAGGTAGGTCAACGAGGAGTGGCCCACACCGAAATCGTCCACCGCCACGGTCAGCCCCATCCCCCGCAACTGGCGCAACAAGGCGACGCTCTCTTCGAGGTTCTCCATCATCATGGTTTCGGTCACCTCCAGTTCCAGCGCATCCGGGGGCAGACCGCTCTCCTCCAGGGCGGTGCGGACCTCCTCGACCAGGGTGCTCTGGCGCAACTGGCGGATGGAGAGATTCACCGCCACCTTCAGGGGGGCAAACCCCTGATCCAGCCACTGCCGGGTCTGGTGACAGGCGGTCTGGAGCGCCCACCGGCCCAGCGGGAGGATCAATCCGCTCTCCTCGGCCACGGGGATGAACTCGCCCGGCGAGACCATCCCCTGCTCCGGGTGTCGCCAGCGTGCCAGGGCCTCCATGCCGATCACCCGACCGGAACGCAGATCCACCTTGGGCTGATAATACAACAGAAATTCATTCCGCTCCAGACCGAGACGCACGTGCTTCTCCAGGCGGAGACGACGCTCGGCGTCGGCGCTCATGGCCGGGGCATAGTATTGACAGTTGTTGCGACCGGCCTCTTTGGCGCGCGCCACGGCCATGTCCGCATTGCGGATCAGCAGATCCACCTCGGCGCCGTCATCGGGGAAGAGGGTGACGCCGATGCTCGCGGTGATGAAAAGCTCATGGCCATCCACCAGGAAAGGCGATCCCAGGGCGTCGGTCAGCTTGCGCACCACCACCCCGGCATCCTGGAAACCGCGGATGTCCGGCATGATGAAGCCAAAGGAGTTCCCCCCCAGCCGGCTGATCGTGTCCCCTTCGCGCACGAAATGACGCAACCGCTCCGCAACACCCCGCAGCAGTTGATCGCCCACCGTGTGACCCAGGCTGTTGTTGACGTTCTTGAAGAGGTCCAGATCGCAGATCAGCGTCAGCACCTTGTCGTCGTTGCGACCCGCCTGACCGATGGCCTGACGCAGGCGGTCCTGGAACAACACGCGGTTGGGCAGACCGGTCAGGCTGTCGTGATAGGTACGAAAGAGCAGCGCCTCCTCGCTGCGCTTGATGGCCGTCAGGTCCTGAATCACCCCGATGAAGTTGATGATCTCTCCGCTCCGGTTGCGGATCGTGGTGATGGTCTCCCAGACCGGATAGGGTTCGCCATCCTTGCGCCGGTTCCAGATCTCCCCGCGCCAGGCGCCCTGCTCCCCGAGGATGGCGCCCCACATCTCCCGGTAAAAGGCGTCGTTGTGCATCCCGGAGCGCAGCATGCGGGGGGTCTTCCCCAGGATTTCGTCGGCGTTGTATCCGGTGATGACCGTGAAGGCGGGATTGATGGACTGAATGACGCAGTTGCGGTCGGTGACCAGCACCGCCTCCATGGCGTTCTCGAACACCTTGGCGGTCAGCATGAGTCGCTCCTCCGCCTCCTCCATGGCCCCCTCGAAGATGGAGGCGGCGATGCGGAAGCGGTGTTCCGCCTCCCGCTGGGCAGTGAGGTCGTGCATGGTGCCCACCATGCGGACAGGCGTTCCGGCGGCGTCCCGATAGACCTCGCCCATTTCGTGGATCCAGCGCACCGAGCCGTCCGGGCGCAACACCCGATGGTCGAACTCGAACGGTTCCCCGCTGTCCATGGCGTGCCGGATGGCTTGTTCGACCATGACGCGATCGTCGGGATGAGAGATGCTCAGAAAGGTTGTCAGCGCCCCGCTCCGGTGGGTGCCCAGCGGCAGACCGGCGATGCGCCTGGCCTCATCCGAGCAGCTCATCCGGTCCAGGGTGAGGTCCCAGTCCCAGTTGCCCAGATGGGCGATCTCCTGGGCGCGGTCCAGGCTTTCGCGTTCCTGCTTCAGCGAGGTGGCCAGGTGCTCGATGGTTTTCAGATCCCGCCACGCCCGCAGGGCCACGATCACCGCCGTGATCAGTTTTTGACTGGTCAGATCGCTCTTGTCGCGGTAGTCGTTGATGTCGTATTCCATGATCACGCGGGGTTCCGGCGCCTGGCCGGCCTGGCCGGTACGCAGGATGATGCGCACGAAGGGATTGCGCATCACCTCCCGCACGTGACGGACCAGATCGAGGCCCGCCTGGTCGCTTTCCATCACCACGTCCAGCAGCATCACGGCCACCAGGGGATCCTGTGCCAGCACGGGAATGGCCTCCGCTGCGGAATAGGCGCTCAGGCAACGCACCCCCTCTCCCTCGAACACGAGATCCCGCAGGACCAGTCGCGTCAGGGTATGGACATCCGGGTCGTCGTCCACGATCAGGATGGTCCAGGGTCGCCTGGTCACGCCGGATCCCTGTTTCAGGAACTCCTTTTCCGCAATCGGTTCAGTCATGCATCTTACCGCTTCATGGGTGGTGAAGAGACGATGTCGCGACAGAAAGTGACAGTGTGCGACCAAATCGTCGTCATGACAAGGTCATTTCTGGTCGCGCGGCAACGTTACGCTAACGGATTGACAGACTCGGACAAATCTGGCATGATTGTGGCATGATTGCGTTAGCAGTCAATGGAAACCTTCCTCTTAGCCACGGGAGTCTTTAAACAAAATGAGCGGTTGGGTCATCTTCTTTCGTTCCAAACGGCTGGTCGTTCTGACGGCCATGGTCTTTCTGGCAACCCCAATCCTGTCCGGTTGTTTCGAGGACAAGGCACAGCAGGGGGCCGGGATCGGCGCCCTCGGCGGCGCCCTGGCCGGCAGCCTCCTGGGGCGCTCCAAGAACCGCGAACAGAACGCCCTGATCGGCGCTGCCGTGGGCGGCATGCTGGGTTATGCCGTGGGCAACGAGATGGACAAGAACGATCGGGCGCAACTCAACCACACCCTGGAGACCGCCCCCTCCCGCAAGACCACCACCTGGGTGAACCCGGATACCCGCGCCGAATATGCCGTCACCCCCCAGCCCGCCTATCAGGACAACGGGCGGGATTGCCGTCAGGCGGAGATCGTCTCCACCATCAACGGCAAGCGTGAAACCGTGGTCAAGACCGCCTGCCGCCGCCCGGACGGTCGCTGGGACATCTGATCCTCAACCCTCCCGGTCCGCCGCGCGGCAGGCTTCCGAACAATAGAGCCGCTGTTCGGCCCGCACCACCACCGCCGGCGTGACCAGGGTGCCGCACCGATCGCAACGCAGCAGCGGCTGCCCATGGCTGGCAGCAGAGGCGTCGCCCACCTCTGCCCGCGGCTTGCGCGGGGCGATCAGGTGGCGCACCAGCCGATAGGCGGCATAAACAAAAGCAAGCAGCAATAAAATACGCAACAGAGTCATGGGTAACGGTTCCGCTCGCGACTGGGGGTTATCTGGTCGCCGGGCCGGGGGCGAAATCCCCCGCCAGCAGCGCCACCAGCGAGTCGGCGAGCTGGTTCATGGCCTCGGTCTGGGCGCGCAGCCGGGCCGCCTGGCTGGCCGTGCCCGAGGCCGGCTCGTAATAGGTGGCCACGCCCTTGACCAAAGGATAGCCCGGTTCGATCGTCTTGCCATTCTCCTCCAGAATGGGGCGGGCGGTGATGGTGATCCGGTATTGATTGGCGCGTCCGGAGCGGTCCTCGAGGATCAGGTCGCGGGTGACCGCATCCAGTTGCACCCGCAGGCGGCGTGCCTCCTTGGCAGAGGTGGCCTGGGCAAAAGGACCCATGCGGGTGGTGAGGATGTTGTCCAGGATGCGGGTGAGCACCGCGTCCTGGCGCTGAAGTCCCGCCTCCTGAAACAGGGCCAGGGATTCCGAATCCTTGCGGTGTTGGGATTTGGGCTTGACCCCTTCCACGGTCAGGACGGTTTGCGCCCAACGTCCGCTGCTCGTCTCGGCCCCGCGCTCGCCGGGAAAGCGGTAGCCGCAGCCGGGGATCCCCCCGCCAAGCAGCGCCAAGCAAACCAATCCCCATGCCATCCGCCGAATCGTCATGCCGTCACCTTGATTGTCGATGTGTCAGGCCGAAGCCACGATGTTGATGAGCCGACCGGGGATGGTCACCAGCTTGCGGACGCTCTTGCCGGTCAGATGAAGCATCACGTTGGGATCCTCCAGGGCCAGGGCCTCCTGGGCCGCCTGGGTGGCGTCGGCAGGCACCAGGATGCGGGCGCGCAGTTTGCCATTGATCTGCACCACCACGGTGAGTTCCTCTTTCACCAGGGCAGCGGGGTCCACCACGGGCCAGGCGGCCTGACTCAAGCGCGTGGTCATGCCCAGGGCCTCGGCCCACAACTCCTCGGTGATGTGGGGCACGAATGGATGCAGCAGCAGCACCGCTGTTTCGGCCAACTCCCGCAAGAGTGCGGCCACCTCGTCGGCAGACGCGCCCTCCTCTGGCGCATTGACAAAAACGGAACCGGCATTGATCAGCTCCATGACCGCCGAAATGGCGGTATTGAACTGAAAGCGGGCCATGTCGCGGGTGACCTTGTCGATGGTGGCGTGGGTCTTGGCGCGCAGGGCGCGGGCATTGGCGTCGGCAGGCATGACGGAGGCCGGCGCCACCCCGGCGGTGCGCTCGCCGATGAGATGAACCAGGCGCCACACCCGGCCAAGAAAGCGCCAGGCCCCGTCCACGCCGCTGTCGCTCCACTCCAGGTCCATCTCCGGCGGGGAGGCGAAGAGCATGAAGAGTCGCGCGGTATCGGCCCCGTAGCCCTGGATGATCTCGTTGGGGTCCACGACGTTGTGTTTGCTTTTGGACATCTTTTCGTTGCGACCGATCTCGATGGGGGCGCCGCAATCGGCGCACAGCAGGCACCCCTCCTCCTCCCTGGTCTCGTGGGGATAGCGCCAGCCGTGTTGGGGGCAGCGATGGGTATCCTTGCGCACCATGCCCTGGGTGAGCAGGCGGGTGAAGGGTTCGTCGCAGCCCGCTTCCCCCACGTCCCGCAGCGCCTTGTGGAAGAAACGGGCGTAGAGCAGATGCAAAACCGCATGCTCCACCCCGCCGACGTATTGATCCACCGGCATCCAGTGATCCACCTGCTTCCGGTCCAGGGGGGCGTCGTGGTGGTCCGGGCAGCAGTAGCGCAGAAAATACCAGGAGGACTCCATGAAGGTGTCCATGGTGTCGGTTTCT
>JADGAR010000007.1:27336-95426 GCA_015231915.1 Magnetococcales bacterium
AGTAGCGCAGAAAATACCAGGAGGACTCCATGAAGGTGTCCATGGTGTCGGTTTCTCTTGCCGCAGCCTGGCCGCAGCGGGGACAGGGAACATCCTTCCATGTGGGATGGCGCACCAGTGGATTGCCTGGTTGACCGAGCAGATCGACGACATCCTCGGGCAGCCGCACCGGGAGGTCTTGCAGAGGCACCGGAACCACCCCGCAGGATTCACAATGGACAAAAGGAATCGGATTGCCCCAGTAGCGCTGTCGGGAAATCCCCCAGTCGCGCAGCCGATAGTTGATGGTGGCGCGACCGATCCCCTCGCTGGCGAAGCGTTCGGCAATTTTCTGCTTGGCCGATTCGTTGTCCAGGCCGTCGAAGGGACCGGAGGCGGTCAGGATGCCGGGGCCGGTATGGGCGGCGGTCATGCTGGCCGGGTCGAGGGGGGAACCCGGGGGTTGGATCACCACCCGGATCGGCAGGCCGTGGGCGCGGGCGAACTCGAAATCGCGCTGGTCGTGGGCCGGGACCGCCATCACCGCGCCGGTGCCGTAACTCATGAGCACGAAATTGGCGATGAAGATCGGCACCGCCTCGCCGGTGAAGGGGTGTACGGCGCGCAGGCCGGTGTCGAAGCCCTTTTTCTCCATGCGTTCCAGGACCTCTTCGCTGGTGCCGCTCTGCTGGCACTCGGCGATGAAGGCGGCGGCAGCGGGATTCTCCTGCGCAACCTGCCTGGCCAGGGGGTGTTCCGGGGCGATGGAGCAGAAGGTCACCCCCATGATGGTGTCGGGCCGGGTGGTATACACCGGGAGGGTCTCGCTGCGGCCCGCAATGGCGAAAGAAAACTCCACCCCGTGGCTTTTGCCGATCCAGTTGGTCTGCATGACCCGCACGGTTTCGGGCCAGCCGGTCAGCTTTTCGATATCGGCGAGGAGTTCATCGGCGTAGTGGGTGATCTTCAGAAACCATTGAGAGAGTTCCTTGCGCTGCACCAGGGCGCCGCTGCGCCAGCCGCGTCCGTCGATCACCTGCTCGTTGGCCAGCACGGTGTGGTCCACCGGATCCCAGTTGACCAGGGACTTCTTGCGGTAGACGAGGCCCTTTTCGTACAGCTTGAGAAACAGCACCTGCTCCCAGTGGGCATATTCGGGGTCGCAGGTGGCGAACTCCCGCTCCCAGTCGTAGGCCAGCCCCATGGATTTCAGTTCCTGGCGCATGGTGGCGATGTTGCGATAGGTCCACTCCTGGGGATGGGTCTTCTGTTGGATGGCGGCGTTTTCCGCCGGCATGCCGAAGGCGTCCCACCCCATGGGTTGCAGGACATTGCGGCCCAGCAGGCGCTGTTGGCGGGCGATCACGTCGCCGATGGCGTAGTTGCGCACATGGCCCATGTGAATCCTGCCGGAGGGATAGGGAAACATGACCAGCAGATAAAATTTTTCCCGTTGCGCATCCGGGACGGCCCGAAAACTCTTTTCGGTCTCCCAGAGGCGTTGCCACTTGGCTTCGACGGCTTGAGGGTTGTATTTTTTCATTTTTTCAATGGTCCGGGTTGACGGCGGTCGAGGCGAAACCGTGATCGAGTCTCCAATCTACCACACATCCTTCGGCAGCGGCAACCGGCTGGCTCGCCTCGCCGTGACAGGGACAGGGAGCGCCACGGGCGGCATCGTCGAGGGAACGGAGGATGCCGCACCTGCCATTGGTGCGCCGCTGGGCGCACGCCCCGCGCAACAGGAGCAGTTGCTCCTTGAGGAGCGCCATGGCAACGAGTTGCCGTTCCACCTGGGCGATTTGCAGGTCCAGGAGGTCATTCACCCCCGCGCAATCCCCGTCCGGATGGCGGCGGAAGTCCAACAACTGGCGGATCCCGGTCAGTTTCATCCCCAGAGAGCGGCAGTGTCGGGCGAACTGCAACGTTTCCAGATGGTGCGGGCCGTAGGCGCGATAGCCGGAGGCGTCGCGTTCCGGTACCTCAAGCAACCCTTCCCGTTCGTAATAGCGGATGGTTTCGACCCCGCAACCCGTTCTTTTCGCCAGTTCTCCGATGCGCATCGATCATGCCTCGCAAAAAAAATGCACGGCTGCCAAAAAAACCGCTTGACCCTGTAGCCGCTACAGGGTGTGCAATGGTGGCACGTTCTTTTCCGCCAGGCAACCTCATCGAGGATGGAAACATGTCCGCCACCCCCCCGACCACCGCATGTTGTGCCGGTCCCTGCGCCAATGCCGCGTCCGCAACGCCACTCCCCTTGCTGCCGCGCCTGAATGGTGAGGAGCGCATGGTGCTGCGGGTCTCCAAGCTGTGCTGCCCCACCGAGGCGGAACTGATCCGCAAGGCGCTCGGCGGCATGGGAGAGATCGTTCAACTGGATTTCGATTTCATCCGACGCGAGTTGATCCTGATGCATCGCGGCGCGAGCCGGACGGCCATCCACGCCGCCTTGCGGGCCGTGGACATGGAACCGGACGCTGCAACCGACGAAAAAACCGCCTTTCCCGCAGCCACCGGCATCTCCCGCCATGAGTGGCTGATGACCGGCCTGTCCGGAGCGGCGGCCCTGGGTGCGGAGTTGCTGGTGTTCGGGGGGATCGAGGAAACCTCGCCGTGGATCGCCGGCCTGGCCCTGGCCTCGATCCTGACGGGAGGCACCGGCACCCTGAAACGGGGCTGGATCGCGTTGCGGAATCTCTCGCTCAACATTCACTTCCTGATGAGCCTGGCGGTGGTGGGGGCGATGTCGATCGGCCAGTGGCCCGAGGCGGCCATGGTGGTGTTCCTCTTCTCCCTGGCCGAGCGGATCGAGGCGTTGTCCATGGACAAGGCGCGCAACGCCATTCGCGGGTTGATGGCCCTGGCCCCGGAAACCGCCACCATCCGCGACGACACCGGCAATTGGCACACCGTGCCTGCGGCTGCCGTCACGGTGGAAAGCGTGGCGCGCGTCAAACCGGGCGAACGCATCGCCCTGGATGGCATGGTCCTGACCGGTCGTTCCGATGTCAACCAGGCCCCGATCACCGGAGAAAGCGTGCCGGTGGCCAAGGAGCCGGGCATGCCGCTCTACGCCGGTTCGATCAACGGCGCCGGGGTATTGGAATACCGGGTCAGCGCCGATTTCCGGCACTCCACCCTGGCGCGGATCATCGACACCGTGCAGGATGCCCAGGCCAAACGCGCGCCCATGCAACGTTTCGTGGAGCGGTTCGCCAGTTATTACACCCCGTCGGTGGTGGGAATCGCCACGTGGATCGCCCTCGCCCCACCCCTGCTCTCCGGGGCCTCTTTCACCACCTGGTTCTACAATGCCCTGGTGATGCTGGTGGTGGCCTGTCCCTGCGCCCTGGTGATCTCCACCCCGGTGACCGTGGTCAGCGGGCTGGCCGCCGGGGCGCGACGCGGGATCCTGATCAAGGGGGGGCTGTACCTGGAGCAGGCCCATGCCTTGAAGGCGGTGGCCCTGGACAAGACCGGCACCCTGACCCACGGACGGCTGGCAATGACCGATTGCATCGTCCTGGGGGGCCACGACCGGGAGCGGGTGCTGCGTCTGGCCGCCAGTCTGGAGGCCCACTCCGAGCATCCGGTGGCCGCTGCCATCACCGCAGCCTGGGACAAGGCGCGACCGTTGCTCCATGTCCGTGACTTCGCGGCCCTGCCCGGCAGGGGCGCGCAGGGCACCATGGCGGGCGAAAGATACAGCATCGGCAATCATCGCCTGCTGGAATCGCTCGGCCTGTGTTGTCCGGAGGTGGAGGAGATCCTGCTGCCCCTGGAACAGGATGAAAAGACGGTGGTGGTGCTGGCCTCCTCCAGCCAACCCCTGGCGATCCTCGCCGTGGCCGACCGGATGCGGGAACACGCCCCGCAGGCGGTGGCCGAATTGCGCAGGCTGGGGGTGGCGGTGACCATGCTGACCGGCGACAACCAGGCCACCGCGCGGGCCATCGCGCGGCACGCGGGCATCGAGGAGGCACAGGCCGAACTGCTGCCCGAGGAGAAACTGGCCGCCGTGGAGGGGTTGACGGCACGTTACGGCATGGTGGCCATGGTGGGCGACGGCATCAACGACGCCCCTGCCTTGGCGCGCGCCTCCATCGGCATTGCCATGGGGAGCACCGGCACCGACACCGCTTTGGAGACCGCCGATGTGGCCATCATGAACGACGACCTGCGCAAGGTGGGGGAGTTCGTGCGCCTGAGCCGCGCCACCCGGCGGATTTTGTGGCAGAATATCGCCCTGGCGTTGGGGATCAAGGGGGGATTTCTCCTGCTTGCCGGGCTGGGCATCGCCACCTTGTGGATGGCCGTGCTGGCCGACATGGGCACCAGCCTGCTGGTGATCCTCAACGGCAGACGGCTGCTGCGCTTCGCGTGATCCTTGCCCACAGTCGATTGAAACATAAAAAGGATTTGCCTGCCGAAGCGCCATGGACCTTGACCGGACACTCCGATAGGATTACCCTGAACAAAGGTCCCCAACATGAAGACCGGCTTTTTCCACAAGCGAAGGAGTGGCATGTCATGCCCGTGAATCAGGTCCTGGAAATGGTGAACGAGGCCCTCAAGATCGCCCTGCTCATTTCCGCGCCCATGCTCTTGACCGCGCTGGTGGTGGGTATCATCATCTCCCTGTTCCAGTCCGTCACCCAGATCCAGGAAATGACCCTCACCTTCATCCCGAAAATCCTCGCCACCTTCTTCGCCCTCTCCCTCACCCTCCCCTGGATGCTGGAAACGCTCATGGATTATTTCCTGCGCCTCTTCGACTCCATTCCGCGCATGGTCAACTGAACCGCCACAGGAGCCGCGCCATGGATCCGAAGACCATGATGGATCTGTTCGGCTTGACCACCGGGGAACTCGAACGGCTGGCCCTCATCTTCACGCGCCTCTCCGGACTGTTCCTCACCGCGCCCTTCTTCTCCCGCAGCATGGGACCGACCCGCATCAAGGTCCTGCTGACCGTCACCCTCGCGGTGGTCCTCTTCCCCCTGGTCCCCCCATGGTCCGGCGAGGGCAAGGGCGACTGGGTCCCCATGGCCTTCGCGGGCATCACCGAGTTGATCATCGGCGCGGTCTTCGGCATGCTCGTCCACTGGGTGCTCATCGCCACCCAGGTGGCCGGCAGCGTGATGGGCTTCCAAATGGGCCTCTCCATGGCCATGGTCATGGACCCCACCTCCGGCGTGCAGGAAGGGGTGCTCTCCAACCTCCTCTATCTCACCGCACTGATGATTTTCCTTGCCTTCAACGGCCATTACCTCCTGCTGGAAGGGATGGCCCGCTCCTTCGCCACCCTCCCCCTGGGGGGCGGCCTGCCCCACTCCGAGGATCTCCTCCAGGGCGGCATGGAGATCATGTCCCGCATGTTCCGCTGGGCGATCCTCATCGCCGCCCCGGTCATCGGGGTCACCACGCTGCTTTATCTCGGCATGGGCCTCATCAACCGCGCCTCGCCGCAGATTCAGGTCTTCTTCGTGGCCATGCCCCTGGCGCAAATCGTGGGGTTCATCGTCATGGGCCTGACGCTGACCATCTTCAGCCAGGTCATGGTGCGCGAAATGGAGGCCTTCTTCGCCGCCGCCTTTCACGCCATGGGGTTTTAGCATGGGGATGCACATTCATCTGGATCTCGAGGCCGGCATCGCCGGCAACATGTTTCTGGCCGCCTGCCTCGACCTGGGACTGGATCCCCGGGAACTCAGGGAGGCCCTGCAGGGCCTCGATCTGGCCGGCTGGCACCTGGACATCACCACGGAGCGCCGCGGCGGTCTGCGGGGCCTGCATGTGGATTTTCGCATCCCCCATGTCCACGCCCACCGGCATCTGGCCCCCATCCTGGCCATGATTCACGCCTCCGGTCTGCCCGAACCGGTCCAACGGCTGGCGGATACCATCTTCACCAAACTGGCCGAGGCCGAGGCCGTGGTCCATGGCGTGTCGGTGGATGAGGTCCATTTCCACGAGGTCGGGGCCATGGATGCCATCCTGGACATCTGCGGCGCCGCCTTCGCGGTCTGGAAACTGGACATCACCCGCGTGACCGCCTCTCCGGTGCCCACCGGAACCGGCGTGGTCAACGGCGCCCACGGACGCCTGCCGATTCCGGTCCCGGCGGTCGTCGAACTGTTGCGCGCCCATCAAGCCCGCCTGCGCCCCGACAACGTGGAGGCCGAACTGGTCACCCCCACCGGTGCGGCCATTCTCGTCGCCCTGGCCGAGCGGTACGGCCCCGCCGATCTCACCCGGGTGGATCGCATCGGCCATGGCCTGGGCAGCCGCGAACTGCCGGGACGCGCCAATCTTTTGCGGATTCTGGCCCAGAACGACGCTCCGGCCCCGACCGCCCACCCCGGTTTGTTGCGCGAGCGGGTGCTGGTGCTCTCCTGCCATGTGGACGACATGAATCCGCAATGGTACGGACCCTTGTGGGAACATTTGGCCCAGGCCGGGGCGCTGGATGTCGCCCTGCTCCCCATGACCATGAAAAAGGGCAGGCCGGGGGTGCGCATCGAGGTGGTGGCCAGACCCGACCACGAGGAGGAACTCGCGCGCATCCTGCTGACCCATACCACCTCCCTGGGGGTGCGCGTCGATGCCATGGAGCGGTTCATCCTGCCCCGGGACGAGCGTGAGTTGAAAACCCCGTGGGGGACGGTGCGGGTCAAGGTGGCCGGCGGCATCTGGCGTCCCGAGCACGACGACCTGGAACAACTCGCCCGGCGTCAGGGGTGGAGCCTGCCGGAGGCCTGGCAGAACCTGGCCCCGGTGCTGGCGCTGGCCGTCGGCAGGCAAACGGGTGGCGAAAAGGGCGCAACGGGCAGACTGCCCGTCGAGTTCAAACAATATGACTCCTGAGTTCCTGCGCGCCCTGTTGACCGCCCTGGCCGGGGGCGAGGTCACCGTGGAGGAGGCCATGCGGCGTCTGGAGCGCTTTCCCATGGACCCGCTGCAACGGCATGGCCGGGTGGTGGCCCGTCTGGATACCCAGCGCGGGTTGCGGCACGGCTTTCCCGAGGTGATCCTGGCCGCCGGCAAGCGCTTTTCCCACCTGCGCGCCATCGTGGGCCGGGCGCTGGAACAGGAGGATTCCGCCTTGCTGATCACCCGTCTGACCCGCAGGCGCATCGCCCGGCTCCGGGCGGAGTTCCCCGCTCTGGAGCATGCACGGGGCACCGGTTGCCTCTTTCGCCAACCGGTGACGGAGGCCGTACCGACCGGGCTGGTGGGGGTGCTGTGCGCCGGCACCAGCGACATCCCGGTGGCCGAGGAGGCCGCCCTGGTGGCGCGGCTCATGGGGGCCAGGGTGGAAACCTGGTACGATGCCGGCGTGGCCGGCCTGCATCGTCTGCTCGCCGCCGACGCGCTGTTGCGCGACGCGCGGGTGTTCGTCGTCGTGGCCGGCATGGAGGGGGCATTGCCGTCCGTGGTGGGGGGGCTGGTGGACAGGCCGGTCATCGCCGTTCCCACCTCTTGCGGTTACGGGGCCGCCCTCGGCGGGTTGGCCGCCCTGCTCGGCATGTTGAACAGCTGCGCCGCCAATGTCACCGTGGTCAACATCGACAATGGCTTCGGGGCCGGCTACGTGGCCGGCCTGATCAATCGTGGGTCATGACGTGGCGTCAGGGCTTGACCATGCCTGCCCGGAGTGCTACCAATGACGCGGACCCGCCATCTTTTTCCAATATCAAGGATTGCATCATGAAACCTCGCATTGCGCTCGTCATGGCCCTGTCACTCCTGGGGTGGCACACCCTCCCGACCGTTCGGGCTGCCGAAACCGAAACCGCCGCGCCTGCCGCGAAGGCGTCCAGGATCGACAAATCCGCCGCCCTCAAGACCCCCAAGGAACGTTACAGCTACGCCAAGGGCATCCAGACCGGAGCACAGCTCCAGCAGTTTGGCGACAGCATGGACATGAAGGCCTTCATGTCGGGATTGCAGGACTTTCTCGGCAACAAGCCTTCCAAATTGACGGAGGAGGAACTCAATCAGGCCAATACCGATTTCCAGGAAGCGGTCAGGAAGGAAGTGGACAGGAAGCTCAAAATCATCGGGGAACGCAACCAGAAACTGGGTACCGAATTCCTGGCCGCCAACGCGAGCAAAAAGGGTGTCGTCACCACCCCGAGCGGCCTGCAATACGAGATCCTCAATCCCGGCAACGGCCCCAAGCCCAAGGTCACGGATCAGGTCAAGGTCCATTATCATGGCACCCTGCTCGACAACACGGTGTTCGACAGCTCCCTGATGCGCAAAGAACCGCTCACTCTACCCCTGAACGCGGTCATTCCGGGTTGGGCCGAAGGGTTGCAACTCATGCCGGTGGGGTCGAAATACCGTTTCGTCATCCCCGCCAAGCTGGCCTATGGCAGCAAGGGCGCCCCCCCGAAAATCACCCCGGAGAGCACCCTGATCTTCGAGGTGGAACTGCTGGAGATCATCAAGGAGGGCGGCAAGCCCGAGGAGAAAAAGATCCCGGAAGGCAACAAGCAGGAGGAGAAGCGATTGCCCGGCAGGTGGTGATCCTCTTCGCTCGCGGGCCAACGGCTTGACCGTGCGGCCCCAACGGTAGGAAAATGAACGTCGGAAGAAACGGCGGATCGTAAGTTGCGGTCCATGATTCCCTCTCAATTTTTTTCGAAAAGGCACCGCCATGTCGGCAGAAGAAGACGAGACCACCCCTCCTTCCCAACAGGAGCAATCCGCATTTCATGTGGTGAAACTCTACCTCAAGGACCTCTCCTTCGAGAGTCCCCATCCCCCGGAGATCTTCACCGAAGACCTGGAGCCGGAACTGGAATTCAATCTGGAGACCAATTCCACCCGCAAGGGCGAGGAACACTACGAGACTTCGCTGCACGTTTCCGTGAAGGTCTCCAGCCCGGAAAAGGTCCTGTTTCTGGTGGAACTGACCTACGCCGGTCTGTTTTTGTTGCGGCGCATTCCCCCCCAGCACGTCCCGCCGCTTTTGGGGATCGAATGTCCGAACATCCTCTTTCCCTATGTGCGGCGCATCGTTTCGGACATGGTGCTGGAGGGGGGATTCAAGCCGGTGGTGTTGGATCCCGTCAACTTCGCGGCGCTCTATCAGCGCAAGCTGCAGATGCAGCGGGATCAGGCCGCCGGGGAGCCGGAAGCGGAATCTTGACCCCGCTGCGCCTGCTCATGATGGGCCGTCACCACGGTGGTGATGCCGCCGCGCACGTTGAAGGTCCCGGTGACGGTCATGGAGCGGGGCTGCACCGCCGCCACGAGGTCATCCAGAATGCGGTTGGTGACGGCCTCGTGAAAGGCGCCCTGATTCCGGTATCCCCACAGATAGAGCTTGAGGGATTTCAATTCCACGCAGAGCCGGTCCGGCACATAGAGGATGCGCATGACCGCGAAGTCGGGCTGGCCGGTGCGTGGACACAGGCAGGTGAATTCGGGCGCGGTCATTTCGATCTGGTAGTCGCGTTCCGGATTGGGATTGGGGAAACTTTCCAACATGGCGTCACCTCGATGGAGTGGAGAAACGCTTCGACTACCATGATTCCGCCAATCTTCGCAAGAGGTGTCATTATGGCATCGATGCTGCTATAAACCGGTACTCAACCCTCTCACGAGGAAATTTTTGCCCGAGAGACCGCGCCATGATCCAGTTCCTGTCGGAATTGAGCCGCTCCAAGCTGTTCCGGGACCTCCCTGCGGAGATCTACCTGGAGGAGTTGACGGGATGTCCCGTGATCTCTCTCGCCCCGGAAGAGATCCTGATCGAGCCGGGGCAGACCAGACGCCACGTCCATCTGATCCTCACCGGGACGTTGTCCATCCACCTGGACAGCCGGCACTCGGCCCCGGTGCGCATGGTTGGCGCGGGCGAGATCGTCGGGGAACTCTCCATCATCGCCAATTCGGTCTCCTCTGCCTGGGTGGTGGGTCATACCTCCTCGCAACTCCTCGTCATCGACGAGACCCGCCTGTGGCGCATGATCGACCGCAATCCGCTCATCGCCCGCAATCTGCTGTCGATTTTGACCGGTTGGATCACCTCGGTGGATGCGCATGTCATCGATCAGCGCAAGGAGATCGACGCCCTGCGGGACAGCGCACGCATCGACGGCCTGACCGGTCTGTTCAACCGCCGCTGGTTCGACGACTCCCTGAAGCAGCTTCTGGGACGTGGCCATCATCCGCTGGTCCTGATCCTCATGGATATCGACCATTTCAAGCAGTACAACGATCTCCATGGTCATCCGGGCGGGGACCATGCCCTGCGTTCCCTGGCGGAACTCCTGAAATCGATGGTGCGCCTGCATGACGTGGCGGCCCGTTATGGTGGCGAGGAGTTCGCCCTGATCCTCCCCGACACCGCCATGGAGGCGGCTTGCGCGGTGGCCGAGCGGATTCGTGTGGCCGTCATGAACCTGGTCATTCGCGGCGCGGATGGCCAACTCCTGCCTTCCATCACCCTCTCGCTGGGCGTGGCGGCGAGCGAACCGGACACCAATCCGGAGTCATTGATCGCCCAGGCGGACGCCAGGCTCTATCTGGCGAAGCGAACAGGGAGAAATCGATGGTGCGCCTGATTTTTTCGTTAGAATTTTTCCGGTTTCGTGGTACATTCACACAAAGGAACACCGCAACGCGGTTCAAGGATTGCCCGGACGCAACGCAAGCCAGCAGACGACATCATATGCCCACGCCTCGCCTCTTTTGCGGAAGGTTCGGTTGCCGTGCGCCGCTGGCCCTGGTGATGATCTGGCTGCTGCTGGCCGGACGCGGCTTTGCCGAAACCCCGCCTGAGGTGCCTCTGCCACTCCCGTCGGTGATCGAGACCCTGCTGTTGCATGTGGAAAGCCGACCGCCCGGAGCAACGCTCTATCTGGACGGGGAGCGACTGGGGGTCACCCCGTTCACCGTCGGTCGCGTCAAGGTCGGCAATCACGCCCTGCGCCTGGAAAAGGAGAGCTTCAACCCGGTCACGATGGACCTGGAGCTCAACGAGGACACGGTGGTGGATCTCACCCTGGATGCCCTGCTCCCTGCCGCCACCCCGCAGGCCGAGGGCACCGCAGCCAAACCGGTCGCACAAACCCCGCGCGCGCCGGAGATCGACAAGCTCCTGGCCGAGGCGGACAAGCGACTCCAGGCCGACCAGCTCACCCGGCCCAAGGGCGAAAATGCCCTGGAGATTTTCCAAAAGGTCCTCAAGCTGGCCGCAGACCTGCCGGAAGCCAAACAGGGAATCGTCCGCGTGGTCGAACGCCTGCTGGCCATGGCACGGGACGATCTGGACAACTGGCGCCTGTCGCGTCCCCCCGGCGAAAACGCCCTGGAGAAATACCGCGCCATCCTGCAGATCGATGCCGACAATCCCCTCGCCAAGGCCGGCCTGGAGGAGATCGTTGACCGGCTGCTGACCCTGGCGCGCCATGCCAGAGGCAATGGCAAAAAGGTCGAAGCCTATCTGCGGCAAGCCGAGGAGGTCCTGCCCGGATTGCCGCGCATCGCCGAAACCCGCGCATCGCTGACTCCGAAAGGCATGGAAAAGTCGACGGCGCTCCAAACATCCACTTCCCACAATTAGAGATAGAGGCCTGGATCACCGTGAACCATATCAAAATCCTGCTTCTGGTCCTTCTCGGAATCCTCCTGGTCAACGGCATGGCGAGTTCCCGCGAATCCGACAGCTTTCCGTCGGATTCGCTCTTCACCTTGGCCATTCTGGCCTACATCTGGCACATGTGGCGGCGCAGACGCGCGGATTCCCAACCCTTCTCACCGCTGCCGGAAGCCCCCCAGCCCCCAACGCCGAACCCGGAGATCAAACGGCCCGTCCCGCCCGTGCCGCAACCCGTTGCGCCCGTCCTGCGGGCATTCACCTCCGGTCGTGTGATCCACCATAAAGCGCCGTGGACCATCGTGGAAAAGGGCAAGTCGGTAGGGACCTTCCATCATCTGCCGATTCCGGCGTGGATACGCACCTCGGACAACCGCCAGGCCGACTACGCGGGCATCGCCCAGACCCCGCCGCCCGCAGAGTGCGTCTGCGTCGAACTGCTCGACCAGGCCGAACTGATCCTGCCCCCCGGATTGATCTACGTCATTCGTTCATGATCCCCTCCCCGGTCCACACCCCCGCGATGGCTCAGTACTGGGCCATCAAGGCGGAGTACCCGGAGACGCTGCTGTTCTACCGGATGGGCGATTTCTACGAGCTGTTCTTCGATGACGCGAAGGAAGCGTCCCGGATCCTGGATATCGCGCTGACCCAGCGCGGGGTCTACGCCGGGGAGCCGATCCCCATGGCCGGGGTGCCGGCGCGCACCCTGGACGACTACCTGCGCAAGGCGGTGTTGGCCGGCCACAAGGTGGCCATCTGCGAACAGATGGAACCCCCCGGTCAGGGCAAGGGACCGGTGCGGCGGGAGGTGGTGCGGGTGGTGACCCGGGGCACCCTGACCGAAGAAGCCCTGCTGACCCCGCGCCAGAACAACTACCTGACCGCCGTAGTCCCGCCGGAAGGCAAAAAACGCGGCCATGGTCCGGGTTTGGCGGCCCTGGAACTCTCCACCGGGCAGTTTTTGGCCGGGGAGCCGGGTTCGTGGGACGAGGTGGCCGCGCTGCTGTCGGGGCTGGACCCGGCGGAGATCCTGGTGCCGCGCGGCTGGGCGCTCCCGGGGGAACTGGCCGGCTGGTCGGAGCGCATCACCCCCTGGGGAGAGTGGGCGTTCCATCCGCAGCAGGCCGAAACCCTGCTCAAGGACCATTTCCGGACCCTGACCCTGCAGGCCTTCGGCGTGGCGGGGGCGCCGGCCTGTCTGGCGGCGGCAGGGGCGCTGATCGCCTATTGCCGTGAGACGCAAAAGGCGGCGTTGCCCCATGTCACCGGCCTGACCCGCATCACGGCGGGGGAAACGATGATCCTGGACCATGCCTGTCGGCGCAATCTGGAGATCAACGCCTCCCTGCGCACCGGAGAGCGGCACGGCAGTCTGCTCGGTGCGCTGGACGAAACCATCACGGCCATGGGGGGCAGACTGCTCTCCCAATGGCTCAACCACCCTTTGCAGGATCTGGAACGCATCCGTGCCCGGCAGGCCGGGGTGGCCTGGCTGCTCGAGGGGCACGGCCCGCGGGAGGCGATCCGGGCAGAGATCAAGGGCGTCCATGATCTGGAGCGTCTGGTGAGCCGGCTCTCCATGGGACGCGCCGGACCACGGGACCTGGCCGGTCTGCGGGAGACCCTGGCGCGCCTGCCCGGTTTGCGAGGCCATCTGGCCGCAGCAGACACCCCGATCCTCCAAAAAGTGGCCCATCGGCTGACCGGTCACGAGGCGCTGCTGGAACGGCTGCAAACCGCCCTGGCCGATGCGCCTCCCCTGCGGGTGACGGATGGCGGGGTGATCCGGGAGGGCTTTCACGCCGAGCTGGATCAATATCGGCTCATGGCCCTGGACGGCAAGACCTTTCTGGCCGACATGGAGAAAACGGAACGGGAACGCCTCGCCATCCCGTCCCTCAAGATCAAGTTTCATCAGGCCTTCGGCTATACCCTGGAGATCCCGCGCACCCATACGGCCAAGATCCCCTACGACTACCGCATCCAGCAGACCATGACCAACGCGATCCGCTACGTCACGCCGGAGCTGAAGGAGCTGGAGGAAAAGATCCTCAACGCCCAGGAGCGGATGGGGACACTGGAGGCGGAACTGTTCGCGGCCCTGGTCGCCGGGATGGCGGAAGCGGCCCCTGCGTTGCGGGCAACCGCCAACGCCATGGCCACGCTGGACGTACTGGTCGCCTTCGCCCATCTGGCGGACCGGCGCGGCTACGTCCGTCCGGAGTTGAACTCCGGGACCGGGATTCACATCCGCCAGGGTCGTCATCCGGTGGTGGAAAGCCTGATGACCATGGGGGCGTTCACCCCGAACGACGTGGACCTGGAGGCCGAGGAGGCCCGCATCGCCCTGATCACCGGTCCCAACATGGGGGGCAAATCGACCTTCATGCGGCAAACCGCCCTGATCGTGTTGATGGCCCATGTCGGCTGCTTCGTGCCGGCCAGGGAGGCGCGCATCGGGCTGACCGACCGCCTCTTCACCCGGGTGGGCGCCACCGACGACCTGGCAGGCGGGCAATCGACCTTCATGGTGGAGATGACCGAAACCGCCTACATCCTGCACCATGCCACCCCCCGTTCCCTGGTGATCCTGGACGAGATCGGTCGCGGGACCGCCACCCTGGACGGGTTGGCCATCGCCTGGGCCGTGATCGAGCGGATCCACGCCACCATCCGTTGCCGGACCCTGTTCGCCACCCATTTTCACGAGCTGACCCAACTGGAGCCGCTGCTGCCCGGGGTGTTCAATCTGACGGTCGCGGTCAGGGAGGAGAAGGGGGAGATTCTGTTTCTGCATACCATCCGCGCAGGGGCGGCGGATCGTTCCTACGGAATTCATGTCGCCGAACTGGCCGGGCTGCCCCGTTCGGTCACCGAACGGGCCAGGGAGGTCCTGACCCGCCTGGAGGCCGAAACCCCGAGCCATCGCCAGCTCGCCTCGGCGCGGCAGCTCTCCCTGTTCGCCGATACGACGCCGCCGCTCATTCAGGAACTCAAGGGGATGAACATCGACGGCTTCACGCCGCGTCAGGCACTGGACGCCTTGTACCGCCTCAAGAAGATGCTGTAGAAAAAACGGCGACGGAGGTCATCCGTCGCCGTTTTTCTTGGATCAAAGTGCGCTGTGGAAGAGCATGCCCTCCAGGTCGCGCATCTGTTTGACCAGATCCACCATGCGTTCGCTGGGGATCTGGCGGATGACGTTTTCGGTGCCCCGGTCCACGACCTTGACCACCACCTGCTTGAGATCCCGATCCATCGAGAACCGGAGGCTGTTGAAACCGGTCAACGATTGGGTGATCTCTTCTGCCAGACTTTTGAGCATCGACTTGCGCAACTCCGGAGTCTGGGATTCATGCATGGCGTCGTACAGTTTCTTGTCGAAGCCACCGCCGTTCCGGGAACGGCCCGGAGGGCCGGTGACCGGCAGGCCGGTCGATTCCATGCGGTCCCGGGCACCCACGTCAAGGATATTGGCAACGCTTTCCATGGGAATTTCCTCCTAGCCTATTTCAGGAGTTGCAATGCAATCTGGGGTTGTTGATTGGCCTGGGCCAGGATGGCCGTGCCGGCCTGTTGCAGAATGGAATTCCGCGTGAGGGCGGCGGACTCGGCGGCGATGTCCGCATCCGTGATGCGGGAGCGGGCCGACGCGGTATTCTCGGAAATATTGGTGAGATTGGCGATCACCGCCTCGAACCGGTTCTGGAAGGCGCCCAGGCTGGCGCGGATGTCGGAAACCGAATCCAGGGCCGAATCGACGCGACCGATGGTCTTGTTGGCACTGGCCTGGGTGCTGACGTTGATGGCAGCGCCGGCGCCCACGGAGAGCAGCGAGGTGGTGGTGGCGCGCAGCACGCTCACCAGGATGGTCTGGCCACCCTTGGGACCCACCTGGAAGGCCTTGGGGGTCTCCCAGCCGCCGGACAGCAGCACCTGATTGTTGAACTCGGTCTGCACGGCGATGCGGTCGATTTCCGAGAGGAGCTGATTGATCTCCTTCTGCAAGGCGAGGCGATCCGTGCTGCCGTTGGTGTCGTTGGCGGCCTGCACCGCCAGTTCCCGGATGCGCTGCAGGGCGTTGGTGGTCTCGTCCAGCGCCCCTTCGGCCACCTGGAACATGGAGATGGCGTCATTGGCGTTGCGGGCCGCCTGGTTGATCCCCCGGATCTGGGAGGTCATGCGGGTGGAGATGGAGAGTCCCGCGGCGTCGTCCTTGGCGCTGTTGATGCGCAACCCGGAGGAGAGGCGCTGAAAGGTCGTCCCCAGGGCATTGGTGGTGATCGCCAGTTTGCGCTGGGCGTTGAGGGAAGCCATGTTGGTTGCGATGCTCAAAGACATGATAAGTTACTCCTTCCATGATGCAAGTCTTACAGACTTGGATTATTATCCTTCCGTGGCCAAATTTGAGCCGTTCGTTTCTTGGGGCCGGCCCGAACCCAAAATTTAAATCATTGCATACGACGAAAAAAAGTCACTGCCTGTATGTTTGCCGACAATGGAGATCATCGTGGCGACACCTGACGACGATCACTCCTCGGCGGTTGGCATACGGCACGGACGGATCCGGCAATGGGGGGGGAACGGGGCGGACAAGGGTGTCCTGGAACAGCGGAAAGAAGCGAGGTGCGACATGGTGTGTGGCCTCCTGACCCGGTACCATTCATGGTTTCCGTTTCGTACTCGTCCCTGACTGGAGGTGGGTTGTTCGTTTTGAAGGGCCAACCCTAACCCTTGATCCTGACCGATCCATCCGTGACCGGCTTGCTGCGACGGTTCAGCGTGAAGCTTACTGAGTTTATCGGCGCTGGTGGAGGAGAAGTTTAACCAATTTTTCGGGATCCTCTCCAGGGGCCAACCGCGCCGCCGTGCTCTTGACACACTTATCGGCAGCATGCGGGAGGGGTTGAGGTTTTTTTTGGCCCCCGGCGCATTTTTTTTCAGGCCTGTTTTCAGGGGGTATTGGGATCGGCCCGTTTGTGCGCGATGGGCATGCCGAGGGCCTCGGAGAGCTGCACGGCCTCCTTGACATCCATCTTGCTGAGGATCTTGGCGGCGACCTTTTCCGGGACGGCCCTGAGGGCCTTGACAGCGGTTTCCCGATCCATGGCCATCAGGCTGGAGGCGGCGGCCTTGGGTTTCATGCCGGCGTAGATCTTGGCCAGGCGTTTGATGTTGGCGTCGTCCTGCTCCTTTTCCTGGGCCACGTCGGCGCGGATGGACTCCCGGAGCTGCTCCAGGGCGGTGATGCGTTTGCCCAGTTTTTCTTCCAGGCGCTTGAGGTCGGCTTCGCGGACTTCCAGCCACTTCTCCCGCTCGTCCAGGTCGGAGCGGCGTTTTTCCAGAATTTCCAGGAGGGCGATGGGATCCTTGGCGAGGCCGATGTCCACCACCTTGGCGGATTTGGTTTTTTCGCCAGTTTCCGTGTTTTGGGCCGAAAGCGTCCCCGAAAGGAGCAACCCCGTTGCCAACACCACTCCCAGGATCATGCGGCCATGCCAGGCAATTTTCACGTCGGACCTCTCATGCAAGCTCAATAAAACCCATTCTGCCGGTGGGTGTGGCTCAGGATGCCCACCATATCCAGTTCCTTGGCTTCCTTGCGTTTCTGTTCCATGCTGAGGCGCAGGGCCTCTTTTTCGGCCAGGGCTTCGGCCTGACGCAGTTGCAACCTGGCGGCAAGCCAGAGGTCGCGTGCCTCTTCGGACTCCTGACGGGCCTTTTGCAAAGCGCTCGTCAGGCGACCGCGTCGCCATGCCTGGCCGGCCAGAAAGGACTCCAGCAGGCCGGGGCTGGCCCGTTGCGGTCCGGCGAGGGTGGCCATGGCCGCCTCCTTCTCCTCCTGGGTGGCCTGATCGAGTTCGGCGATCTTGTGACGCACGGTTTCGACGTAGGCCAGCGCGCGGGCCAGTTCGTGCCCGGCAGCGTCTTCCCGGATCTTGCGCAGATCTCGCAAACGGGCGAAACGGTTCACAAAACCTCCCGGTTTTCGAGTTTACAAAACCATGGCCAGGGCCTATGATGATGGCATTGCCGACCCGGCGCCCTCCTCTCTACTGGATGCAATGATCATGCCTGTCAGAACGAATATCGGCCATCCCCCACCGAGCCGATTATTTTTCCTGGTGGTGGCGCTGCTCTTGCGGGTGGGGATGGTGCAGGCGGAAAACGCCCCCATTGTCCTGGCCAGCGGGCTGGAGACCACGGAACTGCTGCGCATGATCGGCGAACCCCTGGCGCAGGCCGCAGAACTGCCGCCAAAGGAGGTGCAATTTCATGTGGTGCTGAATGGCACCCTGAACGCCTTTGCCCTGCCCAACCAGCACATCGTCTTTCACAGCGGGCTGCTGCTGGCGGTACGCAACCGGGACGAACTGGCCGGGGTGATGGCGCATGAGATCGCCCATCTGATGGCCGGTCATCACATTCAGATCGACTCGCTGGCCAAAAAGATGTCGGTGCAATCGATGATCGCGGCAGCAGCCGGGATCCTGGCCGGGGTGGCGAGCAACAACGGGCAGTTGGGTCAGGCGGTGATCGCCGGGGGCATGGCCTCGGCGCAGACCTCGATGCTGGAGGCGGTGCGGCGCCGCGAGTCCCAGTCCGACACCCTTGCGGTCTCCCTGCTGGCCCGCACCGGATTCAATCCAGAGGGACTGGCGGGATTCATGAACCGTCTGGCCCAGCAGCAGCATCTCACCTCGCTGCCACCGCCCTATCTGCTGACCCATCCGGTGAGCACCGAGCGGCTGATGGATGCCCGCCGGCTGGCCGAAGAACACCCCTCCACGGTCCCGCGCCGGCCCGACCAGGCGGAAAACCGCCTGTTGGCCCGCGCCCAGGCCATGCTGGAGGCGGAGACCAGCGACTCTCCGGACCAGATCGCCAATCAGTTGCGCAACCGGCTGCGGCTGGATCCGGGCAATCTCGCCTTGAGTGCCGGGCTGGCCGAGGCGCTGCGTTCCGCCGGGCGTCTGCCGGAGGCCGAATCCCAGCTCAACGCCCTGCTGAAGGGGCGGGAGAAGGATGTCTATCTCTTGCGCCAGCGGGGCATGGTGCGCACGGAGATGGGAAAATACACGGAGGCCGAGGCCGATTTTCGCGCCGGCCTGGTGCTTCTGCCCGACAACGAAGAGTTGCGCTACCGTCAGGCGTTCGCCCTCAAGGAACTCAAGAAGACCCCGGAGGCGAGCCGGATCCTGCGTCAACTCACGGCCCAGCATCCCCAGGATCCCCAGTATGTCTATCTCCTGGGGCTGGTGGAGGGACAGGGGGGCCATGAGGGGGAGGGGCATCTGGCCATGGGGCGCTATTTCACGCTGATCCAGGAGAAAAAGAACGCCCAGTGGCACTTCCAGGAGGCGATCCGGCTCCTGCCCGCCAACTCCCCGGAGCAGTCCATCGCCCGCAACGAACTGGCCCAGACCCAGAAGATGGAGACCCCACCCAAAAAGGGAGAAAAGAGACGCAGGGGGAATTGATGGAACCGCCAGGCCACATGACAGGGCATGAAGATGCCAGGGGGCGTCACTCCCCCTGGGCGGGAATGGAACGGCTGACATTGCGCACCCGGTTGTGGCCGTCCACGTAGACCAGGGTGGGTGCGAAATGGTCCGCCTCCTCCGGGGTCAGGTGGACGAACGCGGCGATGATCATGATGTCCCCCTTGTTGGCCTTGTGGGCTGCGGAACCATTGACCGAGATCACGCCACTCCCCCGGGCGGCGCGAATGGCATAGGTGGTGAGCCGTTCGCCATTGGTCACGTTCCAGAGACGGATCTCCTCGAATTCCCGCAATCCGGCGGTCTCCATCAGGGCCTCGTCGATGGCGCAGGAGCCCTCGTAATCCACATGGGTCTCCGTCACCGTGACACGATGCAGTTTGCATTTCAACAACGAAATCTCCATCCCTGTCCGCATCCTCGCTTTTTTTGTTGATTGATGATCCCTGGGCTTACGCCAGGGACAACACCATGTTGTCGATCAGGCGGGCGCGACCCACGCGCGCGGCCAACAGCATCACCGGCTCGCCGGACACCCGCTCCATGGGCGCCAGGGTCTCGGCCTCCCGCACGGCGACATATTCCACCTCCGTCACGCCCCCCTCCCGCAACACCCGGAGCGCCTCCTCCTCCAACACCGCCGGATCCCGCTCCCCGGCGCGCAACCGCTCTCTGGCCGCCAGCAACGCCCGCGACAAACTCGCGGCCCGCTCCCGCTCCCCCGGCGCCAGATAACGGTTGCGGCTCGACATGGCCAATCCGTCCGCCTCCCGCACCGTGGGCAGGCCCACCACCTCCACCGGCATGGCCAGATCCCGCGCCAGCCGCCGGATCACCACGAACTGCTGATAATCCTTCAACCCGAAAAAGGCCGCCGCAGGCCGCACCAGGTGAAACAGAATCGTCACCACCAGGGCCACGCCGTCGAAATGACCGGGTCGCGACCGGCCACACAGATCCTCCCCCAGGGAGCCGACGCTCACCCGCGTCGTGAACCCCTCCGGATAGATCATCCCGGCGTCCGGCAAAAACAACGCGTCACATCCTTCCCCGGCCAGCAACGCCTGATCCGCCTCCAGGGTTCTGGGGTACCTGGCAAAATCCTCGTTGGGACCAAACTGGGTCGGATTGACGAAAATGGAGGCCACCACCCGGTCGCAACGCAACCGCGCTTGACGCACCAGGGACAGATGGCCTGCGTGCAACGCCCCCATGGTCGGCACGAAGCCGATCCGTTCCCGCGCCAGCTCCCGGGCGGCCACCCAGGCCCTCAAGGAGGGCAGATCGTTCAGAAGTTCCACAAGAGCGCCTCGCTAGGGATCGAAACCATGCTCGGGTCCGGGAAAGGTTCCTTCCCGCACCTCACGGACAAAACCGCCGACCGCCGCGCGGATCACCTCGCCCCCTTCCAGATAACGCTTCACGAAGCGCGGCTGTATCCCCTCGAACAGACCCAGCAGGTCATAGCTGACCAACACCTGGCCATCACACCCCGCCCCGGCCCCGATCCCGATGGTGGGAATCGGCAGACGGGCGGTGATCTCCCGGGCCAGGGTGGCGGGAATCCCCTCCAGGATCACGGCAAAGGCCCCGGCCTCGGCCACGGCCTCGGCATCCTCCAGCACGCGGGCCGCCTGCTCCTCGCCCCGCCCCTGCACCTTGAACCCCCCGAAGACATGCACCGACTGGGGCGTCAGACCCACATGGGCCATCACCGGCAGGTGATGCCCGGCCAGATAGCGGATGGTCTCGGCCATGCGCACCCCCCCCTCCAGCTTGACGGCCTGGCAGCCGCTCTCCTTGAGCACCCGCACGGCGGCATCCATGACCCGTTCCCCCGGTCCATGACACGCCCCGAACGGCAGGTCGCAGGCCACCAGGGCGCGTTGCGCCCCGCGCGTCACGGCGGTCGCATGATAGATCATCTCGTCGAGGGTCACCGGCAGGGTGTTCTCCCGGCCCTGGATCACCATGCCCAGGGAGTCGCCGACCAACAGGATGTCCACCCCTGCCTGATCGAACAGGCGGGCCATGGAGTAGTCGTAGGCGGTCACGGAAACGATGCGCTGATTGGCGCGCTTCATGCGTCCCAGTTCCGGCAAGGTCACACGGGAAGACATGGGTTTCTCCGTGTGCGCGCCGGCCAGGCTACACTTTCAAGTGGCAACATTCGCAATTCCATCCATTCCGTCCCGGTCGCCCGCACAGGGGGGATCCAGGCAGAGGTCTCAACCCAATCGACCCCCGGACCACTTGAACCGGGTCACTGCCAGCGCATTGCGCGCAAGGTCAATGCCCGTGTCCGGCCAGGGGGTCACCCGGCCCCTATCATCCACATCCCTCAGCAGCGTGTCAACGGTTTTGGCGAAGCGGGGATGCGGCAGGTCGGGAGCAAGCGCCGCCATGGGCAGCAAAACGAAGCGCCGCCGGTGCAGGCGGGGATGCGGCAGGATCAGATCCGGGGAGTTCATGATGCGATCGCCGTGCAGCAGCAGGTCCAGGTCGATGCGGCGCGGCCCCCAGCGCACCTCCCGCTCGCGCCGGCGGCCCAGGGAGCGCTCGATGCGCATCAGAATGCCCAGCAGGGCGCGCGGTCCACAACGGGTCTCCACGACCGCCACCGCATTGACATACCAGGGCTGACCCCGTACCGGACCCACCGGCTCGGTGAGATAAAAACCGGACATGGCCAAAAGACGCACGTCTTGTCGGCCCGTCAAACGCGCCACGGCCAGCCGGCAGTGCGCCAATGCGTTGCCCAGATTGCCGCCGATGCCGATCCAGGCCACCCGGCCCGGATGGGTCACCCGCGCAAGATCAAATGCGGCCAATGGAATCGGCGGCGACGTTCACCTTGATGTGCCACGGCTCGAAACGGACCCCCAGGAGGTTGTCCCGCGGGTAGCGCAGACGCAGATACCCCAGATCCTTGAGCCGCTTGAAGACCGGCGTGCTGATGAACCGCTCGGTGAAATTGTAGGCCCCGAAACCGACCTGACCCACGTCGAAATCGCTCACCCCATGATAGGAGTAGCCGGGAGGGGCCAGGGAACGGGAGGCGCGGGAGAGGTTGCCGTGGCTTTCGACCACTTTGGTCATGAACAATTGAAACTGCTTGATCACGCTGCGCACCCCGGAGGTGAGCACCACCTGATCGCCCAACTCCTTGCGGATGTGCTGATAGAGGGCCTCCGGCTGGCCGCGGAAGAGGTAATTCCCGGTGCCTTGCAGCTTGATGACCTCCTGCATGGGGATGCGATCGGTGAGGTTGCGCAGGGGCTTTTCCCCATAGAAACCGTATTCCGAGGCGCTGGCGTAAAAGAGCTGCTCGAGGAAATTCAGCTCCTCGACGGGGAAGGGACCCACCGAGGTCTGGGTGCGGGCGATGTTGACGGCCTGATCGAAATCCAGCAGATAGAAATTGCCGAAGCCGATGAGGGTCTGGATGCGGTTGAACCGTTTCACCGCGCTTTGCAGCAGCTGGAACTGTTCTTCCTTGAGGAAGACATCGTCGGGGTGATCCTCGTTGAAGTAGCGGACCTTGCGCAGATAGGTGTGCATGTCATCGTCGCGGGGATCCGGGGTGGAGGTTTTTCTGGAGGCGGCCAGGGTAATGGAGTCGGCGCACGCCTCCTCACCCAGGCCGAACGTGCCCAGGGCGCCCATGGTTCCCGCTGTCAAAAATTTGAGAAAACCTCGTCTATTCATGGCTTGTCAAGTCCGCTCACGGAAAGATGAACATCCCATTGATCACAACTCACTCAAGCAAACTTTACGCCACTTCATTCCGGTCAAGCCGCACTTGCCAAAAAATTCCTGCTTCGCACCTGTCGGAATCGCATTTCGATTTGACGCGCTTTCCTCAAGTGGGGTACAAGTCGTGATGCCCGGATGCCTTGGCGTCCCGTCCCACACCGATCAAGAGGGCTCATGCCGAAACCGACCCACGACTCGTCGCGCGATCACCGCCCGGAGCGCCCCTGCAGTGTGCTGCTCGCGGCGTTGCTGCTGCTGGTGGTGGTGGCCGCATCGAGCGGGCCGGCCAGGGCGGAGGACCCCTCCAACCTGCTGCTCAAGGATGCCCTGGATGCGATCGTGCAAGACTCGCTGAAAGATCATAACATTTCCGGATCCCCCAAGAAAACAGAAAAAAAATTGCCCACCATCGGCGTCGAGGCGCTGTGCGAAAAAATCGGCGCCAAGCTCAGGAGCATTCCCCGCGAGGCCTGCCTGGAGCACAAAATGGAATTGACGAACGGGATTTCCGTCAACGGGTTGCCGATCCTGATCAAGGAGTACCCGCCGCAAACCAACAAGCCGGCCCAGGCGCGGGTGTTGCTGCTGGGCGGCATCCACGGGGACGAATACTCCTCGATCAGCATCGTGTTCAAATGGATGGAGATTCTCAACGCGCATCACACCGGGATGTTTCACTGGCGGATCGCGCCGCTGGTCAATCCCGACGGCCTGTTCAAGGCACCGGCGCAACGCATGAACGCCCACGGCGTGGACCTGAACCGGAATTTTCCCACCACGGACTGGCATCGGGAGAGCCGGGACTATTGGGTAAGACGCACCAACAGCGATCCGCGCCGCTTTCCCGGGGCCGCGCCCCTGAGCGAGCCGGAATCCCGCTGGGTGGCCGAGGAGATCGAGCGGTTCCGGCCCCATGTGATCGTCTCGGTGCATGCGCCGTTCGGGCTGCTCGATTTCGACGGCCCGCCCACCACGCCGCCGGAACGGTTGGGCGCCCTCTACCTGAATCCCCTGGGGACCTATCCCGGTTCGCTGGGCCGTTACGCCGGCATCCAGAAGCGACTGCCGATCATCACCATCGAACTCCCATTCGCCGGCATCATGCCCAACCAAAAGGAGATCGACACCATCTGGTCCGATCTGGTGCAATGGATGCGCGGGCATGTACGCGTGCGGGAGAGTCCATTCCCACTGACAACGGATCAATAAAAAAACCATGAATCCACGCCTGAACCGACTGGAACCCTATCCGTTCGAAAAACTCGCCGCGCTGCTGGCCGGGGCGTCGCCACCCGCCGGCCTGACCGGCATCAACCTCTCCATCGGGGAGCCGAAGCATCCGCCTGCGCCATTTCTGCTGGAGGCGATGCGCGACTCATTGGAGCTGGCGGCCCGCTATCCGGTGACCGTCGGTCAGCCGGAGCTGCGCATCGCCGCCTGCCGCTGGGCGGAGCGGCGGCATGGGCTGGACGGGGGGGCGCTCGATCCCGACCGTCATCTGCTGCCGGTGAACGGGACGCGGGAGGCGTTGTTTTCCATCGCGGCGGCGGTGATCGATCCCACCCCCTCGGCGCAAGGCGCGCCCGTGGTGCTGATGCCCAATCCGTTCTATCAGATCTACGAAGGGGCGGCCCGCATGGCCGATGCGGAGCCGTTCTGCCTGGATGCGCGCGAAGAGGACGGCTTTCTGCCGGATCCGGCCCGGATTCCGGAGGCGTTGTTGCCCAGGGTGCAATTGCTCTATCTTTGCACCCCCTCCAACCCCACGGGCGCGGCCTGCACCCTGGAGGCGCTGCAGGCCTGGCTGCGGTTGGCCGACCGTCATGATTTTGTCATTGCCGCCGACGAATGCTATTCGGAAATCTGGTACGACCGACCGCCGCCGGGCATTCTGGGCGCGGCCTGGGCCATGGGCAGGCGGGATTTTGCCCGCTGCATGACCTTTCAATCCCTCTCCAAGCGCTCCAATCTGCCTGGGGTCAGGAGCGGCTTCGTGGCCGGAGACGCGGAAATCTTGCAGAAATATCTGAAACTGCGCACCTATACGGGCTGCGCCACCCCGCCGTTCATTCAACAGGCCGCCATCGCCGCCTGGAACGACGAGACCCATGTGGAGGCCAACCGCGTGGTTTACCGGCAAAAGCTGGCCGACGCCCTGGAGATCCTGACGCCGGTGCTGCCGGTCACGGCACCTGCAGCCGGATTTTATTTGTGGCTCAAGGTGCCCGGCGGTGGAGAAGCGTTTGCCCGGCGCCTGTATGCGCGCTACAATGTGACCACGTTGCCCGGGGCGTATCTGGGCAGGCCGTCGCCGGTGACCGGAGCCAATCCGGGGGCTGCGTTCATTCGCGTGGCCCTGGTGACGGGAATCGAGGAAAACCGCGAGGCCATGCGGCGCATCGCTGCCTGCGTTCGCGAAACGACATAAGAACCATCGAGGAGACCAACCGTGCGGGATCTGCAAATCATCATCGAAGCGGCCTGGGAGAACCGGGCCAATGTCGGACCGGCCTCCGAGTCCACCATCCTGGACGCCATCCTGAGCACCATCGAGGCGTTGGACCAGGGCAGGTTGCGGGTGGCGGAAAGGATTCCCGAAGGCGCGCCCGCACCGGAAGGGGCCAAGCACGGCTGGGTGGTGAACCAGTGGGTCAAGAAGGCGGTGCTGCTCTATTTCAAGATCCGGGACAACACCGCGATCCGGGCCAGGGATGTCAAGTGGTTCGACAAGATCCCTCTGAAGTTCACGAACTGGAAAAAGAAGGATTTCCGCGCTGCCGGAATCCGGGTGGTGCCATCGGCCATCGCACGCAAGGGGTGTTTCATCGCCCCGAAAGCGGTGTTGATGCCCTGTTACGTGAACATCGGCGCCTATGTGGATGCCGAGACCATGGTGGACACCTGGTCCACGGTCGGCTCCTGCGCCCAGATCGGCAAGCGGGTGCATCTCTCCGGCGGGGTGGGGATCGGCGGGGTTCTGGAGCCGCTCCAGGCCAATCCGGTGATCATCGAGGACGACTGCTTCATCGGCGCCCGCGCGGAAGTGGCCGAGGGGGTGATCGTGGGCAAGGGATCGGTGGTCTCCATGGGGGTCTATCTGGGGGCTTCGACCCGCATCGTGGACCGGGCCAGCGGGGAGATCCACTACGGGTATGTCCCGCCCTACTCGGTGGTGGTCTCCGGGACCATGCCCGGCAAACCCCTGCCCAACGGCGAGCCGGGACCAAATCTCTACTGCGCGGTGATCGTCAAGACCGTGGACGAGAAGACCCGCGCCAAGACCGGCATCAACGAACTGTTGCGGGAGTTCTGAACCACCAACCCATGACGCCACCCGTTGACGAACACCGATACATTGTGCCAAACTGGCTGATATTGGAAATTTTTTCACCAATGACCGCAAAAGGAAATGGCATGATCGTCAAGGGCGAGCCGGACGAAACCGTCACGGACGAAAATTTCATCGCGGTGCGCGATTATCTGTTCACGGCCATCGAGAAGGGACGCATGAACTTCTCGGGCTGGCCCCTGGAAAACCTGCGCGCCATTCCGGAAACCCCCGATGCCGACGGGGCCGCCACCGAGCAGCTGCGCATCTGGGTGGAACGCCACATGTTGCGCAAAACCAGGGCCACGATGTTCTCCGACCTGCGCGAGGCCCAGTTCGAGGCCGCCAAACGGGCCGCCGAGGTAATCCTCTCCCTGGAAACCCGCAACGCCCTCAAGGAATACCGCGACCGTCTCTTCGGCGAGGGCCAGGGGTCCATGGAACTGGCCGTCAAGCACCTGCTGGATCTGTCCGGACGCGCCCTGCCCAGGGATGCCTTCCAACTCCTCGAGGCCTTCCGGCAACGCAAGGGACTGAAAACCCCCGGCGACGCCATCCGCGCCCTCATCGACCTGGAAGAGCGCCGGCCCGCCCCCGCCGCAACCCCTGCGCCCGCCCCTGGGCACAACGACACACGGGACGCCTCCTTCCTCCAGCGGGAAGTCAGACAACTGCTCCGGGAGTTGAAGGAGAATGCCAACACCACCCCCCAGCCATCGCCATGACCCTCATCCGGAGATAATGCCATGCCAAAAGTCTTGATTCCCCTGGCCCAGGGGTGCGAAGAACTGGAAGCCGTCACCCTGATCGACCTGTTGCGCCGCGCCGGGGTCGAGGTGACCACCGCCAGCCTGACCCCAGGCGCCGTGCATGGCAGCCACGGCATCGGCCTGCTGCCCGACACCACCCTGGAGGCGGTCCTGCACGACGACTTCGACCTGATCGTCCTGCCGGGCGGCTTGCCGGGCACCACCCATCTCAACGACGACCCCCGCATCCATGCCCTGTTGCGCCGCATGCACCAGGAAGGCAAACTCATCGGCGCCATCTGCGCCGCGCCCATGGTGCTGGCCAACGCCGGCCTGCTCCAGGGCAAAAAGGCCACCAGCTATCCCACCTGCATGCCGGAAGAACACCTTCCCACCATGCACTACCTGGCAGAAGAACCGGTGGTGCATGACGGGCACCTCGTCACCTCCCGGGGACCGGGCACGGCCATGGATTTCGCCCTCACCCTCGCCGAACTGCTCACCGGACGCGCCAACCGCGAACAGGTGGAAGCGGCCCTGATGCGTCCGGCAAAACGGTGATCACTTCACCGGCGGGTTGAGGGCCTCCTCGATCTGGGCGCGCAACCGCTCGTCCGACACATGGAACATGGCCTTCCGGTAGTAATGCTCCACCTGTTCCGGGTGGTCGAGCCGTTTGTGATCCTGGGCGATCTTCAGGCACAACAACGCCTTGTCGTCCCAGGATGACAACAGCCCCATGGCATCGAGCGCCCGCTCGTGATAATAGAGCGCCGTCTCGTAAGCCTTGTTCCCCACCGCCAGATCCCCGGCCAGGGTGTAGGCCGATGCCAGGGAGTTGGGGGTGTTGTAGTGGTTGCGGTCGAAACTCGCCAGCAAACGGTCCACCCAGGCGAGGGTCTGCAGTTTCTCGTGCTTGCCCATGTCGTCCAGGATGATCATGTACAACATCTTCGGCTCGAGCACCTCCGGCTCGGCCTGGATCGACTTGAGCACCAGGATCTCCGCCGCCTCCAGATCATTGCGCAGCGTCGCCGCCACCGACTGGAGAAAATACAGATAACTCTCCTTCTCATCCACCACCGGGACCCGGTCGATAATCTCCCCGAACTCCCGGTGCCGCCCGATGCCGTACAGCAACACCGCGCCCACCACCAGATCCTCCCGATCCACAGTCCGGCGCATCTGGACCACCAACCGGTCCGCCATGGCCTGCTGCTCCTTGTCGTACTCCAAAGCCGAGATGGTCCGCCCGGCGAACGCTTCCTGAAGCGTCCGGTAGTGCTGCAACTCTTCACGAATGGCCGCCGACCCCTCGATATCCGGGGGAATGATCCGCAGGTGGAGCTCGGAGCGGTTGTTCATCAGAATTGCGCCCATCCCGCCGGCCTGCACCGACTTCAAGGCCATCAGCGTACTCGTGGAAAGCGCCTTGCCGATGTTCCACTCCACCCCGAACGACAGGGCGTTCAAAAACGCGGTACCCACGGTTTCATTGCCGCCCACTTCCCGCAGATAGGAGCCGGCTCCCGCGCCGGCCATGGTGCTGGACAGGGAACTCACGCCGATGGCCAGGGCCGGCACCCCGGTTCCCACGGTCGCCACACTGGCCATCGTCACCAATCCGCTCAATGTCCAGTTGTTTTTGTAAAATGGAAGGTTATAAAACTCCTCGAACCGCAACGCGCCCGCCCATACTTCCCCGGCGGTCATCATGACCAGGCAACACCATGCGATAATCGGTTTTTTCGTCAATCCCCATCAACCCCACGTGGCCCACCCGCGCTGCGGGAAAAATTCACCGCATTGATGGCCAGGATACAGGAAAGCAGACCCCCAATGCAATTCCATTGACCGCCATTCTTGATGAATTTGCCCAAACTCCGGCCAGTGATCCGGGGATGGCGACGCCAGCCATTGATTTTTGCCTTGGCCGCCATTAATCTGACCCCTCAAGTCTCCGGAACGGGCGCCCATGCCTGGCCCGGACGCAACTCCATCTCTTTGCACAGGAGAACAAGAAAGATGTCACAAACCAATCAAACAGCACTGCCGGACATCATCTACACGGTCGTGGACGAGGCCCCGGAACTGGCGAGCGGCTCCTTTCTGCCGATCATCCAGGCCTTCGCCCGTCCGGCTGGCATCCACGTGGGCACGCGGGACATCTCGCTGGCAGGCCGCATCATCGCCAACTTCCCGGAACGGCTCACCCCGGCGCAACGTCAGTCCGACGACCTGGCCGAACTGGGCGAACTGGTCAAGACCCCCGAAGCCAACGTCATCAAGCTGCCCAACATCAGCGCCTCCATCCCGCAACTCCAGGAGTGCATCGCCGAGTTGCAGAGCCAGGGCTACAACCTGCCCGACTATCCGGAAAATCCCCAGAGCGACGAAGAGCGCGACTACAAGGCCCGCTACGACAAGGCGAAGGGCAGCGCGGTCAACCCGGTGCTGCGCGAAGGCAACTCGGATCGCCGCGCGCCTTTGTCGGTCAAGGAGTACGCCAAGAAGAATCCCCACAAGATGGGCGCCTGGTCCAAGGACTCCAAGACCCACGTCGCCTCCATGAACTCCGGGAATTTCTTCGCCAACGAAAAGTCCGTCACGCTGGCCGCAGCGGACACGCTGCGCATCGAGTTCGTCGATGGCTCCGGTGCGGTGAAGGTGATGAAGGACAAGGTCCCGGCCAAGGCCGGCGACATCATCGACGGCACCTTCATGAGCGTCTCCGCCCTGCGCGGCTTCATCGCCGAGCAGCTCGAGGACGCCAAGCGCCAGGGTGTGCTCTTCTCCCTGCACATGAAGGCCACCATGATGAAGGTCTCCGACCCGATCCTGTTCGGCCACGCAGTGGAGGTGTTCTTCAAGGATCTCTTCGACAAGCATGGCGCCACCCTCAAGGAGATCGGCGTGGATGTCAGCAACGGCTTCGGTGACGTGGTCGCCAAGATCGCCAAACTGCCCGACGCCAAACGCCAGGAGATCGAGGCCGACATCCAGGCCTGTTTCGCCAAACAGCCGCCGTTGTACATGGTGGACTCGGCCAAGGGGATCACCAACCTGCATGTCCCCAGCGACATCATCATCGACGCCTCCATGCCCGCCATGATCCGCAACAGCGGCAAGGGATGGGGTCCGGACGGCAAGCTCTGTGACACCAAGGCGACGATCCCGGACAGCAGCTACGCCGGGGTGTACGACGAGGTGATCAACTTCTGCAAGGAGCATGGCGCCTTCAATCCCGCCACCATGGGCAGCGTCCCCAACGTGGGACTGATGGCCCAGAAGGCCGAAGAGTACGGCTCCCACAACACCACCTTCAAGGTGCCCGGCAACGGCACGATGCGCATCGTGAACTCCGCCGGTGCCACCCTGATCGAGCACCAGGTGCAAAACGGCGATGTCTGGCGCATGTGCCAGGTCACCGACGCCGCGATCCAGGACTGGGTGAAGCTGGCGGTGACCCGCTCCCGGCTCTCCGGCTGGCCGGCCATCTTCTGGCTGGACAAGAATCGTCCCCACGATGCCCAACTGATTGCCAAGGTGGAACAATATCTGCCCAACCACGACACCAGCGGTCTGGACCTGCGGATTCTCTCCCCCCGCGAGGCCACCCGCCGCTCCCTGGAGCGCATGCGCAATGGCGAAAACACCATCTCGGTGACCGGCAACGTCCTGCGCGACTATCTGACCGACCTCTTCCCGATCATGGAGCTGGGCACCAGCGCGAAGATGCTCTCCATCGTCCCGCTGATGCAGGGCGGCGGACTCTTCGAGACCGGGGCCGGCGGCTCCGCGCCCAAGCACGTGGAGCAGTTCGTGGAGGAAGGCCACCTCAGATGGGATTCCCTGGGGGAATTCTCCGCCCTGGGCGCCTCTTTGGAGCATCTCGGCCACACCCGCAAGAATCCCAAGGCGCTGGTGTTGGCCAAGGCCCTGGACAGCGCCATCGGCAAGCTTCTGGACAACAACATGTCCCCGGGCCGGGCCGTGGGCGAAACCAACAACCGGGACAGCCATTTCTACATCGCCCTGAACTGGGCGCAGGCCCTGGCCGAGCAGAATGACGACGCGGAACTCAAGAGTCATTTTGCCAATGTCGCGCAACAGTTGCGGCAGAACGAGGCCAAAATCTGGGAAGAACTCAAGACCGGTCGCGGCCAGCCCATGGATCTGGGCGGCTACTATCACCCCGATCCGGCCAAGGTGGCCAAATGCCAGCGCCCCAGCGCCACGCTGAACGCCATCATCGGCTGATGACGTAAACCCCGCAAGACCATGCATCCCGAGGGAACGGGGTGCATGGTCTTTTTTTTTGGGACCGCCATGACTGTCCTGCCCGACACCCCGATCCGCATTCTGGTCATCAAGTCGCGCCACATCGGCGATGTGTTGTTGACCGGGCCTCTGCTCTCCACCTTGCGCCAGTGGTATCCGGAGTGCCGGATTTCGGTTCTGGTCAAGGAGGAGACCGCCCCCATGCTGGAGGGCCATCCCGACGTGCATGAGGTGATCCGCTTCCAGCAACGCACCACCGGGGAGAGCTGGCAGGCATTTCTGACGCGGCAGTGGCACTGGTGGCGGGAGTTGCGCCGCCGCCGCTTCGACTGGGTGATCAACACCACGGAAGGGGACCGGGGGATCATCGCGGGATTTCTGAGCGGCGCCCACAGGCGTACCGGACTCCTGAAACCGGGCAAGGGTCACTGGTGGCGCAAACGGCTGCTCACCGAAGCGGTGGCGCGCCGCTCCGGGTTGCGGCACGCCGTGATGCACAATCTGGACATGCTGGGCTGGCATGACGAGACCCTGCGTCCGGACACACGGGTGCGCATCGCCTTCGACGCCCAGGACGAGGGAGTCGTCACCCGCACCCTGACCGCCCTGGGCTGGGATGGTGAACAACCCTTGGCCCATGTCCACCCGGTGGCACGCTGGCGGTTCAAGTGCTGGACCGACGCCGGCATGGCGCAGGCCATCGATTATCTGCAAGCAAAAGGCTTTGCCGTCGGCATCACCGCCAGTCCGGACCCGGCGGAAATGGCCAAGGTGCAGGCGATCCTCGCCTTGTGCCAAACCCGCCCGCTGGACCTGTCGGGCCGTTTCACCCTCAAGCAGGCAGCGGCCTTTGCCGCGCGCTGCCGGCTCTTCCTGGGGGTGGATACCGCGATGATGCACGTTGCCGCTGCGCTGGATGTCCCGGTGGTGGCGATCTTCGGTCCCAGCATGGCCTATGAATGGGGACCCTGGCCCAACGGCTGGCAGGGGGAAGGGGCGACCCCCTACCCGAAAATACGCGGCTTCCAGCAGTGCGGTCCCCACCGCGTCATCCAGAAGAACTGGCCCTGCGTCCCCTGCGGTCGCGACGGTTGCGGCGGGAGCAAGGTCAGCAACTGCCTGACGAGGCTCGAATGGCGCGAACTGCGCAGCGTGCTGGACTCACTGTCATGAACCCCGTCCGCACGCGTCGGCTGCTGTTGACGCTGTTTTTTCTCTCCGGCGTGGCGGGGCTGATTTACGAATCGATCTGGACCCATTACCTGAAACTCTTTCTGGGCCACGCGGCCTATGCCCAGACCCTGGTGCTGGCGATCTTCATGGGGGGGATGGCCCTGGGGGCGTGGCTGGCCAGCCGCCTGACGCCACGCTGGAAAAACCCCCTGCTGGCCTACGCCCTGGTCGAGGGGATGATCGGCATCGCGGCGCTGCTTTTTCATCCGCTCTTTGTCCATTTGCTGCGCTTCTCCTTCGACACGGCGATCCCCGCCCTCCCCGGTCCTGCCGCGATCCATCTCTACAAGTGGGTGGCGGCGAGTGTGATGATCCTGCCCCAGACCATTCTTTTGGGCATGACCTTTCCCCTGATGTCCGGGGGGGTGCTGCGCATGTACCCGGCCACGCCCGGCGGTACGCTCTCCTGGCTCTATTTCACCAATTCGGCGGGCGGGGCGCTGGGGGTGTTGGCCAGCGGCTTTTTCACCATCGACCGTTTCGGCCTCGATGGCACCCTGGCCGCTGCGGGTGTGCTGAACCTGCTGCTGGCTTTGCTGATCGCCTGGCGCTTCCGGGCAGAGGCGCCACCCCTGCCCCCTCCCCGGGTCGCGCCCCGGGAACGGTCCCGTCTGCCGGTTCTGCTGCTGGCCACCGCCTGTCTGACCGGGGCCGCCTCCTTCATCTACGAGATCACCTGGCTGCGCATGCTCGGCCTGGTGCTGGGCGCCTCCACCCACGCCTTCGAACTGATGCTGAGCGCCTTCATCCTGGGCCTGGCCTGCGGCGGCTGGTGGCTGGCCCGCCGCCTGGACCGGTTGACCCGTCCCCTGCCCTTTCTGGCTGCGGTCCAGTTGCTCATGGGCGCCGCCGCCCTGGCCACCCTCCCCCTCTACGGCCACGCCTTTCACCTGATGGAATGGCTGTTGTCCACCCTGGCCCGCGACCGGACCGGCTACCTGCTCTTCAACCTGGCCAGCCACGGCATCGCGATGGCGATCATGTTTCCCGCCGCCTTTTGCGCCGGCATGACCCTGCCCCTGATCACCCGCATTCTCATGACCGAGGGAAGTGGGGAAAAAGAGATCGGTCGGGTCTACGGGATCAATACCCTGGGGGCGATTCTGGGGATCCTGGCCGCGGTGCATCTCGCGCTGCCGCTGCTGGGCGTCAAGGGCGCCCTGATGAGCGGAGCGGTGCTGGACATCGGGCTGGGCCTGCTCCTCGTGCCGCCCGCGTGGCGCCGCATCGCCTGGCCGGTCGCCGTTCTCCTGTTGCTGGCCATTGCCCGCCTGGTGGAGTTGAATCCTCATCTGATGGCCTCCGGGGTCTACCGGGACGGCAAGCTTTTGAGCGGCGAACAACGGGTCTTGAGCCACATCGACGGCAAGACCGCCACCGTTTCGCTGACCGCAAGCCAAGACGATGTCTACTCGCTGCGCACCAACGGCAAGATCGATGCCAGCATCTCCATGCCCCCCACCGAACAGCGCACCCTCGACGAGGTGACCATGACCCTCACCGGGGCGCTGCCGCTCCTCCTGCACCCCGCACCGCGAACCGTGGCCAACATCGGCCTCGGTTCCGGCATGACCAGCCATGTGGCGCTCGCCGACCCGCGTGTGCAACGCCTCGACACCATCGAGATCGAACCGGCCATCGTGGCGGCTGCCAGACGCTTCACGCCCTACAACGACCGCCTGTTCGCCGATCCGCGCAGTGCCATTCACATCGAGGACGCCAAGACCTTTTTCTCCACGCGCCAGTCACGCTACGACATCATCATCTCCGAACCCTCCAATCCGTGGGTCAGCGGCGTGGCCGGGCTGTTCACGCGGGAGTTCTACCGCGATCTCAAACGCCATCTGGCCCCGGAGGGCATGCTGGCGCAATGGCTGCAGGTCTACGAATTCGACCTGGGGCTGTTGCAATCGGTCTTCAAGGCGCTGGCCGGGGAGTTTCCCCATTTCACCATTTATGCGGTGGATCACGGCGACCTGTTGATCCTGGCCTCCAACTCGCCGATTCCGGACCTTGCGGACCAGCCCGGCTGGCCAGTGCCCGCTCTGGGACCGGATCTGGCGCGTGTCGGGGTGTTCCATCCGCAGGATTTGCGTTTGCGCTGGGTGGGAGACGAACGCTTTTTCGCGCCATTTCTGCAATTTTCGCCTGCCCCGGCCAACTCCGACTACGCCCCCTATGTGGATCAGCATGCGGCGCGGGCGCGGTTCATGGGGGGCACGGCGAACGCGATCTTCTTTCCGGTCAACGAGCTGCTGCCCCTGCGCCCGCTGTTGGCGGGACGCGACACCTCGACGGGCAGGACCCTGGTCACCCCCACGGCGCTTTCGCCATTCTCGGTCGGGCCGTTCGTGGCCACCGAGCTGCTGGCCCGTGTGACCGGACGCCCCAGGGAGGCCACCGACCACCCCGGCGACATCCAGGCGCAATTGGACAGGATGATCCGGGCGCTGGCCGAATGCCGGGTGTTGCCTGCCCATGGCGACAAGGTGTATCTCCTTTATCAACTGGCGGTGATCGCCCTGCCCCATCTGCATCCCGTGGAGTTGGAGCGCCTCTGGCCGGCCCTTGGGGCCATGCCGTGCGGCCAGGGGTTGCAGGGGCACGAGGCGCGCTGGCTGCGGCTGTTTGCGGCCATCGGGCGGCGTGATCCGGCGGCCATGGCGACCGAGGCGCTCCCCCTGCTCGAGGAGGGGGCGCCACTGACCAGGACCCGTGGCGCCTATCTGTTCGGCGTGGGCATGCTGGCGCTTGTGGCGCAGAACCGTCATCAGGAGGCCATCGCCTTCTGGGATCGCCATTTCCGGGAGCGGATCGAACCCCGCAATCCCCCCGCCCTGGTCTATCAATACCTCCGGGCCGTCGCCGAGGCGGGGGCAGGTGATTTACCTCTTGCAAGCATCCACTACAAGTGATACAAACAGGGGTCGGTTGCGGCACCGGCCTTGATCTTTCCTGTCCTGGATAACGTTTCTGCATGACTCAACTCATTCTTTATAGCAGCGAAGACGGGCAGACCCGGGTGCAACTGCGGATTGAGCAGGGGACGGTCTGGCTCACGCAACTGGAAATTGCGGAACTGTTCCATGCCACCAAGCAGAATATTTCACTGCACTTGAAGAACATTTATCAAGAAGGTGAACTGGACCCCACCGCAACTGTCAAGGAATCCTTGACAGTTCAAACCGAAGGCGCCCGCGACGTGCGCCGCACGGTCACACTGTACAACCTGGATGCCATTCTGGCGGTGGGCTACCGCGTGCGTTCGCCACGCGGGGTGCAGTTCCGCCGCTGGGCCAGCACGGTGTTGGCGGAATACCTGCACAAGGGTTTCGCCATGGACGACGAGCGGCTCAAGAATCCCGACGGTCGCCCGGACTATTTCGACGAGATGCTGGCGCGCATCCGCGACATTCGCGCCTCGGAAAAACGCTTCTATCAAAAGCTGCGCGACCTGTTCGCCCTGGCCGCCGATTACGACAAGAGCGACCAGGCCACTCAGCAATTTTTTGCCACGGTGCAAAACCTGCTGCTGTATGCCGTCACGCAGCAGACCGCCGCCGAGCTGATTCTGAGCCGCGCCAACCCGCAGGATGCCCACTTTGGCTTGCTCCACTGGCAGGGTGCGCGGGTACGCAAGCAGGACATCCTGATCGCCAAGAATTATCTGACCGAGGACGAAATCGACACCCTCAACCGGCTGGTGGTCATCTTTCTGGAAACCGCCGAACTGCGCGCCAAGCGGCAAACCGTTACCAGCATGGCATTCTGGCGGCAGAACGTGGGGCAAATCATCACCACAAACGGCTTCCCCCTGCTTGCCGGAGCGGGATCGGTGAGCCATGCCCGCATGGAGCAGCAGATTGCCCTGCGCTTTCTGGACTTTGACCAAAACCGCAAAATTCAGGAAGCGCAAGCAGCGGATGAGCAGGACCAGGCCGAGTTGCAGGCGCTGGCAAACAGGATCAAGCACCGCCAGGGGAGACGGAATGAGCGCCCCCAATGAAAATACGCCCAATAACATTAATAAAATTCACAAAAAGGAATTGCCATGACCGATACCGACAATGCCACCGCCGCAACAGACGCGCCTCTCGTGCTGCCTTGCTGGGCGTGCCTCAAGGATTGTCCCGTCTCCTCATCGTGCCCGACAACCGCCATCACCGATGAGGAGCCTGCCAGCATATCGCGCAATGATCGTGCGAAGCACCCGAATCTGGCCACGCCTGTTTCCCCCGCGATGGCGTCACAAAAAATGCCAAAATGTCTTGCATTGTCGATTAATTATTATATATGCGTACAAAATTATTATGAATTGGCGCATGAATGGTATGCAAACAGAAAAAATATACTTTCTAGGCGCTCAAAAATTCTAAAATTTTTGTCACTGTTCTTTGGCAGTTTCGGGGCCATCATCCCCATCTCCTCGCCACTGATCACTTACTTTAAAAAATCTGCAGATATTAACAGTGCTTTCCCTTTGGATTCCTTTGGCTATGTATTTCTCGCCATCTCCGGCGCCCTGGTTTACTACGACAAAATGTTCGGCGACTCCACCGGATGGGTGCGCTGCATCAATACCATGAACCAACTGAAAACCCTCGCCACCCGCCATGAAGAGCAGTGGATGCAGATCCGCGTCTCGCTGGAATGCCAGACACAGCAGGACTTGACCCCTGACAACCGCCTTTTTTTCCTGCAGCAGGCCAAGGAGATCGTCAAAATCGCCACGCAATTCAAAAACGATATCCTCGTGTGCATGCATCAGGAGACCCAAACCTGGATCGAGGAGTTCCAAAGCAACCTGGCCCATCTGCAGCGCAAAGCCGATGAGGCACTGACGCGCGGCGCACAAACCACCCCGGCGCAAACCACCCAAACGCAAACCACCCCGACAACCAAATAATCTCTCCTCCATAGTTACTTCCATGCGGGTGGATGCCAGAGCATGTAAACAGCCGTCGAATGCGTGGCAATTGTGACAAAGCAGAAGTACACACGGATTGCAATGATGACCAATTTTCTGCGACTTTCTGAACACCAAAAGAGTCAGCAATGGATTGCTCAATTTTATGACAGCAAAGACCGGGCGTTAGCGACCCAGTTGATCAATCAGCTCAAACTCGTTTCCAATCGCGAGTTCGAGTGCGGCATTGAGCAAGCAATTACTCGTTTACACGATGATTTGAAGGCAAGAATCGCGGTCTATCCAGTAGCTCCACCTATTCCCAATGAAATTGCGGGTTACGATCCATTCACAGGAGGCATACCGAGAGAGGAGAACACCACCTCCCGTGCAGTCGGTCGTCGCCGCCAGTTCGGCAGTGAAGACAGGGTTGGACACATTCTCAAAAACATTCAGGAACGATTCAAACGCGACAAAAACTCTACTTCAAGCATTGAATGCTGTCCAACATTGATTCAATTAAAAACCCAAAAAATTTATAATATCGTTTTGGTAGACGATATTTGTGGTAGCGGTAAGCGCATTACCGATTACTGGAAAAAGTTGATTCCGCGCCATATTAAAAGCCTCCTATCGTTTAAGCGGTACAATCTTTGGATAATCCTCTATGCAATCACACGTAATGGGAAAAATGTTATCTTTAAAACAATGCCAAATTTTCCGCATTCTAATCTGATTACTGTTCTACCGGAAATCCATTGGCATGAATTTCTGACCTCTGAATTGCGCGGACTCTGCACATCCTACGCCAGAAAATTTAGAATAGGGTCATCTGGATTGGGATACCGAGATAGCTTATCTAATATTGTTTTCGAGCATGGTTGCCCCAACAATTTGCCAAAAATTTTATGGATGAACATCAATGGATGGTCAGGATTGTTTCCAAATCGATCAATCCCGAATGAGATGCGTCCTTGCTTCGACGCTGACGGATCTGCACGGGCATCCGAGGTTCTGTGGCAAGTCAATCAACCTGGGCTGGCATTGAGCTTGTTGGATGCTTTGGACCATACAGTTCCTTTGACGACTGAGCAACGAATAATGCTCGCAATGCTGGGGTTGCGTCTACGGGGTGTTTCGGAAAATAATTTAGCTGTGAAACTTTTTCTAACTCATCAACAATGCAAAGAAGCTTTGCAAATACTCATAGAAATGGGCTTGTATGATAAAAGATTAACCCATGTAACCCAATTGGGGAGGGAGTTTGTTTCTCGCTTCCGCGAACGTTTTGGACCGGCTCGTCGTTTGCGTGCGGTTGCGAAGAGTCCAGAGAGTTATTATCCTCAGCAGTGTGAAGGGGAACTTCAATAACTTGGCAAAACTGATCGGAGGTAATGGCCGGTCGGTACCCATGGAGACGCAGTGATGTGGTTCCATGAACGGGGCGCGGAGTCCGCAGTCCTGGAGACAGCTTTCTTGAGTTTGAGGATGGGTGGTCGACCGTCTATTGTTTCGATTCTCACAGACAGGCCGACCACCCACCCTGCGCAGCGGGGTTGAAGCAAGAGAATGGAGTTCCCCCTTCACAATTATCTCAAGAGCTTGCGCGATATTGGCGCACGCGACGGGTATATCAAAGCCATTCAACGTAACGCTAAGCCACTGGCCGATTGTGGTCTGCCGGTTATTCTGACCCTCGGACACTTGGCTCACATAACGGATGTGTCTCATGGTATCTTGACCGACATTATCAAACGCCAGATTGATCCATACCGCGTATTCGCAATCCGAAAACGCAATGGTGGCAAGCGATTCATTTGCGTTCCAGAGACAGGTTTGCTCAATGCGCAGCGATGGATTCATGATGAAATTTTATGTTCTCTTGCTGCGACAAAAAATCTATCTTGTCATGCTACAGCTTATGCTCCAGGCTGCAGTCATGTCATAAACGCAAAACGTCATGTTGGTGCCGCATGGATTTTGAAATTTGATATCACCAGATTTTTTGAGTCGATTTCGGAGCGGCAGGTATACCGTGTTTTTCGTGGCCTCGGATACAGGTCCCAGGTGGCGTTTTGCCTGACCCGTTTATGCACCAGGGTATTACCAACGAACGTTGACCATCGTCTGCTTCGACATACCAAACGCTGGCAAACAGGTGATCAACGCAACCAACGCAACTTTTCTGGGGCACGGGTCATAGGACACCTCCCTCAGGGTGCACCAACCAGTCCAATGCTGGCAAACCTGGTATGTATACCACTAGATACTGACATGCAAAACATTGCTGCTCGTGAAGGGTTGACGTTTACCCGCTACGCAGATGACATGACCTTCTCTGGCGAGATGCTTGATCGTGCGGCGGCGGTCAAAATTTCCAGAGAAGTATCGATTGTCGTCGGTCGTTATGGCTTCGGCATCAATCTGCAAAAAACCAGCATCGCCAAAAATGGTGGACGCAAGATTGTGACTGGTTTGTCGGTGGACGGCGACGTTGTACGCCTGCCACGTGCCTACAAGGATGCTATTCGCCAGGAGTTATTCTATCTCGACAAGCACGGCATCCAGGAACACTGTGCCAGAATCGGTCACAAAAATCATCTGTCCTATCTACTGCGCCTCGCGGGCAGGATTCGATACGCGACTTCAATCGAACCTGTCATTGGACAACGGATGATGCATCTATTTCTGCGCATTTTCCCGACATTCCAGGAAACAGAGCGGTTGATTTTCCAGGATTTTGTCAGCGATGATTGATGATCCCAGCCATTCGGGAATCCATAAAAATTCCTTGACATGAACCTATCCCCCAGGATAGGATATCCCCCATGAACGACAAACACACCCACCACCCCGCCATCGTCACCCGCCTGAAACGGGCCTCCGGTCATTTGCAAAAAGTGATCGCCATGATCGAGGCGGACGAACCATGCGAACAGGCGGCTCAGCAACTCCAGGCAGTGGTCAATGCCATCGCCACTGCCAAACGCGAATTCGTGGCCGACCACATCGAGCACTGCCTGGACGTGCAGGAAGGAATGACCACGCGCGACATGCGCACCACGGTCGAAGAGATCAAAGCCATGGCGAAATATCTTTGAAAAGCGGAGGAATCATGCACGAAACCACCCCCACCCACGGCGAGCATGGTGGCCCACTGCTCCGGCATGCCGACGGATTCGTCGAGATCAGCGTCTTCGAAACCGGGGTGCCGCCCCGCTTCCGGCTCTATTTCCTGGACAACCAACGGCACCCCCTCCCCCCCCCAGCCGCCGACTCCCTCACCCTGGAGACGGAACGACCCGGCAACGCACGACAGGCATTCTCTTTCCGCCGGGAGAACGACTACCTGGAATCCACGGACGACATTCCGGAACCCCACGAATTCCTGCTGCGCGTGACGCTGGACCAGGGTCGCCAACGACTTTATTGCCTGTTCACCGAGGAAGGCCACGACCACGGTCATGAGGAAGAAGAGCATCACGACCATCACGACCATCATCATGATCATGACCATGACCATGGACACGGGATCATGGCATTTCTGAAAAACACCTTCGGCCACTCCCACGACGTGACCGACAAGGTGGACTCGGTGATGGAGTCCAGCGAAAAAGGGATCCGGGCGCTCAAGATCTCCCTGGTGGGACTGGGGCTTACCGCCATCCTGCAAGTGGTGGTGGTGATCTACTCCGGCTCCGTGGCCCTGCTGGCGGACACCATCCACAACTTCGCCGACGCCGCCACCAGCCTCCCCCTGTGGGTGGCCTTCGCCCTGGCGAAACGGGGGGCCAACCGCCGTTTCACCTATGGCTACGGCAAAAGCGAAGACGTGGCCGGGGTGATCATCGTCGGCGTGATCTTCTTTTCCGCCTGCGTGGCCGGTTACGAGGCATTATTGAAATTCATCCACCCGGAACCCATGACCCACCTGGGATGGGTGGCCATGGCGGCCCTGATCGGCTTCATCGGCAACGAGGCAGTGGCGATCTACCGGATCCGGGTCGGCAGGGAGATCGGCTCCGCCGCCCTGATCGCCGACGGCCACCACTCGCGGGTGGACGGTTTTACCAGTTTGTCGGTGCTCATCGGCGTGGCGGGAACCTGGCTGGGATTTCCCCTGCTGGACCCCATGGTGGGGGTCGGCATCACCATCGCCATTCTGTTCATTGTCCGTGACGCGGCGCGGGCGGTCTGGCTCCGCCTGATCGACGGCATCGAACCGGAAATCCTCGACGAGATCACCCACGCCCCGGCCCATGTTCCGGGCGTGCAGGAGGTGCGTTCCGTTCGGGCGCGCTGGATCGGCCACAAGGTCCACGGCGAAGTGGCCGTCGTGGTGGATCCCGACCTGCCCATGGCCGTGGCGGACGCCATCGGTCAGGCCGTGGAGCGCGCTTTGCAAGACCATGTCCGACTCCTCGACACCGCCGTGGTGCGGGTCACCTCTGCAACCGGGGCATGAGCGACATCCTGAAAGAGGCAGTGACCCTGCACGACGCCGGACGGCTGCGCGAAGCGGAAACCCTCTACCGGAAGATCCTGCGCATCACCCCGCGCCAGCCGGCCCATGCGATCGTCTGGTACAATCTCGGGACCCTGCTGGCAAGCCAGGAGCGCTCCCGGGAGGCCGAAACCGCCCTGCGCGCAGCCATCGACCTGCAGCCCGCTCTCGTGGAGGCCCACAACAACCTGGGGATCCTCCTGCAAAAACAGGAGCGCCTCGCCGAGGCCGAGTCGAGCAGCCGTCAGGCCCTGCGGCTGCGACCCGGCATGCGCGATGCCCTGGTCAATCTCGGAGTCGTTCTGCGCAAACAGAAACGCTACCAGGAGGCCGAGGCCGTCTATCGGGAAATCCTGCAGCAGGATCCCGGCCATGTGGACGCCATCGCCAATCTGGGGGTCCTGCTGCACGCCATGCAACGCTATCCGGAGGCCGAAACCGCCTACCGGGAAGCCCTGCGCCGCAATCCAAACCATGTGGACGCCCTCTTCAATCTGGGCATCCAGTTGTGGGAGGAAAAACGGTTTACGGAGGCCGAAGCCGCCTACCGCGCGGTGCTGCGCCTGCAACCCGACCACGCCAACGCCCGCTGGAATCTGAGTTTTCTCTGTCTGACCGTGGGCAATTTCCAGGAAGGGTGGCCCCTGTTCGAGGCGCGCACCGATCCGCGCCTGCAGGAACAAAACTCCCCGGTCATCCAGGCCCCCTTTCCGGTCTGGCGCGGGGAAGCGGTGGCCGGCAAGTCGTTCCTGATCGTCACCGAACAGGGCTTTGGCGATCAGATCCAGTTCTGCCGCTTCGCCGACACGCTGAAGGCCATGGGGGCGTCACGCATCACCCTGGTCGCCCCCCCGCCGCTGACCGCGCTCCTGGCCACCTTGCAGGGCGTGGACACGGTACGGATCCCGGAACCGCAGGCCGGCTTTCCCTGGCACGACTACTGGATCCATCCCCTCTCCATCCCGTGGCGCCTGGGGATCACGCCGGAGACCATCCCGGCCACCCTGCCCTATCTCTCCGCCCCGCCGGAGCGGCTCGCGGCCTGGCGCGATCGTCTTGCCGCCCTGCCGGGCACGCGGGTGGGCCTGGTCTGGAAAGGAAGTCCCGGACACCGCAACGATGCCAACCGCTCCCTGCCCGGTTTGGCCACGCTGGCCCCCTTGTGGCAGGTGGCACAAACGACCTTCGTCAGTCTGCAAAAAGGGGCCGGAGAGGAAGAGGCCCGTCAGCCGCCGCCGGGACAACCCCTTTGGCACCTGGGAGAGGGGCTGACGGATTTCGCCGACACCGCAGCGGTGCTCACCCTGCTGGATCTGGTCATCACCATCGACTCTGCGGTAGCCCATCTGGCCGGGGCGCTGGGCAAACCGTGCTGGGTCCTGCTGCCCTGGCACGGCACGGACTGGCGCTGGATGCCGGATCGGCAGGATTCCCCCTGGTATCCGGGGGTGATGCGGCTGTTCCGGCAGGGCCGCGACGAGGATTGGTCCGGCGTGGTGGCCAGGGTGGCGGCGGAACTGGTCCTTTTTCAGCCGCCGCGCCCCCAATGACTGCCCATGACCACGTGACTTAAATCCGGCACGGAGACCAGGTCGGTAAAGTCGAGCACCACCTCGCCGATCCGGTGAAACAGGTGTTGCTGGATCGGATCGAGGGCATGCTTTTCGTTGAGCGCCTCGATCTGCTGCAGTTCGTCGCCTTCCCGCAGGAAGATCACCTTGGCGCGGGTGGAACTGATCTCGCCGGTTACCTGAATATCATAAAACACTTTACGAATAGGATCGATGCCGCTGCGGGAGAACTCCATCGGGGCGAATGTGAGGCCACGCTCGGCCAACCATTGCACGGAGACCCCGCTCTTGACGGCCCGCACCCGCTCCAGGCAGCCGGTCTGCCGCAGGCGGGCATCGCTCACCCCCAGCTTGGCCAGATCCTGTTGCGTCAGGCGATTTTCCGTGGCCGGCAGACGGATGGGCCAACGCTTGAGCAGCGTGATGCCCAGCTTTGCCAGCCGCGGCTCCGAAATCCGCACCCCCCGACTGATCAGACGGGCCGGGGAGATGCCCCGATCCCGGCGAACGCTATTCACATCGAACTGAAAGATCCCAAGGGAGGCGAGGAGTTCGCTGCGCTCCAGTTCTTCCAGGGTCAGCCACTCCCGCCAGCCATCCAGCTCGATCACCTCCTCCTCCGGGATGATCTGGTTTTTGAGCAGCCGGATGCCGGCACGTTCCAGGGTGGTGCGGGAGCAATCGAAGGTCAACCCCTTGTCGTGCTTCATCTGCTCCAGCACGTTCAACAGCAGTCCGCCACGTCGCCGGATGCGCTCCACGTCCATGCCGACGTTGCGCAGGACCGACAAAAACCCCAATTGTTCCAGTTCATAATAGGTCAACAGGGGCAAACCATTGACCTCCTTGGCGGGCAACTGGCGAAAGAGCCGTTTTTCCTTTTCCCGGGGCAGGGCCGCCCGGCGGCCCAGGGGGAGCAGATTGGGATACTGACGCTGATAGATGCGATGCCAGGCCGCGAAATGGACCGGATTGAAATGGCCCAGACGGGCATCGGAATTCATGATGATCAGCACCTTGAAGGCATCCTGCTCCTTTTTGTAGGAGCGGCGCTCTTCCAGTGCCGAGACCATGTCCACCAGGGCGCTGGCCTGAATGATCTCCAGGTCGTCCGGATGGAGCGAGGCCACGATGCGCGGGATGTCCAGTTGCAGATTCTTTTTGAAATAATCGGCAAAGAGGGTCAACCCTCCATACCCCTTGCCATCGAGGGCGGCATACCATTCGTGATGCAGCAGGGCGGTGAGCATGAGCAGGCTGGGCGGTTCCTCGGGGCGGTGGAGGAGCAATCCGCCCAGCAGGGTGTGGGACTGGATCTCCTTCCATTTCTCCCCGTCCAGTCGGCCCGGCCAATCCAGGGTTTCCAGTTTGATCTTGGTCTTGCCCACGTCGTGGTTGAAGACCGCCACCGCCGCGCGCACGATCTTGTCGTCCGGCCAGCCCAGTTCCCGGCCCAGGGCCATCATGTGGAAGCTGGAGACGATGCTGTGCCGCCCGGTTCCGCTGTGATAGCGGGTCAGGGCGAGGAGTTTTTCCGTGGGATCGGCGGTGAACAGGTCGCCGATTTCGTCGAGGTTGTCCCGCACCAGCCGCTCGAGCGACTTCTGATCGCGTCGGAACTGCAAGGCGATGGACATCTCCTCGATGGTGCTGTTCATGCCCTGCTGGAACACCTCATCGATGGCCTGGAACATCTTTTCCATGTGTTCCACGGAGGCCACCACGCTCTGCTCGCGGATCGGCTCGGCAAACACCGTCTCGATGCCGCGATCGTAGAGCCGATCGAGCAATTGATCGGTAATGGGGCAATACTGGGGGGCGAGAATGGCCGAGGAGCCGGGCAGATGCACGGCACGGGTCAGCCGCATCCCCTGCCGCAGCAGTTCCGGATCGTTCAGGTCGTACTCGCCTGTTTGCATCTCCCTGATCATGATCGTCTCGCGGCCATGGGATCTCCCTCCTCGCACCTGGTGTCTGCAGTGACACCACCCATTTTCGCACGATCCGGAAGACCTTGTCCATCCTGGAGGGAGGCACGGTCGAAAAGTGTATAGGCTCCGGCCAGCAAAAGCAGCAGGCCCGTCACCACACCCACCAAACCGGCGGCGCCGAGAGATTCCAGGACCACGCCGGCCAGCAGCGGGCCGGAGATCATCCCCAGGCCGTTGACCAGCGTCAGGGCGGAGCTGACCGCGACCATCCGTTCGCCGGTGACGTGATCATTGGCCAGCGCCACAGCCACGGGATAGATCTGCAACGAGGCGGCGGCAAAGAGGATCGCCAGGGTGGTCACACCCCTTTGGCCGGGGGCCATGCCGGCGAGCACCGCGCCGCTGGCGACCGCGAGCGTCAGGGCAAGCCTCAGGGAAGCCCGCCGCGACACCCGGTCGGAGAGGCGGGCGAAGGGCCATTGCAGCGCGCCGCCCAGCAGCAGGGAACCGGCGATGGCCACGGCCAGTTCGGCGCGGCTCAGTCCCATTTCCAGGCCCCACAGCGGCAGGACCCCAAGAAAGGCGGTCACAATCAAGCCATTGAAATAAGCCGCCGTCAGGCTGGCGGGGAGCGTGCGCCAGAGAAACCCCACGGCAGGCCGGGTGACGCTCCCCGCGACCGCCCCCGGCGAGCGGGTGCCCAGCAGCGTCGCAGGCACCAACAAAAGAAGTGCTGCCACCAGCCAGAACCCCTCCTTCCAGGTGAAATCCGGCAGCAGAAGGAATTGCGCCCCGCCGGTGGCAATCCACTGGATGGCCAGTCCCAGCCCCACCATCCGTCCCCGGGTGGCGTTGGGGGTGGACAGGTTGATCCAACTGTCCGTGGCGACGATGATCCCGGCGGAAAAGAGGCCGCTGACCAGCCGGATCGGGATCCAGACCAGGGCGGAGGCGAGAAAGGGATTGGGAATGGCGCTCAAGGCCAACCCTGCGGCGCAGCATACCAGCACCAGACGCTGGCCGAAGCGGGCGATCCACCAGGGCGCCACCAGTGCCCCCAGCAGAAAACCGACCGAAAAGGCGGCGATCACCACCCCGCTGATGGCATGGGGCAGCTTCAGGTCCACGGCGTAGAGTGCCACCAGAGTACCGAACAGGCCGTTGGCGAAGGCATACAGAAAAAGGGCTGCCATGACGCCGCTCAGCCCGCGCGTCAGGCCGGACGGCGCAGGGCGGGGCAATGGCGGAGAGGGTGCAAGGCTCAACGGAATCCTCCGCCGGCCCGGATCCGTCACTCGATCCGGAACAGCTTGTCGAAATGGGCGACCTTGAAGATCGCAAGGATCGTCTCTGTGAGATGGCGCAGGGTGACCTCCGCGTGCTCCTCCCCCGCCTTGGCCCGCAGGATCAGCAGCATACCCAGCGCAGCGCTGTCCACCAGGGTGACGGAGCGGAAATCGACGACGTACCTGCGCACCGCCTCCTGCCCGGCATAGGCGGACTGGAACTCCCGCTTGGCCGCATTGTCGAATTTCCGGCCCAGTCGGATGGTCAAGGTGCCGTTTTCCAGTTGCGAGGTGATGCCGCTGTTGCCGAACATGATCGCGCCTACCAGTGGATGCCGAGCAGGGCGAAAAAGAATTTGGTATCGGAAATGAAGGAAGAGTTGGTGTGATCCCAGATGCGCAAGATGGCGAAAAAGAGCCACACCCCGGCGATGCGACGCGCCAACACCAGTACCGCCAGCCATGGCGCGCGCACCGGATGGGGCCTGCCGCGCTGATTCTGCTCTCTGAGGATACTGACGAAGATGCCGATGGCCAAGACGAAGCAATAGAAGAGATACGAGGAGAAGTGCGTCATGGGCGGCAAGGCGCCCTTGATGAGCAACAGATCGAAATGCTGCAGAAAATGATAATAAAAATTACCAAAAAAGGCAGACGCCATGGTGGCGGTAAAGATGCGCAGACGGGGATGGCCCTTGAAGAAGCTCAGATAAGTGGGAAAAAAGAAGAAATCGACGAGCAGTTCCTTGAAATAATAATAATATCGATTCCAGAAATCCACCAGGGTCTGGGAGAGGAGGGGCTTGTAGGTGTTGCGGAAGACGTTGAAGCCGAACAGGCGCAGGCAACCGATGATCAGATGGCCGCTGATGGCCACCTGGGTGGTTTCGTAGACCATGTCCACGAACAGGGAACCCCAGACAATGCCAAAGGAGGGCATGGCGTTGGTGCCCAGGGCGACCAGCTCGGCGATGTGATACAGCCCCAGGCGCCAGGGAGCGGTCTGGTGGGGACCGATGACCGCCATATCGAGAAGATCCAGAAAAAGATCCCACATGGAGGCCAACACCAGCAGCTTGACCCCCGCGAGTTGCACCTTGGCCAGTTCGAGGCGTTCCTTGGCCAGTTTCGGCAGGAGGTAGTCCAGCCCCTTGCCATACGGGACCTGGGTGTAGCCAAGGAAGGGGAGGCAGTAGACCAGATGGTCCACGAAACCGGTCTGTTTGATCGATCCCCGCTTGCCGGAATAGAGCATGAAGCCGATCCGCCAGACCAGGAAGGCGAAAAAGACCACGCAGGTGGTCAGGTTGTTGGCGATGGGCCACTCCGGGCTGTCGATGTAGCGGGCCGGCAGCAGGGAGATGACCAGGATGCAAAGCCACAAGAACCCATGCAAAAAGAGTTGCGGATGATTGCGCACCGTGCGGGGCAGGCTGGCGAACGCCAGGGAGAGCCGATAAAAGAGATAGAGCGAGCCAATTATAATAAAAGTGTTAAAAAAATACCAAAACGGGACAATCGGATCGAGTTGGGTGAGCTTGTTGAAGACGAACCAGCCACCCAGACTCAGTGTCATGATCCACATGCGCCAGCGGGGCAGCAGTTGCACCAGGATCATCAGAGGGACCAGGTATTGATAACGGGTGAAAAGCAGCAGTCCCTGGACAGCCAGCCAAAACAGCAGGTTGCCTGGCAGAGTGGTGGTGTATTCGATCAGCCGTGGATTTTCGTGGAACTGGTCAAGGGCATGATAGAAGGATCGGACGGTCATTGGGCGCGATTCTCGATCAATTCCAGGATCTTTTGCACGGATTCCAGTTCCGTCGGATCGACGCCGGTTTCGGAGAAGTCGATGCGGAAGCGGGATTCGAGAAAGGCGATGATCTCCAGCATGGAAAGGGAATCGATGAGACCCGACTTGACCAGGCCGTCGTTGTCGTGCAGGCGCTCCATGGGCAGGTCCGGGCGTTTGATGGTGGCCAGGAAAGCCAGGAGTGAATTTCTGGTTGCTTGCATGTCCATGGGCGGCTCGTTTTTTGATGCGAAGTAGGGGTTCCCCAATCCAGGCCACTTTAACACGAACCCAACGCCAAATAAAGTCTCCTTCACATGGCGCGTGCGGCGGGTTCCGGCGGATCGATGCGCAAACGCACCTTTTCCAGATAGAGATAGATCACCGGAGTGATGTAGAGAGTCAGCCACTGGGAGAGGAGCAGCCCGCCCACCACGGCCAGGCCCAGGGGTTGGCGGGCCTCGCCTCCCGCACCCAGACCCAGGGCGATGGGGAGCGTGCCCATCAAGGCGGCCATCGTGGTCATCATGATGGGACGAAAACGGACCAGACAGGCCTGGCGAATGGCGACAAGGGGATCGGTTTCGCCAGCGCGACGCGCCTCGATGGCAAAATCGACCATCATGATGGCGTTCTTCTTGACGATGCCGATCAGCATGATCAGGCCCACGAAACCATAAAGATTCAAATCGAGTCCGAAAATCTTCAAGGTGATCAACGCACCCAGCCCGGCGGCAGGCAGGCCGGAAAGGATGGTCAGGGGATGGATGTAGCTTTCGTAAAGCATGCCCAGGACCAGATAGATCACCAGGACCGCCAGGCCCAACAGCCAGCCCAGGCCGGCCAGGGAGGACTGGAAGACCTGTGCCGTGCCCTGATAGCTGGCAGTGATGGTGGGGGGCATGCCCATCTTCGCCTTGGCCTGATCGATGGCGGCGATGGCCTGACCAAGGGCCATGCCCGGAGCAAGGTCGAAAGAGAGGGTGACCGATGGCATCTGGCCCTGATGGGTGATGGTGGCCGGCCCCACGGCGCGGGAGACGCTCGCCACGGCGCTCAGCGGGACCAGGGCATCGTTGGCCCCGCGCACCCGCAACAGGGAGAGCACCGAAGGATCGGTGCGGAAGGGAGTATCCAGCTCCAACAGCAGAGCAAACTGGTTGCTGGTGGCATAAATCGTGGAAATCTGCTTTGGCCCGTAGGCGGCGTAAAGGGTCTTTTCCAGCCGTTCCGGGGTGATGCCCAGGGTGGCGGCCTTGTCGCGATCAATCGTCACCAGGGCCTGGGTCTTGGCCAGTTGCATGTCGCTGGTGACGTTCAAAAAGCCGGGCAGGTCACGCAGCGCCTTTTCCACCTTGTCGGCCCAGGCGAACAGCTCGGTGGTGTCGGTCCCCTGAATGGTGTATTGATACTGGCTCTTGGTGAGCTGGGTGCCGATACGGATCACCGGGAGATTCTGAATGAAGGCCCTGATCCCAGGGATCTTGGCCAGCCTGGGCCGGAGACGCTTGACGATCTCGTCGGCATGGGGCCTCTCATGCATGGGCTTGAGGCGCACGAAAATGCGACCGTTGTTCAAGGCGGACTGCACCGCCCCCCCGCCAATGAAGGACATGGTGACCAAAACCCCCGGATCCTGGCCGATGATCTCCACCACCTGGCGTTGCCGCTCGGCCATGGCCTCGAAGCCGATGTCCTGTTCGGCCTCGGTCATGCAGAAGAGCTGGCCGGTATCCTCGCTGGGCAGAAAGCCGATGGGCATCTCGCGCCCCATCCGCACCGCCTCCCCCGCCATGAGCAAAAACAGCAAAAAAACCAGCCGGCGATGGCGCAAAGACCACTCCAGGGTGCGGGCATAACCGTTACGCAGCGCCACAAAGCCCTTGTCTGCGACCCGGATCAGCCAATTGGGCCTGCCGGAGTTGTGCGGACGCAGGAGCCGGGAACAGAGCATCGGGGTCAAAGAAAGGGAAACCAACCCGGAAAGGATCACCGTGGCCATGATGGCAACGGCGAATTCGTGCAGCAGACGGCCCAGAATCCCGCCCATGAAAAGCACCGGAATGAACACCGCAGCCAACGAAATGGTCATGGAGACAATGGTGAAGGCGATCTGCCGACCGCCGTCCAGGGTGGCCTGCCAGGGAGTTTTCCCCTCCTCCATGTTGCGGGCGATGTTTTCCAGCATCACGATGGCATCGTCCACCACGAACCCCACCGAAAGGGTGAGGGCCATCAAAGAGATGATATTGATGCTCATCTTCATCTGCAGCATGAGGGGAAACACCCCGATCAGGGAGATGGGGAGGGCCAGGCTGGGGATGAGGGTGGCAGAGGCGTTGCCCAGAAAGAGGTAGATCACCAGGACGACCAGCAGAAGAGAAAACAGCAGGGTCAACTGCACGTCGCTCACCGATTCGCGGATGCTTTGCGAACGGTCGTAGAGGATCTCCAGGTCGGCGGTCGCCGGCAGGAGCTGGCGGATGTCGGGCACGATGGCGCGGATGGAGTCGGCCACGGCAATGGTATTGGCCCCCGGCTGGCGTTGGATGGCCAGCACCACACCGCGCCTGGCGCCGTACCAGGCGGCCATCAGGTCGTTTTCCGGCCCGTCCACCACCCTGGCCACCTCGTCCAGGCGCAAAGGCCGGCCATTGCGCTGGGCAATGACGATGGAGCGGTATCCCTTGGCCGATGGTGGCCGTTCCGGGGTCTCCACGGAGAGCATGCGGTTGCCGCTCAGGAGATAGCCGGTGGGGAGGTTGGGGTTGTTGCGCTGGATGGCCTCCTCGACATCCTCCAGGGAGAGGCCGTTGACGGCCAGGGCCTGGGGATCGACCTTGACGCGCACGGCAGGGGCCTGGCGACCGTAGATGCTGACCTGCGCCACGCCCGGCAACGTGGAGATGCGTTGCGACAAGGTGGTATCGGCGAAATCGGAGAGTTCGGTGAGGGGACGGCTCTCCGAAGTGAGGGCGAGATAAAACACCGGAAGATCCGCCGGATTGACCTTGCGGTAGTAGGGTGGCGTGGTCATGTTGGCGGGCAGGCGGCGTTGCGCTGCGGAGATGGCGGCCTGCACGTCCTGGGCGGCGGCGTCGATGTCGCGCTCCAGGGTGAACTGCAGGGAGATCTGGGTGGTCCCCAGACCGCTGGTGGAAGAGATGCTCTCCATTCCGGCGATGGTGGAGAATTCCTTCTCCAGGGGGAGCGCCACGGAGTTGGCCATGGTCTCCGGAGAGGCGCCGGTCAGGGAGGCGGAGACCTGCAGGGTGGGATAATCCACCGCAGGGAGCGCCGAGACCGGCATGCCCCGAAAGGCCAGCACCCCCATGAAAAACAGTCCCGCCATGGTCAGAACCGTGGTGACCGGGCGATGGACGAAAAAGGCGGTGATGTTCATGGGTCAGAGGCCCTTCATGATTTCCACCTTGGTCCCGGGCTTGAGGCGCCACTGACCCACCGTGACCACCCTTTCGCCGGCCTTCAGGCCGGTGTCGATCACCGCCCGCTCCTTGTCCTCCCAGGCCAGGGTGACCGGACGGGATGCCACGCTCAGATCCTCCTCGACCACATAGACGAACGGCCCGCGCACGCCGGTCTGGAGGGCCTGCACGGGAATCGTCAGGGCACCCGGGCGGTCGGTCAGCTTCAAAACGAGATTCACGAACAGCCCAGGCCAGAGGCGTCGGTCGGGATTGGCGGCCCTGGCCCGCAGGGAAAGGGAGGCCGACTGCCGGTCCACGCTGTTGTCCAGGGCGGTCACGGTGGCCGGAACGGGGTTTGCCGTCTCCCGGTTGGGGTGTACGAGCAGGGTCAGAGGCGACCTGGCGTGATGTTCCCTGAGGGTGGAAAAAAAGTGTTCGGCCACCGTGAAGTCGATGCAGATGGGATCCAGCTGGTTGATCACCACCAGGGGGTTGCTGTCATTGGCCTTCACCAGGTTGCCCGGATGGATGAGGATGCGGCCCGCCACGCCGTCAATGGGGGAAACGATACTGGTGAAAGAAAGGTTCAGTTCCGCCTCGGCGATGGCGGCGCGATCCGCAGCCACGCCGGCCTCCAGCGCCCGTCGCGCCGCCACCAGACCGGCCAGCAGCTCCTCCGAGCCGAATTTCTCCTTGTTGAGGGTCGCCTGGCGTCGTTCCTTGCCGAGGGCGTTTTCCAACTGGGCGAGGTCCCGTTCCAGATCGGCCTTCAGGCGGGCCAGGCGCTGACGGGGAATGCGGTCGTCCAGATCGAAGAGCGGCGCGCCCCTGGTCACCTCCTGACCGTCAGTGACATGCGCCTTGGCCAGGATCCCTTCCACTTGCGCCTTGACCGCCACCGAGTGACAGCTCACCGCATTGCCCATGGCCTGGATCGTCACCGGGAGGTCCACCTGTTCCACGACGGCCACCGCGACCGTCACCGGTGGCGGCGGGGGCTTCGCCGCCCCGGACTCTTCTTTCTTTGAGCATGCCGCAAGGGTGAGCAGCAGCAAGAAACATGCACCTGACGGAGACATCCTTGTCATACCAACCCCCGTGCAAACAAGAACCGGTTAAAGATCGTGCAACGCCTCCAGGGTCAACTCCCCCATGGCGGCCAGCAGACGAAAACGGGCCAAAGAGAGGGCAAACCGATTCCTGGTCAACTCGGTTCGGGCCGTGAACTCCTCGTTGCGGGCATCCAACAGCTCCAACGCGGTGCGGGTTCCCACCCGAAACTCCTCCTCCACCCCGCGCATGGCCAACTCGGCGGCGGACAAGGACCCGCGCAGGGAACGATCGGCTGCCTCGAGACCTTGCAAATCCCGCACGGCGGACTCCACCTCCCGGGTCATCCGACGCCGCAACAGTTCCACTTCGGCCTGCTGTGCGTCCCGCAACGCCAATGCCTCGTCGGTTTCGGCCACCGTCATCCCACCGGCATACACCGGCACGCTCACCCCGACCCCGACCTCGTAATGCCCCACCGGATCGGTGGTCCCGGCAATCTCCTCGCCCCAGCCACGGGCGGCCTTGAGCGTCAAGGCAACGGTGGGCAGATGCCCGGCCCGCTTCATCGCCACCTCCTCCTCGGCCACCCGCAACCGCAAACGGGCCGCCTCCAGATCGGGCCGCGCGCTGCCACGCTCCAGCATCCTTTCCAGGGGCAATTCCAGCAACCCGGAACGCACCTCCGGCAAGGCCAAATTCTCCGGCTCCTCCAGACCGGTCATTTCCTGGAAGCGGGCGCGCGCCACGGCCAGGGCACTCCCGGAGCGCACCAGGTTCGCCTCGGCGGCGGAGAGCCGCGCCTCGGCCCGGCTCACATCCGTGATGGTCAACTGCCCCACCTTGAAACGGGCGCGGGTCTCTTCCAGATGACGCGCGATCAACTCGCGGTTGTTGCCAGCCAGCTGGGCCACCTCCCTGGCCTGCAACAACTCGGTGATCGCCACGACCGTGTCCAGGAACACCCCCTGCATCGCCGCCCGCAACTCCGCCTCGCCGGCGGCAATGTATGGACGACTCTGGCGCAGGGCGATCCAGGCCTTTTGACTGTACAGGGATTGTTTGAGCGTCACCCCCAGCATCAGGGGATCGGTGCTGGTGTGGTGCTCCGGCCAGGTCAGGTCCGTGTGGGTCCGGCTGAGGCTCGCATCGATGGAGGGGCGCAGAAGTGCACGGCTCTGGTTGTGTTTCTCTTTGGCCGCGCGCAACCGCGCCTCGGCGGCCTGGGTGCGGGGATTGCCGTGCATGGCCGCCTCCACCGGTTCCACGAAGGATCCGGCGGCCTGGGCCGCCACTGTCTGACCGAGCAGAAGCAACAGCAGCAACCCGTTACGCATGGCTTGCACCTGGATGGGCATGGAACAAAACACGACCCGAGAAAAAGGGCGCTCCCTCCGGAACCGGCAGGGAGCGACATGGCCTCACACACGAAGAGGGGGGAGTCGCAACGCTTCAGGTCTCGAAGTTGATGTCCTCGACCACGCGGGTCACCTTCTCCTGACGCTCTGCGGCGGTCTTGCAGTTGATGCACAGATCGGTCACCGGACGGGCCTCCAGCCGGCGCAATCCGATCTCCACACCGCACTCCTCGCAATAACCGTATTGATTTTCCTCGATGGCCTCCAGGGTGCGCTTGATCTTGGAGATCAGCTTGCGTTCCCGGTCGCGGGTGCGCAACTCGAAATTGCGATCCGTTTCCAGCGAGGCTCGGTCGGTGGGATCGGCGAAGATGGCCTTTTCTTCGGTCATGATGTTGACCGTCTTTTCCGCCTCTTCCAGCAACTGGCGCTCCCATTCCAACAGGAGCTTGCGAAAGAATGCCCGCTGGTTGGGACACATGAATTCCTCGTCCTCCGAGGGCCTGTATCCTTCAGGCAATTGAATATCGGCGATTTTCATGGTCTTTGAGCCTCCACGCTGATGATGACGCCAACAGATTATGGAAAACCCCGGCAAAAGTCAATCATCAACGAACATCTTTGCCCCGCCAAACGCACACGGGTTGTCACCCGCCTTGTTTGCCGTCGGGAAAGCGTAATGCCGATGTCAAGACATCCAGCCAAGCAGTCCCCAAAACCCAAACCTCGAATATCCGTTGTGAGGGGACACTCGGATCAGGACAAACCGACCCCGCAGCGACACGCCGTGACCTGTCCGAGCAGGCGTACCTGGTGGTCGCGTGAGCTACCAATGACAAATGGCGCGAACGATCAACAAGCGTTTGCGCCGCACTCTGCAACGCCCCCGCGTCTGAGGAGTAACAGGTGGCACTTACCCCACCGGCTCGTCTCGCTGCACCACGATCCGGCAGACTTCACGTTCGACGTACAAACTCCTGATAATTTACAAAAAAAATGCATACATACACCAACAAAAAAATTAGGCATACCCCGCACTTTCATCACCAATCCGACGATTCTGAAATTATCAGGATTTCAGACACACCCCGCAAGTGCCAGCAGCCTGGCACAACCAACCCCTCGCACAAAACACAAACATTCCCAACGGCAGAGGTTTGGCCATGTCAAGGATAGGCTATTGGCCTTCATCTGCTCCTGCCATGGAAATACTGGTATCGATCAGCAGCATGAGCGACGCGATTTCTTCTTCCAGGCAAAAAAATTAACCATTGGGACGTTCCGCCTTGCCTAAACCGAGTTAATCGATTACATTATATACAATGATTTTCAGATTACTTCGCGTGTTTGACCTTCGTTGAGCAAAAAAATGGGTGCGAGGCAAAATGCTTGGCAAATTGGAAATGCGATGCAGTGGATGGTCTGAGCAAAACGCACTTGTAGCGAGTGGGACATCTGCACCAAAATTCATCACCCAAGCGGTGATGCGGGCGGGCTGGTCCCAAGCCCAAATCCGGAAGGATGTCAGCTTCACTGCAGGCACCATCGTGGTGCGCGGCAAACTGGCCAACCGTGACACCTACCAGGAACCCGGAAAGGCACTTAAATGAGCATTATTAAAGAAAAATATCGACGACTTGCCCCGAGATTGTCATATTTGGCAGACGAGGTAGTTTTGACCCAGGCATGGAAAAAATCACAAAGATATATTCGCAAAATCAATTGGTATGCAGACCTATTAGAGTTGGACCAATCAGCCATCCTTTTAGAAGAGCGAATTGGCGCATGGCAAGAGCAAATCAAGAGATCAAATATAACCAACACCGACATGCGTCTTGTGCCAGCCCCAAAAACGCATCGCTGGGGATTTGAAAAGAGTGTGTGGAAACCGACGGAGAAGGGAAAAGATGGTGCGATCAAGCCGATCATGCTGCGCCCATTAGCTCATATTAACATTAAGGAGCAGACCATGGCCACCGCCGCCATGCTATGCTTGGCCGACTGCATCGAAACAGCACAAGGGGACACGTCGGAAACTGATTATATTAAGGCACGTAACATGGGTATACACAGTTACGGTAATCGACTTTTGTGTACGTTTGACAAAGAAAATCTTGGTAAGAATGATCGACCACTTGCCACATTTAATTGGGGTAACTCGGAGACATATAGCCGCTATTATGTTAATTATAGACGCTTTCAAGCGCGTCCCCACTTTATTGCTGAGCACATACAAGACCAACTCAGTGAAAATGATGAAATCTTTATAGTCAAATTGGATATTTCCTCTTTCTATGATTGCATATGTCGCGCGACGTTGATTGATTGTTTAAAAAATGAATATAAAGAGTTTATAAAAAATTATTCTTCAGTCAACACAAAAAGCACTAAAGAATTCTGGAAGGTGTTACAGTTAATTATGAATTGGCAATGGGATAAAAAAGATGATTGTTATGAAATATATTTAAAAAATGGAGTTCTTCCAAAGGGACTTCCGCAAGGCCTCGTGGCTAGTGGTTTTTTTGCAAATGCCTACATGTTAAAATTTGATCGGTTCATTAGCAGTAATCTTAAAAAGACATTAGAAGAATATAATATTATGCCTGATGACGACCCATCGCAAATATTATCAAGCATTACATTACATGATTATTGTCGCTATGTTGATGATATACGTTTAGTTATCAGCATAAAACAAAAAATAGATTTTTCTGAAGAAAATGCAGTAAATTATATAACAAAATTTTTGAATCATTGCCTAAAAATAAAAACAGACTCTAATGACACTCAATACAAATTATCAATCAATAATGACAAAACAGAAATAACCTCATTTCGTCTTGCAGCAAGTCAAACTGGAGTGACTGCCCGCATGGCATTGATTCAAAAAAGTCTGAGCGGCCCGACGGACATGGATGCACTCCGTGAAACCACAGCCGGTTTGAATGAATTGTTGACCGCAACTGACCATTTTGACTGTTGTACCGACCCCAAAGGCGAAATCACCCATCCACTTGCCAAAATCATCAATCAAAAATCAGAAGTTAGAGACGATACGTTAAAGCGGTTTGCCGCCTACAGATTAAAATACACACTCCGCCGTCGCAGAGGAATGACGGATCTGAACGTCATACTGGAAACCGGTGTCAGCGCGGGAGAAGCCATAGACCATGAAATGGAAACTTATGCCCGCAAAATGGTACGCGCTTGGTCTCATGACCCCGCTTTGGTACCCGTACTTCGCTTGGCTATGGATCTCTTCCCCAGCCATGATTTGTTGCGCCCTGTTCTGGATTCTTTGCGCGAAACGATTGCACCATCACGGAGAAAAAACGCCCAGGAGGGTACCTTGGTCGCTTGGTATGTCATTGCCGATTTACTGAAGGCTGGAGCGGTGGAAACAGGCATCTATGCAGGAGATGAGGAATTACCAGCGACTTCAAACCAAAAAAAATATCAATCTACACTATTGGAATTTACCAAAGCCTATGTATTCAAAAACAAAAATGCGCCATGGTACGTTTTACAACAAGCTTTGTTGCTATTGGTCACTGTTGAACCTTGCCCAGCATTTCAACTAACAAACAGTTCAAAAGAAATTGATCACTATCAAACACTTTTGAATGCCGCATCGTACACGAGCTGTCAGCCATTGGATCAGGATACTCTTGTTATACATATGTTGTTCCAACAAATACATAAGAATGAAGATCGATTTGCAAGATGGTTAATAGATTCTCTGGCTAATTCTGAACATTCAGATCGTATAAAGCTGTTAGAAACAGTCAGCTTTAACCGTCCAGACATCATGTCAGCAGTACTACAAGAACTCAAACGTCGAAAACAGAATTGGATTGATCCAAATCACGAATATTTGAAAATTCCATCTGGTATTCTTGATACTTCCAGAGACTTAAGCGAACTTGATGGTACAGAAGTACCTTTGTGGAAAATCATCACACATGCTGACAACCCGTTTAGACATGAAATTCCCTGGTTGCGGCTTGCAAAAGCATTGATCAGGATGCTTGCTGGACACGAATACAATAATGAACTAATTATGCGTTTTTCCTTGCGCAATATAAAGATCAAAGCAAACAATTGGAAAGAATTGAATAAACCTGGATACTCAACAAATTCTATAAAAATTATTTTTGATTCTGAAGGATCGGCAGACCCCAGACTTGTCAAGCCTGATTGGTGTGACAGGAAATGGGTTCGATTCTACGTCTTGGGTCGTTTACTTCGTTCCGCCATCACTGGAGAGGAAGATTTTACTATTACACCTTATCTCCACCGCCAGGATTGGAAAGCTTACCATGGCATGCGCAACAGCTGGTACACCCGTCGGATGGGTATGATGCATTCTCCGGAAGCCCTTGGTGGGGAAGCAGCACCATTCTCTCCTTGGGTCAGCGAAATCCTAATGCGGTTATTACAATGGCCAGGAGCAAGAGCAGATACAAAGCTTATTGAAAATTTTGAAACCATTCAGTCATTACACGATCTGCGCAGAATGATCAACAGACGCATTATTGAATTATCAAAATTGTTTGGAAGAGCTTCAAACCTGCCAGTCTACCCAATCATCATTGGACATACTCTCCGCCAGGATGGAGTCTTACGCGTAGCCCTTGCCCAAACGCTGATGCCTAAACAGTCGGATTTCACTACGCTTGATCCATACCTCAACCATTCCACCTACCGACCTGTACATCGAAATCATCTGACAACCGTTTGCTCATTGATAGTGTCACAGTTGAAAGCACAAAACGCTGCCGAAAGCAATACTACTAAAGAAAAATCGACAGCTTTGGCGGATTTGATCATTTTCCCTGAGCTTTCGGTACATCCAGACGATATAAAAATTCTAAAAAGCCTCTCTGATGCTACAAATGCGATACTTTTCTTTGGTATGACGCCCTTTAAAATTAAAAATGAAAAAATCATCAATACAGCTTGTTGGCTCATCCCTGATCATCGTTCGACTGGACGCTCATGGGTTATCAGACAACAAGGAAAATGGCATCAGACAGTAAACGAGCAGGAACTTAAAATTGTTCCGTGGAGGCCTTACCAAGTAATTATTGAACTGCCAAAAAATAATCACAGCAAACGTGGATTCAGAATAACTGGCGCTATTTGTTATGATGCTACCGATTTGAATTTAGTAGCAGATATGAAAAATTTGTCAGATCTTTTTGTTATTACAGCTATGAACAAAGACGTTCAAACGTTTGATAATATGGTGGCGGCACTGCATTATCATATGTATCAACATGTAGTGCTTGTAAACACAGGAGAATTTGGAGGATCCACAGTTCAAGCACCTTTTAAAGAAAGGCATGATAAGCTTATTACTCATTTGCATGGCGGTGGGCAGATTGGTGTGAGCATCTTTGATATTGACTTGATGGATTTCGGCCCGGATGCCACTTTTGCAGAGACAAAACAACTGAAAAAATTCCCACCTGCAAACTTCACGAGATTCACATAAACATGTCGTGAGCAACCTTCGCAGACGACGGAGTGACCATGTGGACAGACCCGATCATTGAAGAAATCCGCAAGGTGCGCGAGGAACACGCCGCCCGGTTCCATTACGATCCGGTGGCCATCTACAACGATCTGGTGCGCATGCAAAGGGAATCGGGCCGGGAATACGTCGATTTGTCGCGTCGTCCCGAAGAAAAAAACCGCACGACCGGCTGATCAGGCGCTTTCGCCGAAGATCTTGCCCGGATTGAGGATGCCCTTGGGATCGAACAGCCGCTTGATGTTTTTTTGCAGTTCCAAAGCGACCGGATCCAGCTCCCAGTGGATGTGATCGCGCTTCATGATGCCCACGCCATGCTCCCCGGACAAGGTCCCGCCCAGGTCCAACACCAGCCGGAACACCCGGTCCAGCGCGCCCCTGGCCCTGGCCATCAGATCGGCGTCGGCGGGATCCACCAAAAGATTGACGTGAATGTTGCCGTTGCCGGCATGCCCGAACCCGACGATGGGCACCCCGGAGGCGGCGGAAATCCCCTCCAGACCGGCAACCAGCTCGCTCAGCCGGGAGACCGGCACCACCACGTCCTCGTTGATCCGGCGCGGGGCGATGCGGGTGAGGGTCGGCGACAGGGCATGCCGTGCCGCCCACACCCGGCGGGTTTCCTCTTCGGTGGCGGCCAGAAAGGTCTCCAGCGGGGCGAAGGGCCGCAGCCGCTCCAGCATCTCCTCGGCCTTGCGCCCCACCTCGCCGGCAGACCCCTCCACCTCCAGCAACAGCAACGCCCTCCCCTCCTCCGGGATCCCGACCCCGCCCTCACGGCGCAACAAGGCCAGCGCGGCAGGATCCAGAAACTCCAGGGCCGACGGCGGCTCCCCGCTCCCCATCACCCCGGCCACCGCCTGGGTGGCATCCCCCATGGAACGAAAACAGGCCCGCAACAGCCGGCGCGCCTCCGGGCGCGGGGCCAGACGCAACACCGCCTCCACCACCACCGCCAGGGTCCCTTCCGAACCGATCAGCAACTGAGTCAGGTCATATCCCACCACCCCCTTGGTGGTCCTGACGCCGGTGCGCATCGGCGTCCCGTCCGGCAGCACCACGGTCAGGCCCAGCACCCAATGGCGGGTCACGCCGTAACGCACCGCGTTGGGACCCGCCGAACACATGGCCAGATTGCCCCCGATGGTGCAACTGCGCGCCGATGAAGGATCCGGCGGCCAGAACAGACCGTGCGTCTGCAACACCCGGTCCAGCTCCCCGTTGACCACCCCCGGCTCCACCACCGCCAGCCGGTCCTCCGGGACCACGGCAAGGATGCGGTTCAACCGCTGGGTGGAAAGAATCACCCCCCCGGACACCGCCAGCGCCCCGCCGACACATCCGGTCCCGGCCCCGCGCGGCACCACCGGAACCCCTGCCCGATGACACACCCGCAACACCGCCGCCACCTGCTCCCGGTTCTCCGGCAGGGCCACGGCCCAGGGCAGATGCCTTTGCCCGGCATTGTCCCAGGCATACGCCTCGCGCTGGGCAGCACCCGTCAACAGGCCGCCGGGTCCCAAAGCCGACGCCAGCTCCCCCGTCAGGCCGGGGTCCGGCTCAGAAACCGCCTTCAACGACACTGCCCGGCTTGACGGGAGACTTGGCAGGGGGCACAGGCTCCGGATTGGGCGGCAGGGCGACCTTCTCCGGCTGACCGCTCCCCGTATCGCCATAACGCACCGGGGCCGGGGTCGGGGGCGGTCCTGCGTCCTTGGCCGGGGTGGAGGTCACCGGTTGCGCCTTGGGATTCACCTCGATGTAGGAAACCACCTCGCGCACCCCCTTGACCTGCCGCGCCACCTCGATGGCCCGGTTGCGCTCCGCCACCGATTGGGTCATCCCGGTCAGATAGACCACCCCCTTGGTGGTCTCGACGTGAACGTCCAGCCCACGCACCAGCTCGTCCGCCAGCAGCCGGATCTTCACCTCGTTGGTGTACCAGGCGTCCTTGGTGAGTTCCCCCAAACTCGCCTGCTGCACCTTCAACTCCGAATGGACCCGCACCACCCCGCGCGTGGCCTTGGCGATGTTCATCGCGGTATCGATCTCCTCCTGGGAGGAGGCCGTACCGGTCAGCAACACCACCCCCTGATAGACCGAGACGTTGATGTTGGCAAAACTCACCTTGTCGTGCCGCATGTAATAGCTGCGCAGCTTCATGGCCAGCATGTTGTCCTCGATGGCGGCCTCCGGACTGCGGCGCTCGCCCAGAAAACCGGAAGAGACCGGCCCGTTCGGGCTGTCCATGGGCACGCACCCGGTCAGCCCCGCCAACAGCAGCCAGGCGCAAATCACTCGTAAACGGTTCATCGACTTCTCTCCCTCGTCCTCGAAAAAGTTTGCCGTTATTCCCATCCGGGGCGGAAGGCGTCCGCGATCACCTCGACACGCCACCACAACCCCGCTCGCCACAACAAGACCACATCGAACCGGCACTCCAGATGGGCCAGATCGGGACGGCTCCCCAGGTACTCCATGGCCAAGCGCGCCAGCCTGTGCCGCTTGCGGGCATCGACGGCCTCCCCGGGTTCCCCGCTCCCGGTCACGCGCCGGGCCTTGATTTCACAGAATACCAGAATTTCTCCCTGTTTGGCCACCAGATCCAGTTCGCCCCCCCGCAATCGGACATTGCTGGCCAGAATCCGGTAGCCCATGCCTCGCAAACGCCGGGCGGCCAGCCTTTCCGCCAGCATGCCGAACCGTTTCCCCCCCTCCTCCGCCATGCATCGCTCCTGGAAATTTTTGCTGGATTAATTTCACCGCTTGTTTATGATGGAAGGCCGCAATCGCAAGCCACGCCCATTTCGAACCAGGGAACACCGTAAAACATGCGCAACCAGGCCCACGAACGGAGAATAGCAAAAGCCACCACCGGAAGAAATCCTTTCTCCTCGCGGCCCGCATCCGACGCGCCGGAAAACGGTGCCAGGCAACTCCCTGTCCTCCCCTCGACAGCTCTGCCCCGCCTGCTGCTCCCCAGAAAGCGGATCCATGCCCTGTTGGCCGCCCTCTGGCAGCGGGATGCAGACCCGCTCCCGGAACTGGCGCCGCCGGAGCTTGCGCACAAGGCCGGAGAGACGCCATGACGACCCAACCCGGCGCCATCGTCCGCCCGGATCCGACCCGCGCGGATTGCTTCCTGATCCTGGCTGTTGCCGGCACCCCCGACGAACGGGTTGCCGTGGCCCTGGAAAGCGGCCCTGCGGTGGGCGAATACGCCTGCGCGCTCCGCGCCCACGACCTCGCTTTCGGCCAGATGGAGCAACCCGTCACGATCCGCGTGGACCGCACCCTGTTGCTTGCCAGCGGGGGCGAGGTCACGGCCCGCCTGCGCCGGGAAAAGCTCAAGGAGATCCTCTCCTTGTGGGCGCGCCTGACCACCAGGGCCAATTACCACGCCCTGCACCGCCCCAACCTGGAGGCCCCCTTCCAGCCGGGCAAGGATCGGGTCCATTACGCCGGACGCCACTTCGACGACCGGGAAATGGTCCTGCTGATGGAAAGCGCGCTGGATTTCTGGCTTACCAGCGGGCGCTTCGCGGAGCGGTTCGAAGCGGATATGGCACGGTTTCTGGGGGTCAAGTACTGTTCGCTGGTCAACTCCGGGTCGTCGGCCAATCTCCTGGCCTGCATGGCCCTCACCTCCCCCCGGCTGGGGGAACGGCGCCTGCACCGGGGCGACGAGGTGATCACCGTGGCCGCCGGCTTCCCCACCACGGTGGCCCCCGTTCTCCAGTACGGCGCGGTTCCGGTGTTCGTGGACGTGACCCTGCCCACCTACAACATCGACTGCACCATGCTGGAAGAGGCCCTCTCGGAACGGACCAAGGCGGTCATGGTGGCCCACACCCTGGGCAACCCCTTCGATCTGGCGACGGTGAAGGCCTTCTGCGACCGCCACGACCTGTGGCTGATCGAAGACAACTGCGACGCCCTCGGCTCCCGCTACCGGCTGAACGGGGAGTGGCATTACACCGGGACCATCGGCCACCTGGGGACCTCCAGCTTCTATCCGCCCCACCACATGACCATGGGCGAAGGCGGCGCAGTCTACACCAGCGACGTGCGACTCCACCGCCTGGTGGAGTCGTTCCGCGACTGGGGCCGCGACTGCTGGTGCCCGGGAGGCCGCGACAACACCTGCAAGAACCGCTTCAACCAGACCTTCGGCGCCCTCCCTCCGGGGTACGACCACAAATACGTCTACTCCCATTTCGGCTACAACCTGAAAGTGACCGACATGCAGGCCGCCGTGGGGTGCGCGCAACTGGAAAAGCTCCCCGGCTTCATCGAGGCCCGCCAGCGCAACTGGGCCTTTCTGCGCCGGGAACTGGACGATCTGGCCGACCGCTTCGTCCTCCCGGAACCGACGCCCGATTCCGATCCCTCCTGGTTCGGTTTCCTGCTCACCGTGCGCCCGGAGACCGGCCTGTCGCGGGATCAGGTGGTCAGCCATCTGGAGGCCAACGGCATCCAGACGCGCATGCTCTTCGCAGGCAACCTCCTCAAGCACCCCTGTTTCGACGAAATGCGCGCCACCCGCACCGGCTACCGCGCCATCGGCCCCCTGGAGACCACCGACCGGATCATGCGCGACACCTTCTGGATCGGACTCTATCCGGGCATGAAACCGGGCATGGTGGAGTACATGCTCCACCACTTGCGCGAGGTGGCCGGCAGGCGTTCGTGAAGAGGCGGCGGGCGAAGATTTCCCTGGAATGCAAGACGGGAGCTTGATAAACTGGCGCTTCGCGGCGCAGTCATGACGCAGCCCGCATGCAACCGGACCGCACCCAACCCTTCGAAAAGGATCGCTCAATGACCGCACAGATTCCGGAGCCTCTGTTCATCCTGGAAATGGCCAACAATCACATGGGGGATGTCGAACACGGCGTGGCGCTCATCCGCGCCTTCGCCGAGGTCTGCAAGCCCTTTCCGTTCCGGTTCGCCTTCAAGATGCAGTATCGGCAGTTGGATACCTTCATCCATCCGGCCTACAAGGATCGCGCGGACATCAAATACATCAAGCGGTTTTCCGAAACCCGCGTCTCGAAAGAGGCGCTGCGCCGCATGATCGGGGAGTTCCGGGACAACGGATTCCTGCCCATCTGCACCCCGTTCGATCCCGAATCGGTGGACCGCATCCTCGAGGACGGCTTCGAAATCCTGAAAATCGCCAGTTGCTCCTTCACCGACTGGCCCCTGCTCGAACGCATGGTGCAGTGCGATCTGCCCATCATCGCCTCCACCGCCACCGTCCCGGTCGCGGAGATCGACAACGTCCTGAGCTTTCTGGAACACCGCGACAAGACCTTCGCCCTGATGCATTGCGTGGCCGAATACCCCACCCCCAACGCCAACCATCAACTCAACCAGATCGACTTTCTGCGCAACCGTTATCCGCACCTCAAAATCGGCTTTTCCACCCACGAGGATCCCGACGATACCACCTGTATCGGCCTGGCCATCGCCAAGGGATGCCGCATTTTCGAAAAACACGTGGGGCTGCCGACGGAACGCTATCAGAACAATGCCTACTCGGCCTCTCCCGCCCAGGTCAAGGCCTGGCTGACCGCCGCCGCCAGGGCCTTCGAAGCCTGCGGCATCGAGGGCCAACGGGTCGAAGCGTCCCCCCAGGCGGTTTCCACCATTCACTCCCTGCGCCGGGGGGTGTTCGCGCGCACCGACCTGCAAGCGGGACAACGCATCCGCGACGAGGATGTCTTCATGGCCATTCCGGTCCAGGAGGGTCACATCACGGCCAACGACTGGTCCAAATATCATCACTATTACGCCACGCACCCCATCGCCGCCGGGGCGCCGCTGCTGGGAGAAAACACCCGCATGGAGGCGATCCGCCAGACGGTCTACGCCATCGTGGACCGGGTGAAGGAGCTGCTGCGGGACGGCAAGGTGGTGGTTCCGGGCCGCTCCGATCTGGAGATCTCCCACCACTACGGCATCGAGCGGTTCCATGAATTCGGCATCTGCATGATCACCGTGGTCAATCGGCAGTATTGCAAGAAGCTGATCGTGGTGTTGCCCGGCCAATCCCATCCGGAGCAGTACCACCAACTCAAGGACGAGACCTTCCATGTGCTGCACGGCGAGGTGCGGATCGTGCTCAACGGACAAAGCAGCGTCTGCGTTCCCGGTGACGTGATCAACGTCGAAAAGGGGGTGCGGCATGCCTTCTCCTCGGATGGCGGGGCGGTCATCGAGGAGATCTCCACCACCCATGCCGTGGACGATTCGTTTTATACCGACCCGGCCATCGCCCAGAACCGCAACCGCAAGACGTTCGTCTCTTTCTGGTTGAATCCTTGAACCTCTGTTTTTTGAAAGTCGCGCCAAAATGACCACACCGGTACGTGTCGCCGATTATATCTTTTCATTTGTCGCCCGCCTCGGGGTGGAGGTGGTCTTCATGGTTCCGGGAGGCGGGGCCATGTATCTGGTGGACGCCCTGGGGCAGAATCCCGACCTGAAGGCGGTGGCGAATCTGCACGAACAGGCGTCGGCCATTGCCGCCGAGGCCTATGGCCGGGTCAAGGGGTGCATCGGGGTCGCCTTGGTCACCACCGGCCCCGGCGCCACCAATGCCATCACCGGGGTGGCGGGGGCCTGGATCGAATCGATCCCCCTGCTGGTCATCTCCGGACAGGTGAAACGGGCGGATCTCATGGGCAGCTCCGGGGTGCGGCAGATGGGTCCCCAGGAGGTGGATATCGTCTCCATGGTGCGCCCGATCGTCAAGTACGCGGTGACGGTCATGGATCCCCGGATGATCCGTTTCCATCTGGAAAAGGCGGTGGATCTGGCCACCAGCGGGCGGCATGGACCGGTATGGCTGGATGTGCCCCTGGATGTGCAGGCCTCCCTGATCGACCCGGAAACCCTGCCCGGTCTCGAGGAGCCGACAGCGGCCATCGGCCTGACCGGCAACGCCCTCGAAGAGGCGGCCCGGACCACGTTACAGCTGCTGGCCAACGCGCAAAGACCGCTGCTGCTGGCCGGCCACGGGGTGCGACTGGCGGAAGGGGCCGAGCTGTTTCGCCAGTTGTACGAGCGGCTGCGGATTCCGGTGGCGGCCACCTGGAACGCCATGGACCTGATCCCCCATGATCACCCGCTGTGCGTCGGACGCCCCGGCGTCGTGGCGCTGCGCGGCGGAAACTTCGCGGTGCAGAACTGCGATCTGCTCATCAGCATCGGCGCCCGGCTGGACAACGTGGTGACCGCCTTCAATCCCACCGGCTTCGCCCGCGCGGCGCAACGGGTGGTGGTGGATATCGACGCCAACGAACTGGCCAAGCATCCGATGGAGCTGGCCCAATCCATTCAGGCCGACGCCAGGGAGTACATCGCCGCGCTCCTGCGTTTGACCGAGGGGCAGGAGGTGCTGCCGGGCGCGGGTCGCGCAGCATGGCTGGACCGCTGCGCCGACTGGAAAAGGCGCTATCCCATTGCCGATGGCAAGCCCTTTCCAGACAGCGGCGCCATCAGCCACTACCATCTGGTGAAAATCCTCTCCGAAGAGATCCCGGAGGGGAGCCTGATCGTGACCGGCAGTTCCGGCCTGGGGGTGGAGGTGTTTTACACCGGGTTCAACAATCGGCCCGGTCAACGGATTTTTCTTACCTCCGGGTTGGGGGCGATGGGCTACGGCATCCCCGCCCTGCTGGGGGGCGGGGCCGCCTGGCAGGGCACCATGATCGTCGGGATCGAAAGCGACGGCAGTTTGCAGATGAATATTCAGGAATTGCAAACCCTGGTGGCGATGAACCTGCCGGTGCATCTGTTCATCATCAACAACAGCGGCTATGCCTCGATCCGCAACACCCAGAGGAACTATTTCCAGGGCCGCTACGTGGGGGTCGGGCCGGGTTCCGGGCTGCATCTGGCGGACCCTGCCCAGGTGGCGCAGGCCATGGGGATCCCCTCGATGGTGATCGCCGATGCCGCCGAACTGCGTTCCGGGATCCGCGAGGCCCTGAGCCGGCCCGGCCCCGTGCTGTGCGACGTGCGGGTGGTCCACGACGAGGCGCTGTGGCCCAAGACGGCGGCCATTCCCCAGCCGGACGGCTCCCTGATCTCCATGCCCCTGGAGGACATGTCCCCATTGCTGTCCCGGGACGAGTTGCGGGCCAACATGCTCATCCCATTGGCTCCGGCTTCGGAAAAGGTGTGATCCGGTGACATGGTCAATGACGACAGCCAGACCCAGACCACCGAGTACGACTCGCCGTGGAAGGAGATCCTGAAAGGCCACTTCAA
>JADGAR010000080.1 GCA_015231915.1 Magnetococcales bacterium
GGGCTTCGCCCTTGGATCCCACCAGGGGGATAATCCCCCTGGACCCGTAATAATTATTTCAATTTTGCAAAATCCAATTGCCCATCACCAAACCATCAATTCCCATGTTGGCAAAGGCGGTCAAGGCATCCTGCGGCGAACAAACCAACGGTTCGCCGTGACTGTTGAAACTTGTGTTCAATAATACACCCAACCCGGTCTGCTGCCGAATGGCCTGCAACAGCCGCGAAAACGGGGAAAAATCGCTGGCTACCATCTGCGGACGACAGGAACCGTCCCGACCAATCACCCCGTCAAGCGCCCCACGAAAGGCAGACCGCACCCGGTAAAGACTGGTCATGTGACGATCGGGGGCGTGATGATGGTCCTCCAACAGACGCTCCGCCTCCCCGTCCAACATGGAAGGGCAGAAGGGTTGATACCAGGAACGCTTTTTCAAACGCAAATTGAGGGCCTCCCGAATGCGAGGCAAACCGGGTAGAGCAAGCACACTGCGCCCTCCCAAAGCACGTGGACCATACTCCATGCGTCCCTGAAACCAACCAATGATCTTTCCATCGGTCAAAAGCTTGGCTGCGACAGGAATGGGATCCTCCAGGTGACGGGCAGGCAGACCACTTGACCGGATGGCCTGGGCAATTTGCGCATCCGTGTACTCTGGTCCCAGGTAAAGGTCGGGCCAAAAGGCCACCGGCTCCGGATGACAACACAAGGCAGCTCCAAGAGCCAAACCGCCATCACCCATATGTGGAAAAACATGACATGCCGCCACCTCAGGCAAATTGCGAATCAGACCGTTGAGCCGCACGTTGGCGAACAAACCACCCGCCAGGGCGATCCGGCTGCTGTTGGTCTCGCGCAAGGCGTTGCGGACCAGGGCGAGGGTATGGGTTTCCAGAGCCTGTTGCGCCATGGCCGCAAATTGTTCCGAGGTATGACGCCAGTAAACTTTCGCCAGTTCACGGTACAACAGGTTGGCATGATAGCGTGCCTTGACCCGCATGCCGTCCACTCGAAAAAAATCCAGCAAAGGATTGCGTGTCACCTCAATGGGCGTGGTCCAGTCGGCCAGAGCCATCACCTTGCCTTCGTCTTCCAGTTCCCGCATGTGCAACAGGGTGGTGACGTGCTCGAAAAAAATGCCAAGGGAATCCCGAGCCATGATGCCGGCAATGCGGCGCAGACGACCCCGGTCGAACAGACTGACACTGCCGGACAAACCATCACCAACCCCGTCCAAAGTGAGGATCAACCCCTGCTCGAATCCGCTTCCATAGGCCGCACAGGCAGCATGACAGCAATGGTGGTCCAGCAAACGCAAACCGGAATGGGTCATGCCCATGGCATGCAACTGGCGATAAAGAATCCGCTCGGATAGCCAGCGGCTCAACCGGTTGCCCGGCATTTCGGTGATTTTGTATTTTGCCAGTTTTATTATTTGATTAGATGAAGAAGGGGGATCCAGGCGACGGCGGATGCGGTAGTAGTTTTCTTTGCTTCCAGGCCAGAGTCTGGTGAGCGTTTTGGCAATATCGGATGTGGCGCAGGCCACCTGCTGGATGGCATCGGCTCCGATGCCCCCCTGATGCAGACAGGCCTCGATGGCGCGGCTCGGAAAGGCGACCTCCAGCTTGCGACGGGTGAGCCGCTCCTCGTTGATGGCACAAACGATGCGACCATCCATCAGCAGCGCGGCGCCGGAGTCGTGACCGTCCCAGATGCCAAGCAGGTTCATAGGTCAGGATCAGTGTCCCCCCAGATAGGCACGCCGCACCTCCGGATCGGCCAACAACGCCTCTCCGCTCCCCTCCATGCGGATCTCGCCATTCACCAGGACATAACCCCGATTCGCCAACCGCAAAGCCTGATTGGCGTTCTGCTCCACCAGGAACAACGTCGTCCCCTCGGCGGCAATCTCGCGCAAGACGGCAAAAATCTTTTGAATCACCAGTGGCGCCAGCCCCAGGCTCGGCTCGTCCAGCAACAACACCCTTGGACGACTCATCATCGCGCGGCCAATGGCCAACATCTGCTGCTCTCCGCCAGACAAGGTCCCGGCCCGCTGTCCGGCCCGCTCGTCCAGAATGGGAAACAAACCCAAGACCCGTTCCAGCACCCGCGCCACCTCCGGAGCCGCCACCTCCGGGACCGACACCGCCCCCATGGCCAGGTTCTCCGCCACCGTCATGCCGGGAAAAATCCGCCGCCCCTCCGGCACCAAAGCCATTCCCAAACCCGCCAGCTGATGCGTCGCACGCTGGGTGATGTCAACGCCATCCAGAAGAATCCTCCCCCCAACGGCGCGTGGCTGGCCGAACAACGTCATCAACAGCGTGGATTTGCCCGCCCCGTTCGCCCCGATCAACGTGACAATCTCCCCCACGTTGACATGCAACGACACCTGCCGCAACACCGCCACCGCGCCATAGCCGGACTCCACCCGCTCCAGTTCCAGGATCTTCATGCCGCCTCCTCGCCGGAGATGCCCAGATAAGCCTCCAGCACCAGCGGATCCTCCCCCACCTCGCGCGGCGTGCCCGTTGCGATCACCTGACCATGATCCAACACCACCACATGGTCGGAAATCTCCATCACCAACCCCATGTCATGCTCGATCAGGCAGACCGTCACCCCATGCCGGTCACGCAATTGGCGTATCAAGCCCGACAACTCACGGGTCTCCCTGGGGTTCAACCCTGCAGCAGGTTCGTCCAGACACAACAAGCGCGGCTCCACGCACATCGCCCGCGCCATCTCCAGACGGCGTTGCCGGCCATACGGCAACTCCCCGGCCAGACGATTGCCATCCTCGCCCAATCCGAAAAAATCCAACCAGTACCAACCCCGCTCCACCGCTGCCGCCTCGGCGCGCCGAAACCTTCGGCTTTGCACCAGACCAGACAGGGGGCGCCAATCCACCCGATGACGCTGCGCCACCAACAGATTCTCCATGGCCGTCATCTCTTTGAACAGCCGGACATTCTGAAAGGTCCGCACCACCCCGGCCCGGGTGGCCAGATGCGCGCCGCCAAACATCTTGTAATAAATTTTGTGCGCCAGTTTGCCTGGCTGCCATGCATCGCCAACGTGCAACGGCTCCCCCAGAATGGCGATCAGATCGATTTCGCCCGTTTGTCCGCGCAAGCGGATCTGCCCTGAACTGGCTTTATAGAATCCGGTGATGCAATTGAAAACCGTGGTCTTTCCTGCGCCGTTGGGTCCGATCAGGGCCGTCACGCTGCCAGCCGCCACATCGAATCCCACCCGGTTGAGGGCCATCACCCCGCCGAAGCGCATGCACAACTCCCGCACGGTCAGCATGCCCTTTGCTCCCGCCGGAACAAGGCGCGCCGGGAGCGCAGCAAGCCACGCGGTCGCCAGATCATCATCATCACCATGGCACAACCGAACAACAATCCCCGATATTCGGCAAAGTCCCGCAGCGCCTCCGGCAACACGGTCAGGATCACCGCCGCCCCGATCACGCCAGCCGTGGACCCCATGCCACCCAATACCACGATGGCCAGAATGTGCGCCGACTCCATGAACGTGAACGACGTGGGATTGACAAACCCCTGCGAGGCGGCAAAAAAGGCCCCGCCAATCCCGCCGGTCATCGCGCCGATGCCGAAGGCCGACAGCTTGACCGTCACATGGTTGATCCCCAACGCCCGGCAGGCGATCTCGTCCTCCCGCAACGCCTCCCAGGCCCGCCCCAGGGGCATGCGCCGCAGCCTCCGGACAAAATAGACCATCCCGCAGACAACGATAAATAATAAAAAAAATAAAAAAATTTCTTTATGAATCGAAGAATAGGGAAGATTAAAAAACTGGTGAAAGGAACTCTTGCCGGGCATGGGGTGGCGGCTGAAATCCAGCCCGAAAAACGAGGGAAACGGCGCGCGCACCCCGTTGGGGCCATTGGTGAAATCGATCCAGTTGTTGAGCACCAGTCGGACGATCTCGCCAAAGCCCAGGGTGACGATGGCCAGATAATCCCCGTGCATGCGCAGCACCGGAAAGCCGAGCAGCATGCCGCACACCCCGGCCAGCAGTGCCCCGCCGGGCAGGGCGATCCAGAAACTCAGGTCGAGATACTTGAATCCCAAGGCATAAAAATAGGCCCCGACCGCATAGAAGGCGACAAAGCCCAGGTCGAGCAATCCGGCCAGACCCACCACGATGTTGAGTCCCAACGCCAGCAGCACGTAGATCAACGCCAAGGTGGCCACGTTGAGCCAATACTTGCCGACCAGCCAGGGAAAGATCAAAGCCGCGATCACCACCACCGCCAGGATCGGGCGTTGCAGCCGGGTCTGCCAGTCGTATTCGGCAAGCCCTGCAGGAAGACGCAAGCCCCGCAGCCGCCCCAGCAGCAGGCGACCAATCATGGCCATGCCGGCCAGCAGGAAGGGGTTTTGCCAGTGGGAATTCAGGCCGTAGCCCTCCAGGGAAACCCCGGTGAGGGGCGCGAAGAGCAGCAAGGCAACCAGGCCGGTGAGCAGGGTCTCCTTGGCCTCAGACATCACACCTTCTCCACCTCGGGGACCCCCAGCAGGCCGCTGGGCTTGAAGATCAGCACCAGCACCAGCAGGGAGAAGGCGAAGACATCCTTGTAGTCCGTATTGACGAAACCGGAGAAAAAGGATTCCGCCAGACCCAGCACCACCCCTCCCAGCATGGCCCCCGGCAGCGAGCCGATCCCCCCCAGCACCGCTGCGGTGAACGCCTTGATGCCGGCGACAAAACCGATGAAAAAATCAAAGGAGCCGTAGTTGAGGGTGACCAGCACCCCGGCCACGGCGGCCATGCCGGCCCCCAGGACGAAGACGATGGCGATCACCCGGTCGGTATTCACCCCGAGCAAAGAGGCCATGACCCGATCCTGCTGCACCGCGCGACAGGCGCGGCCCATGGCGGTCCTGGCGATAAAAAAATGCAATAAAAACATGCTTATAATGGCCGTGACCACGATCAGCAACTGGGCATGGGTGAGGCGCACGAAGGCATCCGGTCCGCTGGCGAACAGGTGGAACCCCCCGTCCAGGATCGATGGGATCCCCTGGGTGCGCGCGCCCTGGCTGAGTCGCACATAATTCTGTAAAATGAGAGAGATGCCAATGGCAGAGATCAGGGGGGCCAGGCGGTTGGCGTGGCGCAGGGGGCGGTAGGCGATCCGTTCCACGCTCCAGCCGTACAGGGCGGTGCAGGCGATGGTGGCCGCCAGCACCAGCAGGATCGCCAGCGGCGGCGATTGCAGCCCCAGCAGGGTCAAACCGGCGAGAAAAATCGCGGTCAGATAGGCGGCGATCATGTAGATTTCGCCATGGGCGAAGTTGATCATGCCGATGATGCCGTAAACCATGGTATATCCCACGGCGATCAGGCCGTAGACCGAACCAAGGACCAGCCCGTTCACCGCCTGCTGGGCGAAGATGTGACCGGTCACGGCTTGTCGGCCACTTCTTCGTATTTGCCCTCCTTGGTCCAGCGGTACATGACGTAATCGGAGGTTTGCAGATCCCCCTTGGCGTTCCAGCGCTTGGTGCCCATGACGGTTTCCACCGGATTGGCCTTCAGCCAGTTGGCCAGTTTGACCCCATCCCTGGATTTGGTGGCTGTCAAGGCCGCCGCGATGCTCTGCATGGTGGCGTAGGAGTAGAGGGTATACCCTTCCGGCTCGTAGCCCGCCTGACGGAATTTCTCCACCACGGCCTTGCCCGTCGGGATTTTGCGCGGATCGGCCCCGAAGGTCATGAAGACCCCCTCGACGTATTTGGGACCCCCAGCCGAGGTGAGGAAGGTTTCGGAAACGATGCCGTCACCGGAGATCAATGGGGCGTTCAGGCCCTGTTCGCGCATTTGACGCACCAGCGGACCCGCCTCGCTGTGGAGTCCGCCGAAATAGACGGCGTCGGCCTGCACCGAGCGCAATTTGGTGACCAGGGCGTTGAAATCCTTTTCCCCGCGCGTCAGCCCCTCGTACAGGACCTCCTTGCGGCCCAGGGTGGCCAGATGGGCCTTCATGGCGTCGGCCAGGCCCTGGCCGTAGGTGTCCTTGTCGTGGAGCACCGCGACCCGTTGCGCCTTCAGGTGCTTGACCGTGAACTCCGCGCCCACCACGCCCTGCTGGTCGTCGCGACCGCAGGTACGCATCGCCGTGGGCAGGCCCCGTTCCGTGACCATGGGGTTGGTGGAGGCCGGGGTGATGGAGAGAATTCCTCCCTCGGCGTAGACCTCGAAGGCCGGAATCGTCGAGGAGGAACAGAAGTGACCGAGCACCGCCGTCACATGTTCGTGGTCCACCAGGCGGTTGGCCACGGCCACGGCCTGTTTCGGTTCGCAGGCGTCATCCCCCTTGACCAGTTCGAGGGTGTCGCCGTGGATGCCGCCCGCTGCATTGATGTCCCTGGCCGCCTGTTCCGCCCCGCGCCAGAACTGTTCGCCGAAGGCCGCCTGTGCCCCGGAGAGGGGACCGGCCACCCCGATTTTGATGGTGCCCGCTTCCAGCCGCGCGGCAAGAGCCAGGGCCAACAGTGTGCACGCATAAGCCAGCCATTTTTTCATGACCCTGATCTCCCCCGTTTGATGAACCTCAAGCTTCCCCTTCGGTATCCACCAGCGCGGCGGCGATGGCTTCTTCCGGGGTTTTGCCGCCCCAGATCACCCATTGCAGCGCCGGATGGAACCGTTCGGTCTCCTCTTCGATGGCCTCGATGACATCTTCCAGTTGTTCCGGCTGGAGTTCGGTCCCGCGCAACGGCAGCACGATCCGAAACACCGGAGTGCGCTCCTCGCTCCAGATTTCGAAGTGGCCCAGCCACACCCGTTCGTTGATCAGGGTGATGGTTTGTGCGGTCACGCCCATGAACCGGAGAGGGATCTTCAGGTTCATGTAGACGTTGAACTGCAGAAAGCCGCTATCGTCGTGAAATGCCACCCACAGCCTTTGAGTGCCCCACTGGCCCGGCATTTCCGCCCACAGTTCGTATTCGTTGGTGCGTTCGGAGTTCCAATCCTGACTGATGGTGAACTCCTCCACCACGCCGATCGGGTTGTCGAGTTCCATTTCCGGCATGGTGGGCGACTGATCGTGAGTGTTGCCCATGGTGCCTCGCGCATTGATTGTAGGGATGATTGCCAATTCTAACCGGGCATTCTGCCCCAGTCACCCGCGCAAGGCAAGTTCTCTTGCGCACGAGCCGGTTGATTTTGTGGGCGCCCATCCCGTCCGGAGTTTCTCTGCAATGCTTCATCTTATCATCATTGGCTGACTGTCATAGCATCCTGGCCATGGACACCACACTACCCATCGTCATTTTTCAGGCAGGTCGTCACGCAGACATGAGCGGTACGACCCTGGATATCACCGAAGCCGACCTCGAACGCACGGTCGCTGCCTATGACCCCGCCCTGTGGAGGGCGCCGCTGGTCATCGGACACCCGCGTCATGACGCCCCTGCCTGGGGTTGGGTGGCGTCATTGAGCCTGCAGGGGGGCAACCTGCTGGCACACATGGCGGATCTTTCGCCCCAGGTGATCGACCTGGTGCGCGCCGGCCACTACCGGAACGTCTCCGCCAGCTTCTACACCCCGAACGGCAGCGGCAACCCGGCCCCGGGCCTCTTTTATCTGCGCCACGTCGGGTTGCTGGGGGCGCAACCCCCGGCAGTGAAGGGTCTTCCCCAGGTCTCCTTCCAGGAACCCGCCCACGACACGGCCTTGGCCCTCGGCAAGGAACTGGCCACGCCAACCGATTGGAACCCTACAACCATGGAGAATGCAATGACCGACACCGAAGAAAAACAGGAACTGGCCCGCCGGCGCGCCGAACTGGATGCCCAGACCGCCCGCTTCGCCGAACAGGCCGCCGAGATCGCCAAACGCGAAGAGCAGGTGCGTCAGGCGGAAGCCGAACAGCAATTGGCCAAAATCACCGAATTCGTCGATGCCCTGATCGCCGACGGCAAGATCCTCCCCCGCTTCCGCGATGGACTGCTCGCCTTTCTCACCTTTCTGTCCGCATCCGGGGTGGTCGCCTTTGCCGAGCAGGGAGGCCAGATGGAATTCATCAAATCCTTTCTCGCCGAACTGCCCCGCCAGGTGGATTACGCCGAGCGCGCCCCGTCCACCCGTTCCGGTCCGGAAACGGCCCGCATCCGGCTCCCCGCCGGCTTTACCGCCGATCCCGCCGGAGTGGAACTGCATGGCCGCATCCTCGCCTACGCCAACGCCCACAAGACCGATTACCTCACTGCGGCTTTGGCCGTGAGTGAATGAACCCAAGGAGCCTGATCCCATGAGCCAGCAAAGCATTTCCCTCCTCACCCTGACCGTCGTCGCCACCGGAACGATCCAGGCCGGTCGCGCCGTCGGTTTCAACGGCACCGTCGTCTCCTCCCAGGGGCAGAAGCCCATGGGGATCGCCATGACCGCCGCCACCTCCGGGGCGGCCCTGGCGGTGGTCACCCACGGCACCGCCGTGGTGGAATCCGGCGCGGCCATCACCCTGGGCGCCGCGTTGATCGCCGACAGCCAGGGGCGGTTGATGCCCTCCACCGGCACTTTGCAGGTGGCCGCCGGGGCGACCGCCGTGACCAGCTCCGCCGCCAACGGGGCGATCCTGGCCGGCGGCGACACCCCGGAATACGTCATCGGCGACGCCCTGCAGGCCGCTTCCGGGGCCGGCGAGTTCATCGAGATCCTGTTGCGCCGCTGATTTCTCGACCCACGACATCGTTCTTAACCGTAAAGGAGTGATTCATCATGCCCATGTCCCCCAATGAGGTGCGGGTCATCGATCCCGTGCTCACCGAAATCGCCCAGGGTTACCGCCACGCCGAGCACGTGGGCCAGGTGCTCTTCCCCCAGGTCCCGGTGCAGGTCTCCGGCGGCCAGGTGCTGGAGTTCGGTCGGGAGAGTTTCAAGCTCTATCAGGTGCGCCGCGCCCCAGGTGCGGCCACCAAGCGGATCCAGTTCGGCTTCCTGGGCAAGGGTTTCGCCCTGGTCCAGGATTCGCTGGAGGCGCAAGTCCCCAGGGAGTACCAGCGCGACGCCAGCCGCGCTCCGGGCGTGGACCTGGCCCAGCGCTCCGTATCCGGCGCCCTGCGGGCGCTCTCCCTGACCCTGGAGTACGATCAGGCGCAACTGGCCACCAATGCCGCCAACTACGACGCCAACCACAAGGTCTCCCTGAGCGGCGGCGACAAGTGGAGCGACGGCACCTCCAACCCCGCCGGTGACATCGACGACGCCCGCGAGGCGGTGCGTGCCTCGGTGGGGATCTATCCCAACACCCTGCTTTTGTCCGCCCAGGCCTTTGCCGCCGTCAAGAGCCATCCCCAGGTGGTGGAACGCTTCAAGTACACCAGCCGGGACTCGGTCACCCCCGACATGCTGGCCGGGCTGTGGGATCTGCGCACCGTGGTGGTGGGCAAGGCCGTGGCCTTCAACGACGCCGGCGCGGACATCGACATCTGGGGCAACAACGCCATCCTCGCCTACACCCCGGACAACTCCACCGGCATGGAGGAGCCGTCGTTCGGCTACACCTACACCATGCAGGGCCACCCCCTGGTGGAAAGGCCCTATTACGAAAACAACGCCAAAAGCTGGATCTATCCGGTCACCTACGAGCGGGTGCCGGTCCTGACCGGGATCCTCTCGGGCTTTTTGATCCAGAATCCGGCGTAGGCCCATGAGCGGTTATGCCACCGCCTCCGATCTGCTCCTCTGGTACGGGGCCAAGGAACTGGCGCAATGCGCGGTTCCGGACGACCTGCCGGCCATCGGCGCGGATCTGATGCGGCTCACCATCGCCGACGGCGACCGCACCCCCTTCACCCCGGAGGAGACCGCCGCCGCCGATGCCGGCCTGGCCGCCATCCAGGGCGCCCTGACCGATGCCGCCAGGCTGATCGACTCCTATCTGGCCACCCGTCACACCCTGCCGCTGGAGGCGGATCTGGCGGGACGATCCGGTCTGCCGCGTGCCTGCGGCGCCCTGGCGCGCCGCTTCCTGCACCACGACCAGGTGCCGGAAGAGGTGGCCAAAGGGTATGACCAGGCCCTGGCCTGGATCAGGGATGTCGGTCAGGGCCGGGCGGAACTGCGCTCGGCCACCGTGGCCACCGGTGCGGGACTGGCCGCCTTCGATGCCGCTTCCCGGGTCTTCGATCAGGAGACCCTGCGCGGTTTCGCGTGAGGGCCATGGCCATGTACGACCTTTTTGCAGCCGAACCGCTCATTCTGGAGCGGCTCCGGCAACAGATGACCGCCCCGCGCCTGGTGCAGGGGATGCGGGACCGGGAGGCGGTCTACACCCGAACCGCCGTCGCCCCGGCGCTCTATCTGGTCTGCGACGGCCAGGAGACGCGCATGGGCGCCGGCAACGAGCAGGTGGTGGACCAGGCGTGGCTGGTGGTGCTCGCGGTGCGCAACGCGCGGGAGTCGGACACCGGTCGCGCCGAACGGGAGGAGGCCGGCCCGCTGCTCGGGGATTTGGCCAGGGCGCTCCTGGGCTGGCGTCCGGGACCGGATCATGGCCCGTTGCGCATGGCCGCCGCCCCTGGGCCGGTGTTCGGCCAGGGGATGGCCTTCTTCGCAATGCGTTTCGTCACGCGGCTCTTGTTGCGTGGCGATGGGGGAGGCGGGGCATGAAACGACTGGGCGAGGTGGTGTTGCCGGATGGCTTGACGTGGCTCGATCGCTACATGGCCGCCCCGGTGGAGCAGACGGTCGTCCGCACTCTGGGCGGCAGGCCGGTGCTCCGGGCCAGCCAGCGGCGGGAGGGGTTGCCCGTCACGCTGGCGGCCCAGGAAGAGGGGGCCTTTTTCGATCTGGCCACGGTCGTGGCCCTGGCCGGCATGGCGGGTCAGGCCGGGGCCTCCTTCACCCTGGAGTGGGAGGAGTGGAGCGGGGTGGTCCTCTTCCGGCACGAGGACCCGCCGGCGTTGTCCGTGACCCCGTTGTGGCCCGGTTGCGACCGTTTCACCGGGATCGTCAAACTCGTGCGTTATTGAGGAGGAGTGTGGCATGGCCATTCAGACCAGCGAGATCAAGTGGTACAAATCGATGATCGTCAACGACACCGGCGGCAACGGCGGCCCGATGTCGGCCAACGAGATCCCGGACGGGGTCAAGAACAATGTCTGGCCGGACGTGCCGCAAGCGGAGCGCAGCGCCGGGTCGGTGAAATACCGCAAGACCTTCATCAAGATCGCCAACGACGATGACCTGACCCTGCTGGGCGCGCGCGTCTTCGTGGAGACCCACACCCCGGGGGACGACAGCGTGGTCCTCATGGCCGCAACCCAGAGCGACACCCAGACCGACGCGACCGCCTACACCCGCTGCTACGGGGCCGGTGACCTCGATGCCAATGTCCTGGTCGGGGATGGTGTCATCGCGGTCAACGTCGAGTCGGGCAACGCCTCGGGCGCCTCGGCCATCTTCCAGAACGGCGACCTGATCCGCATCTCGGACAAGACCAGCGTGGACGCCGCAGGCGGCAACGCGGAATTCCTGCGCCTGGCCAGCAGCGGCGGCGTCACCTGGAACGGCAACAAGGCCACCCTGACCTTCGCCAGCGGGGTGGTGGCAGGGTATGCCTATCAGGCCGCCGCCACGCGGGTGGCCTCGGTCCTGGAGGCCGGCGACATCATGACCTCATTCACCAACTGGCAGAAGTCCTCGGCGAGCGGCAGTTACGACACCACCGGTTATCCTCTGCTGGGGGACAACATCGGCACCATCGAGCAGACCTGGACCATCACTTTCACCAGTGCCACCCAGTACACCTGCGCCGGAGAGAGCGTGGGCACGGTGGGGAGCGGCACCATCGGCAGCGGCGCGTTCGCACCTGTCAACCCGGATTTCAACAAGCCCTATTTCACCCTGGTCAACACCACCCCCCCCTGGGGCGGGAGCTGGACCAGCGGCGACTCCATCACCTTCAAGAGTCACCCCGCAGCGGTCGGCGTGTGGGAGCGGCGCACCGTCCCCGCCGGAGCCAACAGCCGTTCGGGCAACAAGGTGGTCGTGGCCATCAGCGGAGAGAGCGCATGACCACCCTGGAAGCGGGCCTGAAACTCGATTTCGTCCCACTTTGGGAACGCGACCGCGAACCTTTTGCCCTCCAGGCCGCCATCGATCCGGGGGGCGCGCCGGTGCAGGTGCGGCCCGTCACCGTGCCGGCCTGGACCCTCGATCCCATGCAGTACGAGGGGTTCCTGGACCAGGCGTTGGTCATGGAGGAGACCGGACGCCGCCGGGTGCGGCTCTACTGCGCCGAGGCGCTGGCCGGGGGCGTCCGGCTGCTGGTGCTGGGGGGCACGCATCGCAACCTGGGACGCCGCCAGGAGCCGATGCTGGAGATCCTCTCCTGGACCCAGGCCTCCACCCGGCGGTTGCGTTTCCATCACGACCGGCCCGCCGTGCGCATCGTGGATCGCACCGCCTTCTACAATGGCCGGGGCGAGGAGGTCTCCTTGCCGGTTTACGACCAGGCAAGCGGCGCGTTCCAGCATGCCCAGGAGGTGACCGGCGCGCTGCTGGTGGAGTATCGGCCCGGATTCACCCTCTACGAGATCGAATACGACACCGGCGTGACGCAGATTCCACCGGAGTGGTTCCGCGAGATGAAACTCGCCTGGCTGGCCGGCAACATCCATCAGGCCGCCATTCCGCCGGTGCGGGTCATTGCCCTGGGGGCGCGCGCGGCAGACCAGATCTCGTTTGCCAGGGAGTTCTGGCCCGGCCACTCTTCGGTGTTGACCGGGTTTCGTTCCGTGCGCGCGCCCAGGATCGAGACCACCGACAACGGCTACAAGGTCACGCCCCAGATCCTCGACGATCCCTGCTGGCAGCGCTGCAAGGAGATGATCCGTCCCGGCGACCCCTATCTGACCGCAGCGGAACTGGTGGCCCTGCACGATTGCGTGCAACGGGGCAAGAATCCCAGGTTCCAGTACGTCGAGGAGTCCCGCACCGAGCGCGTGGAGCGGATCTTCGCCCCCGACAATCCGGAAGTCTGGCTGGACGTGGCCCGGCCCGTGGAACTGGTCATGAAACTGCAACGGGCCGACAGCGGGGTGTGCGACGGGCAGGCCCCCTCCGGGTGCTGCCCGGAGTTGCGGCTGCGCTTCTCCGAACCGGAGTGAACGGGCATGTCCGAGGCCGCCTTCTCTCATGTGGACCCGGGGCCATTCGACCGGATCGTCGGATTTTCCCGGCCATCCCTCTCGTGGCGACTGCGCATCCGCCGGGATGACGGCCTGGTGTACGCCCCGGAGAGCGAGGAAGGGGTGGTGATCTCTCTGTTCGATACCGACTGGAATCTCTTGTTCCAGGGATACTCCCAGGCCGATCCGGAGCTGCTGTTCGCGAGCGACATCCCGAATCTGGTCAGCGGATTCGGCTTTCACGACCAACATTACGTCATCACCTTTGCCCTGGCCGTGGTGGAGGAGGCATTGTTCCGCCATCGCAACGACCTGTTCGTCTACGTGCGCACCGAGGGGGCCAGGACCCTGGAGACCACCCATCCCCGCTGCTATACCGATGCCCGCGAGCCGTTTCCGATTGCGCCGGGCCGGCATGAGATCACCATCCCCTTCTGGGACAGGATCAATACCACCGGGTATGCGGGGCTGGCCACCACGGTCAAGACCACCACGCTCTATTCCAGCGTGCCGTTCACCGGCTATTACGTCATCGCCAACGCCAACGCCTGCGGACGTTTCCGCTTTCCCGTCCTGGTGGTGGAGTGGACGCCCAACAACACCCTCACCGGCTGGCGGAAGGAACTGCGTTTTTCCCCCGCATGCCTGGGGATCGAGTTCTATCTGCCCTCCCAGACCCTGCCGGGACTCGATGCTCCGGACCATCCCCCCGCCACGCCCCAGGATCGGCTCGTCAGCGTGCTCCACGATGTCGAGGTGGTCATCGCCCTCAACAGTTGTCTCTTGCAGTGGGAGTGGACCAGAATCGGGGTGGCCACCAATTTCGGCTATGCCGCCACCATTCCCTTCGCCCCGGATCGTTATACCCTGTTCGACGCGGAGTATCCGTTTCCCGGGGTGTTCGAGCCGAATCTCTTCGGCCAGCCGTTCACCCGCACCTGGCATTTTTTGTGGAATCGCACCTCCTTTTTGTATGACACCGGGGTCTGGCCCCAGATTTATACCGGCCAGTTGGCCCAGTTGGCGCAAAGTCCCCAGACATACGACGCCATCCACCTGCTGCCGGCTCCGGAGTGACCGCCATGGGCCATCGTTACTGGCGTCTTTATGTGACCGCGTCCACAGCGACGAGCGACATGCTCCTGTCGATGTATGAAATCGAGATGCGCGCCACCACCGGGGGCGCGGATCAGTGCAACGGCGGTACCGCATCGGCCAGCCACGCCAACGCCGATGCGGCCAAACTCTTCGACAACAACACCAGCAACTATTGGGTCAACGGGTCCCCCGCTCTGGGGGTCGTATGCTGGATCTGCTACGATTTTGGCATCGGCAGCGCCGTGAGCGTGAACGAGCTGGCGATCCTGCCCCGCTATGGCAATCAATGCCCCAAGGATTTCAAGCTGCAGTGGTCGGACGACAACGCAGCCTGGACGGATCGCGCCACCTGGACCGGAGTGACCGCCTGGACGGATGGGGTGACGAAGATTTTCACCATGCCGCCGGAGGGTCTGACCAGGGTGGTCTCCCAACGGGGGCTGCCCTACGGCATCGCGCTGGCCGCCGGGCTGCGCGCCGATTACGAGCTGGGGATCATGCGGCAAAAAGGGGCTGTGTGGTCCTATGCCATTCTCCTGGAGCGGGCCGGGGAGCAGCCGTTCGGCACCATCGTGGAGGCAGGGGCCACCCGCGCCTACAGTGACATCCTCGAGGCGATCAGCCTCCAACCCTGCGCCCTGCTCCTGGAACTGGCCCAGGGGCGGGAGTGGCGCAATCTCCTGGAGCGCGCCTCGCGTCAACCGATGCTGGATCGCTGCGAGGCCGGTCTCACCTGCGTGTGGTCTCTCGCCGTGCCGGTCGTTGCCGGCCTGACCCGGTATTTCGATCTCACCCGACCGTTGCATGCCGGCCATCGGCAAGCCATGGACCTGTTGGAGCGCAATCCTCTCGCGGCCCGGCTCGTCCGGCGCTGGGATCTGCCCGTCACAACAGGCCTGCTTGTCGCCCCCTGGCCCCTGGTCACCCTGAACGGAGTGCCCGTGGCCCTGGAAGAGGCCACCCTCTCCCAGGGACCGGACGATCCCCACTGGAGCGCCCGACTGGTGCTGGGGCATGATGCCGATTTCATCGGTCTGGTCCCGGAAGGCGAGCTGGAGCTGAGCTGGGGCGGGGAGCGCCACGCCTTGCTGGTGGCGCACAAGGGGGTGGCGCGCGGGCCGGCGGGACCGCCACGCCGGGTGGTGACCGGGATCGGTGTG
>JADGAR010000081.1 GCA_015231915.1 Magnetococcales bacterium
CCAGGGGGATAATCCCCCTGGACCCCTAATAATGGCCGAAACGATGATCAAGGCCGATAATTCATTGGGAGCAAAGGGCATGCACCATCCATTTGTCGATCGCCTCATCGAACGGGCACAGGAACGGGACTCACGGGTGATCGTCGGGCTGGACCCCAATCTGGAGGTCTTTCCCCATTTTCTGCAGGAACGCCTGCGCCTGGAGCCGACAGAAGCGAACCTCGAAGAGATCCTGTTCGATTTCAATGTCGCAGTGATCGAGGCAAGCGCGGCTTCGGCAGTGGGTTTCAAGCCACAGGCGGCCTTTTACGAACAATACGGCCTGGCCGGGATGAAGGCGCTCTACCGCACGCTGACACGGTTGCGGGAGATGGGGGAGTTGATCATCCTCGACGCCAAACGCAACGACGTGTCCCATACCGCCGAGGCCTACGCCACGGCATGGCTGGGGGCACGTCACCCGGTTTTCGGCACCCCGAACCCGTGGCAGGCCGACGCCCTGACCATCAACGGCTATCTGGGCGCGGACGGCATCCGGCCATTCCTGAACGTCAATCCGGAGGCGGGACTGTTCGTGCTCGCCAAGACCTCCAACCCCTCCTCCGGGGAGCTGCAGGATCTGCTGTTGCAAGACGGATTCCGCGTGGCCGAAAAGATGGCGCAACTGGCGGCGGCGTGGGGCGAAACCGCCATGGGGGCATGCGGCTATGCCAACATCGGCATCGTGGTGGGGGCGACCTATCCGGAACAGGCGGCCCGTCTGCGCCAACTCGCCCCGCACGCCCCGTTCCTGATGCCCGGCATCGGCGCCCAGGGGGGATCGTTGCAGGCGGTGGTGGCCGCTTCCGGCGCGGACCAGCTGGGGGCCTACGCCGCCTCGTCGCGGGGGGTGATGTATCCGTTCGCCCCGGCTGCCCTCTCCGGCCCGGAGTGGCGCGACGCGGCCCATCAGGCCATCTCACGGGCCGCCGGGGAACTCCGGCTGGCCATCCGGCAGGTCCTCGCCAGCAAGACAAGGTGACGCGGTAGCGTCGCCCCCCTCCTGCACCACCACATGCGACTCCCGGATGACATCGCAAAAATGGTCCGGCAACTCATCCCAGGTCCACAGGTCCACCGCGAACGGCAGGTCGCTCTCCTCCAGGGACTCGCGCAGTTCCGCCACCTGGGGACACTGCCTGGGCGCGGCGAAGACGACCATATCCAGATCGGAGCAGGGATGTGACCCCTCCCGCATACGCGAACCATAGGCCCAAACCGCGACATCGGGGAGATGACGCCGCAAGAGACGACGCAATGTCCGGCTCTGTTCCGGGGTGATATCCAGAAAGGCGCTCATTGCCATGCCTTGCCGGTCAAGGTCTGGTAGAGACCCACGGCATCCCGCCAGAAAGGCTCGGCGAGCATCAGGGTATCCAGGGCCTTGCCGCCGCTGTAATCATGGGTGGTGCCGATGCGGGCATCGGCATAGCGCAGCCATTGCTCCACCGAAGAGGGCAGAAGATCGTTGCGCCCCGCCAGACGAAACAAAGGCTTGGGACTGACGGGCACGTCCGGCAGGCCGAGTTCCTCGGTCATGTGCCGCCTGAGGCCCTTCCACAAGGTGTCATAGCAGATTGCGAACCTCTGAATGACCGACTCCGCGATGGCCTCGCGATCCAGTTCCGTGAGTTCGGTGCGCGCACTGACCGTGGCGAGGTTGGCGAGCTGCCGTTGCAGATGCCGGAGCGATTTTCCTAATTTTTCATGATCCATCATTTTCGCTCCTCCCACACTGGCGGATCTGTCAGTGGGGTTGCGACAATTCGGACATGGCCTGATCGATTACGATCGGATCAATGCCATGCCGACGCAGGATATCGGCGAACTCCTGAATTTCCGAGCGTGCGAAGCGTTCCTTGTCCACCCGCAATCCCTGTCCGACATAATGGCGAATCAAGGGTTGATAACCGGAAAAACCCAAATATGGTGAAATACGCTTCATATCCTCAACAACATCTTCTGGCATACGAAGTGTAATCGAAACCATAGGACGATCTTTTTGCAGACGCTGTTGCAATTCACTGGTTTTCATAATACTCCCTCTCCTCCCCCGTCGCTTTTCGGGCGGAAATGATCCGAAAAATCTCGCCGATGCGCTGCACATGCACCACGAACAACAGACGCCCGGCAGCATCCTCTCCGATCACGGCATCCCGTTCATCGCCTTCCCTGCTGGCATCCACAAGGCATAAAAACGGGTCGAAGAATGCCTCACAAGCCCGCTCGAAACTCACCCCGTGCTTGATCCGGTTGGCAAGCGCCTTCTGACGATTCCAAACAAACGTAATGCCCTGGTAATGGCAGGTCTCATCCATGCCGAATCATCGCAATCTGTATTGATATTGTCAATACCCTCCTGCCCACACCTTGCAAGAAATCCACGCCGGCATTCACGGAAAGCGTTTTTTTTCGACGCGAAATGGCTTATCAATAAGGGGGACGATTAACGACAACATCCGCACGGAGAGATCATGGCACTGCTCGGCTCCATACCGCTGTTCACCTATATGCTGGTCATCCTCAACGGACTGATCTTCGCCCACAAGGTGCAACTGCCCATCACCACCAGCACCCCGGTGTTCGGCTTCGTTCTCTCCTCCGGGGCGCAGTTGACCTTTACCGTTGCCGACCTGCTGATCCTGGCGGGGGTGATCGCCCTCTACATCGAAATCTTCAAGGCCACCCGCTCCGGGACCGAATCCATCGTCGATCATCTCCTGTCGATGGTGATTTTCGTGTTTTTTCTGGTGGAATTTCTCATCTTTCCGCCGGCGGGCACCATGCTGTTTCTCACCTTCACCCTCATGTCGCTGCTCGATGTCGTAGCGGGCTTCACGGTCACCATCTCCACCTCGCGCCGCGATATCGGCAAGTCCTGATCCGGCTTGCACAATCCGCTCATGACCCCCTGGCCCCTGATTCCATCGGCAGCCCGTTTCCGGCCCCGCATCACCGCCGGAGAGCATCTGGCCACGCTCGGCAGCCTCCTTTTCGACACGAATCCCCAGGACGGGACTCGACAGGCCCGGCTGGAGTCCGCCCTCGCCCGCCGCCTGGGGGTGGCCGACGGGGCCACCCTGCTCACCCCCCATGCCCGCGTGGCCATCTATCTAGCGGTGAAGTCCCTGCTTCAGGAGGGACGCCAAACGGTGATCCTCTCCCCCTACACCATTCCGGATGTGGTCAACATGGTGGTGTGTGCAGGGGGCATTCCCCGTTTTCTGGATATCGACCCGACGACCTGCGACCTCGACCGGCAAGCCGTCCAGGCCGTGATGAACGATGCCACCGGAGCGATTCTGGTGACTCATCTTTTCGGGATGGGCAGTGACGTGTCGGACCTGGCTGCGGCCTGCCGGGAAAAAGGCATCGCGCTGATCGAAAACGCGGCGCAGGCCTTTGGTGTGGTGGTCAACGGACGAGCCGTGGGGACCATGGGGGATGCGGGGGTGTTCTCTTTCGGCCTGGGCAGCGCGCTCAGCGCCTTGTGCGGCGGGATGCTGGTCACGCCGCACCCCCGGGTGCGTTCCCATGCCGGTGCCGTGCTGGCCTTCTTTCCCTGGATGGAACGGGCCAATTTATTGGGCAGGGCGGGAGAGGCGCTGCTGCTCGATCTGGTCACCTGGCCCTGGCTGTTCAAGTTGGGGAGCTATTGGCTGGTCAGGCCATGGCTGGACCGGATGGCCCTGGAAAAATGCGACGTGACGCTGCGCAGCGCCTTTCCGGAGAAACTGGCCCGGCGCATGACCCCCATGCAGGCCCAACTGTTGTTGGGCAAGATCGAGGGGGTGGATGCCGAGATGCGCACCCGCATCGCCAATGCCAGGCGCTATCATGCGGGGTTGTCCGGCCTGCCTGGGCTGCGTCTGCCCCCCATGCGGGAGGACGGCTCGCACGGCTATCCCCATTTTTCCGTGCAATGCGAGGAGCGCGAGGCGTTGCTGCGACATCTGGGACGTGCGAGGCGGGATATCGCCCTCCCCTCGCTGGTCAACTGCGCCGCGCACCCCTGTTTCAAGGAGTACGCCGTCCCCTGCCCCAACGCCGCAACCATCGCCAACCAGACCCTGCTCCTGCCCACCTACCCCGGCTATGCCCCTGCCGAAATCGACCGCAACATCGAGGTGATTCGGGGATTTTCACTGCGATAACAGCATCCGGTTCTCCCGGGAGCGGGTCTCTCCCACCGAACTCACCCGGATGGCGGCCAGACCGGAGACCGGGCATTTGTTCTCGCAGATGCCGCAACCGATGCACAAATCCGGCTGCACGAAGGGACGTTTCAGCACCACCTTTTGCTTGTCCCGGCCCACCACCTCGACGGTTTCGTACCAGATCGCCTTCGGGGCCGTGGGACACACCTCCTCGCAGACGATGCACGGCACATCCATGGCCCAGGGCAGACAACGGCCCCGGTCGAAAAAGGCCGTGCCCAGACGCACCGGAGCCGCAAAGGGCTTGACGCCAACCTTCTCCTTGATCGTGATGGGGCGGATCGCCGCCGTGGGACACACCTGGCCGCACAACACGCAATGATGCTCGCAATAGCCGATGCGGTTCATCAACAGCGGCGTCCACAACCCCTCCAGACCGGCCTCCAGCAACGCGGGCTGCAACACCCGCGTGGGGCAGACCCGCATGCACAGGCCGCACTTGATGCAACGCGCCAGAAAATCCACCTCCGGCAACGACCCCGGCGGACGGATCACCTCGGCAGCCGCCACGCTGCGCGCCGACACCGACCCCTTCAACATCGGCACCGCCAGCAACCCCACCGCAATGCTCTCGGCCACCCGCCGCCGCCCAACGTCCAAAGGCGCTCCCACCGAACTGCGCGGCCTGGCCAGGCCATAATGCAACGCCCCCTCCCCGCACGACTCGATGCAGTTCAGACAGACAAAACACTCCGTATGCCGCACCCGCCCATCCGGATCCGCCGCCCCCTGACAGCCGTACAGACACTTCCCGCACCCCACGCACTTGTCCACATCACGCCGGATGCGCCACAACGACCACCGAGAAAAAAATCCCAACAACGCCCCCAGCGGACACAGCGTCCGGCACCAGAAGCGGGGCAAAAAACGATTGGCCAGCAGGATCGCCGCAAACAGGAATCCCACCAACACCCCCCCATGAAACACCCCGCGCTCCAGCGCCGGCAAAATCGACACGATCCAGGAACGGTAGCCCAGCGCAATCGGGTCCAGCAACCCGATCTGCAACACCCCGAACCCGGCAAAAATCAATAAGACAATCAACAAATAATACTTGATGCGATACAAAGGCCGGTAGCGGTTCTTGCCGTACTCCTCGGACGGGCGATCCCGATTGAACAGATGACCCAGAAATTGATTCAAATTGCCCAGGGGACAGATCCAGGAGCAAAAAAATCGCCCCATGAACAAAGTCGGAATTAAAATAATTAAAGAAATCGCAAGGCTCGCATACAAGGTGTAACTGGTAAAAAAAGCGGCCAGCGCGGTCAGGGGGTCCAATTGCAGAAAAAGCCCCACCTCATACCCTTGCAACCGGGAGAAGTCGGTGACCAGCAAAAAAAACACGAACAGCGCGCAGAAGAAGACCCCATAAACCCGCCTAACGCCACGCAGTCCGAACATCATCCCACCCTGGATTCCACCACGTTCAACTCGCGCCAGGCCACCCGGCCCAGCCCCCGCGCCTGGGCCTGGGCCAGAAACGGCACCCGATCCGGCGTCAGATCCAAAAAACCCAAACAGAAACTGTCCAAAGCCACCTCGTCCAGCGAGGCGATCACCGTCTCACCGACCGCCACGTCCTCCGGATTGCCCCCTGTGGGACCGTTCCGTTTGAGGATCCGCGTGGCGTCCATCACCGTCAGGGTGGGCCGCACCGCAGCGGCCAGGTCCACGATCGAGCGGTGAATGGATTGATGCAACCGGTTGCGCTGTCCGCCGATCACCCCGTACCAGTTCTTCATGGCCAGGGTGCAGGCGGACAGGGAGTGGTGCTTGACGATGGGCAGGTTGATCACCTTGTCGGCCTCATGGAAAAAACGGGCCACCGGCCACACCTTGAGCACCTCGCCGCCCATGTCGGTCTCGACGAAATCCTCCCGCCCGGCCAGACGCACCCGCCCCCCCGCCTCCTCGACCGCCCGACCGATCCCGGAACGGGCGAAACAGCGCCGGGGATCGTTGAGCGAAACATCCGTCACCCACACCTCCCCGGCCCCGGCCTCCCGGCACATTTTCACCATCGCCCCCACCAGCTCCGGGCCGGTGTTGGCCCCCTGCTCCGGCTGCCGGTCCCACCCCACGTTGGGTTTCAGCAGCACCCGATCCCCGCGCGCAACGAAACGGGCCATCCCTCCCAGCTTCTCCACCGCCTCCCGCGCCATGGCCTCGGTACGCGCTCCCCGCGCCACCGCCATGACCGGACGCAAGGGATCCACCGCCACCCGGAAATCCTTGAGCTTGCGGACCTCGACCAGGCTCTGGCGCATGGGACGGTCGCTGTAAACCAGATACCCGCCTCCCGCCAGGCCCGCCGCCAGACCGGATACCCCCAGCACCTGACCCAGAAAGGCTCGTCGGGTCAGCGGCGGTTCGGTGACATCATTTCTTTCCGCCTTGCGCCGCGTCGCCATCTGCCAAAAACCTCTTTACCGGCTCCCAGGCCGCATCTGGAGAAATCCCGAACGCGCCGAGCAACCGCTCCCCGTCGCGCAGATAAAACCACTCCCCCTCGTAGGGATCTTTTACCAGGGTCACCACCCGGCCATCCCGCTCCTCCCGGACCAGGGGAATCCCCTCCCTGGCAAGGAACGCACTCAACCTGTTCTCCAATTGGGCGCCGTTTTCCGCCAGGAACCCCTGCACCTCCCGTCCCTCCCGGCGAAAGGTACGCTCCAGCACATTGGTGAAGAAATCCAACCCCCGGTAACCCTCCTTGAAAAAACGGGTGGCCAGCTCCTCGCCCAGTTCCGGAAAGCGGAATTTTGTCACTCCGGCCTCCCCCCCGGAGGCCCGGGCCACCGCCTCCCCGACCGCCTCCAGGGGGGCATTGTCGGCAAAGGCGGTCAGCTTGACGTAACGGGATCCCACGATGAACCGCAACCCCCGCCCCTCCCGGCTGCCCATCTCGCCGATGGCCACCGGACGCGCGCCCGGATTGCCCTCCTGGGAGATGACGCCGAAGGCATGCAGGGGTTTGCCCATCTCGTAGATGTCCACGACCACCTCAGGGCGCCCCCCGGAGCCGTACTCCCCGACCGCCAGTTGCGCAAAACCGGCGCTGATGAAAAATTCCGCGTGACCGTTGACGTACTCGTGCAGATTTTCCTTGCCGAACAGACGCGGCTCCCCCACGCGGGGCAATGTCCCGATGCGTTCCGGCAGCAGGTCGGCCAGTGGGGAGAGACGCGCCCCGGCCTGCTTGAAATCCAGCAGACCGGGGTCGTAATGCTGCCCGTCCCACCACACCCCCCAGGCGATCACCGGCAACAGGGCCAGCAACAGCCAGCGGGTCATAGGGTCAGCAGGCGATGGGCGGCGGCGAGCTTCTGGGCAACCGGCAGGCCATACGGACAGGCGCGGGAACAACCGTCATCCGCGCACTCTCCGCACGCGGCGGCGTTTTTCTCCAGGTCCGCATAGGCGCGCATGGCACTCTTCTCGTCGCCGTAATTGGAAAAATACATCTGGTAGCGCAGGATGGAGGCGATCTCCACCCCGCCTGGGCAGGAGTCCAGGCAGTCGCCGCAGCCGGTGCGGCAGTAATCCGCGCCGTGCAGGGCGGCATAAAGATCCAGATTGCGCTGGTCTGCCGCCGTGAAGGGTTTTCCCGAAGCGGGCAGATAGAGATCCAGATCCTGGGCCGATTTGATGGTGATCACCAGCCCGCTCACCTCCGGGTGGTGCAAGGCCCACTTGAACGCGGACTGCTCGTACTGGCCCGGATCGAACTGCATGCCGCTCTCGCGCGTGCCGGCCAGGACCTTCATGGCCACCACCCCCACGCCGCGGGCATTGGCCTCCTTGAGCACCTCCGGGACCTTGGGGAATTTCATGAAATTGAACGCCGGCATGATGAGGTCGTAATGGCCGGAGCGAACCGCCTCCGTCATCAGCGCCTCCATGTTGTGGGGACCATGGGAGGAGGCGGCCAGATGGCGCACCTTGCCGGCTTTTTTCAGCTCCTCCGTGGCCGCCAGCATTTCCGGGTCCAGCAGACGGGCCTTTTCCTTGTCGAGTTCATTGAGTTCCCCAATGGCATGGACAAAGACCACGTCCAGGTAGTCGGTCCCCATGCGCTTGAGGCTGTTTTCGACGGCGGCGATGTAATCCGCCTTTTTGGCGCCCACCTGCAGATGGCTCTTGCCTGCCTGGAAGGGGATGGCCTGACAGTATTTGGAGGCGATGTGGATCTTGTCGCGCGCCTTGACCTTGCGCAACGCCTCGCCGATGAAATCCTCGCTGGGGCCGTAGTCCGGGGCAGTGTCGAAGTAGTTCACCCCCCGGTCGATGGCGCGCAGCACCAGCGCGGCAGAGGAGAGTTTGCCCGCCCCGAAGGAGATGTCGCTCATTTTGATGCCGGTCTTGCCCAATGGCCGCCAGCTTTCCACCTTGGCCTTGCCGCCGTCAGCGCCCTCGTCCGCCGCCAACCCCAGGGTGGGAACCCCCCCGGCGGCGGCCATCAGAGCCGCCGACTTGATGAATGTCCTGCGTTCCATGTCGATCTCCTCCCGAAAAAATGCCATTGCGCGCCAAACCCCGTAACATCAGTTTCCATCAAACGCGCCTGGTTTGTCCAGTTCGATCGGCCTTGCAGTGGTCGCCCATTTTGCGATCCCAGTGGGCGATATGGAACGAAAACCAGTTCTTGACGAAACTCAGCAGGTCCAAAAGGATGGTATAGGCCCCCGGCTCGATGCTTTTTGCGAAAATCTCTGCCTGGGCGCGAAAAATGGCATGCTGTGCCATATGGTCCTGCCTTGCCGGATCCTGGGCGTGCTGCATGAGCCGCTCCTCCCGCTCGAAATGGGCAGCGGCGTGATCGAACAGCGCCCGCGCCAGTTCCTGCAGGGTGTGGATCGGCGCGCGCTCCCGCATGGCGCCATGCAGGCGGTTCACCTTGGCAAACAGCGTTTTGTGGTCATCGTCGATCTGCGCAATGTCGATCAGCAGGCCGTTGTCCCAGGTGACCAACTCGATTTGCTGCGGTTGCGACGGCATGGGTTGCAGATAGAACCGATCCAAGGCGGCAAACAGTTCCTGACGCCGCAGATGCACTTCGCGCATGGCGTCAGCGACCTCTGAGCGCCCCTCGCCGTTGAGCAGGGTGATGGCCTTGCTGGCTGCCTCATGCATGGCTTGGCATTTTTGCAGGGTGTCCCGGTAAGCGGGGGTCTGCGCCAGCGGGGTGGCGCGATTGGCTGTGAGCCACTTGCCCACCTCGCTGTTTTCCCAGGTGGCGAAGGCCGTGTTGCCAAGCCGCACGTTGCCGAAGGCCGCCTTTTCCAATTGCCCGATCATGGTCAGGATGTCACTCTTGCATCGATACATCTCGAAGGGTTCCGCAAACCCCTCGAAAGAGAGCAAAGAGTCATGGAAGGCATCGTTATACTCCCGTGCGATCCTGGACAACACCCCGAACTGGTTGACGGAACCGTTGAGAAAACGGGTCATGCGCACGGAGCGTTCCAGCCTGGCCTTGACCTGTTGGGAGAACTGGTTGGTGCGGATGGCCGAATCGTGACTGGTCCGGGTGAATTGACTGGCATCCAGGGTTCTTTGCTCCATGTCGCGGGCGGTGGCCGCCATCCGCGCGGCCTGGCCGCCGATCTCTCCCATGCTGGCGACGCCGCGTTCGGCCTCCAGGACCACAGTCCGGGTGGCGGTTTCCAGTTGATGGGCGCTATCCAGAATGGCATTCATCGCCCCTTTCAACTCGTGCATGCTGTCGGCCACCTGCTGGGTGGTCAGGATCTGGTCATCGACGGCCAGTGCGATCTCCCTGTTGCCGTGTTCGATGCGTTCCACCCAGTCGAAGATCCTGGTGGAAACCTGTGCCGCCTCGCTGGAGCGGTCCTGAATTTCATGCACCCGGACCACGATATCGCCGGTGGCTTGACTGGTCTGTCTGGCCAGGGCCTTGATTTCGCTGGCCACCACCGCGAATCCCTTGCCGGCCTCCCCCGCCCCGGCTGCCTCGATGGAGGCGTTGAGGGCCAACATGTTGGTTTGATCCGCGATCTCGTAGATGAAGTCCACCACCGCGCCGATCTCTCTGGCGGCGTTGGCCAGGGCATCCAGGACAAAGCCGAACTCGCTGGTCGCCTGGCTGGCGGCAGAGGCGGCATGGTTGGCCTGTTGACAGCGGGCGTGGACCTGATGGAAGGAGTCCACCATCTCATCGGTGGCCGTGACCACTGCGCCGGTGACCGCCGTGGACCGGTGCAGCTGATCCATCACCCCGTGCAGGTCTGCCACCATCTCGTTGGCAGCGGACTGCACGGTGTGCAGCACGGCCTTCGATGCGTCGGTCTCCCGATTCACGAAATCGATCTCCCGGGCAATCTCCATGGCGGATTGGTTGAGGCGTTCCATGTGCTCGAGGATCCGGCTCAGGTTGACCAGGGTGGCGGTCATTTCCTGGGCCAACTGGCTGTTGTCCTGGTCGATCTCCCCGGCCAGGGTGAAGAGGGCGCCGACATCCTTGCCGAGATATTTGTGAATTTGAATCAGTTCCATGATCAGCGACGAGGCGTTGCCGACCTGCATGCCGATGACACGCATCGCGTGTTGCAACTGATCGCTCAGGGTGACGAACGGGTCGTGACCAGGGGATGCGCCATGCCCCCCCCGCCGCAAGAATGTCATGATGGATGAATGCAGTGAACTCATGGCTCGGAGCATTGTCAGGTTGACGCTGCGAACACAAAAAAACCCGCAAACATGATATGTTACGGGTTTTCCAGACTTTTTTGGCGTCTTTGAGGACGAAAAATGTGGTGCGGATAGCCGGATTTGAACCGGCACGGCGTTAACCACTGCCCCCTCAAGACAGCGTGTCTACCAATTCCACCATATCCGCGCTTGACAATGAAGCCTAGCAGAGGCTTTCATTGCTGGCAATGTTTTTTTTGTGACGCTGGCAATGAGAGGTGACAAGCGATGTTCGATCCACGTCCCATCGGCATCTTCGACTCCGGGGTGGGAGGATTGACGGTCCTGGATGCCCTGGTGCGCCGTTTCCCCGACGAGGGATTCATCTATTTGGGCGACACGGCGCGGGTGCCCTACGGGACCAAATCGGCCCGCACCGTCGAGCGCTATTCGGTCCAGGTGGCGGATTGCCTGCTGCGACGCGGCGTCAAGGGGCTGGTGGTGGCCTGCAACACCGCCTCCGCTTTGGGGCTGGGCGCCCTGCGCGCCCACTGCACGACCCCGGTCCTGGGGGTGATCGAGCCGGGGTGCCGCAAGGCCAGCGGCATCACCGCCGGTCTCTCCCGTCCCGGTCGGGTCGGGGTGATCGGCACCCGCTCCACCGTGGCCAGCGGCGCCTATCCGGATCACCTGGCCGATCTGGATCCCCGCATCCGGGTGATCTCCCTGGCTTGCCCCATGTTCGTCCCTCTGGTGGAGGAAGGGTGGCTGGACCACCCCGCCGTGCGTCTCATCGTGGAGGAGACCCTGGCGCCGTTGCGCTCCCAACCCATGGACGCCCTGATCCTGGGCTGCACCCATTATCCCCTGTTGGCCCCGGTGATCTCCGCAGTCATGGGGCCGGAATTGACGCTGGTGGACTCCTCCTCGGCGGTGGCCGAAGAGTTGGGCAATTATCTTGGCGGCGTGATCGCCCCCGCCCCCCCGGGGGGGGAGGCGCGCAAGGTGGAATTCCTGGTGACCGACGTGGCGGATCGCTTCAAGGAAATGGCGACCCGCTTCATCGCCGGCATGGACGAGGCAATGGTGGAAATGGTTGATCTGTAAGGAGGAATGTACTGAAATGACCGACAGTCGATGGGTGGTGGATGTGGATGGGGCCTCCTTCGCCAGCGAGGTCCTGGAACGTTCCAGGCGCACGCCGGTTCTGGTGGATTTCTGGGCCAACTGGTGCGGTCCCTGCCGTACCCTGGGACCGATCCTGGCCAAACTGGCGGAAGAATTGCAAGGACGATTCGTGTTGGCCAAAATCGATTCGGATCGCAATCCGGACCTGGCCCGCCGTTATGGCGTGCGCGGAATCCCGGCGGTCAAGCTGTTCATCGATGGCCAGGTGACCAACGAATTCACCGGCGCCCTGCCGGAGTCGCGGGTGCGCAAGTTTCTCGAAGAGTCCCTCCCCTCCGGAGCCGACAAGGCGGCCTCGCAGGCAATGGCAGCCCTGACGCGGGGCGACCTGCAGGCGGCGGAAGCCGGTTTCGCGGCGGTGTTGACCCAATCCCCGGAGCACACCGAGGCCCTTCTGGGGCTGACACGGGTCTATCTGGATTCGGGCCGCATGGAGGAGGCCAATGCCACCCTCGCCCGTCTGCCCGCCCGTGACCGGGAAGGCACGGAGGCCAAACTGCTGGCCGCACGTCTGGCCTTTGCCGCCGCCGCCGTCGATATCGCCCCACTGGCCGCCAGGGTGGAGGCCGATCCCGCCGATCTGGCGGCGCGCATGGCCCTCGGCGAAGCCCTCGTCGCCCGCGAAAGCTACGCGGAGGGCCTGGAGCAGTTCCTGGAAGTGGTGCGCCGCAACCGCGCCTTCGACGACGATGCCGGGCGCAAGGCCATTTTGAGGGTGTTCGATCTCCTCGGGCCGGGTCATCCCCTCATCGCCAGTTTCCGACCCCGACTTTCCGCGCTCCTCTTCTCGTGAGGATTCAGGAAATCCGGTTGCATTCCGGTCGCATGGAGACTAAAATGCGCTCGCATTTTCTTCCCCGGTGATTGCATGTTGCCGGCAAGCGGCATGAAAAACCTCAGCCTAGGGACCTTATGAACGTGAAAAAACCGATTTATTTCTTCGGAAACGGGATCGCGGATGGCGATGCGTCCCTGCGCAACACCCTGGGCGGCAAGGGGGCCAACCTGGCGGAAATGTCCAGAATCGGCATCCCGGTCCCGGCGGGTTTCACCATCAGTACCGAGGTATGTACCTATTATTTCGCCAATAACGGCTCCTATCCCCCGGAACTGGCCGCCGCAGTGGATGCCGCCCTGGAAAAGGTCGGCGTGGCCATGGGCTGTCGCTTCGGCGATGCCGACAACCCCCTGCTCCTGTCGGTGCGCTCCGGCGCACGGGTCTCCATGCCGGGGATGATGGACACGGTCCTCAACCTGGGGCTGAACGCAAACTCCATCGAGGGGTTGATCCGCCAGTCCGGGGATCCCCGCTTCGTGTATGATTGTTACCGTCGTTTCGTGCACATGTTCGCCAACGTGGTCCTCGACATCCCTCACGAGCGGTTCGAGGAGGCCCTGAAACTCGAAAAGAAACGGCTCGAAAAACGCCAGGATGTCGAATTGACCGCCGAAGAGTGGCGCGATCTGGCCGAACGCTACAAGGAGATCGTCAAGGAGACCATCGGCAAACCCTTCCCGGACGACCCCATGGAACAGCTCTGGGCCGCCATCGGCGCGGTCTTCCGCTCCTGGCACGCCGACCGGGCCATCACCTATCGCAAGCTCAACGACATCCCGGAAGAGTGGGGCACGGCGGTCAATGTGCAGGCCATGGTCTTCGGCAACATGGGACCGGACAGCGCCACCGGCGTCGCCTTCACCCGCGACCCCTCCACCGGCGAAAACCGCTTTTTCGGCGAGTTCCTCATCAACGCCCAGGGCGAGGACGTGGTGGCCGGCATCCGCACCCCGCAGGAGATCACCCTGGAAGGCAAACGCCGCGCCCGCTCCCAGGACCTCGCCATGGAAGAGGTCATGCCGGAACTCTACCAGGAACTGGTGACCCTCTACAAAAAGCTGGAACTCCATTTCCGCGACATGCAGGACCTGGAGTTCACCATCCAGAAGGGCAAAATGTGGCTCCTCCAGACCCGCAACGGCAAACGCACCGTTCAGGCCGCCCTGCGCATCGCCCTGGAGATGGTCCGCGAAGGGTTGATCACCCCCGCCGAGGCGATCCGCCGCGTCAAGCCCGAGGACCTCAATCAACTCCTCCACCCCACCATCGACCCCAAGGCCAAGCGCACCGTCCTGGCCGAAGGGGTGGCCGCCTCCCCGGGCGCTGCAGTGGGACAGGTGGTCTTCACCCCGGATGACGCCGTGCAGTGGGTCGCGGACGGACACAAGGTCCTCCTCCTGCGCGAGGAGACCAGCCCGGAGGACATCCACGGCATGCATGCCGCCGCCGGCATCATCACCGCACGGGGCGGGGCCACCTCCCACGCCGCCGTCGTGGCCCGCGGCATGGGCCGGCCCTGCGTCTCCGGCTGCCACGACCTGGAAATCGACATCAAGGCCGAAATCTGTCATGTCAGGGGCACCCTCATCCGCAAGGGCGACTGGATCACCATCGACGGCGATGCCGGGCAGGTCCTGCTGGGCCGCATCACCATGCGCGAACCGCAAATGACCGGTGAGTTCGGCGAATTCATGCGCATGGCCGACACCTTGCGCACCATGAAGGTCCGCGCCAACGCCGATACCCCGGTCGATGCCAGGACCGCCATCGATTTCGGCGCCGAGGGGATCGGACTGTGCCGCACCGAGCACATGTTCTTCAAGGACAACCGCATCCTCGCCGTCCGCGAAATGATCCTCGCCCAGGACGAGGCAGGACGCAAGGTGGCCCTGGAAAAACTCATGCCCATGCAGCGATCCGATTTCGAAGAGATCTTCCGCGTCATGCAGGGGTTGCCAGTCACCATCCGCCTCCTCGACCCCCCACTCCACGAATTCCTGCCCCACGAACTCAAGGAGCAACTCGAAGTGGCCCGCGTCATGGGGGTCGAGGTCAAGGAAATCCAGTCCCGCGTCTCCAGCCTCAAGGAGTTCAACCCCATGCTGGGCCATCGCGGCTGCCGACTGGGGATCACCTATCCGGAAATCTATGCCATGCAGACCAGGGCCATCATGGAGGCCGCCTGCTCCCTGGTCAAAAATGAAGGCTTTTCGATCATTCCGGAAATCATGATCCCCCTGGTCGGTCTGCCCGAGGAGCTGCGACGGCTCAAGCAGGAGTGCCTGGAGGTGTGCCACCAGGTCA
>JADGAR010000082.1 GCA_015231915.1 Magnetococcales bacterium
GGCTTCGCCCTTGGATCCCACCAGGGGGATAATCCCCCTGGACCCGTAATAATTTATAATCAACAATCAATAAATCACTTATCCTTTTTCAACCGCTCCCTTCTTTCCGCCCACCCCTCAATGTGCGTCTGAGCCGTCCGGGATACCGCCAACGAAAACGCAGGCACATCCCTTGTCACAGTGGTCCCAGCCCCAATCGTCGCACCCACCCCTACCCGAACCGGCGCAACAAACTGTACATCCGAACCCACAAAAACACGATCCTCGATCACCGTCCGATGCTTGTGCACCCCATCATAATTGCACGTAATCGTCCCCGCCCCAACGTTGACCCCACTCCCTACCTCGGCATCACCAATATAACTCAAATGATTGATCTTCGAACCCTCACCAATCACCGCCTTCTTCAATTCACAAAAATTGCCCACCTTTGCCCGACTCGCAAGCCTCGTCCCAGGCCGCAAACGGGCATACGGACCAACCTCACTCGCCCCATCGATGACAACCCCATCCAAATGACAAAAAGCATAAATTCGACTGCCAGAACCAATGCGACTCTCCTGAATCTGACAGAAAGGCCCAATATGACACCCCTCCCCAACCACACTTCCCGGACCAAGCACCACCTGCGGCTCGATGACCGTGTCCGGCCCAATCTCAACATCCGCCGCCAACCAACACGAAGCGGGATCCACAAAAGTGACCCCCTCAGCCATGAAACGCGCCGTCAACCTGGCCCGCATGGCCACCTCCAAACCGGCCAACTGCGCCCGATCATTCACCCCGGACAAGGCCACCGCATCCCCCGCACGCATCACCCCTACACGCCCCTCGGCAATGGCCAAAGGGACAATATCCGGTAAGTAATATTCGTTCTGGGCATTCCGATCGGTGATGCGCGCCAACCATCCGGCCAAACGCACCACATCCAAACAATAAAAACCGGTATTGACCTCAGTCACGGCCCGCACAGCGGCATCCGCATCCTTTTCCTCGACAATACGCTCCAACCCGCCCCGCGCATCCCGTACCACACGTCCATAACCGTCCGGAACCTCGAGAAGCGTAGACAAGAGCGTCAAGACATTGCCCTCCTGCCGATGCCGCTCCAACAAGGCCTCCAACACCCCGGTCTCCACCAATGGATGATCGCCATTGAGGATCAACAAATCACCAGACAACCCCTCCAACACAGACAAGGCACACATCACGGCATGCCCTGTTCCCCTGCGCTCCTCCTGCCGCACCCAGTGAATGTCCGGGGCAGCCAACTCCTGCTCCACAAGCTCCGCACCGAATCCGGTCACCACAGCCAACCGCTCAGGCCGCAACCCGCGCACTGCACGCAATATGTGCCACAAAAGCGGCCTGCCGGCCAATCGATGCAATACCTTCGGAAGTCTCGATCGCATCCGGGTGCCTTGACCCGCAGCCAGTACCAGGACAGAGCAACGGTTCATGTGAGAATCTTCCCGGACCACCTCGAGTCGTATGTTTAAACCTTATGTCCGACCAGCACACCCAGACACGCATTGGCGAAATCCACACGGTTCTGCCAGTAGGCGCACTGAGGATCGGAGGAAGGAATGGCGCACACCTTGTCCTGAGCCTCCTTCAACTCCAACTCGATTTTCTGCCGGTCGAGATCCTCCCGCGCCACGGCCCGCTCGGTGAGTATGGTCACCTTCTCCGGCAAGACTTCCACATAACCGCCGGCAATGATGTACCGCTTGACCTTGTTGTCCTCCGGGCTGACCGGAAACCCAATGGTCATGACCCCAGGCTTGAGCAGAGTCACCATCGGGGCATGCCCGGCCATGACGCCGAAATATCCCTCCACGCCCGGCGCGGTGACCAGATCGGTATCCTCGGAGATCAACACCGACTCTGGAGTCACGACCTCCAGATGAATGAAAATGGACATGAGCGCGGTTCCCTTTTACTTACTGCTTGGCCAAACGACGACCCTTTTCGATGGCACTGTCAATGTCACCCACCATGTAGAAGGCCGCTTCGGACAGGCTGTCATGCTTGCCCTCCACGATCTCCTTGAAGCCGCGCACCGTCTCCTTGAGCGGGACATACACCCCCTTCTGCCCGGTGAAGGCCTCGGCCACATGAAAGGACTGGGAAAGGAAACGCTGAATCTTTCTGGCGCGGAACACCGTGAGCTTGTCCTCCTCGGACAACTCGTCCATGCCCAGAATGGCGATGATATCTTGCAGGGACTTGTAGGTCTGCAACACCCGTTGCACCTCACGGGCCACCTTGTAATGCTCCAGCCCCACCACCTGGGGATCCAGGAGACGCGAGGTGGAGTCCAACGGGTCCACGGCGGGATAAATGCCGATCTCGGCAATCTGACGGGACAACACGGTGGTGGCGTCCAGATGGGAGAAGGCAGTGGCCGGGGCCGGGTCGGTGAGGTCGTCCGCCGGGACATAGATGGCCTGCACCGAGGTGATGGAACCGTTGGTGGTGGAAGTGATCCGCTCCTGCAAGGCACCCATGTCGGTGGCCAGGGTGGGTTGATAACCCACGGCGGACGGGATGCGACCCAACAAAGCCGACACCTCGGAACCAGCCTGGGTGAAACGGAAGATGTTGTCGATGAACAGCAGCACGTCCTGCTTGGCCACGTCGCGGAAATACTCCGCCACGGTCAGGCCGGTCAGGGCGACACGGGCACGGGCACCGGGCGGCTCATTCATCTGACCATAGACCAGCGCGGCCTTCGAGTTTTTGTAGTTGTGCGGATCGATGACCTTCGAGGCGATCATTTCGTGGTAAAGGTCGTTCCCCTCGCGGGTGCGCTCGCCCACGCCGGCGAACACCGAGTAACCGCCATGCCCCATGGCCACGTTGTTGATCAGTTCCATGATCAACACGGTCTTGCCCACGCCGGCACCGCCGAAAAGACCGATCTTGCCACCCTTGGCATAAGGGGCGAGCAGGTCCACCACCTTGATGCCGGTTTCCAGGATCTCGGCCTCCGTGGATTGATCCGCGAAGGCAGGCGCCGGACGGTGCATGGCAAAGGTCTGCTTGGTCACGATGGGGCCGAGTTGATCCTGGGGATCGCCGACGACGTTCATGATGCGGCCCAAAGTCTCGTCACCCACCGGGACCTGGATCGGCGCCCCGGTGTCCACCACCTCCTGACCACGCACCAAGCCGTCGGTGGTATGCATGGAGATGGTGCGCACCGTGCCCTCTCCCAGGTGCTGCGCCACTTCCAGCACCATGCGGCCCCCTTCGCCGCGGTCTATGTGCAGGGCGTTGAGGATGGCCGGCAGTTCGCCGTCGAAACGGACATCCACCACTGGCCCAACCACCTGAATCACACGTCCACCATTTTTGCTCATTGATCGCTCCGTCTTTGTTGCCGGTCACTTGATAAGGTGTCTGCCCGCAGCCTAGCCCTTCAGGGATTCGGACCCACCGATGATCTCCATCAGTTCGGTGGTGATGGCCGCCTGGCGCGTTCGGTTGTAGGTGATACTGAGTTTCTTCAACATTTCGCCAGCGTTGCGCACGGCATTGTCCATGGCGGTCATGCGCGCCGCGTGCTCCGCCGCGTTGGATTCCGTCAGGGCCTGGAACACCTGCACCGCGATGTTGCGAGGCAGCAGGGCCTCCAGGACAGTCTCCTCGTCCGGCTCGAAGAGCGGACTGCCCCTGGGTTCATCGTCGCCAAGAGGCTCGATGGGGGCCGGGATGATCTGCCGCCAGGTGAGTTCCTGGGTCATGGCCGACTTGAAGGCATTGAAAACGATGTGGCATTCGTCGAACTCACCGTTGGAGAAGTCGGTCAGCAGTTTGGCCGCCACCTGCTGCTCGGTAAGATCGAAGGAGAGCACCCGGGAGAGTCCCACATGGACATCCCGGACCAGGTCGCCATACTGCCGTTTCATCACGTCGTGCGCCTTGCGACCCACGAAAGTGAGCATGACCTTGTGTCCCTGGGCGGTCAGTTGCGCGATACGCGCCCTGGTCGAACGGATGACCACGCTGTTGAAACTGCCGCACAAGCCGCGATCGGCGGTATAAATGACCAGGTGGATCTTTCTGGGTCCCTCGCGCACGGGGGCCAGCAGAGGAGGCGCACCGGTCGCCGGGATCAGGGCGGCGATGCCGTTGATCATGGCCCGGATCCGCTGGCTGTAAGGCCGCGTGGCCAATGCCCGCTCCTGGGAACGGCGCAGCTTGGCCGCCGAGACCATTTTCATGGCCTTGGTGATCTGCCGGGTATTGTTGACCGACCGGATCCGGTTGCGGAGATGTTTTAAGTTGGCCATGCGCCCTTCCTCTTCCGCCTCATGAAGCAGACTTCGTGAGTTTGCCCGCCATCTCGCCCGCCGCCTTTTGATCGGCGTACTTCTTGATGAAAGCGCTCAGGATGGTGGTCAGGTTCTCTTCCATCTCCTTGGAGAGTTTCTCCTCTTTTCTGATGGATTCCAGGACGGATTTCTGCTGGTTGCGCATGTATTCCAGAATGCCCTGCTCCACCTCGGTGACCCGCTTGACATCCACATCGTCCAGCAACCCGCGGGTGCCGGCGAAGAGCACCACGGCCTGCTCTTCCATGGAGAGTGGCTGGTATTGCGGCTGTTTCAACAATTCCATCAACCGCTCGCCACGGTGAATCAGTTTTTGCGTGGAGGCGTCGAGGTCGGAGCCGAACTGGGCGAAGGCAGCCATTTCACGGAACTGGGCCAGGTCCAGACGCAACGAGCCGGCCACCTGCTTGGTGGCCTTGACCTGGGCCGAGCCACCCACACGGGAGACGGACAGACCCACCGAAATGGCCGGACGCATGCCGGAGTAGAAGAGTTCCGATTCCAGGAAGATCTGACCGTCGGTGATGGAAATGACGTTGGTCGGGATGTAGGCCGACACGTCGCCACCCTGGGTTTCGATGATGGGCAGCGCGGTCAGGGAACCGCCGCCATTGGCATCGTTGTATTTGCAGGCCCGCTCCAGCAGACGGGAGTGGAGATAGAAGACATCGCCAGGATAGGCCTCGCGTCCCGGAGGACGACGCAGGATCAGGGACATCTGCCGATAGGAGACCGCCTGCTTGGAGAGGTCGTCGTAGACGATCAGGGCGTGCATGCCGTTGTCACGGAAATACTCGGCCATGGCGCAGCCGGAATAGGGGGCGAGGAACTGCATCGGCGCCGGCTCGGAGGCGGTGGCCGAGACCACGGTGGTATAGGCCATGGCGCCATGCTTTTCCAGGGTGCGCACCACCTTGGCCACGGTGGAACGCTTCTGGCCGATGGCCACGTAGAAGCAGTAGACCGGTTTATCCGTCTCGTGGGTGCGACGCTGGTTGATGATGGCGTCCACGGCCACGGCGGTCTTGCCGGTCTGACGGTCGCCGATGATCAGCTCGCGCTGACCGCGTCCGATGGGGACCAGGGCATCCAGGGCCTTCAGGCCGGTATAGAGCGGCTCGTGCACCGACTTGCGCGGGATGATGCCCGGGGCGATCACCTCCACCATGGAGCGATGTTTGCTGTTGGTCGGACCCTTGCCGTCGATGGGGTTGCCCAGCGCGTCCACGACACGGCCCAGCAACTCCTTGCCCACCGGTACGTCCACGATGCGCTTGGTTCGCTTGACCACGGTCCCTTCCTTGATGCTGCGGTCATCGCCGAAGATGACGACGCCCACGTTGTCCTCTTCCAGGTTGAGGGCCATCCCTTGGGTGCCGTCCTCGAAGAGGACCATCTCGCTGGCCATCACCTTGTCGAGCCCGTGGACGCGGGCGATGCCATCCCCCACGGCGATCACCTGTCCCACTTCGGAGATCTCGGCCTCGACGCCGTAGTTGGCGATCTGTTTCTTGATAATTTCGCTAATTTCGGCGACACTGATCTGCATCGAACAGTTATCCTCTCATCTGGGCTTTGAGCCGGTTCAAATGGTTGCGTACCGAATAATCCATCATCAGGCTTCCGATCCGCACGACAATACCGCCAAGAAGGTCGGGTTGGGTGCTGTTTTCCAGCCGGATCTCTTTTCCGGTGATTTTGCCCAGGGTGGTTCTCAGGGCCTCGGCATGGGTGGCGTCGAGGGGAGAGGGAGAACGCACCTCGACGGTCATGCGACCGCCACGCGCCTCCATCTCCTCATGATAGGCGACGATAATGGCCTCCACAAGGGCCATGCGCCGTTTGTCCACCAATAATTTCAGGAGATGACCGGCGGTCTCGGTGGGCCGTGCGTGCTGGATGAAGGCATCCACCGCCGCGTGCTTTTCGAGGGTGGGCACGGTGGGACTCGTCAGCATCAGGCGCAGAGCGGGAGTGGCAGTCAGAAGCTCCACAAAGCGGGAGAGATCCTCGCCGACGACTCCCAGTTGATTGCGTTCGTTCGCCAACGCCACCAAGGCGGTGGCATATCGTTTGGCCAGGGCAAGATTGAGCACGCTGATTCCTCTTTCGTTGCGGACTTAGTTGGGCCTTATGATGCGGGCTACCTCATCGGAGAAATTGAATAACACACATGCCGGGGAGTTTCAAGGTGGGGAAACGACGATATCGGTGTGCAACGAATTTTTTTTCCGGCGCATTTTTTTCCACCCAGGCATCAGAGAAGTCGGGCTATAGTGTCGCAACCCTCGGACGACCCCGGCCAGCCATTCATCGGATACTGGAGAACGCACGATCATGACGCGTTATTGGCGCTTGTTGTTGGTGACCCTGCCTTTCGTGGAAATCTGGCTGCTGATCTGGGCGGGCCGGTATCTGGGCGCCGGGACGGTTCTGCTGTCCCTGGTGGCGGCGGGCCTGCTCGGTCTCACCCTGATCCGCACCACCGGGCCGCGCGCCCTGGACGCGATCCAGGAACGCCTGCTGCACGGGGAGTCCCCGGGCGGGGAACTCCTGAACGCCGCCATGATGCTGACCGCCGGGGCCTTGCTCGTCGTGCCCGGCTATCTGTCGGATCTGGCCGCGCTCCTGCTGCTGCTCCCCTGGACCCGCACCCCTCTGCGCAACCGGATCCTGGCCATCCTCATCCGGCACGCCAAACCGATCCGTCCCGCCGGCGACATGGTCATCGAGGGCGAAGGGGCACGCGTGGACAACGACCCGCCCCGCTCAGCGATTCAGTAGCCGCTTGCCCATGCAGGCGAAACACTGGGTGCTGATCGTTCTGCCCATGCCGGTCAGTTTCCTGCCGCAGTCCAGACACAGCCCGGCAGCCTTGCGGCGCTCCCGCTCGGCAGGATTGTCGGCAAGCGCTTCCTGAATCTCCGGGGTCTCGTCCCCGTTGAGCAACTCGCACGCCGGCCAGCACAGATCGGTGCGCCGCGCCAGCACCTCCCTCACCCCCGCACGACCATCACTGACCAGAAGCATCATGAGCGCCTCCGGCAGGGACGGATTGCCCGCCACCGCCATCCGGACCCGCTCCTCCCCCTCGTTGATGAACCGTTCCAGCAGATCCGCCGGGGCGGAGGGATTGCCCGCCACGGCCTCCCGGATGTCGCGGCTGTCGAGCACCGCGAATTGCCGCAGCAGTTCCGGGGCGGTTCCGGGCGCACGGGCCACCTCCAGCAACCGCTTCCTGGCCGCCTCCCGCACCCTGTGGTCCTCGTCGCGGCACAGAAGGTCCACCATGGGCAGCCCCAGCCAGCGGTTGCCGCACACTGCGGCCCGCACCTCCGCGCGTCCGCATTTGGCCAGCAGTTGCAACGTGCCCGGCGACTTGGTCTCCCCGGCCAGTTCCACCACCGCGTCGGCCACCATGCGCGACCGGTCGTTGGCCAGCCGGTTCATGACCGCCAGGGACGTTTGCGGATTTCTTGCCACCGCCACGCGGATATGCGGCGACTTGTCCAGCGACATCTGATTGAGCAATGCCTCGGGCAGCGCGGGATTGCGCGCCAGGGTCAACCGAACCTCCTCGAAATAATCATCCCCCAGCGCCAGCAACACCGCCTCGGGGGCGTTGGGATTCGCCGCCACGCACTGCCGCACCTCCTGATTCCCGTCCCGTCCCAACCGTTCCAGGATGGCCGCTCCCGCCCCCTTCCCCTTGAGCACCCGCCCCACCACCTTGCGGGTCGATACGCAGTGCTCCAGCAGGAAGCGCACCGCCTCCGGCGGCATGACCGGCAGCCATTCGGCGCGAATCTTCACGTCGTAGGTCCCCTCCCGGACATCGGACGCGTTCCGGTCGATGAACTCCAGACAATCTTCCAGGGAAACCGGATCGATGACAGGCATGACCACCTCCATCCAATGCAGGGGATGCGGCTGAGACGGACGCCGCTGTTGCGAAAACAGCCTAGCACAATCCCCGACCAATGTGGAGCCATGACCGAGCCACCCCTATCGATAAAGAAAATATTGCTATGTCAAATTTTTCTTTTGACATTATGGATTGCAAACGCTATACTGATTCCATTATAATCAATATCGCGTGTTCACATACCATCCGGGGGAGAAGCAACATGTCACTGGCACTCACGAACGAAACCATCGCTTCATCAAACCATTGGATTCTCTCCAAACCCAACCGGACCACCCGCCGCAACCGCCTGTGGAGCGCCGACCGCTGGAACCGCTTCCTCTGGAACCAGGTCAACAAAATCCCCGTCGCGCCCGCGCTCCCCGCAACCACCTTCACCCCCGCAGACCACGCCACCCGCTTCATCGACCTGATGGAAAGGGCCATCATCGGCGCTCTCGTCTCCCTGTGGGCGCTGGCCGCCTGGGCGCTTTTCCAGGGCGTGCGCGCGATCTTCTTCTGATTCTCCCCCCTCCCGCCGTTCCGATCCAAAGCCGCCAAGGCTCTTGGAAAGGAAGGCGTGTCTTTGCCTGCCGGCACGCTCACAACGAATCAATTGCCATTTGCCACACAATCGGCCACAATAAACCGCAATGCTCCATGCCGATTCTCGCAATCACCCAAGCAAAAAAAAGGAAATACAAATGAAAAGACAATTTGTCGCAGTTCTGCTATGGATTGCTCTCCTCGGGTTGACCGGCTCCGCAGCAACCGCATCGACCACCGAGCAAACCCCCTTCACCAAGGCGGAAATGGAAAAATTTCTCACGGACTACCCGAACTTTCTCCAATGGCTCGCCAAACGCAACGCCCGCTTCGAATCCCTGCACAGCCCATGGCTGATGTCCGGCATGCGCTACGACAAGGAGTTCACCGCCCGCCTGACGGAAAATAAATGGGATCCGGATCGCTTCTTCTACCTGCTCAATCACATCAACACCGGCCTGCTGCTCACCGCCTCGGAAAAAATGGAAGCCGAATCCAAGGCTCGCATGGAGCAGGACCGCAAGGAAATGCAGGCCCAAACGGACAAACACCAACAGGAAATGCAGCAGCGGATGAAGGCCGACAACCAGGAAATGCAAAAACAGATGGCCGCGCAAAAGGAGTGGATCCGCACCAATCCCCACCTCCCGCCCCAGGAAAAGCAGCGCCTCCTCGCACAAATGAACGTTGCCCCCGGCCCGATCGCCCCCGAAGATGCCAGCCGCCAGATCACCGAGGAACAGAACCGCTGGTTCGACGCCCAGGAACGGGAAATCCGCTCCAACCCCTTCATGCATCCCATGCAGCGGCAGCAGGCCCTGGACCAGATCCGGCAGGCCCGCCGCTTTCAACAGCAGAGCGCAACCGATCGCGCCAGCACCCCACGCTTCCGCTCCCAGGAAGAGATGCACAAGGATATGAAAAATCAGCACCAGGAGTGGTTCAAAAACCAGACACGCAGCCTGCAGGCCAACCAGTTCATCCCGCCGGCACAGAAACAGGAAATGCTCAAGCAACTGGCCGCCTCCGAGGCGCAATTCAATGCGTCCCTCGAACCGCAACCCATGCCGTCCATCATTCCGTCCGAGGAAAAGGCCCTGATCGAGGCCAATCAGCAGAAATTGATGGGCATCATCTTCGGCGAAGCCAAACCGTAACGGCCCGGCAGGCACACGACGCCCCCCGCAACGCAGGGGGGCGTCTCAACGATCCCGCAGAAAACTCTCCAGCGCCTTGCGCACCGGAACGAACTGCTGATGCACCCCATGCAGGGAGGCGAAGGCATCCTCCCAGGACTTGAGCTTGATCTTCTCATGCAGGGTGCGGGTGTGGAACTGCAACTGGGGAAAGATGGTGTTGGCCATGCTCCCCTTCAAAACATGCGCCGTGGCCCTGGCGGTCTCGTAATCCTGCTCGCGCAGGTCCCGCTCCAGGCTTTCCAGCAACTCCGGAATCTGGTTGACCAGCAACCCGGCCACATCCCGGAAATCCTCCTCCGGCAAGCCGATGGACTCCATGGCCCCCTTGAGCATGACCACCTCGGCAGAGTCGTCGGCGGGAAACGACGGGGCGGGATCCGCTGGCATCTCCCTGGGCAGGGAGACCACCTCCCGCTTGGGAACGGGCGTCAGGTAGCGCTCCAGAACGCATTGCAACTCATGCAGGGTCACGGGCTTGGCCAGAAAGGCATCCATGCCCGCGCTTTCCCCCATCCGCCGGTTGTCGCTGGTGACGTTGGCGGTGAAGGCCACGATCGGTACGGAAGGCAAACCCTGTTCCTTTTCCCACGCCCGCATCTGGCGGCTCGCCTCGTAGCCATCCACCCCCGGCATCTGGCAGTCCATGAAGACCAGTCCGAAGGGGTGTTCGCGAAAACGGGCCATCCCCTCGCGGCCATCCGCAGCGGTCACCACGCGGGTCGGGTCGCACCCGAGGTGGGCCAGCATCCCCTTGGCGACCGTAAGATTGGCGGCATGGTCGTCCACCAGCAGAATCCACGCATCGTAACTGGCCGTCCCGCCGGATGCCTCCTGCTGGACATCAACGGGCATGGAGGCGTCATTGGTCCGCAGTACCCACTCCATGGCGGAACGCAGACGCTGGGCGCTCACCGGCTTCTTGAGACAGATGGCGATGCCCGGCAAGGTTGCGGTCTGATCCAGCCCCTGGTCCAACAGATCGGTCAGCAGGATCATGCGGGGAATCAGATCCGTGTAGCGCAACTCCAGGCTGGTCTCCCGGGAGTCGCGGCCCGGCTTCTGGTTGAGCACGACCAGATCATAAGGCGCGCCCGCAGCCTTGGCCTGCCGCAGGGTCTCCAGGGCGGTGCTCACCTCGGCGACATAACCGCAGCGCACACCGAAACGGGTCAGAACATCATCCAGAAAGGTGCGCTGCAGGCCATCGATCTGCACCCCCAGCAGCCGCAAGCCCTGAAAAATGCCCAAATCCCCATCCAGCGCCTCGGGAAAGGGCGGATGGGCCAGCCGCACGGAAAAATAAAAGATGCTCCCGCTGGGGGCATACGGATTGACATCCACGCCGATCTCGCCCCCCATCATCTCCACCAGTCGCCTGGTGATGGCCAGCCCCAGACCGGTCCCCGCATACCCTTGCCGCCTGTGGCTCTCGGCCTGGATGAAACGATCAAAGATCCGCTCCCGTTCCTCGGGCGGAACCCCAGGACCGGTATCCCGCACCTCGAAGAGGTATTCGGTCCAGCCCTCCTCGTCGGCGACCGGCCCGCCGTGCAGTTCCACCACCCCGCCCTCCGGGGTGAACTTGATGGCATTGCCCAAAAGATTGGTGAAAATCTGCCGCAGGCGATTGACATCCCCGCGCACCATCGTGGGCATGCCGTGAGGAAAGAACGGCGTCAGCTCGATTCCCTTGGCATGGGCCAGGGTGGCCAGGATCAGGGCCGATTCGTCCACCAGGTCGCGCAGGTCGAAATCCATCTCGTCCAGGGAGAGCAGATCCGCCTCGATCTTGGAAAAATCCAGGATGTTGTCGATGAGCGCCAGGAGGGTCTTGCCGGAACCATAGGCCAACCGTACCTGCTCCATGCGATCATGGCTCAACGAGGCCTCACGCAGCAGTTCGAGCATGCCCAGGACCACGTTCATGGGGGTGCGGATCTCGTGGCTGACCGTGGCCAGGAAATCGCTCTTGGCGTTGCTCACCGCCAGGGCATGATCCCGTTCCTCGGTCAACTCCCGCGTGCGCGTTTGGACTTGTTCCTCCAGGGTGGCGGTCAACTCCCGCAGGGTCTCTTTGGTGTCGCGCAGACGCCGCTGCGAGACCAGCGCCAAGCCGGCCAGCCCGACACAAGCCACCGAGAGCACCACACCAAGGATTACCAATGTCGCCTCCAGTCCGGGTCCCAAGTATCAGAAAATGTACAGCTCATCGAACTGGCGCACGTTCTCCAGGAGCTGCACCACCAGGCGCGACTGTTCCTCCGGCTGCGCGGCGACGGCAATGGCCCTGGTCTGGTGGATGATCGCCAGCCAGGTGTTCAGATGGACGTGATCGATCTGGGCGGCCATCACCGACAGGGATTCCATGGCGATGAGGCTGCGCTCGGCGATCCGGTGCAGGTCCGAGGCCAGGTCCGGGTCCACGCCCTGGGCACGGATGGCGTCGATGCCCAGCAACAGGGTGGCCGGAGGCGGCAGCAGATCCTTCCCCATCTCGCCGGCCTTCCAGTTCGGCAGGCAGCGATCCACGATGGGCGACAAAAAAGTGCGCAGGGTGAACTTCCAACTGCGCCGGGAGTCGATGACCGAGCGTTTCTCGTACAAGGCGAACACCACCACCAGAAACCCCCCCTGGAGACAGAATCCGATCAGCTGCGGCAACAGGCTTTTGGTCAGGCTGGTCTGGGCATACATCCAGAGGGTGAGAAACGGCGCCGCCGCGAAGAACAGCACCAGAAAAAACAGGTAAAAAAGGAAAAAGCCCTTCAGCCAGGAAACCTTTTCCCCCCAGAACAAGAAGCGCATGGCACTCCCTCCTTTGCTTGTGGCAACTCGAACACCATCGACGATCCATCCACCCCGGCAGCATCCAGAAGCAGGGCATGCAACCGGGCGCCCAGCAGGATCACCTCCCCCTCCAGGATGCGTGAGTTGGCATCCAGATAGCGAAAGCCGTAGATCCGGCGCAGGCGCCAGCGGCCATTTCCGTCCCGTTGCAGCTTCAGGGAGGCCAGGCTGACGGACTCGTCCAGCCAATGGACCGCCAGTTCGGCGCAGGTCCGGCGCACCAGATCCAGGACCTGCTCCCGGGCGCCCATGGCAAGATACCAGAACAGGGCCAACGCCATCAGCAAAAACAATCCGTACCAATCGTCCATGCGGGCGCCCCGGCAAAAAGAATTTCCCAATTCCATGAATTGACGTATCATAACCGATTGGCATCCCTTTCAAACAGGTTTTTTCAACGGACATGGCATTAATCGGCACACGCAACGTCAAGGTGACCTTCGGAGGCCCGGCGGTTCTGGAGGATGTGGGATTTTCCCTGGAGCGCGGGGAGCGGGTCTGTCTGGTGGGACGCAACGGTTCCGGGAAATCGACGTTGCTGAAACTCCTGGCCGGACAACTGCAACCCGACAGCGGGGAGGTGATCCGCGCGAAAGGAGTGACGGTGGCCGGCCTGGAACAGGAGGTTCCCGGCCACCTGGCGGGGACGGCCCTGGAGGTGGCGCTGGAACGGTTCGCCCGCGCCCATCCGGAGGCCTCGCGCCAGTGGGAGTTCCGCACCCGGCTGGAGATTTTTTTCACCGGCTTCGGGCTGTCGGGGGAGATCCCGTTTTCCGCCTTGTCCGGAGGACTCAAGCGGCGGACGCTGCTGGCGTACGCCTTGGCGGAGCAGCCGGATCTTTTGTTGCTCGACGAACCGACCAACCACCTGGACCTGGCGGCCATCGAGCGGCTGGAGGGGATTTTGCGGGAGTACCGGGGCACGGTGCTGTTCGTGACCCACGACCGGATGTTCCTCGACCGCCTGGCCACCCGGATCCTGGAGCTGGACCGGGGCAGACTGACGGACTGGCCGGGCAGTTACGCCGTCTATCGCCAGCGCAAGGATGCCGCCCTGGAGGCCGAGGCCACGAGCAATGCCCTGTTCGACAAACGGCTGGCCCAGGAGGAGACGTGGATCCGGCAGGGGATCAAGGCCAGGCGCACCCGCAACGAGGGACGGGTGCGCGCCCTGGAGCGGATGCGCCAGGAGCGCAAGGCGCGCCGGGAACGGGAGGGCCGGGTGACCATGCGGGCCGAGGGCGCCGAGCGTTCCGGCAAGCTGGTGGTGGTGGCCGATGGTGTCGATTACCGTTACGACACGACCGATTACATCAAAAATTTCTCCACGGTGATTCAGCGGGGCGACAAGGTGGGGATCATCGGTCCCAACGGTTGCGGCAAGACCACCCTGTTGAATCTGCTGCTGGGGAAGTTGTCCCCCAGCGTCGGCTCGATCCGGCTGGGCACCAATCTGGAGGTGGCCTATTTCGATCAGCTGCGCGCCGGATTGGAGGAGGACAAGAGCGTGGCCGACAACGTGGCCAATGGCCGGGTCATGGTGACGCACGGGGGGGAAAGCCGCCACATCATCGGCTATTTGCAGGATTTTCTCTTCACCCCCGACCGGGCGCGCTCGCCGGTGCGGGTGCTGTCCGGCGGAGAGCGCAACCGGCTGTTGCTGGCCAGGCTGTTTCTGATGCCCTCCAACGTGCTGGTGCTGGACGAGCCGACCAACGACCTGGACGCAGAAACCCTGGAGCTGCTGGAGGAGCTGCTGGTCAACTATCCCGGCACGCTGCTGCTGGTCAGTCACGACCGGGCCTTTCTGAACAACGTGGTGACCGGTTGCCTGGTCTTCGAGGAGGCGCCGGGGCGGATCCGGGAGTATGCGGGGGGGTATGACGACTGGCTGGCGCAGCGTCCGCCCCCGCCGGTGGTCGTGGCTCCGGCGGTGGTCAAGAAGGTCGCCCCCAAGCCTGCTCCAGTGCCGGTAAAAAAAACGTCGGGACTCTCGT
>JADGAR010000083.1 GCA_015231915.1 Magnetococcales bacterium
GGCTTCGCCCTTGGATCCCACCAGGGGGATAATCCCCCTGGACCCCTAATAATTTAGCATCATTGGTATTCTTCACGCTTATTTATTGCTTGGATGCGTCGGCCAACGACGCCAACCACACATCCCGCAGTTTACGACACTCCTCATCCAAAATACGCACCAATGCCGTACATTGCTCCTGGTTTTTCAATTCCACCTGACTGCGCAACCGCATGGCCTGCCATTTCACCCGATAAGCACCAATTCTGTCCGCCGACTTCTTGAACCACTCCAATTCATTCAATGCCATATGAGTGTCCTCTGCCTCCATGGCCTTGCCAAGAACAACCAAACGATCAACAAAAACCTCCAAAAATTGATGACGCAAACCGGTGATCTCCTCCGGGTCGCCAGTCACCTCCTTGAAAACTGCAGCCAATCCCTCCGGAGGGGCAACACCCTGCCGCACCGCCACCGAAACCGGAGACTCCCGCCGCGCGAAAGGAACCAATGCCTCCAACAACTCCTCAGGCCGATAAGGCTTGCGCAGAAAACCGTTCATCCCCTCTTCCAAACACCGCTGCCGATCACTCTCCAACGCATGAGCCGTGCAGGCAATGATGGGAATCCGCGTGTTGGCAAACCGCTCCGGATCCGCACCACGAATCTTGCGGGTGGTTTCATAACCATCCATCTGCGGCATCTGCAAATCCATGATCACGACGTCGAAAGGTCCGGATTCGAGAATGGTCCACGCCTCCAGACCATTGCCGGCAACCTTGACCCGATGACCGAACCGCTCCAGAATGTTCACGGCCACCTTCTGGTTGTTCACCTGATCGTCCACCAACAGGATGTTCAACGACGCCAGCCGATGGGCAACCGATCGCCGACGGGGCACCAGGGAATCGGGTTGCACACTCTGGGCACGACCCAGAGCACGCGCCACCGCCCGCGCCAAAGGAAATCGCAAAACCGGCTCCACCAACACCACGGCATCGGCGAACGCCACAGCCAAAGCCGTATCCTCCACCTTCCTGGCAGGCGGCGCAACGATCACCGGACGGTTTTTCCAGTTCTGACGCTGCGTCAATTCCGGCTGCAACGCGTCGGGCAAACACAACAAGGCGTAATCCACAATCAACAGATCAAAGGAAATCGCCTCCGTACCAGCCCGACGCAACAACCCACACAACCCAAACAAATCGCCTACCGCTTCCACCTCAGCCCCGGCGCGCAACAGAAGATCCCGCGTGATGCTCCGCCCGGTGTCATGAACACAGGCCACAATCACACGCATTCCCTGCAACTCACCCGCAGACGACCCCGGCGTGACCCGCTCCTCCACGACCCCGTCCGCTCCCGGCTTGATCCGATTGCCCAAACCGAACCAGGCGATGAAACTGAAAACACTCCCCCGACCCACCTGGCTTTGCACCTCGATGCGACCACCCATCAACTGCACAATGCCACGACAAATGGTCAAACCCAAACCCGTGCCACCATACTTGCGCGTGGTGGAGCCGTCCACCTGGGTGAAACGCTCGAAAATCTGCTCCAAACGATCCTCCGGAATGCCGATCCCACTATCCACAATCGAAAATCGCAAAGCGATCCGATCCAGTGGCGCAGCCAGATTGGCCGGCTCCACCCGCAAAACCACCTCGCCCTGCTCCGTGAACTTGATGGCGTTGGTGAGCAGATTGATCAATACCTGCGTCAACCGCAACGGATCCCCCACCAGAGTCTCCGGAAGCTCCGGAGCAATTTGACAAAAAAAGCCGATCCGCTTCTGATGGGCGCGAATCGCCACGGTTTCACAGGCCGAACCAATGCGGCCATGCATGTCGAAGGGAATTTCCTCCAGCTTGAACTGCCCGGCCTCGATCTTGGAAAGATCCAGAATGGCGTTCAGCAGATCCAACAGGTTCTGCGAGGCGTTCTGCACGATCAGAAGATTGTCGCGCTGGGCCGGGGCCAGCTCGGTGCCCAGCACCAGGTCAGTCATGCCGATGATGGCGTTCATGGGGGTGCGGATTTCGTGGCTCATGTTGGCCAGAAACTCGCTTTTGGCCCGATTGGAAGACTCCGCCACCTGCAAGGTCTCTTCCAGGGATTTGAGCAGTTGCTTGCGGTCGGTGATGTCGTGCAGAAACGCCGTGAAAACCGGCTCCCCATCCACCACGTCCGAAGAGAGCGCCATCTCCATGTCGATGATGGCCCCATCCGCACGCATGGCCGGGGCCTCGATGCGCCGACGCAGAATGCCGCCAGGCATGACCGTGCTGTCCGTCAGCCGCCCCAGGGCGTTCATGTGGCTCTGACGCAACTCCGGAGGGACGATGAGTTCCGCCACACTCCGACCAATGGCGTTCGCAACCGGATAACCGAACAGCTTCTCCGCTGCGGGATTGAAGCCGGTGACCCGTCCGTGCCGGTCGGAGGTGATGATGGCGTCCAGAGCCGATTCCAGGATGGAACCGAGTCGCTTCTCCCGGTTTTTGAGTTGCTCGTGGGCATCGCGCAGCCGGGAAGTCCGCTCGGCCACCAGATTTTCAAAATAAAGCGTCTTCTCGATCAGCTCGATGTTCTGCGAAACCCGACAGAACAGCTCCTCGTCCCGGAACGGCTTGGCCAGAAAGTCGTTGGCCCCGGCCTTGAGAAAACGGGCCGCCAGATCACCCCCCCCGTGCGAGGAGAGACCAATGATGGCCACTCGGTCACGAGACATGCGGGTACGAATCTTCTTGACGAGCTGAAAGCCGTTCATGCCCGGCATTTCGTAGTCCACGAGGATCAGCTGTACCTCCTCGTGCTCCTGGAGCAGGGCAAGGGCAGCCTGGCCATCGGCAGCCTCCAGAACATCGAAATTGCAACGCATCAGGAATTGCCGGATGTGATGACGCGAACTGTTGGAGTCGTCCACCACCAACGCCCGCACCGAGGCGTTCTTGCGCAACCGGTCGATGAAGTACAACACCGCGTCGATGCTGCTGGTGTTGTCCTTGATGAAATAGTCCAAAATCCGCTTGGAAACGACATTCTGACGCACCTCGTCCTTCATCTCGCCAGTGAAGACGACGCACGGAATGTTCAAGGAGAGCGCGTAATCGATGATCTCCCCGTTGGGGGCATCGGCAAGGTACATGCCCAGAATGCCCAGGAAGAAATCACTCCCTTCCTGACGCACGATCTCCTTGGCCCCGGCCAAGGTGGCAGACCAGAATACGGAAAAATGCAATTCGGATTCGATCCGGTGCTTGAGCAGCGCGGCAAAGCTCTTCGACCCTTCCACGAGAAGAATCTTTTCCACCAGCTTCTCCCGAAAGCAAAAAACTCAGGCCTCGGCCTTTTTACGACGGCGACGACGACGCGGGGCAGCGGCGGAAGGTGCATCCTCCGTTGCCGGGGTTTCCGTGGGGGTGGCCTCCGTGGGGGTGGCCTCCTTGCGACGACGGCGAGGCGGGGCAGCCGCCGCCGGTGCTTCCTCCGCTGCGGGAATCTCCGGCGCGGTTACGGCAACAGGCGGGGTTACGGTGCGCCTCTCCTCGCCGCCACGCCTCGTCCGGGAGGTTCTGCCCGTTCGTCCCCTGTCCGGCGACGGAACGCGCTCTGCAGGCGGCGGGGAAATCAGACGGACGAAAAGGGCATCCGGTGGATGTTCGGCAGGGATCTCCGTGCCCAGATAGGCCAGAATCGCCTCCAGATTGTACACCCCGTCCTCGTCCACCAGGGAGATGGCATCCCCCCTGGCGCCGGCGCGGGCGGTACGTCCGATGCGGTGGACGTAATCCTCCGGATTTTCGGGCAGATCGAAATTGATGACGTGGGTCACCCCGTCGATGTGCAAACCGCGACCGGCCACGTCGGTGGCAATCAACACCGGGAGCGCGCCGTCCTGAAACCGCTGCAGCGTATGCAGCCGCTTGGTCTGGGGCACGTCGCCGGAAAGATAGCCCGCCGTGATGCCGTTGTTGCGCAGCCACTCCTGCAGCCGTTCGCCCATGCGCTTGGTATTGACGAAAATCATGGCACGACCGCACGCTTCCCCCACCTCGTCGGTCAGATCCCGGCGCAACAAACCGATCAGCAGGCTGATCTTGGTCCGACGCTCGACATGATAGATCCGCTGGGTCACCTGGGAGACGGAACGGACATCCATGTTGGTGGAAATGACGGAGGGATTGTCCATGTACTCGTAGGAAAGCTCCTGCGCGCGATAGGACAAGGTGGCGGAAAAGAGCATGGACAGACGCTGGTCAAAGGGCGGGAGCCGACGCAGCATATAGCGCAAGTCATCGATAAAACCCATATCGAACATGCGATCCGCTTCGTCGATGACCAGCACCTCCACCGAGGAGACGCGATAGGTCTTCTGCTTGAAATAATCGATGAGGCGACCAGGAGTGCCGATGAGCAGGTCCACCTTGCCATCGGTAAGCATGGCGCGCTGTTTTTCGTAATCCACGCCGCCGTAGACCGTGGCGATTTCCAGGCCGAGATGACCGCCCAGACGCCGGGCATCGTTGTCGATCTGCACGGCCAGCTCGCGGGTGGGGGCAATGATCAGGGCGCGGGGGGAGCTGGTGGAGGTGAACTCCGCATCGCCGCTTCTGCCGCTCTTGTGCTGCTTGTGACGGGGGGGCTGCAGCAGGTGGCTGAAGGTGGCAATGAGAAAGGCGGCAGTTTTTCCGGTGCCGGTCTGGGCCTGGCCAGCGACATCCTTGCCCGCCAGCGTGAGAGGCAGGGTCAACTCCTGGATGGGGGTGCACTCGGAAAAACCGCAGGCACGGACTCCCTCCATCACAGATTCGGGAATGGCAAGATCCTGGAACCGCATCGTATTGCGGGTTGGCCCACAACGGGGCCGTCACCCGCTCGTCGAAAGGGTCAGGAAGCCGCCGCGGAGGCGGCGGAAGAAGCCATGGCCAACGACTTGACCTTGGCATTCAGTCGCCGCATCTGGCGGGCTGCGGTGTTGGGATGGATCACCCCCTTGCGGGCCGTCACCGCCAGCACGGAAGTGGCCTTGCGCAGGGCCTCCGTGGCTTGGGTCAGGTCGCCGGAGGCGGAAGCCAGCACGGAATTCTTGATGAAGGTCCGCAGGCGGGACCGGGTGGAGCGATTGCGCGCCGTCACCTTGGCGGTCTGGCGGATGCTCTTCATGGAAGATTTGATATTGGCCACGGAACAAAAACTCCCTATCCTTAGGTTGAAGCGTCACGGCAAGAGAAAAGAATCAAAAAACAGATTAAACCCCATTTCACCCTCTTTCGTCAAAGGTTTTTCGCGCGTGTCCGATAAAATCGCCCCCTCCGGGCCGGAAAGCCGGTCCAGTCTGATCCGTTCCACCGGGATCATCAGCTTCTTCACGCTGTTGTCGCGGATCTCCGGGTTCATACGCGACATGATCATCGCCCAGGCCTTCGGGGCCGGCATGGGAGCGGATGCCTTCTTCGTGGCGCAGAAGCTGCCCAATTTCCTGCGGCGGCTGTTCGCCGAGGGGGCTTTCAGCACGGCCTTCGTGCCGGTGTTCGCCGACCACCTGGCGCAAAACGACCCGGAGGGGACCAGAAACGCCGTGCGGGCGGTCTTCACCTACCTGTTTTTGGTGTTGTTGCTGGTGGTGGGTGTCGGGGAGGTGATCATGCCGGGCATCGTCTTCGTGGCCGCGCCCGGTTTCATCGACGAGCCGGAGAAATTCGACCTGGCGGTGCTGCTGTCGCGCGTCACCTTTCCCTACATCCTGTTCATCTCCCTGGCCGCGCTGGCGGCGGGGATTCTCAACAGCCACCGGCGGTTCGCCGTGCCGGCGTCGATGCCGATCCTGCTCAATCTCAGCATGATCACCGGGGCGACGCTGCTGGCCGGCATGACCGATCCCCCCACCCTGGGGCTGGCCATCGGGCTGCTTGTCGGGGGCTGCATGCAACTGGCTTTCCAATTTCCCTCGCTGGCAAAGCTGGGCCTGATGTTTCGTTTCCGCTGGGATCCGCGCCACCCCTCCATCCGGCGCATCCTGGGCCTGATGGGGCCTTCGCTGCTGGGGGTATCGGTGGCGCAGATCAACCTGTTGCTGGATCTCTTTCTGGCCTCCTGGCTGCCGGAAGGGTCGATTTCGTATCTCTATTACGCGGATCGGCTGTTGGAATTCCCCCTGGGGTTGATCGGCGTCGCCCTGGCGACCGCCATTTTGCCGACTCTTTCGGCGCGGGCCGCGCGGGGGGATCACGCGGGCTTCCAGGACGATCTCACCATGGCGCTGCGGGTGATCATTTTTCTCACCCTGCCGGCCACGGTGGGGCTGATCGTGCTGCGGGAGCCGGTGCTGGCTTTGCTGTTCGAGCGCGGGGCCTTCGCGCCTGCCACCACCCATCTGACCGCCAATGCCCTGCTGGCCTACAGCGTGGGCCTGATCGCCCTCTCCACGGTGAAGGTGACCGCGCCGGCGTTCTATGCCATGCAGGATACCCGCACCCCGGTGCGCATCGCCATCATCTGCCTGGCGGCGAACATGATCATGAACATCGCGTTGATGTTTCCCCTGCAACACGTCGGCCTGGCCCTGGCCACCTCCCTGGGGGGGTTCCTGAATGCCACCCTGCTGTTGCGCGCCCTGCGCCGCAAGACCGGCTTTGCCATCCACCGGGACCTGTGGATGACCCTGATCAAGGGGGCCATCGCCAGCGGGATCATGGGGGGATTTTTGCTCTACGCCCGTGACGGCTGGTGGCCGCAAGCCCATACCGGCCTGGCCCAGGCGGTCACCCTCGCCGCCATCCTGACGGGCGGGATGCTGCTCTATATCGGGGCCGCGCTGGCCCTGGGCATGCGGGAGACAGGATTTTTGAAAAGAATCGTCGCAAGAAAAAGGGGAGGGTAGGGGGCTTGAGGTACCTGTCAGGCGCTCCTCCAACCCCCTCCCAGGGGGGATTCAATGAGCGAGCAGACCTCCATGGGGCAGTCCGTCCAGAACCTCGCGCACCAGCGAACGTATCGCCTTGCCCACGGCATCCGGTATCGGGAGCGCCTCCTGGCCCCGGTACTGCCGGATGGCATCACCGACCGCATCCAGGCCGGTCACATCGACGAAATCGCCACCTCCGAATTGGGCGCCCTGGTAGCCCCGGCTTCTTGTCGGGCTGTTGGACGCGCCTGTATAAGCCTTTGTCGCCTCTCTGGAAATCCGGCCATCCATGACCAGTTTCTGGATCGATACGGATTCCGGCACCACTCTTGCCATGTCCATCTCTCTCACCTCGCAATCCATGGTTGGAAAAAAAGATCCTTTAACCTCTTGATCGGATAATCCGGCTCCCATCTTGAGTCAAAACCAGGCATCCATGACAAAAAATGCGTTCTTCGCCACCATTCGTTACCTTCCGTGCCCACGGAACGCCTGTTTTGTAACAAATGGTCATACCGCCAGTGTATCGCTACTATTTGCTTGACTTTAGCCGCGTCGTGAGTTGTTATAAGAGCCGAGGAGGGTAGCGGTCTCGTATTTTTCCATTTAACGAAATCCAGGGAATGTGTTATTCTCATTCTCAATCGAATGTGTCCATTTTTTTGCGTGAGGAGGCTGACCATGAAACACTTGAAGTTCGTTCTATTGATCGTCTTTTGCCTTGCACTCGGCCTGGCGGGACGCGGCTGGGCCGAAACCAATCCGGTGGCCATGCTGACCCAGGCCCAGGGCACGGTGGAATACAGCAAGGACGGTGCGAAATGGAAGGCCGTTTCGCGCAACAAGCTGCTTTCCGAGGGCGAACAGGTGCGCACCGCTGCGGACGGCTCGGCCAAGCTGATCAACCAGACCACCAGCACGGTCCAGGACCTGGGGGCCAATTCGGTGGTCAAGATCACGGCCAATGGCATCGAGAAGGTCTCCGGTTCCCTTTCCGAACCGGCGAAAACCGAAGGTGACCTGCTGGAAAGCCTCGACAAGCGGTTTGCCAAGGCCCAACGCTACACCACCGTGCGCCGCAGCGTGGACAAGGCCAAATCCACCAAGCTGGAAACCATCAAGGAAATCGCCCTTTCCACCCGCTATCCCGACCTGGTCTGGTCCAACATCGGTTCGGAATACACCTACGAGCTGGTCATCGACGAGAAAGCCGTGCCCATCGCCGCCGGTTCCGGCGACATGATCCGCCACAAGGTCAGCGGCCTGACCCCCGGCAAGCACACCTATCTGGTGAAGGTGATGCAGAACGGCCAGGAAGTCTATGCCCCCAAAAAGGGCAACACCCTCACCTGGGTGGATGGCGATGCCCTCAAGACCCTGGAAAAGGGGATGAAGGAGATGCAGGCCCTGGCTCCGGGTGACGACTTCATGCTGGGGGCCTACATGGAGGATCACGGCTTCACCGTGGCGGCCATGGACCTCTACCGGAAATACTTCCAGGCCAATCCCAAGGACGTGGACATGCGTCCCATGCTGATCAAGACCTACCACGACCTGAACCTGAAGGACCTCCAGAAGAACGAAGCCGTGCAGTATCAAAAGATGCTCGCCGAGCAGGAGTGATCTTCATGGCCGTTTAACGGCCTTCCCGAGTGCGTCCGCCCATCCTTTCGATGGGCGGACGTTTTTTGTCGGTCACTATCGATGCGCTTGTTTGTGAGGGGCACTGGCATGAAAAAATTTGGCAAATTTTTTATCCGCAACGACATTCTCGCGACCATTTTTTTGTTTTTGCTCATGATCCCGGCAGAGTACCACGAAAGCTTCGCCTTGCTGGAGGAACAGACCATTTCCTTTCGTCAAATCCTGCGCATCAGCATGGCGCCTGCGGAAAAGACGAGATTCTCCAAGGAGATCTTCCTCGTCAATACCGACGAACGATTTTTCAAGCAATACGGCAGCTTTCCCTTGCGGCGAACCGATCTGGGCAAGATCGCCGAAAACCTGACCGCCCTGGGCGCCCGGGTGGTGGCCCTGGACATGCTCATGGATTTCCCCAGCTCCTACCAGGAGGACGAACCCACGGCGGAATCGCTGCGCAAGGCCGGCAACGTGCTGCTGGTGGCCCAGGCCGATTTCAAGGATGGTCAGTTCGTGCGCATGAACAAAGCCACCCCCAAACTGGCTGCGGTGACGAAGGACGGCTACACCAACATCAGTTCGCCGAGTGCGATCATCACCTCGCTTTCCCGGTTGAAGATCTATCCGGAGATCGTCCAGAAGGAGAAGGGGTGGCCCTATTCGGTCATGGCCCTGGCCATGTACTGGGGGGTGGAGCCGCGCATTGCCGACGGTCACCTGCTGTTTGGCGACCGGGCGAAGATTCCCCTGGATCAGCACAACAACATCCTGATCGACTTTCCGCCCCTGCCGGGCGGGGCCAGATTTCTCAGTCAAGTGCCCGCGAATGGCATGTCGGCCCTGGAATTCCTCAACATCGACGACCTGGACAAGGACGAGCGCGACGAGTTGAGCATGTGGGTCAAGGACAAGCTGGTCCTGGTGGGGGATACGTCCGAGGTCTCCCATGACTGGTTCGACACCCCGGTGGGGATGGTGTACGGGGTGGAGATCATCGCCGACATCATCAACACCCTGATGAAGGGAGGGTCGTTGCATTTCGCCTCCACGCCGCTGGAGATCCTGGTGATGCTGCTTTTCATGGCGGGGATCGTGGCCCTGGGCGCCATCCAGAATCCGTTCAAGCGGACTTTGACGTTTCTTGTGTTCCTGTTGCTGTATGTGGCGTTCGTCTCGTTGGCCTACATCCATGCGGGTCTGGTCTTTTCCATGTCCTATCCCCTGATTGCGGGGATTTTCGGCTTTCTGGCCATCACCACGCGCTATTATCTGCTGGAGATGAGCCAGAAGAAGATGATCAAGGGGGCGTTCGGGCAGTATCTGTCGCCCAAGGTGGTGGACATTCTGGTGAAGGACCCCACCAAGCTGACGTTGGGTGGCGAGCAGCGCGAGATGACGGCCTTTTTTTCGGACGTGGCCGGTTTTTCCACCATTTCGGAGAAGTTGACCCCCACCGAACTGGTGCAGTTGCTCAACGAATACCTGACGGCCATGTGCGACATCATCACCCGATACGACGGCACGGTGGACAAGTTCGAGGGGGATGCCATCATCGCCTTCTGGGGCGCGCCGTTGGATCAGCCGAATCATGCCACGCTGGCCTGCTGGGCGGCGGCGGACATGACCGCCCACATGGTGGGGATGCGGGAGCGCCTGCAGGCGGAGGGCCGTCCCAGGATGACGGTGCGCATGGGGTTGAACTCCGGTCCCATGGTGGTGGGGAACATGGGGTCCAAGCAGCGCATGGACTACACCATCATGGGCGACGCGGTGAATCTGGCGGCGCGATTGGAGGGGGCCAACAAGTTCTACTCGTCGGGGGTGATGATCTCCGGCTCCACTTACGAGAAGGCCAAAAACGACATCGAGGCGCGGCTGTTGGATGTCATTCGGGTGGTGGGCAAGAACGAGCCGGTGCCTATTTATCAACTGATGGGCCACAAGGGCAAGATCACCCTGCAAGAGGAGGAGATGCGCCGCTTTTATCAGGAGGGGCTGGAGCAGTACCGGAAGCGTGATTACCGTGCGGCCATCGAGCGGTTCGAGGCGGCCTTGCGGGTCATTCCGGACGATGGTCCTTCGTTGACCTACGTGGAGCGGTGCAAGGAGTATCTGGCGAGTCCGCCGCCGGCGGATTGGGACGGGGTGTTCCAGTTGACCTCGAAGGGGTAGGCTTGCAATATTTGGTATGAACCTTGCTTGGTTGAATGATGTCTGTAACCCGCATCAGGACGGCAAAGGACCATTACCATGAAAAAGCTCTGTACGTGCCTATTGGCAACCTCGCTTTGGCTGGGGGCGGCGGTTTTGACCCCGGCCCAGGCGGCCATTCATCGCAAGGCGTGCGAGACGCCGCACAAGGGGATCAGTGTCTGCTGGGATCTGACCGGCGACGAGATGTTGGATGTGGCGCCTTATGCGGAGTTGCATCTGTTGCCCATTGCCCGGCAGATTGCCGGTCAACCGGAGGTGCTGGTGGAGCAGAGTCGAGCGATTTTCCGGCAATTGCTGCCGGGCAATCTGGCGGAACGGTTGATTCCGGAGTGGACCCCGGCCTATTACCTGGAGGGGGCGTTGGCCATCAGCCAGAATTCCGGCTGGCCTGCCGTGTTGTGGATTTCGCCGCGGGAATTGCGCGCCAGTTCGCCCACCAGCAGCGGGGTGTTGGATTGGGAGGTTCATCTGTTGGCCAAGGGGCGTTTGTTGCGCACGTTGCGCATTCGTGTGGAGTCCCATCCCACGGTCAAGCATGACGGGCTGGAGCGGGCGGCGGTGATGGGCGCCTTGTTGCTGGGTTCGGGCGGGGCCTCGAGTGCGCCGCTGGGTTCTGCCGCCACCGTGGCCGGGACGTATGCCATGGGCCAGTCCGGTCCTCCGGAGGCCAACCAGTCGCTGGAGCTGATGTCGGATCTGGCCACCCGGCAGATTCTGTTTTTGTTCCAGCAGCCGGTGGAGAACCTGCCTGGCCCGGTCACGGAGCGGGATGGCAATCCCTGGTCGGTCAACAACGTGACGAAGACCATCACGCGACCGTTTGCGGCCAAGTGATGTTCAAGACCGTTCACAAGCTGGTTTGGGCTTTCGATGCCGAGTGGGTGCCGGATCCGCGCGCCGGTCGTTTGTTGTACGGCCTGGGCGAGGAGGTTGCGGACGAGGCGGTGATGGCGCATATGTGGAAGCAGGGCGGGGCCAAGGAAGAGGATCCTCAACCGTATCTCAAGACCATTGTATGTCGTCTGGTATCCATTGCGGCGGTGCAGCGCAACGTCTTTCCGGATGGTCGTGTTGCCTTGACTCTGTTGTCTTTGCCGCGTTCTCCGGCGACCGAAAGCGGTGAGGCGGAGATTGTGTCGAAATTCCTCACCGCGTTGGGGGAGCGGCGGCCCCAGTTGGTGGGGTACAACTCGCTGGTCGCCGATTTGCGGATTTTGACCCAGCGTGGCATTTGTCTGGGGTTGCGGGCGCCCGGATTCGCCCATCGGCCTGCCAAGCCCTGGGAGGGGGTGGATTATTTCGCGCGGGGCGGGGATTGGCACATCGATCTCAAGGAGTACGCCGCTCCGGGTTGGGGGTCGGGTTCTCCTTCGTTGCACGAGTTGGCGGTTTTGTCCGGCATTCCCGGCAAGATGGACGTGGCCGGTCATGAAGTGCCGCGTTTGTGGCTGGATGGCCGCCTGGAGGAGATCATCGCCTACAATGAGCGGGATGCCCTGACCACCTATCTGGTGTGGTTGCGCATGGCCCATTTCGCGGGTCTGTTCACTTCGGCGGAGTACGAGGAGGAGCAGCGGCGGGTCAAGGAGATGTTGGTCGTCGAGGCGGAACGGAAGTCTCACTTACGGGAATTTCTTGCCGAGTGGGAACGTCTTGCCTCTCGCATGGTTTGAGCCATCATGAGCGCTGCTTCCGACACGTCCCCCCTGGAAGAGAAGGTCTATTCGTTTCGTTCCCGGATCCGTCATCCGGGGGAGTTCCTGTTGGCCATGTCGCGGGATGTGTGGCGGTCGCGGGAGTTGGCTGGACAGTTGTTGCAACGGGAAATCCGCCAGCGATATCGCCAATCGGTGTTGGGATTTTTTTGGATCGTGATTCCCCCGATAGTAACAACTTTAATTTTTGTAATGTTGCAGAAAAATAACATTATAAACATCCAGGCCACCGAGATCCCTTATCCGCTCTATGTCATGCTTGGAACCGTGTTGTGGCAGGTATTCACGGAGAGTGTCCTGGCGCCGTTGAAAGCGTTCGATTCCTGTGTTGGCATCATGATCAAGATCAATATGCCTCGCGAAGCACCGATTCTCGCGGGCATGGCTCAGGTTTTGTTTTTCATGGGGGTGCAGTTGTTGCTGGCGGTGGGATGTTTGTTGTGGTTCGGGGTCACCTTTGCACCGGGAATGGTATTGGCGCCGTTGGCGGTGTTGGCGTTGGTGATCATGGGCACGGGTATTGGGTTGTTTCTGGTGCCTTTGGGGGGGTTGTTCAAGGATGTGGCAGAAGGTGTAGGGATGTTGTTGCGTCTGCTTTTTTTTATGACGCCGATCGTCTATCCCCCGCCGACGGGCTGGCCGTGGTCGTTGTTGGTGAGTCTCAATCCGATTGTGCCTGTGTTGACGGCGGCGCGGGATTTGTTGGCCAAGGGGGTTGTGCAGGAGTGGGCGCCGTTTTGGTTTGCTGCCGGAGGCGGGGTGGTCTTGTTGCTGTTTGGCCTGCTGTTTTATCGCATCACAATTCCTGTTGTTTTGGAGCGTCTGGGGGCCTGAATGACGGATGAGATTCTGATTCGTGTGGAAGGGGTCTCCAAGAAATTCTGTCTGGGGTTGAAGCGTTCCTTGTGGTATGGGGTGGTGGATGCCGGGCGTGAGTTGTTGGGGCGGGATCGCGAGGCGCGTTTGCGCAGGGACGAGTTTTGGGCCATTGAGGATGTATCTTTTCAGGTGCGTCGTGGCGAATTGTTGGGAATCATTGGTCCCAACGGTTCGGGCAAGACCACGATGTTGCGATTGATCAACGGGCTGTTGATGCCGGATGCCGGAGAGATTTCGATTCGCGGTCGAGTTGGGGCATTGATTCAACTGGGTGCGGGGTTCAGCAATGTTCTGACGGGTCGGGAGAACATTCACATCAATGCGGCGGTTTTGGGTATTGAGCGTCGTGAATTGCGTGATTGCATGGATGAGATCATTGATTTTGCGCAGCTTGACGAGTTCATTGACGCCCCGGTACAAAACTATAGTTCTGGAATGCGTGCTCGTTTAGGGTTTGCGATTGCCATTCACATGCGTCCGGACATTTTGTTGGTGGACGAGGTATTGGCGGTAGGGGACATGGTATTTCGCAACAAGGCGTTGGAGCGGATGTATCGGCTGGCCAATTCCGGGGTAGCGGTGGTATTTGTTTCCCACAATTTGAGTCAGGTGGATCGTCTTTGCACGCATATATTATATTTGAAAAAAGGGCGTTTTCAGGAATATGGTCCGACTGCGCGGGTGATTGGTCGTTATGTTGGGGACAATTTGGCTGGTGGTAGTACGATGATTCATCATCCTGGCACTGAGGTGAGTTTTATGGTGCGGGAGGTGGATTTTCGGGACCTGGTGGGGAATGTGGTGCGTGAGGTGGTATCTGGTGGAGATGTTGTGATACGCATGGTAATTGATGTGTGTCAGGAGTTGGTGTCTCCTTTGTTTTGTTTCATGGTTGAGCCGCAGGGGCGTTCTTTTATTTTGGCTTATATTCATCAGTCCCGTGACAGCAGTGTGCGGCCAAATTTGTCGGTTGGGCGGCATGTGGTGGAGACGGTGATTGAGAAACTGCCTTTTTTGCCGGGTCGTTATGAATTGAGGTTATCGGTATCTGGGGCATTGGAGTCGCAATTGTTGGGCAAGGTTGGCAATTTGGCGGTATTGGATGTGGTGGCGTGTTCTGGGCAGTATATTATTACCAATGATGCCGGATATGTGCAATTGGCGTCTGATTGGCGGTTTCGGGAGTTGGAACCCGAAGAATAATTTTATTAATTATTAGGGGTCCAGGGGGATTATCCCCCTGGTGGGATCCAAGGGCGAAGCCC
>JADGAR010000084.1 GCA_015231915.1 Magnetococcales bacterium
GAACCGCCACCCACCCCGCAACCCCCGCAGGAGCCAGCCGTGGTGCTCCCCGCTCCGGCTCCTCCCCCCCCTCCGGCGCGCGAGCACGAAGAGCCACCCCCCTCCGAGGTCAAGCCGACCGCCGGCGATACAGGCAGCGGTTCGGTCATCCGGGTCGATTCCGCCAAGCTGGATCAGCTGTTGAACCTGGTGGGAGAGCTGAGCGTGGTGCGTACCCGTGTCAAGCGTCGCCTGGGGGAGATCGAGGAGAGCATCTCCTTGTGGGAGGAGACCACCCGGTTCCGGGAGCGGCGAGGCAGCATGGAACAGCTCGGCACCCGCCTGCACGAATTGCGCAACGCGGTCTTTGCCGACGAAGTGGCCCTGGACGGTGTGGCGCGGGAGCTGGAGGAGGGGATCCACAATCTGCGCCTGTTGCCGGTGCTGACCCTCTTTTCCCAATTCCCCCGCCTGGTGCGGGACCTGGCCCGCCAGCAGGACAAACGCATCGCCCTGCTGATGGAGGGCGGCGAGACCACGGCGGACAAACGGATCATCGAGGAGATGAAGAGTCCTCTCGTGCATCTGGTACGCAACGCCGTGGATCACGGGGTGGAGAGTCCGGCGCAACGTCAGGCCGCAGGCAAGCCGGAGGAGGCCACCATCCGCATGCGCGCCATGCGTACCGCCACCCATGTGGTGCTCGATGTGAGCGACGACGGTCGCGGTCTGGACCTGGACGCCATCCGTCGGGTGGCCGCCAGAAACCGGATCGCCTCCGCAGAGGAACTGGAGGCCATGACCCCTGCGCAGGTTGCCGGCCTGATCTTTCATGCCGGCTTTTCCACCAGCGTCATGGTCACCGATGTCTCCGGACGCGGCGTGGGACTGGATGTGGTGCGGGTCAACGTCGAACGGCTGAAGGGGAGCGTGCAGGTCGAGTCGTCGCCGGGCAATGGGTGCCGCTTCATCATCCGGCTGCCGATCACCCTGGCCACGACACCGGTCTTCATCGTGGGGGTGGGCGCGCACCGTTTCGCCATCCCTTTGGATTTCGTGCAGAGCGTGCGGCGTCTCGCCCCCGATGCCGTGTTTCGCATCGAGGGACGGGAGGCGGTGGCCATCGACCATACCCCCCTTTCCCTCGCCTACCTGGGGGATCTGCTGGAACTGCGCATCCCCCGGGGAGAGCGCGCCACCCCTCCCTGGCCATGCATCATCCTCACGGTCGGCGAGGAGCGGTTCGCCCTGCTGGTGGATCTGTTGCTGGACGAACTGGAAGTGGTGATGAAACCCCATGGCGGGATTCTCTCCAGGGTGCGCAATATCGCCGGGGCCACCATCCTGGGGTCCGGCGAGGTCTGCATGGTGTTGAATCCGGCGGATCTGCTCAAGACACTGCGCAAGGGGCTTGCCGCAGGAATGCGGGAACCCACCCCCGGCGAGGTGGTCGGTGACGGGGCCGGGGGGAAAAAGACCATCCTGCTGGCCGAGGACTCCATCACCACCCGGATTCAGGAAAAGCGCATCCTGGAAGGGGCCGGCTACGAGGTGGTGGTGGCCGTGGATGGGGCCGACGCCTTCAACAAGCTGTGTCAGCAGCCGGTCGATGCCGTGGTCTCCGACATCCAGATGCCCAATATGGACGGCCTGACCCTGACCACCCGCATCCGGCAGCAGGCGGCCTTTCGGGAACTCCCGGTGATCCTGGTCACGTCGCTGGCCTCGGATGAGGATCTGCGCCGTGGCCTGGAGGCGGGCGCCAATGCCTACCTGACCAAGCCCACGTTCGATCAGGGCATCTTTCTGGAAACCTTGCGGAGGTTGGTGTGATTTCGGTTCTGCTGGTGGATGACTCTCCCATTGCCGTGCTCGTCTTGAAGAAAATGCTGGCGGCCTTTCCGGACATCGAGGTGCTGGGCGCCGCCGCCAACGGCGAGGAGGCCCTGGAAATGATTCCGCGCTTGCGGCCCCGGGTGGTCTGCACCGACCTGCACATGCCGAAAATGGATGGCCTGCGCCTGACCAGAGAGGTGATGCAGCGGCATCCCCTGCCGATCCTGGTGATCAGCGTTTCGGTCCATCAGACCCAGGACGATCACAACATCTTCGAGTTGCTCGACGCCGGGGCCATCGACGTGTTTCCCAAACCCCGCGGCGGACTGGAAGGGTACAGCAAGGAACTCGCCCAGGAACTGGCCAACAAGATCCGGGTCCTCTCCGGGGTGATTCCCATCCGGCGTCATCAACGGGTCAAGCCCCGGGAGATGTTCACGCCGGCCTCCCCCGACACCAGCGTCCCCAGGCGCAACGCGCCCCGTCTGGTGGTCATCGGCGCCTCCACCGGCGGTCCCATGGCCCTCCTGACGGTCCTGTCCGAACTGCCGCGCGATTTCCCGCTCCCGGTGGTCTGCATTCAACACATCAGCAAGGGGTTCCTGGAGGAGATGGTCTCCTGGCTGAACGACAACATCTCCATGCCCGTGCGCATCGTCGCGCAAGGCGAGACCTTGACCTCCGGCCATGTCTACTTTCCCATGGAAGATGCCCATCTGACCTTCCATCCCGCCGGTCGCTGCCAGATCGGCTCCTGCGGCCTGGAGGAACTGCACTGCCCTTCCATCGACGTGGTCTTCGAGTCGGCTGCCAGCGCCTTCCGGGAGATGGTGGTCGGGGTCCTGCTCACCGGGATGGGACGGGATGGCGCCCAGGGGATGCGCGCCATCGTGGACGCGGGCGGGGATACCATCGCCCAGGACGAGGAGTCCTGCGTGATCTTCGGCATGCCGGCCCAGGCGATCGCACTGGGCGGGGCCAGGGAGGTGCTGCCCCTGACCCGCATCGCCTCCGCCCTGCTCAAGAGGGTGGGGATGTGAGATGAAACCGACCGCCCCCATCCTGCTCGTCGAGGACAGCGCCATTCAGCGGGTGATGCTGCAACGGATGCTGGAACAGGCCGGCTATGCCACCGTGGCCGCCCTGGACGGGGCAGAGGGTTTGATGGCCGCACGTCGTCATCGCCCCTGCCTGATCATCACCGACATCTCCATGCCCAACATGGATGGCTATGAAATGTGTCGCGCGGTCAAGCAGGATCCGGAACTCAAGCATATCGCGGTCCTGATCCTGACCGGCCTGGACGATCCCCGCGAGGTGATCCGCGGCCTGAACGCGGGCGCGGACAATTTCCTCACCAAGTCCTCCGACGAGGCCCGCATCCTGGAACGAGTCGCCGCCCTGCTCTCCGGTTCCGGCGCGGCACCGGACGATGGCGGCCCGATCCAGGTGCTGTTTGCCGGCGAGCCGCAAACCATCCATGCCACGCGCCAGCAGACCGTCAACCTCCTGCTTTCCACCTACGAAAGCGCGGTGCGGCAGAACCGGCAGTTGATCGAAACCCAACAGGAGTTGAAACTCCTCAACCAGCACCTGGAAGAGAAGGTCCGCCAGCGCACCCGGGAACTGGAAGTGGCCAACCGCGCCAAGAGCGTCTTCATCTCCAACATGAGCCACGAATTGCGCACCCCCATGAATGCCATTATCGGCATGACTGAAGTTGTGCTCGGCACCCAACTGGATGATACCAACAGAGAGCATCTTGGCATCGTGCGTGACTCGTCGGAAACGCTGCTGTTTTTTATCAATACCCTGCTCGATTTCACCCAGATGGAGATCGGCTCCCTGCGGCTCATACCGCGGCACTTCCGGTTGCGCGCGGAACTGGAGCGCATGGTGCAATCGTTTATTGCCAAGGCGCGGGATCAGGGGCTGGCCTTTGCCTGGCGGGTGGACGATGCGGTTCCGGACGCCTTGTTCGGCGATTTTCCGCGCACGCGACAGATCCTGGTGCAACTGTTGGCCAATGCCTTCAAGTTCACCCCGCAGGGTGAGGTGACCCTGGAGGTCGCCTCGAGCAAAGAGAGCGGGGAGCGTCTGACGTTGTGTTTTTCGGTGCGGGATACCGGCATCGGCATTGACCAGAAGGAGTCGGACGCGGTCTTCGAAAGCTTTGTCCAGGGAGATGGCAGTTCCACGCGCAAGTATGGGGGCGCGGGACTGGGGCTGAGTGTGGTGCGGGGGTTGACCCGTCTGTTGGAAGGACGGGTCTGGTTCGACAGCGTGCCGGACCAGGGGAGCGTCTTTTATTGTGAGTTGCCATTCCAACGGTCGTCGGAGGACGATGCCGCGCGATTCGCCTCCTCCAGGATGGCCAGGGTCGCCCCGGTCGCTGCCTCCCGCCCGGAGCCGGGTGCCCCGGCTCCGGAGATGGCGCCGATGCTGTTGGTCGAGCTGGGTCGCATGCTGGAGGTCAACGACCTGGCAGCCGAGCAGGCGTGCGCGCGCTTCGCCAACCTGCTGGCCAATTCCCCCGAGCACGCCCTGGCCGCAGAACTGGCAGCGGCGGTCAGGGATCTGGACTTCGACCGGGCACGGGCACGCTGGCGGGATCTGGCGCACCGCTGGGGCATCGCCGTGCCGGCAGGACGCGATTGATCATGCGATCCCTTTTTCCTTGCAGAAGGGGCCGAAGGCCATGTCGGTCTTCATGATATGGTTGACCAGCCACGCCTTGGCAAAGGTGAGCAGGTCCATGGGCGCCGCGAAGTCCCCGGCGGCGAACTCTTGCATCAGGCCGGTGACATCCTGCAACAGCTTGACATGTTTCTCCTTGTGGGACACGGTGTCCGGATAACCATACTGGTCGAAGAATTTCTCCTCGCGGGCGAAATGGAATTGGGTATAGGCGGCCAGTTCGTTGATCACCTTGCCGACGGCCTCCGACCCGGCGCTCTCCTTGAGCAGCCGGTGAATCTTGTTGACCATGGCCACCAGTTTCTTGTGGTCGTCGTCCACATCCCGCACACCGGTCAACAGGGTATCGTTCCAGGGGAAGAATTCCACATCTTCCGAATGGTCCGAACCGTTTTCCAGATACAGGCGGTCCAACAGGGAGAAGAGATGTTTGGCCAGGGCCAGGTATTCGAGCAGGGTGTGATCCGCCTGTTGCTGGCCCGCCAGTCCTTCCTTCTGGACGATGGTCAGGGTGGCCGCGATCTTCTGGAAGAGTTGTTCGTGCAGGCGGCTCATCTCCTGGAAGTGGGCCGTTTTGCCGTAGGGCAGGGTCGTCGCGGTTCGGATCCAGGCGTGCAACGGGGAGTCGGAGGGTTGCGGCCATTGCGTGGTCTCGATGCGGATGCGGCCCGGAATGGCCTGCTCCATGCGGCTGTGCCATTGGAGGAACCACCCCTTGGCGGCGCGCACGTCGAAGAGCAGTGCGCCCAGTTCGGCCTCGGCCTGGGCGGCGTACAACGCGCTGCACATGTCCTGCAGCACCTCGCCCATGCGGCTGAACTGGTTGACGGATCCGCGGGTCATGTGGACCACGGCGGCGGCTTCGGACATCTGTTGTTGCACCACGGAAGAGGCATCCAGGGTGGTGTGGGTGGATTGCAGGATGTCGTTGGAGAGGGCCTGGGCATCCCGGGTTTTGTCCGCCATGGACTCCGCCGCCGAGGCGACCATCGAGGCGGAACGGGCCACCTCGCCGGTTCCGGTGGCCGCTTCCATGGCGGCGCGCGCCACTTCCTGGGCAGCGGTTCCCAGTTCCAGGGCATTGCGCGTCACCTCGCCGGCGGCCTTGGCGACCTCTTCCATGGAACTGGCGATGTTGTTCATCGAGGTGGACTGGATCTCCACCGCGTCGGTGATCTCCCGGTTGGCCTCGTTGATGCGGTCGATGCTGTAGCCCACGCTGTTGTTGGCTTCGGTGGCTTCGTTGGTGTTCATCTGGATGCGGACGATCTTCTCGGAGATCATGCGGGTGGCGTTCGAGGTCTGGCGGGCCAGTTCCTTGACCTCGTTGGCCACCACCGCGAATCCCTTGCCCGCCTCCCCGGCACCGGCTGCTTCGATGGAGGCATTCAGGGCCAGCATGTTGGTCTGCTCGGAGATGTTGTTGATGATGTCCACCACATCGCCGATCTCCTGGGCCGACGAGGCGAGTCGCTCCATCACCTCCCGCACCCCCAGGGCGTTGGCGTGGGCGGTCTCCGATTCGCTGCTCGCGCTCTGGCAGCGCAGTTTGATCTCTTCCAGCGCCTGGGTGATGTCGTCGATGGAGGCCGCCACGTTCTTCACCGAGTGATCCACACGGCCCAGACTGTCGTTGACCCCGCCGATGTTGGCGGTGATCTCCTCGGCGGCGGCTGCCATGGTGGCGATGTTGGCGCTCGCTTCCTCCGCCCCGGCGGCGATGGTGACGATGTTCTGGGAGACATCACCCGCCGCCTCGGCGATGGCGTCGATGTTCTGGGATGCCTGCCCGATCGATGCACTGATGGCTTGCAGCTCCTGCGCAAGGAGATCATTCTTTTCCGAAACGTTATGCACGATCTTCTGGGACTGTTCGGCATCGTCTCCCACCAGGTTTTTGATCTTGACCAGCTCCGTCACGCAGGCGGTAATGCCGCCAGAGTGGAGATTGATGATGCGCATGATCCGTTCCAGCCGATCCGCCAGGCGATTGACCGCAAAGGCGATGCCGGTCTTCGGTTGGGTGTCGCCCTTGCCGGTGATGCGCACGGTCATCTCGCCGTTGGCCAGGCGTTGCACCGCGTCTTCCACCTGATGGATGTCGCCGCCCACCTGCATCAGGATGGTGCGCGCCAGCCAGGTGGAGACGCTTATGAGAATGATCCCGGTAATGAGAATCTCGACGAGCAGAAAAAGGACCCCCTTGTTGAATTCCCGGTCCAGGTCGTCGATGTAGATCCCGGAACCGATGATCCATCCCCACGGCTCGAACAGTATGACATACGAAGTTTTTGGAGAGTGTTTGTCCGGTTGTTTCGGATCCTTGGTCCACTGATAATCGACAAATCCGGCTCCGCTTTTCTTGGCGGTTTCCACGAAGGCGACGAAGAGTTTCTTGCCGGTGGGATCCTTGAATTCGCCCAGTTCCTTGCCATCCAGTTCCGGCTTGAGGGGGTGCAGGACCATTTTGGGGGTCAGATCGTTGATCCAGAAATAATCATTCTCGCCGTAGCGCAATGTTTTGACGACGGCCTTGGCCGCCTCCTGGGCCTGGGGTGCGGTCATTTCCCCGCTGGTCTGCTTGGCGTGGTAGTAGACCAGGAAGTGATGGGCGGTTTCGACCAGATGTTTGGTTTTGAGCTGTCGGTCCTCGAACATGCGGCTCTTTTTGGACTCGAGGGCTGCTTCGCCGGTAAAAGCGATGCCCAGGATGGCCAAAAGCAGGATCAGTCCCAGTCGTTTTGTCAAGCTTTGTTTGGAAACATATGCTTGCAGGGAAAAAGAGGAGGTAGGCTGGTGATTCATCGTTTTTTTACCTTTGCGAATTGCCGGGCAACAGTGTATGGGCAAATTCATTTTACTCTGATTCGTGGGCATGCAACAAGGAAGATTGAATGAACGAAACCGTGGATGCGGTAACGGTATTGCGTCGTGTCTTCGGGTTCCCCGGCTTTCGCGGGGACCAGGAGGCGGTGATCCGGCACGTGCTGGCGAATGGGGACGCCCTGGTCCTGATGCCGACAGGGGGGGGGAAGTCGTTGTGCTTTCAGATCCCCGCCCTGCTGCGGCCTGGCATGGCCGTGGTGATCTCGCCGCTCATCGCCCTGATGCGGGATCAGGTGGCCGCCCTGCGGCAACTGGGGGTGGCGGCTGCGGCTCTGCACTCCAATCTGACCCCCGGCGAGGCGGGAGAGGTGCTGCGTCAGGTGGAGTCGGGGACATTGAATCTCCTGTACGTCTCCCCGGAGCGGCTGCTCATGCCCCACACCCTGGAATGGCTGAAAGGCCGGCCAGTGGCCCTGTTCGCCATCGACGAGGCCCACTGCGTCTCCCAGTGGGGCCACGACTTCCGGGCGGAGTATCTCGGCCTGGGGGTGCTGTCCGACCATTTTCCCGGAGTGCCGCGCCTGGCCCTGACCGCCACCGCCGATCCGCCGACCCGCGCGGAGATCGTCAAACGCCTCGGCCTGGAACGGGCGCGTCATTTCATCAGCAGCTTCGACCGGCCCAACATCCGCTACCGGATCACCATCAAGGAGCGCCCCCTGGAGCAGTTTTTGCAGTTTTGGAAATCAGGTCACGTCCAGGACACCGGAATCGTCTACCGGCTCTCCCGCAAGAGCGTCGAGGAGGCGGCGGCATGGCTCACGCGGCACGGAGTGCGCGCCTTGCCCTATCACGCCGGCATGGACCCGGAGACCCGCACCCGGAATCAGGACCGTTTTCTGCGCGAGGAGGGGATCGTGATCGTGGCCACCATCGCCTTCGGCATGGGGATCGACAAGCCCGATGTCCGTTTCGTCGCCCATCTGGACCTGCCCAAGAGCATCGAGGCCTACTATCAGGAGACCGGACGCGCCGGTCGGGACGGACTGCCAGCCGATGCCTTCCTGACCTACGGCATGGAGGATGTGGTGCAGTTGCGGAAATTCATCGAATCCTCCGAGGCCGGCGAGGAGTTCAAACGGGTCGAGCAGCACAAGCTGGATGCCCTGGTCGGCATGTGCGAAAGCGTGGCCTGCCGGCGCTCGGTCCTGCTGCATCATCTGGGAGACCGCTACGAGGGCCAGTGCGGCAACTGCGATACCTGTCTGGAGCCGGTGGAGACCTGGGATGGCACCGAGGCGGCCCGCAAGGCGTTGTCGGCCATCCATCGCACCGGGCAGCGGTTCGGGGTGGCGCACCTGACCGCCGTGCTGCGCGGCGAGGTCACCGAGCGCGTCACGGCCCTGCAACACGACCGCCTGAGCGTCTTCGGCATCGGTTGCGAGTTGAACGCCAAACAGTGGCGTTCCCTTTTCCGGCAACTGGTGGTCACGGGACTGGCGAACGTGGATCTGACCTACGGCGGCCTGCAACTGGACGAACGCTGTCGTCCGGTCCTGCGCGGAGAACAGGAGGTGCGCTTTCGCGTGGATCCCAACGCGTCGCCTCCCCGACAGAAGGTGCGCAAGCCGGAGAAACGGGAGGAGGGCGACACGATGTGGGATCTGCTCAAGGCGACCCGGATGGATCTGGCCAAGGAACAGCAGGTGCCGCCTTACGTCATCTTTCACGACACCACCCTGCGGGAGATGCTGGAGCAGCGGCCCACCACCCTGCGGGAACTGGAGCGCATCTTCGGCGTGGGCCGGCGCAAGCTGGAGCGCTATGGCGAGATTTTTCTCAAAGTGCTGCGCACCGGCGAGCCGTATCGTCCCTGAACAATCGCTGAAGAAATGCATCTTTTGGCGCCAGGAGCAATCGGGCTATCGTGCTGGCGGATCGATTGCATTTCTTTTTGCGGGAGTTTTCATCATATGGCCAAGGACAAGAAAACGGTAAAAAAAACCGACCCGGTGCTGCGCGAGGTCGCCACCTCCGGGGACGGGCGCGACATCACCCGCAATTACGGCGGCCTGATGCGGGCGCTCATGCCCCAGGACTCGGTGTTGCAGGGCAAGGGAGGGGATTATGCCTTGTATGAGGACGTGTTGCGGGACGATCAGGTCGCCTCCACGTTCCAGCAACGGCGCATGGCCGTCACCTCCTCCGAGTGGGGGGTCAAGCCGGGGGGCGGGGACCGGTCGAGCCGCATGGCCGCCGATTTTCTCGCCGAGGCCCTGCGCCATGTCGGCTGGGACGCGGTGACGGACAAGATGCTCTACGGGGTGTTCTACGGCTATGCGGTGGCCGAGTGTCTGTGGGGCCGGGAAGGGGAACTGGTCACCCTGGAATCCCTCAAGGTGCGCAAACAGCGCCGGTTCGCCTTCGACGCGCAAGGCAGGCCACTGCTGCTCACCCCGGAACACCCCGCCGGGGAGCCGCTGCCGGAGCGGAAGTTCTGGCATTTCCATTCCGGGAGCGACAACGATGACGAACCGTATGGCCTGGGTCTGGCCCACTGGCTCTACTGGCCGGTCTTCTTCAAGCGCAACGGCCTGAAGCTGTGGTTGATCTTCATGGACAAGTTCGGCATGCCCACCGCCCTGGGGAGTTATCCGGTCGGGGCCACCGAGGAGGAGAAGCGCAGGCTGCTGGCCGCGCTGCGGGCGATTCAGACCGATTCGGGGATCATCGTGCCGGAGGGGATGAAGGTGGAGTTGATCGAGTCGGCGCGTGGCGGTCAGGTGAGCTACGAGAGTTTCCTGGACCGCATGAACGCCGCCATCGCCAAGGTGACCCTGTCCCAGACCCAGACCACCGATGCCGTCGGCGGGCAGTACCGGGCGGAGGTCCACAAGCAGGTGCGCAACGAGGTGGTCAAGGGGGACGCGGACCTGGTGTGCGACAGTTTCAACCGTTCGGTGGCCGCCTGGCTGACCGAATGGAATTTTCCCGCTGCCCGTCCTCCGCAGGTCTGGCGGCGGGTCTCCGAGGACAAGGATCTGCGTCCCCTGGCCGAACGGGATCGTATTTTGTTCGGCATGGGGCTGCGCCCCACCCAGGAGTACATCCGCTCCAACTATGGGGAGGGATGGCTCGCCGCGTCCCAGCCAGGCAGCCTGACCGGCGACTTGCCCTCCGTCCCGGTCACCGGTGATCCGGAATCGGGGCGTGGCGATCCTTGAGGAGGGTCAGCTCATGCCGCTGGAGTCCTGGGTCACCTGAATGATTTCGTCGTTGGCGCGACGGATTTTGTCGATGCTTTCGGTGATCTCGCGGGCCGTGTCCGAGGCGCTGACCGTGTTCTTCAGGATTTCGGCGGTCTTTTTCGAGATCAGGTTGGTGGCTTCGGCGGTCTGACGTGCCAGATCCTTCACCTCGTTGGCCACCACGGCGAATCCCTTGCCCGCCTCGCCCGCACCGGCTGCCTCGATGGCGGCGTTGAGGGCCAGCATGTTGGTCTGACCGGCGATGTTTTTGATCATTTTGACCGCCTGACCGATCTCCTGGGTGGAGAGGGCCAGCTTTTCGATCACCTGCCCGTTGTAGCGACTGAATTCGTCCGCCCGCTTCAACTCTTCTTTGGCATCCTGGACCTTTTCGTACAGTTCCTCCACGAGCTGTTGGGCCTCGTCCAGCGACTGCAGCTTGGGTATTTTGTTCATCGGTTTCCTGTCATGTTGCGTTGGAGTGAATCCGGCGGGCCATGTTCACGCGGCTTGATCCATCATACCTTGTTCTTGCGTGCCATGAAACGGATTTTTTCATGCCGTTGTCATCCAACCCGACAATTCCCGTCGTGCCAGTTCGGCCAGGGCATCGATCCAGGCCGTGCGGTCGTTGAGGCAGGGGGCATGCACGAAACTTTCCCCGCCTGCCGCAAGGAAGGTCGCGCGACCGGCGACCGCGATCTCCTCGAGGGTTTCCAGGCAATCGGCGGCAAAGCCTGGACAGGCAACCGCCACATGGCGGATTCCCTCGCCGGGCAGGGCGGCCAGGAGGCTGGCGGTGTCAGGGGTGAGCCAGGGTTCCCGACCGAACCGGGACTGAAAGGTCAACCGCCATCCCGAGTCGGGCAATCCCAGCCGCTCGGCCAGCAGGCGGGCGGTCACGCGGCATTGGTCGGCGTAGGGATCCCCCTCGGCCACGAAACGTTGCGGCAGCCCATGGAACGAAAACAGCCAGAAGCGATCCTGCGGTTGCGCCACGGCGCTGCGGATGGTCTCGGCCAGGGCGTCGATGTAGGCGGGCAGGTCGAAGAATGGCGGCGCGAACCGCAGGGTGGGCAGGTGACGCTCCCTGGCGAAGGCGGCATGGGCAGCGTCCACGATGGAGGCGGTGGTGGCACAAGAATACTGGGGGAAAAGCGGCAGGATCAGAATTCTTTCCATTCCCTCGGCGACCATGGCACGCAAGGCCGTCCCCAGGGCCGGAGCGCCGTAACGCATGCCGATGGCGACCTTGACCCCCGGCCCGAGCCGTTCCGCGATCCCTGCGGCGAGGCGATCGGTGAAATGCCGCAGCGGCGAGACGCCATCAACGCGCCAGATCTTGCGGTAGAGCGCGGCGGAGCGCGGGGAGCGGGTCGGCAGGATGACGCCGTGCAACAAGGGCAGCCACATCCAGCGGGGCAGGTCCACCACGCGCCGATCGGCGAGAAATTCGCGCAAGAAACGCTTGACCGCCTCCGTGTCCGGCGCGTCCGGGGTGCCCAACTGGGCCAGCAGCAGGCCGATGGCGGGATGGGGCGTCAGGGTGCTCATGGTGTCGATTTCATCCAGGTTGAGGTTCCTCGATCTCGGACGCTTCTTGACCCGCCAGGCGGTTGAAGCCGTTGCGTGCCTCGTCGTCGCCGATGATGGCCGCCAGGTCGGCTGCGGCAAAACGGAATTCGGCATCGGGATTGACAATCAACTCGCCCTGACGGATGACCCCCACCACGGTCGCTCCGCTGGTGCGGCGCAGATCGAGTTCCAGGATCGTGCGCCCGGCGATGGCCGCATCGTGGGCGACCGGGACCCATTCCAGGTCGAAGCGGTCCGCCATTTTGCATTTGGGACCGGTCGCGTCAGGGGGAGGGACGGTGTCGAGCGCGGCATAGATCGAACGGCGCGCCTGGTGCGCAAGGCGATGGATGGCCATGGCCGGCAGGTTCAGGGCGCCCATGGCCAGGCGCGCCATTTCCACCCCCGCCTCCAGGTAGGGCCAGACCACCTCGCGCACCTCCAGCAGACGCAATTCCTGAATATGCTCCAGGCTGGACACCCGTCCGATCACCCGCAGGTCGGGATTGAACGCCCGCGCCTTGGCAATGGTGGCGCACGAGGTGACCAGATCCGGGATGGTGACCAGCATCACCTTGGCCCGGGCGATATGGGCCGCCTCGAGGACGGTTTCAAGGGTGGCGTCGCCGAAGACCACGGGATACCCCTTGGCCAGCGCCTCGTCCAGGCGACGCTGATTGCTCTCCACCACCACCAGAGAGAGGCCGAGTTTGCCGAGCATCTCCATCAGTTGCCGTCCCACGCGTCCCCCTCCCACCACCACCACATGGTCGGAAATGGTGGCAGCGGGCAGGTTGAAGACCACCGGCGGCTCCGGATCGTGCCGTTTGCGCCGCCACGCGTGGATTTGCGCGGTGCGGCCCGACACCAGGGGAGTGAGCAACATGGTCATGATGGTGGTGGTGAGGAACAAGGAGTAGGTCCGCTGATCGATGCTGCCGCTCGCCTGGCCGGTTCTGGCCAGCACGAAGGCGAATTCGCCGATCTGGAAGAGTCCCAGTCCCACGGCCCAGGGGACCACCCTGCGATAGCCGAAGAGGCGGGCGATGACATGGAAGATGTAGCCCTTGCCCAGGCCGACCCCCACCACCAGCAGACTGATCACCCCCGCATTCTCGATCAGGAAGCGCGGATCGAGCATCATGCCCACCGAGACGAAAAAGAGCATGGCAAAGAGATCGCGCACCGGGGTGATGTCGCTCAATGCCTGGTGCCCGAAGTGGGATCCTCCCAGGACGATCCCCGCCATGAAGGCCCCCAGCGCAAAGGAGAGGCCCGCATGATGGGTGATATAGCCCACCCCCAGACCGACCGCCAGCAGGGAGAGCGAAAAGAGTTCCCGTGAGTTCAGGTGGGCGATGTGGCGCATGAGCCAGGGGATCAGCCGCGTGCCCAGCAGGACCATGGCCCCGAGAAAAAGGAGCGCCTTGACGGCAGCGGCCCCCAGGATTTTCAGACCCATGTCGGGTTGCTGGAGTTGCGGCAGGATGATCATCAAGGGCGCCACGGCGAGGTCCTGGACGATCAGCATGCCGATCATCACCCGGCTGGAGAGGGTGCCCATCCAGCCCTGGTTGGTCAAGGTTTTCAGGATCACCATGGTGCTGGACAAGGAGACCATCCCCCCGAACCAGAGGCTCGCGATCCAGTCCAGCCCGGCCAAACGTCCGATTCCGTATCCCAGGGCAATGCAGGCGATCATTTGCAATGGGGTGCCCAGCAGGGCCACCTTGCGTACCGGCTTCAGCTCCTTGAAGGAGAACTCCAGCCCCAGGGCGAACATCAGAAGGGCCACCCCGATTTCGGCCAGCAATTCGATGTCGTGAATCTGGACCACCCCCATGGAGCTGACATGGGGGCCGACCAGCACCCCGGCCAGGATGTAGCCGAGGATGAGGGG
>JADGAR010000085.1 GCA_015231915.1 Magnetococcales bacterium
CTCGTCCAGACGGACAATTTCCAGGATGGGCACCCGTCCCCGGTAGCCGCTTCCGCCGCACTCGTGGCAGCCATGCGTCCCCCCGTGACAGGCGCACCGCCGGCGCACCAGTCGCTGGGCCAGGATGGCGTTGATGTTGCCGGCCAGAAAGTCCGGGGCCACCCCCAGATGCAACAGACGCGGTATGGCGCCCAGGGCCGAATGGGCATGCAGCGTGGCCAGCACCTTGTGGCCGGTCATGGCCGCCTGCAGGGCCATCATGGCGGTCTCCTCGTCGTGGATCTCCCCCACCAGGATCACATCCGGATCCTGCCACAACAAAGAGCGCACCCCGGCGGCGTAATCCAGTCCCACGCTCTTGTCCACCTGGGTCTGCAGGAGGGTGGGGATGGGATACTCCACCGGATCCTCCATGGTCATGATGTTGATCTCCTCGCTGTCCAAGGCCCGCATCATGGCATACAGCAGCGTCGTCTTGCCGCTGCCGGTGGGACCGGTCACCAGGATCAGCCCCTCGGGCCGGGCGAGGGCCGCGCGGATGGCCCTCAAGGCGGTTGGGGCAAGGCCCAGACGATCCAGATGCAATAGATCCTGGTTGGGATCCAACACCCGGATGACGATATTCTCCCCATGGACGACCGGTTGCAGGGAAATCCGGAAGTGAACCTCCCGTCCGGCATGGGCCAGGGAAATGCGGCCATCCTGCGGAATGCGGGTCTCGGCGATGTTCATCCCGGCCAGCACCTTGATGCGCACCACCAGCGGGGCATGCAGGTTCTTGTGCAGGGTGTGGAAACGGCGCAGCACCCCGTCCAGCCGGTAGCGGATCCGCACGAAACCGGGACCGGGATTGATGTGGATGTCCGAGGCGCGCCGTTTCACCGCCTCCAGCAGCAAGGCATCCACCAGACGGGTCATGGGGTGGGTGAAGTCCGCTCCCCCCGCCATTTCCGGAAGATCCTCCAGGCCGCTTTCCCCAGCCGCCAACTCCCGCAGGATCGCCTCCACCGGTTGATCGACGCCATAACAGCGGGCAATGGCCGCCGCGATCTCCCCCTCGCCCGCCAGCACCGGCTTGACGATTGTGCCACCCGGCAGGCGGGTCTGCAGCTTGTCCAGCACCGCCACGTTGAGGGGATTGGCCATGGCCACGGACAACGACCGCCCGGCGGGATCGTAGAGGATCGGCAACAAACCGTGCCGCAAGGCGAATTCCCTGGGCACCAGGGCCAGGGCTTCGGGCTGCGGTCGGACTTCCGCCGGATCCAGACTCTCCTGGCGCAGGTATTCGGCCAGCACCTCGCGCATCACCGCCTCCGGCACCAGGCCCAGCGCGGTCACCGCCCGACCCAGGGAGAGACCGCGCCGTTGCTGTTCGGTCAGGGCCGCCTGGAGTTGCTCCCGGGTCAACAATCCCCTTTCCAGCAGCAGGTCCCCCAGACGACGCGGCGGCGGCGCGGACGGTTCTCCCTCCCCGGTGCCGCTCTGTTCCCGGCCTGTCCGCCACAGATTCCGCGCCAGCCACGGCAGGCTCCGCCAGCCTCCCATGCCGCCACCGATCATCTCTTCGGCACGGGCATAGTGGTTTGGGGGATGACGACGAAACAAAAGTTGTGCAAACAGCAGCTCCGGGGTCAACGCCTCCGGGGTGCCGCGCCATCGCAACCTTGCCGCCACCTCCCGTTGCGCCACCCGGTGGATCCGCCACCCCTGGGCAAGCCGGGCCTCATCGGGGATCCATGCCTGCTCCGCCGCGCCGCAAAGCACGATCAGATCCATCGGATCCTGGCCATCGATCAGCCGCAGGCTTTGCAGATAGACACGGGTGCGCGTCAATTCGTCCAGGACCCGCATGGGCGCGGGATCCTCCGGCAGGGAGGCGAGCCGGCTCACCAGGGTGCGTCCCCGCAAAAAAAAGGTCTGGCGCAACCCGGAGCCATGCCGGGAGACCAGCAACGCCCGTTGTGTGGTGACCGAAATCTCGCGCAACAGCTCGCGGCTCAGGAGTTGTACCGACCACAGCCCCGCCACCGGCGCCTGCGCCCGCTTAAGGCGTTCCATCCAGCCGCCCACCCGGTCGCCGCCCAGGCAGGAAAAAAGAATCCGCTCCTTGCCCGGCCCCGGACGGCCCTGACCATCCGCCCGCCGATAAGCCACCCCGGGGAAGAGCTGTTCCAGCCGGCGGCGCGTCACCCGTTCCCGGTCCCGGCCCCACAACCGGGGCAGGATCTCGACCCGCAACTCCTCCTCCACCACGTCTGCCAGCACATGGATCGGCGCGCCTTCGACCAGCCGCTCCGGCAGCGAACCGGAAAAATCGGATGCGAACCGTTCCTCCAGGGTGAATTGTCCCGCGCGCCAATGATACAGGCCCGCTCCCCGCTCATCGAGCAGCAGCAGCCGTCCCGACCGCCGGAAAACCGAAAACCACGCCTCCGGCAGGCGGGTCATCGGCATGGCAATCCGTTCTTCACCCGCCTCATGGCTGCGCCAGGATCCCGCGCACGGCGGGCATGAAGGTGTTCATCGCCTCGGTGAAACCGGCGAGTCGCTCGGCGCAGGTTTCGGGTGGGTGATCGTGGCGCAGGGCATCCTCCAGCGCCTTGGCAGTCAGATGCACTGTCATGGCACTCAAGTTGCCCGCCGTCCCCTTGATGCTGTGGGCCAGCCGCCGGGCGATATCCTTGTTGCCAACCTCCATCGCCTTGCGGATCTTCTCCACGTCGTTTTCATGATCTTGCAGAAAATCCTGCAACAGCTCCCGGTAGAGGTCCACGCTGCCCATCATCCGCTCCAGGCCGGAGGCGACATCCAGGCCGGGGATGGTGTGCAGCGCGTCGCGAAACGATCCGGCGGGCAGCGCAGGGGCGTCGGGCGTGCCTGCCGGTGGGGGAAAACCGAATTCTTGCAATTTTGCGTAAAGTTGTTCGCGATTGACCGGTTTCATCAGAGTGGCGGTACTGCCGCCCTGGAAATAGAGGTCTGCGGCAGTGGCGCCCTGTTCCAGACCGGTGATCATGCAGACGCAGGTGGCGAATTGCGGCGGAATCCCCATCTCTTTTTCCAGGATGCGCATGGCCCGCAAGGCCTCGTCTCCGTTCATGACCGGCATGAACAGATCCATGCAGATCAGGTCATAGGGCTGACCTTCCGATGCGGCCAGTTCAAACGCCTCCACCGCCTCTGCGCCGTCCACCACCAGATCGCATGCCCCCCAGGAGGCAAGCAAGGAGTTCATCAGGATCCGGTTGGGCAGTTCGTCGTCGGCAATCAGGATTTTCATTCCGGCTGCACTCCTGGCAAGAGTTCCCGCAAGCGATCCATCTCCTCGGAAAGCCGCTCGAGGGCCGCGAGCATCGTCTCCCTCTCCGATCCCCGCAAGGCCAGTATGAGCTTGAACGCGGCATTTTTCAACCCCGCCGCGCCGATGGCCCCCGCCCCTTCCTTGAGAACGCGGGCATGCCCCTCGGCCCGCACCCGGTCATCCTCGTTCATGGCGACCCGCAGACGCTCCAATTCCAACGGATGTGAGGCCATGAAGGTCCGGCGTCGGTTCAGGATCTCCACATCCGTCTCCCGGACGGATTGCAGCACTTCCGGTTTGCGCAGCATTTTCTTGCGCAGCCATTCGGGCAGCTCCTGGTATCCCTGGGCCTGGCAGAGTCCGTTCCGGATGGCGACCCGCTCCACGGCGGCCCACAACTGGGCCGGCTTGAACGGCTTGCTCAGGAAATCGTCCATGCCGGCCTCGAGACACAGCTTTTCGTCCTCCTTCATGGCATTGGCGGTCACGGCCAGAATGGGAATGGCAGAATCCACGAACCCATGCCTGCCGGAACGGATTTCCCGAGTGGCGGCATAGCCGTCCATCTCCGGCATCTGCACATCCATGAGGATCAGATCGAACCGCCCGGCAGCCAGTTTTGCCAGCACTTCCTTGCCATCGTTGGCGGTTTCGGTCTGATGGCCGACCCTTTGCAGCGAATCCACCGCCAACTTCTGATTGACCCGCTGATCGTCGGCCACCAGAATGCGCAGGGGGCGAACCTGGCTCCGGTTGGCGGGTTGCGACCTGGGTTCGTCAGCCGGGGCCAGGTCCAGGCGTCCCATGGCGCGCAGCATCGCATGCAGCAGGGGCCGCCGCTTGACAGGCTTGCGCAGGACCTCGCCCACCCCCAGTTGCAGAAAGGCCTGTTTGTCGTCCATCCGGTGCATGGCGGAGAGCATGATGATGAAACGACCGCTCCATTCCGGATCGGTCGCGGCCCGTTTCACCAGTTCGGCCCCGCCCAGGTCCGGGAGTTGACTGTTGATCAACGCCACGGCAAAGGGGTTGCGGTTGCGGAAGGCGCGCTGGGAAGCCTGAATCGCCTCCAGCCCGCTTTCCGTGGTGGTGACGGAGGCCCCCATGCGCACCAGCAGGTCGGCCAGGGCGCGACGAACCGTCTCGTTGGGTTCGGCCAGGAGCACACGATGCTCCCCCGGCGGCAGGTTCGTCTTGATGAGCGCGGTCTCCGTCAAGGCCTCCTGATGCACCGGCAGGGTGATTTGAAAGTGGAACTGGCTCCCCTGCCCCGGCTCGCTTTTCACCCAGATGCGGCCTCCCATGAGTTCGACCAGGCGCTTGCTGATGGTCAGACCCAGGCCGGTCCCGCCGTATTTGCGGCTGGTGGAGGGATCGGCCTGGGAAAAATCCTCGAAAATGGCCGACAGTTTGTCCGCCGGGATGCCGATCCCGGAATCGGCGACCAGAAAATGCAGGGACGCGCTTCCCCCCTCGCGAGGCGCGGCAAGCTCGACCCGAATGACGATCTGACCGGATGCGGTGAACTTGATGGCGTTGTTGACCAGATTGATCAGAATCTGCCGCAGGCGCAGCGCATCCCCGGTCACCTCCTCCGGGATGTCCGGGCCGATGTCGCACAGGAGTTCCAGCCCCTTTTTCGCCGCCGACACGGCCAGGGCGTCGGTGGACTCCTCCAGGAGGGTCGGCAGATTGAAGGGGACGGGATCGATCTCCAGTTTGCCGGCCTCGATCTTGGAGAAGTCCAGGATGCTGTTGATCAGCGAGAGCAGCGACTCCCCGGAGGTCTGGATGATCCGCAGGTATTCCCGGTGTTCGGCGGGCAGCTCGCCTTGCAGGACCAGATCGGTCATGCCGATGATGGCGTTCATGGGGCTGCGGATTTCGTGGCTCATGTTGGCCAGGAAACGGCTCTTGGAGAGGGTGGCCTCCTCGGCCTTGATCTTGGCGTCCGCCAGGGCGGCGGTGCGCTGGGTCACGCGCACCTCCAGTTCCAGGTTCAGGGTCTCCAGCGCCTTGATGGTCTGCCACACCTGCCGGGCCATGACGGTGAAGGCCCCGGAAAGGATGATCAACTCCCGGCTCCACTTGACCGCGACCGATTGCTGGTACTCCCCGCCGGCGATTTTCCGCGCGGCCTCGGCAAGCTCCCGGATGGGGCGGGCGATCCTGCGGGAGAACAGAACCCCCAGGATCAGGGAGAGGATCAACATGCCCAGGGTCAGTTGAAACGAGTGCCTGGCATTGTCGGAGATGCGTTCCATGAAATCCTTTTCCGGGATGGTCACTCCCAGCAGCAGGTCGAGACCATGCTGGTCACGAAACGGGGTGAGACGCACGTCGATCTTTTCGCCCGCATGCATGATGAAAAAGGAGTGGGGGGTATCCAGCCGGATGAAATCGCCGAACCGCTTGCGCGCCTCCCCGACGGTTTCGTGGATGATCGTGTTGCGGGTGGTCTCCCAGGTGACCCGTTTCAACTCCTCCTTGTCCGGTATCGGCGTGGAGAGGGGGTCGTTGGACGAGACCGCCAGCAACGCCCCGTCGGGTTCCAGGATGAAGGCCTGTCCGGTGGGACTGATGGTGAGCGAGCGCAGAAAATCGCTGATGAACTTGAGATCCAGATCCACCCCGATCACGCCGGCGGTGGGCTTGCCGGGTTGCTGGAACCGACGGGAAACGGTGATGCCCAACACCCCGTCGGTGAAGGTATAGACCGGACTCCATACCGGATGGTCGGCCCGCATGGCCCCGGCATACCAGGGTCTGCCCCTGGGGTCCCAGGCGGTTTCCTTGACCGGAGTCATGCGGTTGCCCTCGGCATCCAGGGGATAGAAGACCCGTTGCGGCGGTTCGGTGATCACCCTGGCCTGAAACGAGCCGTCGTTTTCCCGGAAGACCGCCACGCCCCGGCCCTGTTCCTCCCCGAAATAGATGCTGCGAATGGGAAATTCGCGGACCTGATGAAAGAAAAGCCGCTCGATTTCCTTGAAATCGCCATGGCCCTCCATGTGATGATACCACATGTCGGCGTCCAGGGTGACCAGGGAGGGGGGCAGGCGGAAAAACGACTGGATGTGGGATTCGATCCGACCGCTGGTTTCGGCCAGCAGGCGCTGGGTGAGTTCCTGCACCGCCTGCTGACCGGTGATATACGAAAGGTATCCGGAAACGCCTCCGGCCAGGAAAATCAACAAGGTGAATGGAATGACGAGGAGTGTCAGCAGCGGCCAGGCGCGTATGTTCTTGAACCCCATCAATCCACTCTCCAGGCGATTGTCGCGAAAAGGTAACCTGATTGTTGATGGTACATTAACCGTTATGCAATTGTACAGTCCGAAATCGGTTTCAAGGCGCCACCGGACGAATCTCCTCGCCGATGATCCGCCATGCGCCCTCTTCTTTTGTCAGCAGCAGGGTCTTGCCGGTCACGGTGTGGAAGCGGTCGTAGTAATAGTGCTGGGTGAATTCGACCCGCAAGGGTTCGTGGGTCTCGCGGGGACGCACCACGCGGATGGCCTCCACCTGGATGCGCATCTTGCGCCGCCACTTGAAATTGGCGATCCGACGGGTGTGCCACTCCTCCTGGGAAAGCGCCTGGGGGGGCTTGAAACGGCGGGAATAGAAATCGAGATATTTTTCCAGATCCTGCGCGGACCAGGCCTCGGCCCAGGACTGGACGGTCTCCCAGATTTCCCCCTGCTCCACGTTGGGCGCGGTCTTGGCCGGTGCGGACGGCGCTGCGGCTCGCGGGGCAGCACTCTTGCCTGGGGTGGCGAAGACGAAACCGGCCAACTCCCCGATGATCCGCCACTCTTTGGCTTCCTCCCGGAAAAGCAGGGTCTTGCGCACTTCGTTGCGGGTGCCGTCCTGGTCGAGACGGAGCGTGACGAAGGCCCTGGCCTGTGTGGGGCTTTCCACCTCCACGGCGAGATCGGCCAATTCGGTGCGAACCGCGCGGGAGGCGTCGAACAACAGGTGATAGGCATCCTGCCACTGCTGGCGGCTCCAGTTGCCATCCGGCACGAAGGCATCGGAATAGAAGCGGAAGAACTCGCGGGCATCGTGTTTTGCCCAGGCCGCGCTCCACTCCCGCGCCCGCTGCCGGATGGTCTCGTCGGAAACCCCCACAACCGCAGGGGGAGTGCTCTCCGGAACGGGTGGCGGTGGCTGCTTTTCTGCCGGGGGCGACCTTTTTTCGAATGGCGCCGCTTTCGGAGTTGCGGAACCGGCCCTGACCGTCGCAAGGGTCATGGACTCGCGGGCGAAGGTCGGATCCACGTCGAGGGGGGGCATGCCTTCGGCGGGAGGCGGCGATTCGGTCGGTTTCGCACCTGGAGGCGGCAGGGAGAGTCCCTCCTTCCAGGCGTCCATGGCCGTGCGAACCGCCTGGGTCAGGGCAGCCAGGTCCGCGTCCGGGGCAACGTCGGGCAACAGATCCACCCCCAGGGAGACGTGCAGCATCCCCAGGGCGTTCTGCACCTCGGCGAAGGCCTTGTTGCGCTGCAACCGGGAGATGACCGCCTGACTGGCCGCGCGGATCCGTTCCAGCCGGTTTTGCGCCTCGTTGCCGGTCTCCAGCGCGACATTGCGGAAAATGCGTTGATCGATGTGACTGATCTTGTCGGAGTTTTCAAATTTTTGCGCGGTATCCAGATACTGCCGGTAGGCCAGATGCACCTGGGTGAAAATCGCCATGTTGGCGGCAAGGCGGCGCATGCGGGCCAACTCTTCCTGTTTGTCCGCCAGCCGCAGTTCGCCGGGCGCGCCGATCAGACGCATCAGATTGCCGGTCACCTGCAAGCCCACCGCGTCCCAGACCGAATGCATCGCATAGGAGTTGCTGTCGTAATGGCGTCCGACCCGGAACTCCAGATTCGGCACCAGTTTCAGGATGGCCTTGCGGGTCTCGTTGAGTCCGATGCGGGCGTTGTACATCTCCAGGCGGATCTCCGGACGGTTGCGCAGCGCCAGATATTCCATCTCCTCGACGCTCATGCCGATGGTGGGAATCCGCGCATCCCCCTCGGCGGGTTCCCGGAGGGTGAAGGGAGAGCCGGGGGGGAGATTGATCAGTTTGGCCAGATGATTCCTGGCCTGATTCATCTCCTCCCGCAGCGCCTCCAGTTGCCGCACGATGTCCAGCAGGGAACGCTGATAACGCATGATCTCCAACTGGGGCCGCAGACGTTCCTGTTCCACCTGATAGGCGTCTTCCAGCCCCTTTTTGGCATCCTGGAGGATCACATCGATCTCTTCCCGCAACTCCTGCGCCCCCACTGCCCGCCAATAGGCGGTCTGCACCTCCTGAATCTGGGTATGGGCCAGCTTGCGGCGGTTTTCCCGGGCGATCAGCACCCGATCTGCGGTCTGCCGGGCCTGAAAATAGCCCAGACCGAAATCGAGGATGCTCCAGGTCACCCCCAGATCGGCCACACGCTTGCGCAGGTCCTGCGAGGTGGTGAAACTGGTGGTGGGGGTGTCGCTGGTGAGGGAATAGCCGCTGGTGGCCTCGGGCAGGTTGCGGGAGGTGAACCCGGCATTGGCCGCCAACCGGGGAAGCAGGTTCAGGTCGCTCAGGTCGGCATCGGCGATGGCCACCACCTTTTCCAGCATCTGCACGCGGGCTTCCAGGTTGTAGCGCAAGGCCCTGGCCATGGCCTCGTGCAGGCCGATGGGCGCGACAGGGATCTCCTGTCCGGCGAAGAGGGCCTCGCGGTCCTCGAGCACGGTCTGGCCGACCTCCCGCATGGTCAGGGGGACGGGATGCAGGACGCAGCCCGGCAGCACCAGGAGCGTTCCCATGACCAACCGGTTGACAAGTACCCCCATTTTCGACCCTGCCTGCATGCGTTTCGCCGTGCCCTTGCCAAAGAATACCTATCAACCGAATGAACAAATTGTAACAGATCGGTTTATCGCTTGCAATTGAAGAGACGTGATGCCACGATAGAATCATCCAATAGGGTATATTTCGTAAACGCCCAGGAGCAGGTCATGGCCAGGTATCGCACCGCATCCGCTGCGCTGTTTCTGCCCCTCGAACCCCGCATGATGTTCGATGGCGTGGGGATCCTGGCGACTCCGGACGACGACGGCCCTCGCGCCGCCCCGGAGAGCGTCGCGCCACCGGCCCGGGTGGTGGAACTCCCCCGTCCGCCGGAGGCATCGCCACGCCGGGAAATCCTCTTCATCGATGCCGCCGTGCCGGATCGACAAACCCTGCTGGCCGGAGCCGATCCCAGCCGTCAGGTGGTGCTGCTGGAACCGGGGCAGGACGGGGTGGCGCGGATCGCCGCGATCCTGACCTCCCTGGGGGGACGGTTCGATGCCATTCACATCCTCTCCCACGGCAGCGCCGGCAAGGTGCAACTCGGCACCACCTCTCTGGACGCCGACACCCTCGATGCCCATGCCCAGGACCTGCAAGCCTGGAAGAGCGCCCTCGCCCCCCAGGGGGACATTCTATTCCATGGCTGCGACGTGGGCCAGGGAGAAGCTGGCACGGTTTTCATCAACCGGGTGGCTGCCCTCACCGGCGCGGACGTGGCCGCCTCCGATGACCCGACCGGAGCCGCCAGTCGGGGGGGCGACTGGATTCTGGAACAAACCACCGGCGCCATCGAGGCCGGTGCGCCGCTCGCTGCGTGGGCGCAACAGGAATACGACGGGCTGTTGGCCACCATCACCGTCACTTCCCTGGCGGACAACAGCACGGTCAATGGCCTGGTCACCCTGCGAGAGGCGATCAGCGCGGCCAACAACGATGTCTCGGTGGACGGCAGCACCGCCGGCAGCGGCACGGATACCATCGTCTTCAACGCCGGACTCGCCAACGGGACCATCACCCTGACCAGTTCGCTGACCCTCTCGGACAACCTGACCATCGATGGCGGAGGCAACAACATCACGATCAGCGGTGGCGGGGGAAATTTGCGCGCATTTTATGTCAACATGTCCTCTGCGGCCAAGACCTTCTCCGTGCAAGACCTGACCATCACCAATTTCGATCCCACCACGGCCAGCATCGCCGGCGGGGCGATCTGCGACGTGGTGGGGATCGTGAATCTGGATCAGGTCACCATTTCCAACTGCAACCTGGCCAACAGCGGCTGGGGTGCTGCCGTCTACGTCACCTCCAACGGCCATCTGATCGCCACCGACAGCACCTTTTCCGGCAACAGCGCCAACAAAGGCGGCGCGATCGCCAACAGCGGCGGGACGGTGGAGTTGACCCGCGTCACCCTGTCCGGCAACTCCTCGCCCGGTTCCACATCGTCGGGATACGGGGGTGCGATCGCCAATTTTTCGGGCAGCACCACCCTGGACAACTGTACCGTTTCCGGCAACAGCAGCGATTATCTGGGAGGAGGCGCCTATCTGGAAGCCGGGACCTTGACCATCAGCAACGCAACGACCATCACCGGCAACAGCGGTCGTTACGGAGGGGGGATCTTCGAGAGTGCCGGCACCTTGAGCATCAGCGACAGCACCATTCAGAACAATACGGCATCACCGGGTTCCGGCGGGGGGATCTACGACAGTGCCGGGACCTTGACCATCAGCAACTCGACCATTTCCGGGAATTCCGGTGCCAGCGCCGGCGGGGGCGTGCTCCTGGCCGGCTCCACGGGTTGCAGCGCCACCATCACCAACACCGCCTTCAACACCAATACCGCCTCGAGCGGCAGCGGTGGCGGGATTTACAATGCGGGGTCCGCCTCGATCCTGAGCGGCAGCGGCAACACCTTTTCCGGCAATACCGGCGGGGCCTATCCGGATTTTTACGGACCCATGACCTTTGCTGCCAACGATACCGGCAGCGCCACCGAGGCGGGCGGAACGGCCAACGCCAGCGCCGGCGCCGACGCCACGGGCAACGTCCTGACCAACGATACCAATGTGGATGCCAACTACAGCTTCGCGGTCAGCCAGATCCGCACCGGCTCCACCGAGGGCAGCGGCACCCTCGGCACCCTCGGCACGGCCCTGGCGGGCACTTATGGTTCCCTCACCATGGCCTCCACCGGGGCATATACCTATGCAGTGAACAACAACCATGCCTCGGTCCAGGCCCTCAAGTCGGGACAGACCCTGACGGACTCCTTCAACTGCAAGGTCACGGACGGCACGGTTTACGACTACTCGGTGCTGACCATCACCATCAACGGCGCCAACGACGCCCCCACCATCACCTCGTCCGCCACGCTCTCGGTGGCCGAGAACACCACCGGGACCATCCAGACCGCCAGCGCCACGGACCCGGAAAGCGACACCCTCACCTGGAGCCTTTCCGGGACCGATGCCGCCCGCTTCACCATCAACTCCGCCACCGGGGCGCTCTCCTTCGCCACCGCCCCGGATTACGAATCCCCCGTGGATTCGGGAGGGGACAACATCTACAACGTGACCATCACGGTCGCGGACAACGGCACCGGCACGCTGACCGCCTCCCAGGCGCTGACCGTCACCGTCACCAATGGCAACGAAACCTTCAGCGCCGGCAATATGACCGGCAGCGTCACCGAAGACGGGGCGAACGCCAGCGGCAATCTTCTGACCGGCGTGACCAGCGAGACCGGTGTCGGCATCACCGTCACCGCCGTTCGTTTCGGTGCCACCAACGGGGTGATCGGCTCCGGACTGGCCGGCAGTTACGGCACTTTGACCCTCGATGCCAACGGCAATTACGCCTATGCCCTCGACAACGCCAATGCCACGGTCAACGCCCTGCCATCGGGTGGGACCCTGACCGAAACCTTCGATTTCACGGTTTCCGATGGCACCCTCACCAGGAGTGCCCAATTGACCCTCACCATCCACGGCGCCAACGACGCCCCCACCCTGGTCACGACCCTGACGAACCAGAATGCCACCCAGGGCGTGCCTTTCAGCTATGCCATTCCCGCCGCCGCCTTCAGCGACCCGGACAGCGGCACATCCTTGACCTGTTCGGTGGCCGGGCCGGCCTGGCTGACCTTCGATGCCTCAACCCGCACCCTGAGCGGCACCCCGGCCAATGGGGACGTGGGGAGCGCTTTGGTCACGGTCACGGCCAGTGACGGCTCCGGGGGGACGGTGCAGACGGTTTTCACCATGACCGTGGCCAACGTCAACGATGCCCCGACGGCCACTGCCACGCCGGGGGATCTCACTGTCCGGGAGGCCCAGGCCTTCACCCATGCCCTCTCTGCCGGGCTGTTCACCGATCCGGACACGGGGGACACCCTGACCCGGTCGGCCACCCTCTCCGACGGGAGCGCCCTGCCCGGCTGGCTGAGTTTCGATGCCCAGGGCCTGACCTTTTCCGGCACCCCCACCGCTTCCGGCAACTTCACGATCCGGGTGAAGGCCACCGATACCTCCGGTGCGCAGGCGTGGGTGGATTTCACCATCCGGGTCGAGGCCCTGCCCACCACGGTGTCCGCCGCCACCTCCACCCCTGCCGCCGCCACAGTGACGGATGGCGGCAGCGGCTCCGCAACCTCCGGGGTCGGGAGCGGAGCCGCCGTTGGCGTCAGCGCCTTTTCCACCAGTGTTGCGTCCGCCGTCTCCTCCCCATTCATCACCGCCGCAACCCTTTCCACAGTAGCCGACGCGCCCACTTCCGGCCCCACGCCGGGCAATGCGTCCGAGACCCCCGTGACCGCGAACGCCTCTCCGGCGTCACCCCCTGTCCCCGAGGCGGGCCTTGGCACGACCTCCGTGGAAAACCGTCTCGGGGAGTTGATCACCGCCAAGGAATCCACGGATCTTTTCGGGCACTTAAGCGCCGGATCCGCCGCCATGACCGAAACCCCGGTGGCGGTGGAAGGGTTTTTCGGTGGGTATGTGGAGGCCGGTCAGCCGATCCGGGTGGAAGGATTCGCCGATTCCGGGGCCAACGAACGGGGAGTCAGCGTGGAAGGATTCGCAGGCCGGATCGATGCCAGCGCCCCCATCGTGGTGGAGGGATTCGGCGACCAGGGCGCGCAAAGGGACGGCCTGCCGGCGGTGGAAGGTTTCGGCGACCGCACCATGAATCTCCATGTCGCCTCCCGTGAGGTGGAGGAGTGGCCTGCCGATGGCGAACAGGCCCGAGCGGGCCTCAAGCCTGCCGGCAAGGGGCAGGCGACCCCCGGAGATGGCGAAACCGCAGAGTCCGACTCGGAACAACCTTCCCCTTCATTGGCGCGTGAGGAGACCCATGGCAAACGCCCCTTCACCGCGCAGTTGCGCCAGTTCGGTCGTCTGGGGTTTCACCAGGAAAGCCTGATGCGTTTGAAAAGCCTTTTGGAAGGCCGCACGGGGGTGCGGTTATGAATCGAACCACACGCAAAAATTGGCACTTGACTTCTTCGGAATTTCGCACAAGAATGGCTTCTCATGTCCCAATGTGGCGGATGTAGCTCAGTTGGTAGAGCCCCGGATTGTGGTTCCGGTTG
>JADGAR010000086.1 GCA_015231915.1 Magnetococcales bacterium
GGGCTTCGCCCTTGGATCCCACCAGGGGGATAATCCCCCTGGACCCCTAATGGTTAAAGGATTTCCCTACCCAACAACCACTCCAGAATGGCCTTCTGAACATGCAACCGATTCTCCGCCTCATCCCAAATCACCGACTGAACACCATCCAACACCCCAGCCGAAACCTCCTCACCCCGATGGGCCGGCAAACAATGCATGAACAATGCATCAGACTTGGCCTCACGCATCAAAGCCTCATCCACCCGATAACCGGCAAAGGCACGCAAACGCCGCTGCCGCTCACTCTCCTGCCCCATGGAAGTCCAAGTGTCGGTGCATACCAAATCCGCACCACGCACAGCATCCGACGGATGACGCACCACCTCGACAACACCACCAGAGGCAATGGCCTCACGCTGCGCCTGGGCCAACAACTTGGCATCCGGACCATAATTGACCGGACAGGCCAACACGAGCTGAAAACCTAACCTGGCCGCCGCCTGAATCCAGGTGTTGGCCATGTTGTTGCCATCCCCCACCCAGGCCACCCGCCTGCCTGACAAGGAACCACGATACTCCTCGTAAGTGAACAAATCCGCCAATACCTGACACGGATGAAAATCATCAGACAACCCGTTGATGATCGGCACCGTGGCATACTCAGCCATGATCTCCACATTGCGATGAGCAAAGGTGCGTACCATGATCCCATCCACATAACGGGATAAAACCCGCGCACTGTCAGACAACTCCTCGCCCCGCCCAAGCTGAATGTCCTGAGTGGACAGAAACAACGCCTGCCCCCCCAGTTGAAACATGCCGGTCTCGAAGGATACCCTGGTGCGGGTGGAAGGCTTCTCGAAAATCATGCCCAAAGTCTGACCCGCCAACGTCGGTTCGTTCCTGCCTGCCTTCTGGGCCTCCTTGAGCTGACGCGTCCTCTGAAACAGACGACGAATCTCCTCGACCGAAAGGTCGTCCATGGAAAGCAAATCCCGCTTGGTCGATGGTCTGGTCATGGCGTGAATCTCAAAATTGATCGGTCAAAACACTACCCAAAATGGCCATCCCCCGATCGATCTCCTCCTCGGTGACGATCAATGGCGGGAGCATGCGCAAGGTGGTGCCCATCTGGCAACTGAGCAACAAACCCCGGTTCAAACACATGGCATTCACCTCCTCGGCAGGCACATTCAACTCCACAGCCGCCATCAAACCCATGTTGCGGACAGCCAAAATCATCTCGTGCTCATCTGCCAACGCCCGCAACCGCCCGGCCAGATACTCCCCCTTGGCCACAACCCCCGCCAGGACACCATCGTCAAGCAACGTCTCCAGGGTGGCCAACGCTGCGGCACAAGCCAACGGATTGCCCCCGAAAGTGGAAGCGTGCGTCCCCGGCGTGAAAGAGGCAGCCACCTCCGCCGTGGCCAGACAGGCCCCCATCGGCACCCCGGAAGCCAACCCCTTGGCCACCGTAAGAATGTCCGGGGCGATCCCGCTCCACTGGTGACACCAGAATTTGCCGGTGCGACCCATGCCGGTCTGCACCTCGTCCAGGATCAACAACAAACCATGACGATCCGCGATGGCACGCAAGGCCGCCAGATAACCCGGATCCGGAATCCGTACCCCGGACTCGCCCTGGATCGGCTCCACAAGGATCCCAGCCGTATAAGGACTGATGGCCTTCTCCACTGCGGCGGGATCGTCGAAATGAACATAACGGAACCCCGGCATGAGCGGCTCGAAACCACGCTGCACCTTCTCCTGGGCAGTGGCGGACAAGGTGGCCAAGGTGCGACCATGAAAACCGTTGCAGGCCGTGATGATCTCGAAACGACCCGGATGGCCACGATCACGCATCACCTTGCGGGTCAACTTGATGGCCGCCTCGTTGGCCTCGGCCCCGCTGTTGCAGAAAAAAACCTGATCGGCGAATCCGGTTGCCACAAGACGCGCAGCCAGTTTCTCCTGCAAGGGAATCCGGTAAAGGTTCGAAGTGTGGATGAGCGTGCCGGCCTGCTCCCGCAACGCCGCCACCACCTTGGGGGGACAGTGCCCCAGATTGTTCACCCCGATCCCCGAGAGAAAATCCAGATACTCCCGGCCATCTTCATCCCAGAGACGGCACCCGGCCCCGCGCGCGAACGCCACCGGAAACCGGCCATAGGTCGTCATGATGGGATGCAACTCGCTCATAATGCCTCCAGTACGTGATCGCCAGTGGAAACGAAAATCAGGGCGGATGACCTGCACCGCCCTGATTCGTCACGTCAAAACCAATCAGATGAACAGCACGATGTCCGCGTCCTGGGCCACCTCGAAGAAGCGGGCCGCACCGGCATACTCCACACCGTCCATCAGTTCCGAATGCTTGAAGTCGAACAGATCGACGGTCATCTGACAGGCGATCATCTTCACGTCGGACTCGATGGCCATTTCCATCAGGTCATCGATGGAAGCCACTCCCTTGCTGGCCATTTTCTGCTTCATCATGACCGTGGCCATGTCCTCCATGCCCGGCAGGACCTGCACCAGCACCGGCATGGGCACCGGCATGGGCATGGCCGGATTGCCAAGGGGGGAGATCTTCAGATTGCGATTTTTTTTCAGAACCTGCAACCCATAAAACGTCCAGAAGATGGTAACGTCATAATCCAGGGCCGCTGCGGTGGTACCCAGGATCAATGGGGGATAGGCGAAATCCAGCGTCCCCTTGGTGGCGATGATCGCCAGTTTCTTTTGATTGGCCATGGAAGCAGATCTCCTCAGTCCTTGTCAGGATTTACGAATTTCGTAGTAGTAGACATTGTTCGCTTCCGAGGCCTTGACCAATTCGTTCCCGGTCTGGGAACAGAACGATTCGAAGTCCTTGGCGGAACCGGGATCCGTGGCCTCGATGGCGAGGATTTGACCGGCTGCCATTTCCTTGAGGGCCTTTTTGGCACGCAGGATGGGCAGTGGGCAGTTCAGACCTTTGGCGTCCAGAGTGATGTCAGCCATTTTTACGCACCTCCGATTGAGAGTGATGATGGATTATTAGAAAAAAAGCAAACTCTGTTATAGTGAAGCGCATCCGCGCAGGTTGCAAATTTTTTTTTCTCTCTTATTATAGAAAAGTGGCACGCTCTTGCAAATGCCTTGCAATCACCCTTTTTAAGGACAATCGAACCGCCCCATGGACGAACGCCATTTGACCACCGCCCTGGTTGCCATGCTGTTCCTGATGCTGCTCTTCTGGGGGCTGCTGAAACTGCGCACCCTGCGTGAACGCAGTATCAAGGATGAAAAGCCCGTTGACAAGATCACCGTGTTGCTTGGCATGTTTTATACTTTGAGTCGCGCCTGTATGCAATATTATCGTGACCGCAACGCCTATCCCCTGGTGGTGAGCGGCACCCCGGACGGGCTGCTGGAACTGGGCTATCTGCAAGAAGAACCGGTGATTGGGATCCGCAAGACCTTGCAGTTGTTCTCGATCGTGGTCACCGAGAAGGCGGGCTGGGGGATCTGCCTGGCCCACATCAAGGCCTCCATGGCCAAGGAGATCATGGATCGGGTGGAGCAGACCAGGGTCGCGATCACGTTCGTGGATTACAAGGGCGGTCAGTACAAACCCTTGACCGCCACCGGAGACACCCTGGTCAACCTGACGCTCCCCCTGCCGGTGCGACCGGTTGGCGCCAATCCGCCGATCACCGCCGTCCCGGCGACCCCGCCGCCCCCCACGGAGCCTCATCCATGAGCGAGCAACCGGAAGCCACCCAGGCCCCCCTGATGGACCCCAAACTGCTGGAAGCGATGGTGGGCAACATCGTCTCGACGACCCGCTATTTCGATGTCCGATTCGATCACATGGCGCAAAAAGTGGATCGGGTGGACCGGGATGTGTTGAATCTCAAGAACGAAACCATCCTTCGCTTCGAGCAGGTGGACAAACGCTTCGAACAGGTGGAACAGCATCTGGCGGACTTCAAGGAGGCGGTGAATGTACGCTTCAATCACATTCACCGGGAGATGGATCAACGGTTCGAACAGGTGGACAGGCGGTTCGAACAGGTGGACAGGCGATTCGAGCAGATGGACAGGCGGTTCGAGCAGATGGACAAGCGTTTCGAGCAGCTGGACAGCAAACTGGAGCGGCTGCTGGAGCGCATTGATGTCCGCATCGATGGGGGGTTGCGGGAAAACCGGTCACTCACCATCCGGCTGTTCAGCTTTACCCTGATGTTCTCGGTGATTTCGGTGACCGGCCTGTTTGCCAAGATGTTTCATCTGTTCTGACAAAAAAAAGGGGCGGTAAAAACCGCCCCTTTTTGGGATCATCCGGACAGACGGGATGACGATCAGAAGGCCATCTTGATGTTGGCCGACAGATAGTGCATGGTCTCGTCGGTCACGCCAGCGGCAACGCCACCGGCGGTGAGGTGCGGATCGACGAAGGTGCCCTGGAGGGCCAGCGTGGTGGCTTCCTGCAGCTTGGTGGAGAGCACCAGGGTGCCGCCCCAGGCATGGTCGTAATTGGAGCGAACCGTGCTCAGGCCGTTGCTGCTCAGGACGGTGTCGTTCGTCAGGCCGGCGAAGTCGAGGCTGGGATTGATGGTCCAGGCACCTGCCTTCACGTTGACGCCCAGGCCGAAGCCGTACATGTTGGAGGAGTCGGTGGCGATCCGGGTGTTGGCGGCAAAGCCGGTGGCGGTGAAGGAACCGTCAGTGGGAGCGCCCGTCAAGGCCGCTTCCATCAGGTCCTGGGCGCCAGGCCCGCCGGTGTCCCAGGTCGCGGACCAGTGGGGCTGATTGCCGCCGGGATTGGGGGAGGTGAAGTTCTTGCTGGCGCGGAAGGCATAGCCGTTCCACCCGCCGAAGCCGGTCTTGCCCTTGGCGCGCAGGGCGAACAGGGTGCCGGAGGACTCGAGCTGGGTGCCCTTGACGACATTCGACATGCCGGTTTCGAGGATGGCGGTACCGGTCAGTTCCACCGGGCCGGCATTGCCGCCCAGGGTGAGGGCGAGCCAGTAGTCGTTCAGGGTGCCACTGTTGAGCTTGTTGCCCAGACCGTTGCCGGCGAGGCCCAGACCGGGTTGGGCACCGGCGGCGACCAGACCGTTCTGCTCGTTGATGAGGGCGGCGGTCAGCTGATAGTTGACCTTGCCGAGCTTGCCCAGGGCGGAGAGGATCCACAGATCCAGATCCTTGCTGTCGGCCAGGGTGCCGGCGGTGGTGGCGCCTTCCACGACCTTGTTGAGGGCACCGATGATGGTGTGACCGCCGATGTTCTTCGACAACAGGATGGTGCCGAAGCCGGTGGTGTCGTTGTCGGCCAGGATGCCATCGTTCAAGGCGACCGGCATGTCACCGACCTTGACGCCCACGCCCCAGGCTTCGGTTTCCAACCACAGCTGACGAACCTGCCAGTTGGCGTCGGTGGCAGCCGTGCCGACGTTGCGCTGGCTGTCCGCGCCGCTCAGAACACCACTGTCAACCGGACGAACCACCATGTGGGCATGGGACTTGTCGCTGGCCTTGAAATCCATGTTCAGTTGCAGACGATGGACCATGTAGTTGGCGTTTTCCATGTTCGCGGTTGCAGCCGGGGCGTTTTGGGTATTGACCATGTTGAACATGTAATACCCGCCGATTTTCGTCTCTGCGGCTTGCACGGCTTGCGGGGCCGCGATTGCCACGGCAGCCAGGGCGGCCGTTCCCAAAAGGATCGATTTTTTCATTCTCTTTCTCCGAAGTCGTTGCCTAGTTTTCCTGAATAATTTCAGGAGGTTGTTTGTGTAATTGTGTCTTTTGGAACACCCTGTTGCTATAGTGTCACATATGGATGTTGCCTTTATAGACGATCCTTAATCCCCAGTCAAGCAAAAAATTTGCAACAGTGTTAAAATAAGCACATTCGCATGGGGTCAGTACGGCTATGTTGCGATAAATTTCTTTCAATTTCATCCGCTTGCAACCAAGACGCCCTTGACGGTTTGAGCAGAATGCAACACCAAGGCCAATCTTTCAGACGCCGGATATCGGCACCGGAACCGGATGATTTCGCAAGGATTTGCCCAGAACGTGAGGCAATCCGCTCCTTTTTTGTCACACTGTCATGAAAGTGCCACAGGCCAAATGCGGGCTACCCGGCAAATTGGTGCATTCTCTTTTCGACGCAAATGGCGTATGCTGCCGTATCCAATGGATGCCACGACAATCGAGGGAGTCCTTATTGCATCATGAGTGTCACGAACGCACGCGAAGAGATGCTGTTGCCCGCCGAGGAAACCCTGACGGTGATCCGGCAACTGGCGGAACGGATCCGGGAGGGGATCGACCCGCCGGAAAAACGGGTGGTGGTGGTGGGCATCCGCCGGGGCGGGGCGGTGGTGGCGCGGCTGCTGCGCGACACCCTCTCCAGCCTGCTGGGCCGGGAACTGCCGATCGGATTTCTGGACATCACCTTCTACCGCGACGACCTGCGCACCATCGCCCCCAACCCGGTGGTGGGCGCCACCGACCTGACCATGCAGATCGACAACCGGTGCATCATCCTGGTGGACGACGTGCTGTTCACGGGACGCACCATTCGCGCAGCCCTGAATGCCTTGTTCGATTACGGGCGTCCGGATTCCGTCCGCCTGGCGGTCCTGGTGGATCGCGGAGGCCGCCAGTTGCCCATCCAGCCCGATTTCGCGGGCCGGGTGGTGAAGGCCGGCAACCGGGAGTCGATCAAACTGGTGGAACGAGAGCGCGGAGAGTGGGTGGTGGTCCGGCGCCGGCTGACGGAGTGACGGACATGGGCACGCACCTTTGGAATCGCAAACATCTGTTGGGCATGGCCGACCTCTCCCGGGAGGAGATCCATGCCATTCTGGACGCCGCCGCCTCGCTGCGGGAAGTGAACCGGCGCGACATCAAAAAAGTCCCCACCCTGCGGGGCAAGACCGTGATCAACCTCTTCTACGAAAACTCCACCCGCACCCGCACCTCCTTCGAGCTGGCCGGCAAGCGCATGTCGGCGGATGTCATCAACATGTCGGTGGCCTCCAGTTCGGTCAAAAAGGGGGAAACCCTCTACGATACCCTGGCCACCCTGCAGGCGATGAATCCGGATCTGGTGGTGATCCGGCATCCGGAATCCGGGGCGCAGGAGTTTCTGGCCCGTCACCTGGATGCCTCGCTGGTCAATGCCGGAGATGGCCGGCACGAGCATCCCACGCAAGCCTTGCTGGATCTGCTGACGATCCATGACAACCTGCCCCTGCTGGAACAGGCGGATTTTTCCGGCCTGATCGTGGCGGTGTGCGGGGATTCCCTGCATTCGCGGGTGGCCCGCTCGGTCGCGCTGGGCCTTAGGACCCTGGGCGCGGAGGTGCGGTTCGTGGGACCGCCCGGTTTGCTGCCGCCTCGGGCAGAGGAGGCGTTCGGGGTGCGGGTTTTCCATCATCTGGAGCAGGGACTGGAGGGGGCGCATGTGGTGATGGCCTTGCGGCTGCAACTGGAACGGATGAGTGTGGGCTTCATCCCCAGCGTCCGGGAGTACTTCGCCTTCTGGGGCCTGACGAAAGCCAGGCTGGCGGTGGCGGCGCCCAATGCGATCGTGATGCATCCCGGGCCGATCAACCGGGGGGTGGAGATCGCCTCGGAGGTGGCCGACGACGGGGAGCGGTCGGTGATCCTGGATCAGGTGGCCAACGGTCTGGCGGTGCGCATGGCGGTGATGTACCGGCTGTGCGGCGTGGGAGGCGGACGATGAGCGGTTTCTTGTGGATCCGGGGTGCGCGGGTCGTGGATCCGGCCAATGGCCTGGACGCCACCGCCGACCTGCTGGTGGGCGACGGGGTGATCCGACAGGTCGGACGTTGCGACGCACCCCTCGGTTGTCCGGTGCTGGATGCCGATGGCCTGGTCCTGGCCCCCGGTCTGGTGGACATGCATGTCCATCTGCGGGAGCCGGGCTTCGAGTACAAGGAGACCATCGCCGGGGGGACGCGCGCCGCAGCCGCCGGCGGCGTCACCACGGTGGCGGCCATGCCCAACACCAGGCCGGTCAACGACGATCCCAGCGTGACCGGTTACATCCTGCAAAAGGCCAGAAGCGAAGGATGGGTCAACGTGGTGCCCATCGGCGCCGTGACCAGGGGACTGGCGGGTCAGGAGCTGACCGAAATGGGGTTGCAGATACGGGCGGGTTGTGTGGCCTTCTCCGACGACGGCAGGCCCGTGGCCGACAGCGGCATGATGCGCAGGGCGCTGGAGTACGCGAGCGCCTTCGGCACCCTGATCATCCAGCATGCCGAGGATCCCGCCCTCGCCGGACACGGCTGCATGCACGAGGGGGTGATCTCCAGCCGGCTGGGACTGCCGGGGATGCCGTCGGAGGCGGAATCGATCATGGTGGATCGGGATCTGCGTCTGGTGGCCCTCACCAGGGGACGCTATCATGTCGCGCACATCTCCACCGGCCAGGCGGTGGAGGCGGTGGGACGGGCCAGAGCGATGGGACTGCCGGTCTCCTGCGAGGTGGCGCCGCACCATTTCGCCCTGACCGACGAGGCGGTGCTCGGTTACGACACCGACGCCAAGATGTCCCCGCCCCTGCGCGGCCCCGAGGAGCGCAATGCCCTGCTGGAAGGATTGGCCAGGGGGATCATCACCGTGATCGCCACGGACCATGCCCCCCACGACCCGGACAGCAAACGGGTGGAGTTCTGTCAGGCCTCCAACGGGGTGGTTGGCCTGGAGACCCTGCTGCCGGTGAGCCTGGAGCTGGTGCGGGACGGGGTGTTGGGGTTGTCCGCCTGTCTGGCCGCCATGACCGTGGCCCCCGCCCGTTTGCTCGGCCTGAATCGGGGCACCCTGACGCCCGGCATGCCCGCCGATCTGGTCCTGTTCGACCTGGACGCCCCCTGGGTGGTGGATGCGGCCCGACTGCACGGCACCTCGCGCAACACCTGTTTTCATGGCCGCCGGGTGCGGGGGCGGGTGCGCAAGACCTTCGTGGCCGGGCGGATCGTGCATGACGACGATGCCTGATCCGGACAGGCGGCTCTACCGTCCGCAAGCCGAGGTGGTGTTCAACCAATCCTTGCCCGGCGGACATGGCTGGATGCGTCTGGCGGTGGGGGAACTGGCCGCGAAGGCGCAGCCAGGCCATTTCGTCCATCTGCAATGCGCTCCCTCCCTGACCCTGCCGCGACCGTTCTCCCTGCTGGATGCCGATCCGGACAACGGGACGGTGGATCTGTTCTACCGCATCGTCGGACAGGGCACGGCGTTCATGGCCGCGTGGCGCGCCGGGGAACGCACCACCCTGCTGATGCCGGCGGGCCGTTGTTTTACCACTCCCCCGCCGGGCGCGGACATTCTGCTGATCGCCGGCGGGGCCGGGATGGCACCGCTCCATTTCCTGGCGCGCCGTCTGGGGATGCCTTTCACCTTTTTGTGGGGCATCGAGACCGAACTCCCCATGGCGCTGCCCTTCGCCTGCCAGTTGGCTTCCAGGGCCGCGTTTCCCGATCGTTTCCAAGGTTTTGTCACCGAACTGGCGGCCAGGCATCTCACCCGCAACACCTATCTTTACGCATGTGGTCCGCATCCCATGTTGCAGGCGGTCAGCCGTCTCGGGCACCCTGGTCAACTCTCCCTGGAGGAGCGCATGGCGTGCGGTTTCGGTGGCTGCGCCGCCTGCGTCGCCCCCATCCGCGACCCGGCGACGACCAGCGGCTGGCAATACCGCAAAATCTGCACCGACGGGCCGGTCTTCGCCATCGACGAGGTGGCCTGGGAGCATTACGCTCACCCCCATTGACCGGCATGTTCGTCCAAGTCGCCCTGCCCATCCCGAAACGTTCCCTCTTCACCTATGCGGTGCCCCAAGGCATGACGGTCGCGCCGGGTTGCCTGGTCCTGGCCCCGGTGGGCCGGATCTTTCGCACCGGCGTGGCCTGGTCCCTCTCCAGCGAACCCGCCTGGCGGGAAGGGGAGATCCGGCAGATCGCTGCGGTTCTGGATGAGACCCCTTTGCTGGGAGAGGAACTCCTGCGCCTGCTGGAGTGGATCGCCGGCTACTACCTGTGCTCCATCGGCTCGGTGACCGCCGCCGCCCTGCCGGGCAAGCTGGAGTTCCGGCGCAAACGCCGCGTGGTCTGGTGCGAGGATGCGGCCATCGACCGGCTGCCAGCTCCCCTGCACACCCTGGCCAACCGCATCCGCAACCGCCCGGCGGGCCTGAGCGAAGAGACGCTCGCACCGCATCGCCGGGAGTTGAAAGCCTTGCTCGACCATCAGGCGATCCGTTTTCTCACCAGTTGGCACCCCTGTGCGCTCCCGACCGACACCGCTCCGGAAACCATTCCCCTCCCCTCCCCGCCGCCTCCCACGCTGACCGACGAACAGCGGCGCTGTGTGCAAACCCTGTGTGCGGCGCTGGAACATCATCGTTTCACCCCTTTTTTGCTGGAAGGGGTCACGGGCAGCGGCAAGACCGAAGTTTACATGCAGGCCATGCAACGCTGCCTGGAACTGGGTCGTCAGGCTTTGCTGCTGGTCCCGGAGATCTCCCTGACCATGCAGATGATCCAGCGCCTGCAGGGTCGCTTTCCCGACACCCTGGCGGTGCTTCACTCCGGCCTGACCGATCCGCAACGCCTGCGGCACTGGCAACGGGTGCGTTCCGGCCAGGCCCGTTTGGCGGTGGGCGCCCGCAGCGCCCTGTTCGCCCCGTTCGCCAACCTGGGATTGATCATCGTGGACGAGGAGCACGACCCCTCGTACAAACAGGAACACGGCGTCCCCTACCAGGCGCGGGACATGGCCACCGTGCGGGCGCGCCACACCGAAGCGGTCCTGATTCTGGGCAGCGCCACCCCCTCCATGGAGACCCTGGCCAACGTGGCGCGTGGCCGCTGCCAGCACCTGCTCCTGACCCGCCGGGTCGGTGGCGGCACGCTCCCTGTCATGCGGGCCATTCACCTCGGCAATCCTGCCCTGCGCCAGGCCATGGGACGCGACGGTCTGCTCTCCCCGCCCCTGCGCGAGGCCATTGCCGCCACCCTGGGGGACAAGCGTCAAGTGTTGCTTTTCCTCAACCGCCGGGGCTTTGCCCCCACCCTGCTGTGCTACCGTTGCGGTCAGGCCATTCACTGCCCCAACTGTGCCGTCACCCTCACCCTGCACAAGAACCGTTCCCGCCTGCTTTGCCACTACTGCGACCACTGTCAGGACCCCATGGACATCTGTCCGTCCTGCGGCCAACTGAGTCTGTTTCAGTTCGGTCCCGGCACCCAGCGTCTGGAAGAGGAAACCCGCGCCGCCTTCCCGGAAGCCCGCATCGCCCGTCTGGACCGGGACGCCGTCTCCCACGACGCCCGCCACCTGCAAACCACCCTGGAGGCCTTTCGGGACCAGCGGCTGGACATCCTCGTCGGCACCCAGATGACTGCCAAGGGCCATCACTTTCCGGGAGTGGCCCTGGTGGGTGTGGTGCAGGCGGAAACCTCCCTGTGCCAACCCGACTTCCGTGCCGCCGAGCGCACTTTCCAGCTCATCACCCAGGTGGCCGGGCGTGCGGGACGGGAGGATCATCAGGGTGTCGCCATCATTCAGACCTTCGACCCTGGCCATTACGCCCTGGCCACGGCCATTGGCGACCAGGCCGCCTTTACGCCCATGGAAATGGCTTTCCGCCGTCAGGCCGGCTATCCTCCGTTTCGCCGTCTGGCGCTGCTGCTTTTTTCCAGCGCCCTGCAACCGGAGGGGGCGGCCTATTGTCAAACCCTGAAAGCCAACCTGCCTGGCAGTGCGGATGCGGAGTTCCTGGGACCTGCCCCGGCCCCTCTTGCCAAGCTGCGCAACCGGTACCGCTGGCAGCTGCTGATCAAGGAAAAGGAGGGCGGCAGGCTTCATCGCGTTTTGGGTCCCCTGCTGGCCCTGGCCGAAAAACTGGCCAACCGTCGCATCCGGGTGGAAATCGACGTGGATCCCCACTCCTTTCTTTGAATGCGCCATCAAAACCCATTAACATGCTGGCTTACCAGCAACACACGAAGAAGAGCAACTCCCGAGCACGCCATGGCCCTGCTTCCCATACTCACCGCGCCCGACAAACGTCTGAAACGTCCTGCCCTGCCTGTGCAGCAGGTCAACGATGCGATTCGTCGCCTCATGGAGGACATGGCCGAAACCATGTACCATGCCCAGGGAATCGGCCTGGCCGCCCCCCAGGTGGACGTGCCGCAGCGGATCATTGTGGTGGACGTGGAGTATGGCAAGGAAAACGGTGGCAGGCATCCCATTTTCCTGGCCAATCCGGAGATCGTCTCCAGGGAGGGCGAACTGGTTTGGAACGAGGGGTGTCTTTCGGTTCCGGAACACACTTCGGATGTCACCCGCACCGCGAAAATCGTGGTCAAGGGATGGAACCAGCACGGTCAGGAGGTGACAATCGCGGCGGAAGGGTTGTTGGCTGTTTGCTTTCAGCACGAGATCGACCATCTGGATGGCATTCTGTTCATCGACCGTCTATCCAGTCTCAAGCGTTCCATCATTCTCAGGAAGCTCAAGAAGCACAAGTCGGACACCAAACAAAAATAACGAAAAGAGGTTGACTGCCGTGAACGACAAGGAACCCTGGCGCATTGTCTTCATGGGGACGCCGGACTTTGCGGTACCGAGTCTGGCTGCCCTGTTGGGCGGTCCTGACCCGGTGGTTGGGGTGGTGACGCAACTGGACAAACCCACCGGGCGGGGCATGGCGGTGCAATTCTCGCCGGTCAAAAGGGCTGCCATGGAGAAGGGGATTCCGCTCCTGCAACCGCGCACGTTGCGGGATCCGGAGACCTTTGCGGCTTTGGAGGCATGGCGGCCTGATCTGGTGGTGGTGGCGGCCTTTGGTCAGATCCTGCCGGAAGCCGTACTGAATTTGCCGGCGCATGGTTGCATCAACGTGCATGCCTCGTTGTTGCCCCGCTGGCGTGGTGCGGCGCCGATTGCGCGCGCCCTGTTGGCTGGCGATTCCCATTCGGGCGTGACGATCATGCAAATGGAGGCCGGTTTGGATACCGGGCCGGTTTTGGCCATGGAGCGGTTGCCTCTGGACGAGGCCATGACTGGTGGTCGTTTGCACGACGCATTGGCGGTGTTGGGGGCGCGGTTGTTGGTCGCAACGATTGCCGGTTTCAAGGTTGGGAGCATTCGTCCTGTTCCTCAGTCTGCGGAGGGGGTGGTTTATGCCGCCAAGTTGACTCGTGCGGACGAACGGATCGATTTCCGGCAACCGGCAGGGTTGATCCGGCGTCGGGTTATGGCCCTCAATCCCTGGCCAGGGGCTGTGGCCGAGTTGGAGGGGCGACCGATCAAGATTTTCGATTGTCGGGTGGCCAACGGTTCCGGACTTCCTGGAACGTTGATCGCCCTGCACAACGACGGTCCGGAAATCGCCTGCGGCGAAGAAAGCGTGATTGTTCGGGAAGTGCAGGTTCCAGGCAAGCGTCGCATGACCGCCCAAGAGTGGTTGCGGGGTCATCCTTTGGCCATTGGTATGTGTTGGAGTTGAAAAATTATTAGGGGTCCAGGGGGATTATCCCCCTGGTGGGATCCAAGGGCGAAGCC
>JADGAR010000087.1 GCA_015231915.1 Magnetococcales bacterium
CAGCCGCGATGTGGGCGAAGAAGGTGCCCGGATCGGCATCCTCGGCCTCCAGGCGGCACCAGATGTGGGGCAGGGCGCTTTGTTCCAGCCAGCTGGCGGCCAGCGAGGTTTTGCCGCTGCCCGCCGGCCCCGTCACCCACCAGGAGTCGGGATGGGCGGTCAGACGGTCGAAGAGCCGCTGGCGGGGATAGAGGCCGGTCGTGACCTGGCGGGTGATCTTTTGGTGGAAGGCGTGGGTGACGGAGCGCGAGTTATTTTTCATGTGTGATAATCGTCTCCGCTTTTGTAAGGGATCCGTAATTCCTTGCATGCTAACCTCTTGCCGTCAGATTGACAATCCACTTGAACGAAAGGACGCGGCATGCTTTTGACCACCCCGATGCAAAACAGAAACAAAAGTCAAGAACTGTTGGTGAACTGGAATTCCAGGGAGGCACGGTACGATTTTGACTATTCCAAGATGCGTATACTGATTGTGGATGACAGTTTGTTCGATCGTGATCTGATCTCCAACATGTTGATCACCCTGGGTTGCGATCCTGAACGCATCACGATTGTCCATGATGGCCAGCAGGCCGTGGAATGGTTTCGGCAACATCCCTGTGACCTGGCTTTCATGGATTGTCAGATGCCGATCATGGATGGTCATCAGGCAACCAGAACGATACGCGTTTTCGAGCGTCAACACAACCGAAAAGCTACTCCGATCATCGCGTTCAGTTCGGACGCTGCGCCGGCGGATCGTTTTCGTGCGCTCGCTTCGGGGATGGACGATTTTCTGGCCAAGCCGTTCCGCAAGGCCGGGGTGAGCCAAATGGTGGAAAAATGGCTCATTACATCCCATTGAATGCCAATCTCTCTCTTGATGTCACACGCAATCTGCGTCGGAGCCGGGAGGAGGCCGAATGCCTGCTGGACCGGATCCAACGGCTGGAGCGGGAAAACCGGAGGCTGGCGGACGAGAATCTCCGTCTGAAGCAGGCTCACGCCGGGCAGGGGGCGTGGCACCCGGTTTCCCAGGAGTTTTTCTCCTTTCCGGAGGTTTCGTTTCGCAACCTCTTCGAGACGACCATCCACGGCATGGCCCTGGTCGCAAGTGACGGGCATTGGCTCAAGGTCAACCAGGCCCTGTGCGACATCACCGGCTATGCGCCGTTGGAGCTGCTCGATCGCACCTGCCGGGAGATCGCCCATCCGGATGACCTGGCGGAAGACGAGGAGGCCAGGCGGCGTCTGCTGGCCGGCGAGGCGCGGAACTGCCAGCTGGAAACACGCTTCATCCGCAAGGATGGTCGCGATGTGTGGATTCTGCTCACTCTCTCCCTGGTTCGCAATTCCAGGGGCGATTCGCGTTATTTTTTCTACCAGGTTATCGACATCGACGCCCGCAAGCGTCACGAACAGGAACTCTGTCGCGCGCGCAGGGACGCCGAGATGGCCAGTCGCGCCAAGAGCCGGTTCCTGGCCAACATGAGCCACGAGATCCGCACCCCGATGAGCGCCATTCTGGGCATGTGCGAGCTGATGCAAGAGACCCGCTTGACCAAAACCCAGGACCGTTACGTCCACGCCATGGAGCGGTCGGGCCGCATGTTGCTGGCGCTCATCAACGACATTCTCGACCTTTCCAAGATCGAGGCCAACCAGCTTGTCCTGGAGCGGATTCCGTTCTCCCTCGACCAGTTGCTCGACGAACTCCTGGAGATGTTCGGCTTCATGGCCGCAAGCAAGGGGATCGGCCTGGAGAAGCGGTTGGTGGGCGCTCCCCTCGCGCCGCAGGTGCTCGGGGATCCCAACCGGTTGCGTCAGGTGCTGGTGAATCTGCTTGGCAACGCCATCAAGTTCACTTGCCAGGGCGGTGTGACCCTGGGGGTGGAACAGCAGGCCGCAACCGGTCGGGTCTTGCTGTGGGTGGCCGACACCGGTCCCGGCATCCCTGCGGCACGGCGGAAGGAGATCTTCATGCCGTTCCAACAGGCCGATGCCTCCATCACCCGCCGGCATGGCGGCACGGGGTTGGGTTTGACCATCTGTCGGCGTCTGGTGGATCTGATGGGGGGAGAGCTGACCCTGACCAGTGCGCCGGGGCAGGGGAGCGTCTTTACCTTCGCCGTTTCGTTGCCGGTGTGCGATCCGCCTGTGGCCGAACCGGAGAAAAATGCGGCGAGCGTCATGCCTTGCGCGCAGCCTGCTTTGTCCGGAGAGGGTCTGGAGGTGTTGCTGGCCGAGGACACCGAGGAGATCAGCCTCATGATCGAGGCGTATCTGCAGACCTCCCCCCATCGCCTGACGATCGTGCGCAACGGGGCCGAAGCGGTGGCGCTGGCAAGCCGGCGTTCGTTCGATCTGGTGTTGATGGATCTGCAGATGCCCGTCATGGATGGTTATGCGGCCACCCGGGCGATTCGGAAACGGGAGGCTGCGGAAGGGCGGCTGGCCGTTCCCATTCTGGCCCTGACCGCCCATGCCTTCTCCGGGGAGAGTGCCAGGATCCGCAGTGCCGGATTCGACATGCATCTGACCAAACCCATCGGCAAGCAACGCCTGCTGGAGGTTCTGGCCTGCTTCCCGAAAGAGAGGTAAAGGAGAGCAGGCGCGGCTTTGGAGGAGAGTGAGCACGGAATGCACTAATCGTGGTTGATTCTTTGTTGCGTTGACGTTTCCATACACGTATCATGCGTGTCGCCTGCTGGTTTGCTGGTTAAGCGACAAACATGGAATCAATCCGAGGAAAAATGCATAAAATCATTTTCTCTTTTTTGCTGGTGCCCCTGTGCATCCCTGGCATCCTCATGGCCGGGGAGGTGACCTCTCCCGAAAGGATGACCCTCATTGTCACCCCCGGCAAGACCGAGCAGACCCTCGCCGATATCCCCGCTTCCGCATCCCTTCTGGCTCATGACGACCTGGAAGCCAGGGAAATTCGCGAGTTGGATCAGGCGGCCCGCCATCTTCCCAACCTGCATGTCATGGGACAGGGGAGTGGCGGACGGAGCAGTTACGTCTTCTTGCGCGGGATTGGCTCCACCCACAACGAACCGGCGGTCACCTTTCTGGTGGATGATGTCCCCATGAGCAACGAAGGGTTGTTCGATCTGGATTTCACGGATGTCGAACGGATCGAGCTGCTGCGTGGTCCCCAGGGGACCCTGTACGGTCGCAACGCCCTGGGAGGCGTGCTTCATGTGGTGTCGGAACCGGCTGGCGTCGGGCCGCCCCAGGCCAAGGTCGGGGGCAACGTGGGCAATCTGGGGTTCCATCGGGAATATTTCAAACTGCAAACCCCGATCAAGGAGACCTCCCTGCATTTGCGGCTCGCAGGGGATCAGGAACATCGGGAAGGCTACAGCCGCAACCTGCTTACCGGCAAGAAAGTGGAATGGGTGGATCAATTCTCCGGTCAGATGCGTTTGAGCTGGCTCCCGGTGGGCAACACGGACGGGGATCTGCTGGTGCGCCATCAATATGCCGATAATGGTGGTTTCGCCTTGAACCCCCCGGCAGACCTGATGGCCAACCCCTACGAGGTGCGCCTCAACCGAGACGGGGTCAATCACAAAAACCAGACCACCACCAGCCTGCGCATCAACCACGATGCCCCCGGTTTTTCCCTGGTCTCCATCACCGCCGGTGATTTCTGGCGCAATCGGGTCAGCGGGGATGCGGATTATTCCCGGGCGGATTTGTCTCTGGTTGATCTGCGCGAACACAAAATCCTGGCCAGCCAGGAGTTCCGCGTCACCACGCCGAAAAAACGCAAGGATGCCACGCACTGGCTGTTTGGCGTGTACGGGGCGCAAGACCGCTTCGACCGGGATACCGATCTGGCGTATCAACCGGGGGCGGTGGCGGCGGGATTGATCCCCTTCGCTTTCAGCGATGTGGTGCATGAAGTCAACCGCACCCGAAATGTGGCGATCTTCGGCGAGGTCACCCACCCGATCCTGCCGGACCTGGAATTGACCGTGGGGCTGCGTTTTGACCGGACCAGCAAGCGCAACGATCTGTCCCGGGTCTTGGAGACGAATGGCAGTGCGCTGGCCGGGACCGCAACCACCAGCCGGCAAACCCTGGATGAAACCAACTGGCTGCCCAAATACTCCCTCCTGTACCATCTGACCCCGCAGCATACCCTCTATGCCACCATGGCCAAAGGGTATCGCAGCGGGGGATTCAACACCTACGCCGGCACCTCTGCCGATGCCGCTTTCGCTGCCGAATCTCTGTGGAATTACGAGGTGGGTTTCAAGTCGAATCTGCAATCCCGACGGCTGCTCCTGAGCGGCGCCTTGTTCGACGTGGAGTGGCACAACCAGCAGGTGCAGCAGATGTTGCCCAATTTCGCGCCCGTTACCCGCAACGCCGGACGCTCCCGCTCCCGGGGCGGCGAATTGGAAGTGACCTGGACCCCCGTGGACCAAACCCGTTTGACGTTTGCCTATGGTTATACCAATGCCCGCTTCCTGAGTTTTCAGGATCCGATGCTGGGGATGGATTATGCGGGTCGTCGTTTGCCCATGGCGCCTCTCCACACCTTGGCGGTGGGTGTGGAACATCGTCGGGATTTGGGAGGCAAGTGGCGTTGGTTCGGACGGGCCGATGTGGAGGGGCGGGGCGATGTCTACTGGGACCCGGCCAACACTGGTAAACAAAAGATGGAACCCCTGCTGCACCTGCGCACCGGGTGGACTTACGACAATTGGGAATTGGCCTTGTGGGGACACAATCTCCTGGACCAGTCCGTCCAGATCTTTGGCGAGAGCAGTCCCGTTCTGGGATCTCGCATCCTCTACGGCGAACCGCGTACCGCAGGGGTGAGTCTGGCGGCTACCTTTTAAAGATCCTCTTGTCGGCAGGGGTGCAGCAACAACTTACCCCCGTCCGCCGGGTCTGGTGCGCACCCAGATGGTGCGCAGCGGGACGCGCACCCCGTCCAGCAATCGATTTTCCACCGTTGTCAGGCTCAGTTGCAAGACCACGTTGCCGCCGACGAACGCGTAGGACCCCCCCAGCAGCAGATCCTCGCCGGTTTCGAGCAGTGTCTCGGCGGCGCCACGCTGCAAGGCGATCTCCAGGGTCCGGGTGAAGTCGTTGCCTGTCCCTTTTTTCTCCTCGACGATCGGGGTGATCACGATCCGGCGGCCCGGCCATTTTTTGGCGAACCGCTTCACCAGATTGGCCATCTGGATGTCCAGGCGCTCCGGTTCTTCCAGTTCCAGACGCCGCGAGGCGCTGTAATCCGGCGGCATGCGTCGTGGCAGGTTGTCCCGCGTCGCCTCCAGCCGTTTGGGAATGTGCTCCCGAACGCGCCGGACCAGATCCTCTCCGTCCACCGGCTTGTTGACATATCCCTGACAGGAGGCGTGGAACGAATCCAGGATGTCTTCGGTGCTGTTGCGCGCCGTGATCATGAAGGCCACTGCCGCCCCCTTGCCGGGCACCGCCCACTCCCGTTCCAGTTCCCGAATGGCATACAACGCCTCGTGACCATCCATGCGCGGCATTTCGATGTCCATGCACACCACATGATAAGGACTCTTGTCCACCAGCGAGGCCTCGAACAACGCCACCGCCGCCTCCCCGTCCCCCGCCTGGTCGCACGTCCCCAGCGGCGACAGAATGGTGGTCAGCTTCTCCCGTTGGCCGGGATCATCGTCTACGATCAGGATCTTCATGGCGGTTCCGGTTCCCAGGTTGCGGTAGCGAGTCTCGATCCCCTACAATACCGCAACCCGTGAGGAAAACAAAGTCATTGAATGTCTTGGGGTCGGTTCAATTCCGCCACCTGTGCCGAGCACCCCTTGCTCACCATCCAGGAACTCCGCGCCTCGCGGTTGTTCAATCCGGCTGGCATGATGTGCAGCCGCGCCGTCGTGGTCACCCCGTCCAGATCCAGGTGATACACCCCGCCATCCACGATCGGCATCCCCGACGGCGGGGTCAACCGTTCTTTGCCCTCCGGCCAGCGGGCATGCGCACGCCATTGATCCTCCCCATACCGCACCGTGATCGCCGAGGTCTCCGCGACCACCGGGCGCCAGAAAATCAGCGGCTGATCCTTGGCCAGGCAGTAGTTCCCCGAGCGGCTTACGTCCACCATCCATGGCTCCTTCTGCCGGGCGGTCATCCCCGCCTTCTGGATCGCATCCCGCGCATCCCGGGTCGTCCCCAGCCCGCCGGAACGGGTGCGCGGCGCGGAGACCAGCATCTTCATGGTCTCCAGCACCCCGTTCCCCGCCACTCCTGCGCCCCTGGAGGGCGGCACGTCGTGATACGGCCCCACCAGTTCGAGAATCGCCCCGTTCGAGGCCAGCAGCGTCACCCGCTCCCCGACCGCCAGGCTTACCGGTCGCTCGGCATCCAGGGTCTGCCCAGGCTTGTAGCTCCCGCCTTCGGACTTGTAGACCACGAGTTCCCCTGCCATGGCGGGCGTCGCCAGCGCCAACATCCCAGCCAGAACTCCCAACTTGCTCCAGAATCCGATGCGCTTCATGGCCCTCTCCTCGAATCTTGTACATGGATGCACTATGCATTTATCCATTGGTCAAGCACCAGGAGTGCCAATTTTAAATATGTTTTTTATCAATATTTTAATCAAGGGTGGCGAGTTGATTAAGTAAAAAAAACTGACATATGTAAAAAATTATATTACCGGTTGGCTGTGTTCATCATGATTGGCCCCATGCCTCCAGCCTGCCGAGCCAGTCATCGAATGCCGGGCATTGGCTGCGGATTTTCTCCAGACCGATCACTTCGGCGATCAATGGACCATGTTCCGTCTTTGAATAAGCACCTGCCCCGAAAATGGCCAGAATCCGCTTGGAAGGCGCTGTTTTTGGGTTGTCGTTGATATCTTCCGGGGTGTTGAATGCATCTCTGACTTTTTGCAGTTTTGCTTTTACATCTTGATTCCAGCCATCTTGCACCCATGCAAATGCCGCAATTTCACTGAATAACAGCCCTTCAAACTCGTACATCTGCACATAGGGGAGCACGAAGCGCGGATCGAAACCGGTCGTGCGACTTTGCATGGCATCGAGAATCGCCGTTTCGATTTCCGCCTTGCCGCGTCCATTGCGGTCCCGGAAGCCATAAAAATCCACCAGTGTCGTGATTCGGTCATAGGAGTGGTATGCGTGCGACATATGCCTGGCCAGACGCTCAACCGTTACACGACCGCCCCGATGATTTCCGGAAGGTGCCTGCAGGATTTGTGTATGTACATTAACATTGTATTTTGTTAAGTGTTCGATCATGCAACGGATAACGAACTCGGCTTCTGTATGACCCTCACAAATGATACATACATTCCGCATTACTGTTCTCCGGTTGGCGTTTTGAGCCAGATATCCGAGATCAGGTAATCGTCGTCCAGCCAGTGCTGGTATTGCTCGCGCGGCAGGTTGCGCAACGATGTCGCACCCTGTCTGCTCTCGGCCACGATGATGTTCTCGAGTTCAAAACAATCGACCATGTAAGGCGACTGGGTCGCTACCAGGATTTGGCGTGTTTTCGACAGGCGCTTGAGCATTTCGACCACCAGAATGATGGCATGCGGGTGCAGGCCCAACTCCGGTTCGTCAAAGAACATCACATCCGGCAAACGCGACGCGGACAGATTGAGGAGCGTCAGCAAACAAAACAGCCGCAGGGAACCGTCGGAGGTCAGATGCGCGCCAAACAACTTGTCGCTGTGCCTGCCCTGCCAGCGCAGTTCCACTTTGCCTGCAACCGGTTCCAGCACAAAATCCTGGAATGTGGGCAATACGCGTTGGATTTGCCGGACGACCCGTTTGTAGCGCTTAAGATCGTTTTCGCGCAGTTCCAGCAGGACCGCTGCCAGATTGCCGCCATCCGAACGCAGACAAAACGAGTCGCTGACATCCCAGCGCAGGCGAATCGCCGAATTGACAGAGGTGTCGTGAAACTGGTAGGTGGCGCAATTTTTCAGGAGTCTGCAAATGGTTCTGGCGGTTTGGTTCCCTTGCGCAGGCAGACTCGCCTCTTTGTCCACGGTCGATAATTCGGTCCATCTGGCCAGACCCGTTTTCCTGCAATCCGAATAGCGATAGGCCTCGTTCATCACCAGAACCTTGTCACCCGCCGACAAATGTGTCAGGTCAAAGCGATAATCGTTCAGGCCAGTTTCGGTTGCCAGCGAGATCTCCGCATGAATACGCGGTGTTTTGCGCGCACCCATGAAAAACTGATCGTCGCCACCGCCATGACGCAAGATGAATTCCTGCAAGTGTTGTGATCGCAGCATCCAACTCAGCATTTCAAAAAAGTGTATCAGTGTTGATTTGCCTGAACCGTTGGCACCGATCATGATTGCCAGCCCTGGCAATTCCAGTTGCGGAATATTGGCTAAACTGCGAAAGCCCTCGATGGTTACCGACTTGATGCGTGCCGGAACGTGCTGCTGTTCGGTTGGTTGGCCAAACTCTTCCATTGTCCAGGTTCCCCGGGGATGTTTTGTTGGGTGCCAACCACTTTAAACAATCCCTGGAACCGAGTAAAGCCGGATTGCATCCCATGGCCGGGCGGTATGGAATGTGCTTTAATCGCAAGCATCAAGAATCAAAAAGATGGTCGGACATTGGAGAAAAACACCGGCATGATCAACCACCAGCGAGGTCCCTGGCTCGGCAAGGCGGCATCTCCCCTGCTCATGGCACTGGAGTCCCGCGTCCTTCTGGATGGGGCCGCCAGCGACGAACCGCTTCTCCCCCCCACGGCCTCGCCCCGCAGCGTGGTGTTCGTGGACGCCGGCATCACCGGTTACCAGACCCTCCTGGCCGGTCTCGCCAATGCCCCGGAGGTGGTGGTCGTGGACCCCCGGGAGGACGGCATCGCGCGCATCACCAGCGCCCTGGCCAACTGGCGCGGGGTGGAAGAGGTGCATCTCGTTGCGCACGGGCAGGCGGGCCGTCTGCGGGTGGGCAATGCCTGGCTCGCGGAGGAGACCCTGGACGACCGCAAGGCCAGCTTGAACGCCTGGCAGGCCTCCCTCGCGCCGGGCGCCGACATCCTTCTCTACGGCTGCGACGTGGGCCAGGGCGGGGAGGGCAGCGGACTGTTGCAAAAAATCGCCGTTCTCACCGGCGCGGATGTGGCCGCCTCGGACAACCCCACCGGCGACCCTGCGCAAGGCGGCGACTGGATCCTGGAACGCCATACCGGCCCCATCACCTCCGCCTCCCCCTGGCGCGACGGCGCCCCGGAGGGGTTCGCCGGCGTGTTGGCCACCTACACGGTCACCAATACCAGCGACGGGGCCGGCCCCCCGGCAGGCAGCCTGCGTCAGGCCATCGCCGACGCCAACGCCAATCCGGGCGCGGATACCATTCAATTCTCCCTGCCCGCTGCCAGCCGCATCACCCTCACCGCCGGCTCCCTGACCGTGACCGGAGACCTCACCATCAACGGCGACTTCTCCGGCAACGACCAGGTGGCGGATGTCACCATCGCCGGCAATGGCGCCAACTTCCGCGCCTTTCTGCTCAACATGGGGGCGATCAACCAGGAATTGCGCGTCAACAGCGTGGTCATCGACGGCTTCACCCCCAACATCGGCGGGTATGCGGGGGCGGGGTTCGCGATCCAAAAGGGGACGCTGCGTCTCGACCATGTCACCCTGTCCAACAACACCGCCAGCAACGCTGCCCTGGGTGGGGCGGTCTATCTCGATGCCAACGGGGTGTTGGAGATCACCGACAGCACCCTTTCCACCAACAGTTCCATCTACGGCGGCGGGGTCGCCAGCCAGGGCGGGGCCGTCACCGTGACCCGCTCCCTGCTGGCCGACAATACCGCCACCTCCCGTGGCGGGGCCATCTATACCGTCACCAACGGCGGCAGCCTCACCCTCAAGGAGAGCACCCTCACCGGCAACCGGGCCGATCTGGGCGGCGGGCTGTTCGTGGGCAACACCAACACCGTCGATCTCCTGGACGCCACCATCGCCAACAATACCGCCACCTCCTTCGGTGGCGGCCTGTTCAACAATACCGGTTCCAGTGCCCTCGTGACCCTGCGCGTCTCGATCGTGGCCGACAACAGCGCGCCCGCCCACCCCGATATCGCCAATTCGGTCACCGTGGGCTGGAGCCTGGTGGAAAACATCGCCTCCTGGTCCACCCTGGCCGGCAGTTCCAACCTTTTCAACACCGATCCGGCGTTGCAACCCCTGGCCGACAACGGCGGGCCGACCAGAACCCTGGCCCTGGGAAGCGCCAGCCCGGCCATCGACCAGTGGACCGCAGCGCAAGTGGGGATCGCGGATGCCACCGATCAGCGGGGCACGGGGTTTTCCAGGTATGCCAATGGCAGGATCGATATCGGCGCCTACGAAAGGCAGGTCCCGGTCGGCGTGGACGATACCGCCTGGGCCACGGAAGCCGGCGGTACCGCCAACCGCACCCCTGGCGCCAGCGCCTCCGGGAACCTTCTGGGCAACGATACCGACGCGGATCGCAATGACACCAAAAGCGTGCAATCCGTGCGGGTTGGCGGGGTCGAGGGGGCCGGTCTGGAAGGCGCCTTGAGCGTGGCTTTGGCCGGTTCTTACGGTTCGCTGACCCTGGCGGCCAACGGGGATTTTTCCTACGTGGTGGATGACAGCCAGGCCACGGTGCAGGCCCTGCCGGTCGGGCAGACCCTGACCGAGCGGTTCAATTACACGGTTTCGGATGGCAAACTGACCGATGTGGCGGTGTTGACCATCACCATTCAGGGGGCCAACGACGCCCCGGTGGCCGTGGATGACGCGGGCATCGCCACGGAGGCGGGCGGTTACGCCAACGCCACCCCCGGCGCGTCCGCCAGTGGCAATCTGCTCACCAATGACACGGCGGTGGAGTCGGGCGCCTTGTCCGTGACCGCCATCCGCGTCGGCGGCAGCGAGGGGGCCGGAGCGGCAGGCACCCTGGGCACCTCCCTGACCGGGAGTTATGGCCTCTTGACGGTTGGCGCCAATGGGGATTTTCTCTATATGCTCAATGAGTCTCTGGCCGAGGTGCAGGCGTTGGGGGTGGGCGGGAGCCTGATCGACCGCTTCAATTATACCGTGACCAAGGAGGAGTTGAGCGATACCGGGGTCTTGACCATCACCATCCAGGGGGCCGACGACGCCCCGGTGGCGGTGGATGACGCCGGCATCGCCGTCGAGGCGGGAGGGGTCCTCAACCGCACCCCGGGACGCAACGCCACCGGCAATCTGCTGGCCAACGACAACGACCCGGATGGCCCCGCCCTGACCGCGAGCGTCGCCTCTCCGGTGGGCGCCTACGGCACGCTCACGCTCCAGGCGGACGGCGGCTACCTCTACGTGGTCAATGACGCCAATCCCACGGTGGACGGGCTGCGTGCGGGGGAGAGCCTGACGGATCGTTTCACCTGCACGGTTTCCGACGGTCGTTATACCGCCACCAGCACGTTGACCATCACCATTCAGGGGGCTGACGACCGGGCTGCGCTGGTCGTGGCGCTCCAAACCCCGGCGCCGGTTGCCGCCGTCCCGGTCGCGGCACCTTCCGATGCCTCCATGGTGGCGTTGCCGGCGCTCCATATTCCGGACATGACCCCTGCCTGGCCATCCCCCGCGCCTGTCCACTCCGTCGCCGATATGGCGAGGGAGTCTCAAAACAGCAGCGAATCGGCGGATCAGATGATCGGCGATATGTTGGCGCGGGTGGCGCGCCATGAAAACGTCCAGCAGGCCGATGTGATCCGCTTCCTGGAAGCGCGGGGCGCGAATCAGGACACCATCATGGAGTCGTTGCGGGTTTTTCTCCAAGTGCAGAAAGAGGCGCGCACGCAACTTTATGCCGGCGCCCTGCGGGAATTGGACCGGAGGGAGGAGGTCAACCCCCTGCGGATCGACCCCGGAGAGAGTGAAGAAAGCATGCCGGAGTGGTTTCCGCCCCTGACCGGGGAGCGGATTGCCCTGTTGATCGGCGTCAGTCGGTATCGGGAACCCATTCCCAGCCTCGACACCCCGATTCGCGACGTGACCGCCGTGGGGGAGTTGTTGCAAAACCGGGGCTATCAGACCATCCTCCTGCCGGACGCCGGCCTGCACACGGTGGTGGAGGCCTTTCGCGCCGTGGGTCGGAAGATTGCGCCAGGCCAGGACCTGTTGATCTATTACGCCGGCCATGGCTATCTGCGGGAGGATAACGGGACCGGTTATTGGCTGCTGGGCGACGCCAGCGCCGCCAGCGCCGACAAATGGCTTTCCACCCGGCACATTGCCGATTTCCTGGCCCATATTCGCGCGCGGCACATCCTGTTGATCTCCGACAGCTGTTTTTCCGGTGCCTTGACGCGAGAGTATCGTTTGGCATCGGAGAGCGGGGGGCTGACCCGCGAGGAGATCCTGGCCAGGCGTTCGGTGATGATGATGTCCTCTGGCGGGGAGGAGCCGGTGATGGACGGAGGGGGGGACGGGCACTCCGTGTTTGCCGCGCGTCTGTTGCAACGGTTGCGGGATCTGCCGCCGGGCAGCAGCGGTTTCGAGTTGTTCCGGCAGGTACGCCAGGAAGTGGTGAAGCTTTCGCCCCAGACGCCGCAGTACGGGGCGATGCTGTCGGCTGGTCATGAGCCGGGCGGGGATTATCTGTTCGGTGGGGGTGGGCGATGAGCGGGATGGAGCGGGAGCGTTGGGTGGCCCATCGGGGCATTCCGGCGCGATACCCGGAGAATGGCGTGGCGGGGATCCGGGCGGCGTTGCAGGCCGGCGCGCGTTTTGTGGAGTTCGACATCCGCTTGACCCGCGACTGGGTGCCGGTTTTGCTGCATGATGCGAATCTGGCGCGCACCACCGGGGTGGCGGGCCGGGTGGCAGGGATGAGCTGGGAGGAGGTGCGTGCCGCCACGGATGCCGTACCGTCTTTGGCTGAGGTGGTGACCCTGTTGCGGGAGCACCCCGGCGTCACCGCGTTCGTGGAGATCAAGCACGGCGCCCTGTTGCGGGGAGTGGCGCGGGCCGCTGATGCGATCGTGGCGCCGTTGCTGCCGATTCGTGGTCAGGTGGTGTTGATTTCGTTTCATGCCGGGGTGTTGCGTCATCTGCGCGCCACCGGGGGTT
>JADGAR010000088.1 GCA_015231915.1 Magnetococcales bacterium
AAGACTTTAACGTATCTTTAAATGTGTCTTTGGGCGCAAGCGAAAACGACTCTTTTACAACAATCGGATCAATCATGTCAATAAATTTCTTTAATACCACACACGCTCGTCAGGCGGAGCCTTTGCGGGAACTGTGACTTCTCTCCGGGGTCTCGCCCCGCCTGGAAAAAGGCTCGGATGGAGATCATGGTTGCCGTGATTGCGGTATCATCCCCACCAGACGATGTCCGAGCGGGGACGCGGTTGAAAGGCGATTTCCTGGCGGCCATCGGTGACCTCCGACTGCCGTTGTTGCGCCTCTTCCAGCAGGAACTGCTGGGCCAGATAGGCGCCGATCTCCCAGAGCCACAGCTTTTTCTTGCGGGAGAGGGGTGGCCCCGCGTTCTGGGTCACGTCGCCTTGTTCCAGGTGGGCCAGGGCCTCGCTGCCGTCGCCCAGCACCAGGGTCACGGCCACCGGCACCCCCGCCTCCAGATGAATGGCGTGGCGGACCACGCCCCGGAAACGGTTTTTCATGGCAGGCGCAGGGTCCGTTTGTCCGGATCCCGCCTGGGACGGTAGAAGATGGCCACATGGCCGATCATGCCCGCCAGTTCGCCACCGGATGCCTGGGCGATCCGTTCGGTCAGGGACTCCTTTTCCTCCTTGTGGTCGTGAAATTTGACCTTGATCAGTTCGTGGGCCTCCAGGGCCAGATCGAGTTCCGCCAGAAGGGTTGCGCTCACTCCGTCGCGGCCCACCCGGATCACGGGTTCGAGGCCGTGGGCGCGGCTGCGCAGGAATTTGCGTTGCGTGGATGTCAATGGCATGAATTTTACCTCAAGAATTGGAAATCATAAAAATTCATCGTTCAGTCCCTCGTGCAGCGCCTCCAGGGCCGCAGCATCGGGGAGGAAGGCGATGTGGAACAGGGCATCGCCCTGGTTGACCAGAGGATGATTGGCGCAACCGATGATGACCCCGGAACGGGTTGCGGTCAACTCGATATGTTCGCTCCCCAGGGGATTGTGGATCCTGCCGAGCAGTTCCCCCTCCCGGACCAGGGCACCGATCCGTTTGAGGGGCAGCAGCAGCCCGCTTCCCGGGGCGCGGACCCAGCTGCTGGAGCTGGCTGGCGCCCAGGGGGCAGGGGGGGATTTTTCGGCATCGGGGAGCATGCCCAGGTGGCGCATCACCCCGATGATGCCGCGGATGCCTGAGCGGATGACCTCCTCGTCCAGGCGCAGGGCCTCGCCGCCCTCGAACAGGAGGACGTGCACGCCCGCCTCGTGGGCCGCCGCGCGCAGCGAGCCGTCCAGAAAACCGGCGTGCAGGTGGACCGGGGCGCCGAAGGCCCTGGCCATGCCGTCCACCACCGGGCAATCCGCCTTGCCGCGGGTCTGCGGCAGATTGAACCGCTGCCGGGTGCCGGAATGGAGGTCGATGCCGTGGGTGGCCCTGGCCACGATCTGACGCATGAACAGTTCGGCGGTTTGCGCGGCCAGCGACCCCTTGGCGAGTCCGGGAAAGGTCCGGTTCAGGTCGCGGTGGTCGGGAAAATAGCGGCTTTGATGCAAAAATCCCAGCACATTGACCACCGGGATCGTCAGCAGAGTGCCGCGTGGATGGCGCACCGTCCGTTCGGTCTGGAGCCTGCGGCAGATTTCCACGCCGTTGAGTTCGTCCCCGTGGATGGCCCCGCTCACGAACAGGCATGGCCCGGACCAGTAGCCATGGTTGACATGGACCGTCAGTTCGATGGGGGTGTGGGTATAGAGGTTGGCGATGGGAATGCGCACCGTTGCCTGGTGTCCTGGTGGCACTTCCGTGTCGCCCAGCACGAAGGGGCGGTTTTTCCGCAAGGGGTCCCGGTCCCTCATGGGAGGCGATGCACCAGGCAGCCACGGAGGCGCATCCTGGCGTGGATGTCGTGCGGGGAGATGAATGTCGATGGAGCCATGTCGGCCTTTCCGCTGCGAGCTTGAGGAACGGGACTGCAAAATCCTAACACACCCGTCGCGCGCGGGCAAACCGATCCGATCAGGCGGTAGTGCCGGGGGGATCCCGTTGCGTCCGCTTTGGGATTTACGCTCCCGGCGGATTGAGCAGCGCCGCGTCGGGCCGGGTCGGGGCATCCAGGATGCGCACCCGGCGTCCCTCGATGCGCAGACGGTCCTGGGCGTGCAGCGTGACGGCCAGGGGATAGATCCGGTGCTCCTGTTGCAAAATGCGGGCGGCCAGGGCATGCTCGTCATCGTCCGGCAGGATCGGCACCACTGCCTGAATCACGATGGGTCCGGCATCCACCTCCTCGGAGACGTAATGGACCGTCGCCCCGGAAAAGCGCACCCCGGCCTCGATGGCCTGCCGCTGAACATGCAGGCCTGGAAACGCGGGCAGCAGCGAGGGGTGGATGTTGAGCATCCGTCCATGGAAGCTCCGAATGAAATAGGGAGAAAGCACCCGCATGAAGCCGGCCAGGCAGACCAGTTGCGCCCCGGCCTCCCGCAGCGCCTCGGCCATGGCGCGCTCGAACGGTTCCCGACCGGAAAACTCCCGATGGTCGATGACGCGGGTGGGGATTCCGGCATTCCGGGCGCGGGTCAGACCATAAGCGTCGGCCTTGTTGCTGATCACCAGCACGATGCGCGCCGGCATGGAACCGTCGGCGGAGCGGTCGATGAGGGCCTGGAGATTGGTCCCCCCGCCGGAAATCAGCACGCCGATGGGCAGGGGTTCAGCCATGGATCGTCACCCGCGCCGCCGAGTCCACCCGTTGCACCACCCGGCCCACGGCCCAGGCCTCCTCCCCCGAGGTGCGCAGGGAGGCCAGCGCCGCATCCGCCTCGTGTTCGGCCACCACGGCGATCATTCCCAACCCGCAGTTGAAGGTGCGGGTCATCTCCGCCTCCTCGATATTGCCCAATTGTTGCAACAGGTCGAAAATGGCTGGACGCGGCCAGCGTTTTTGGTCCATGATGACGGCGTTTGCCTCGGGCAGGATACGGGGAATATTTTCGGTGAATCCGCCGCCGGTGATGTGGACCAATCCCTTGACGGTGACCTGGCGGGTGAGTTCCAGTACCGGACGCACATAGATGCGGGTCGGAGCGAGCAGCACCTCGCCCAGGTTTTTTTCACCGGTCGGTGTGGCGAACGCGGCGTCCAATCCGGGGCCACCCTCGCCAAGGATCAGCCGGCGGATCAGGGAGTAGCCATTGGAGTGGGGGCCGGAGGAGGCGATGCCGATCAGCACGTCCCCGGTGGTGATCGTGGCGCCGTCAATCAGTCGGGGGCGGTCCACGATGCCCACGGCGAAGCCGGCCAGGTCGTACTCGCCGGGGGGGTAGAAGGAGGGCATTTCGGCGGTTTCGCCGCCCACCAGGGCGCAGCCGGCTTGCCGGCACCCCTCGGCGATCCCCCGGATCACCGTGGCCGCGATCTCCGGTTCCAGGAGGCCGGTGGCGAAGTAGTCCAGGAAGAAGAGCGGTTCCGCGCCCTGCACCACCAGATCGTTGACCGACATGGCCACCAGGTCGATCCCCACCGTGTCGTGCCGGTTGGTCAGGAAGGCCAGCTTGAGCTTGGTCCCCACGCCGTCGGTGGTGGAGACCAGGATGGGATCGGCGAACCGTTGCCACTCCGGTCGGAACAGGGCGCCAAAGCCGCCCAGACCGCCGATGACCCCGGGCCGATGGGTGGAGGCGACCGCGTCGCGGATCATGGCAACCACCCGGTTGCCCGCGTCGATATCGACGCCTGCGTCGCGATAGGTGATGGAGGGTTTCTCCCCGGTTGTCGGGTCGGATGAACGGTTGGTGGACATGGGAAAGCGGCTTCCTTGTAAAAGTGTGTTTGGTCTTGTGCCCGCAAAAAGGGTACACTAAGCGTGGCGTGTTGTGAAATGATTGCGGTGTCCCTTTTGCCGAAAGTCCGGATCCGGTCATGAAAAAGCTCTCGAAACCGTGTGGTGTGCTGGTCGGGCAGTTCTTGCGCGCGTTGCCGTTGTGGCTGGTCTGCGTGTTGGGGACGGCCTGGGCCGCCGAGCCGGCAAAGCCGGCGGAAAAGAAGACGCCCTCGATCTACGAGGTGCTCAACGTGGATGTCTCGCTGCCGGTCTCCGCGACGAAGGGAGGGGAGGGGCTGCACGACGCGGGTGTGGCGCAAGCCCAGAAGGAGGCCCTCTCCAGACTCCTGCGCCGCCTGCTCCCCAGCGCGGAGCGGGAGAAACGCAAGGAGCTGCTGGCTGCGCTCCTCAAGGACCCGAAACGCCTGGTGGAACGAACCGTGGTGCGCGGCGAAAAGCAGCATCAGGACCGTCTGACCATGAGCGTCAGCCTGGTCTTTTCGAAAAAGGAGTTGAGCGAGGCCCTGGTCAAGGAGGGGATCTCCTTCAACGAGTCTCCCTACCCGGTGGTCCTGCTGGTGGCCAGGGAGGATTCCCTGTCCGGCATCGGCGAGCAGTCGGCGGTGGGGCAGTTGCGTGCGGCCTTGACGAACGCGGCGCGGGATTACGGCATCTCCCTGCTGCTGCCCCTGGGGGATCTGGAAGAGTTGTCCCATCTCTCCTGGGAGGGGGTAGAGCGCGGCGATCCGGCACAGCTGGAGTGGGCGAACACGCGTTATGCCGCAACTGCCATCTGGGCGATCCGGGCCGATGCCAATACGGGGACGGTCAAGGGCGGCACGGAAAAGACGCGGGTGGCCGCCACCCTGATCGTCAATCGTCCCGGCGTTGCACAGGCCACCTGGCAGGTGACCGAGGAAAAGAGCGGCAAATCCGGCGAAACCGCCAGCACGGCCTTGTATGGCCAGGTGGCCGACAAACTGGTGCGGCAGATCGCCGATCGCTGGATTCAGGAGCACGCCCTGCGCACGGGCGAGGCCAGGCAGCAGCTGCGTTTGCGGCTGGTACACAATGCCCAGTTGGCGCAACAGACAAAGTTTCTTGCCGATCTGCGCGCCCTGCCGGGCATGCGCGAGCCGCAGGTGCTCAAATCCACGGCGCGGGAGACCGTCTATGCCATCGAATACCAGGGCAGCCAGGAGCAGTTCCGCGAGGCCCTGGGCAAGTTGGCCCCCCATGTGGAGCAGGCCCAGGAGGAGATCGCCGTCTGGCTGACCCAGCCGCCTCCCCAGCCGCGCACCCCCCCCATCCAGGAACAGAATCCGTCCCCGTCCCCGTCCCCGGAACGGCAGGAGTCTCCCGCCGGTTCCACTGGTTCCGGCTGGCTGTAGGAGCGATGCGGGTCCGATTGCGAGTCACTTCATGAAGGAAATTCTGTTCATCGCAGCCGGCACCCGTGGCGCCAAACGGGTGAGTGATCGGTTTCAGCCTTTTGTCCCGATCCGGGGTCGTTATTGCGTCGAGTATGTCCTGGAAGCGGCCCTGATGGCGGATACCATCGACCGGATCTTCGTCTGGGGGGAAAAGCCCGCCCTGGAGGCCATCCTGGAGCCGGCCATCCGCCGGGGAGCCGGACGGGGGATCGAGGTGCGGGTGTTGCAGGAAAAGGACAATTTCCTGGACAGTTTTCTTTTTGCCTATCTGCACTGCATCGATCGGTTTTGGTTGAGGCTGGACAGCAAGCTCCTGGCCGGGCCGGGCATGGGGCCGTCCCAGTGGGACCTGATGCGCGAGCTTGCCAGGGAGTCGTCCGTCGCCGACCGCTCGGTCAATCTCATCCTGAGCGATACCCCCTTGATTCGACCGGAAGAGATCGATGCCATGATTGCCACCAAGAATCCCGCCATGGATCTTGTTTTCGGGCGGACCCCGCGCTCTGCGGTGGATGCCCTGTTGGCACGTGCCCCGGAGCCGTTCCGTTACGAGGATGCCGTCAAGAATTATTATCATTATAATGTGCGAGGCACGGAGGTTGCCCTGATCGTCAACAGCTTCATGGCCGGCAGGCCGTTGCGGGTACCCGGCTACATCTGGAATTTCGCCGCGCATCTGTTCGCCAACCGCACGATCATCGAGGGTGGGCGGTTCAACCTGAACAAGATCAGGGGGAATCTCGCGCTGTTCCGGTCGGTCTTTTCGCACGTGGAGCAATCGGCCTTTTCCCGCAACAGCTATCTGCGGCTGAAGGCCTTCTCGTTTCTGGTGCGCGCCTATCTGATCATCATCAAGAACAAGAGCGCGCAACGCAAATTCCGGGATCTGGCCCTGCTGGAGGAAAAGGTGGCGCTGCTGACCCACTGTGCCATCGGTTATCAGATTGGCGACTGCGCGGGCATGGCCATGGACATCGACACGGCCTACGAGATCGAATACGTCGATCGGTTTTTCGATTTGCTTCGGGAGGGGTGACCCGTGGCCGCCAGGCAGCATATCCTGGAATTCGGCGTGGAGCCGGTGTACACGTTCGCCAATTTCATCGAGGGCGATTCCAATCGTCTGGCATTGCGGGCAGTGACCACGCTGGAGGGGGGCGCGGCCACCACCCTCACCCTGACCGGCGGGGAGGGCTGCGGCAAGACCCATCTGCTGCGGGCCGCCGTGCATCATCGTCTGGAGCGGTGCGGGCCTGGATCCGCCTGGTTGCTCGACCCCGCTGTGCTGGAACGCGCCCTGGCCGGGGGCGGGGAGGGGGAGTTGTCCCGCTTCGTGGCGTCGTGCGCCGGGGGGACCCTGGTGGCGTTGGACGATCTGGAGGCGCTGCAACAGGGCGCTCCGGCCTGGCAGGAGGGGGTGTTGTATCTGTTCAACCGGCTGCGCGAGAACGGTGGGCATCTGTTGATCGCCTCGCGGGTCTCGCCGCATCACCTGGAGTGGTTGCGTCCGGATTTGCGTTCCAGGTTGTTGTGGGGTCCGGTTCTGGTGATTGCGCCTCCGGACGATGCCGAACTGGAGGCCATTTTGACCAAGTTGGCTGCGGATCGTCAGGTTCGTCTGGGGCCGGAATTGCTGAAATTTCTCTGCATGCGTCTGCCCCGGCGCATTCCGGCGCATGCTGCGGCCCTCGATCGTCTGGACCGGGCCGGCCTGGAGCGGCAACGACCCTTGACCGTGCCGTTGGCCAAGGAGGTCCTGGGGCTGTAACTTTGGAGGTGGGCGCATGCGGGCGTTTTTCGGCAAGATGCGTGGAGGGGGCAACGTTCCTCCCCGCGCTGCCTGGGGGGAGGTCTTCTGGTCCTGGCTGGGGGGGTTTTTGGGGATCGCCCTGGTTGCCGGGCTGGACCAGGTTTGGTTGCATGACCGGGATGTGATGTTTCTGGTGGGGAGTTTCGGGGCCTCGGCAGTGCTGCTGTATGGCGCGCCCGCCTCGCCTCTGGCCCAGCCGCGCAATCTGCTGGTCGGACATCTCCTGTCGGCCCTGGTGGGGGTGGCCTGTTACCGGTTTTTGCCGTTGGCGGATTGGGTGGTGGCGGCTGCCGCCGTATCCGGGGCCATTGTGGCGATGCAACTCACCCGCTCTTTGCACCCTCCCGGCGGGGCCACGGCCCTGATCGCGGTCATCGGTTCCGAGCAGGTGCATGCCCTGGGATTCCGTTACGCCTTCACGCCGATCCTGGCGGGTGCGTTTTTGATGCTGCTGGTGGCATTGCTGGTCAACAATCTGGTCCCCGGACGCCGTTATCCCTTGTGGTGGTGAAGGGGGATTTCACAGCGCATACGACAACATCCGTTCGGCGAAGGTCGCGAGTTGCGCGCGGGTGTGCAGGCGGACGGCAAACAATCCATGGACGGCATGTTCCGGGGGCGGGGCGAAGCGGTGCGCGTGTTTGCGGCGCAGGATCTCTGCCTGGTCATGACAGGCGGCGTCGAATTGGCCGGGCGAATCGTGAATCAGGAAGATGTCGGTGCAGATGGCCACTCTGAAACCGGTCAGCCAGGCGGAAAAGGAGAAATCGATATCGTAGCCATGCCATCCGGTCAGGTTCTTTTCGTCGAAGGCGAGGGAGTCGAGCAGGGAGCGATGCATGGCCAGGAAGCAGCCGTCCAGGGCCTGGGCGCCGGTGGTGCAGAGGGATTGCGGGCCGAAGATGGTCACGTCGAAGTGGTCGTTCTCGCGGGAGCGTTGCGCCACCATGCCATGCACATGGGGCCAGCCCGCGCTGACCCAGAACGGCTGGATCAGACGGGTCGTGCCCGCCACCCCCAGCAGATCGACCCGGCGCAGGTGCTGCGTCAGTCGTGTGGCGAAAGAGGGTGAGAGAATTTCGATGTCGTCGTGGGAACAGATGACGATCTCGCCGCTGCTTTGGCGAATGCCCCGGTTGTACCCCTCGCACAAGGATCGCGCGTCCCGGATCACGATGATTTCGAACGGCGTTCCTGCCAGCACGTCCCGGTACATCGCCACGGTCCGGGCCTCCCTGTCCGGGTCGATGCTGCACATGATCACCGAAATCGACTCTGCGACCGGTTGTGGTGGCCGGTCGATCCGGCAGGGGTGCAGTCGGCTCCAGTCTGCCACGTTGGCGACCAGGCCGACCAGGGAGGGGAAATGATGCGGATTGTCGAGCAGGGCGCGATGATGGAGATTGGCCAGCAGATGGCATGCGTCCGCCAGATCTTCCGGCGTGCGCGCCAGGCTGGAGAGCCTTTCATGCGCCCTGGCCTGCTCTGCGCGGCGCAGCAGCGCCTCCACTTCGTTGACGAGGGCGGGTTGCAGAAAGGCCTGGTTGCGAATCGGCGTCAGGACGCGTCCGGCTGGGAATGTCATGATTGGGATGCCTTCGCATGTTCCGAATCACGCCGGAAAGGCCAGCGTTTCGAACGGGATGGGAACGCGTTTTTCAGAATAGTGATACGCGATGCGAGTGGCTGTCAAGTGCCTGGTCTTGATGGGTGCGCGGTATTGGATTCGCACCAATGACCTTTGGCTTCGGAGGGTAAACGAAGCCGTTTTTCCACATTGCCGCATGCCATGTTAAGCCATACAAATCATTCAATTATCTTGCATGATGTTTCCGCGTGTTTCCGCTATTTTCATTTCTGCTGGGTACTATGTGGGTACTGGAAAAAGGCCGTCCGACCTTTATCCATGCGGGTAACGCTTTATTGCTGGGTGCTGGATCCCAGTACCAGGCCGCCAGGAGGAGCGACAACATGGCCGTCAAGATCACCAAGCGCGAGGTGGATTCCGCACAACCGGGGGACCGGGACACCTTTCTGTTCGACGAGGATCTTATCGGCTTCGGACTGAAGATCACCCCCGCCGGGCGCAAGGTCTACCTGCTGCAATACCGGATCAGCGATGACCCCATTGAAAAAGACATCTCCCATGGCTGGAACGTCAATGTGGGCATGAGCGCCAGGGGGATCGGGCAGATTACCATCCTGGATGCCAAGGCCGATGGCCTGTTGCCCTTGCAGCTTCCCAAGGCGATCTTGCAACAGGCGGTCGTGGGGTGACCGGTGAGATAATCCGCTTCCTTTTTCCTTTGAACATGTGTAACAATACACAACCATGAACAGTGCGGCCATCATCAAGCGGTTGTTGGCGGAAGGTTGGCATTTGGTTGGCGGCAAAGGCAGTCACCAGAAATTCAAGCATCCCTATAAACCCGGTCATGTGGTGGTCCCGCACCCCAGCAAGGATATCGCGTCGGGCACGGTCCGAAACATTTTCCGGCAAGCCGGTTGGGAATGGAGGTGACCATGTTGTACCCTGTTTATGTGCATCCAGGAGACCAGGGCCACGCGCATGGCGTGACCATTCCCGATTTCCCCGGATGCTTTTCTGCTGCGGATCGCTGGGAGGAGATCCCCGCCATGGTCCAGGAGGCGGCGGAAGTTCACTTTGACGGGGAGGCCATGGAGATACCTTCTCCCACTCCCTTGGAGTTGCTGACCCCCCTGGAGGAGTACCAGGGAGGGGTTTGGATGCTGGTCGATATCGACACTGCCCGGATTCGTCCCAAGGCATTGCGGCTGAACATCTCATTGCCCGAACCCCTGGTGCGCCGCATTGATGATTATGCCAAAGCGCATCATTTGAGTCGATCCGGTTTCCTGGCACGCGCGGCGGAAACCGCGTTGCGTCCGGAGTGAGCCACACCCAATAGAGGCTTGCCTTGTGGCGAGTCTCCCAAGATGCCCGGCCTACGTCGGCCAACGGAAAAGGGGAATCCTTCACCCCCTGGCCGGGCGAATCCTTGAAGGCGCGCCGTGAAGGAGGCGATCTCATGATGTATCACAACTATAAAACTTTACGCGAAGCATTTAGTTATTCAATGAAATTTATGAAACCAGAGAAAGAAAAATGGTCAGCAGAACATCTGTTGGATACTGTTATAGCGGCAATCGATGATTTGAAACGGAAAAAATGGCATTTTCCTGCAAATTTCACAAAACATGATGACGAAAAATTAGTATATTGTGAAAAAGCAAAGGCTGCTTTAATTGAAAATTGTCAAAAAATTTTTAAAAGTTTTCTTATTGATAAAATTTTTATTGGGTACGGATTTCCTGATATAAGGAATGAAGAAAGAATTATGATACCTGCTCATGCTTGGGAATTTCTGGAACTTGATTTCGAAAAAGATCGGGCGATTTGCGCAGAACAGGGGATTGCTTATTATGGTTTACGTATTTTGGTCATGAGCGAGCTGACAGAAAAGGAAAGAGGAAAAATCCTTAATGACAATGCTGCGGTCCCACCAGAAAAACAGGCTGCGCCTACAATACATGCTTTCGCCGATGATGCGGTCTTGAACGTCAACATCGTTTCAACTCAACCGCTAAAATCTACCAATCTGGTACAAGATGGGATCAACCAAAAGCCGTCAGCCAATCCTGCCGACCGGACGCGGGAGGGGACAACCGACCCTGCGCCGTCAGCGCGACGGAAGTCTCCGCGCAACATGCAATTCATCGCCTTCATCAAACATCTGGCCGACTACGGGGATTTTGACAAGGCGCAACCGCCGTTTACCAGTCAAGAAGCCATTGTCGAGTACAACGCGCTTGTAAAGGGACAGTCAGGGTTGATGGTCACGGTGGACGTTGGGCAGTACATCAGCCGATTGAAACCTGCCATGTGCCGCGCCTTGGATGTGACGGATCTGAACTTTTCCCGTGACTCCCAAGGCGGGGGACGCGAGAAAATCAAAAAAATTCTGAAAGAAAATCCCTTCTCAATCAAATAGCTATCCTCAATAACTTCAAATCCTTCATATCCTGACTTCATAGGCATCATATCGACGGCTGTTTTCTCCATGCCGTAATGTTTCTTCCAAGTTGCGCAACGCCATTGGCATCCAGCCTGATCATCTGGATACCGCGTCATCTTGAAGAGGACAGCCATGAACGTCGAACAAATTGCCCAACAAATTCGCCAAGCCCCCACCCTGGCCGCAAGCGCGGCGATCATCGAACGATTTGCGCGATCCCCTGCAACCCAACGTCCAAAGTTGAAGCGTCCGGATGCGGCGCAATACATGGGCATCTCCACGAGCACGCTGGAAAAATTCGCATGCACTGGCGGCGGGCCGCAATTCATCAAGCTTGGGAAAACCGTGCTGTACGACCCCAGCGATTTGGACTCATGGCTGGAGGCGCGGAAGGTGAGTTCCACCAGCGAGGCCGACGCGCGCCGGGCCGCTGGGCGGTGAGGTGGCGACCATGGACGAACGAAAAAGCCCGGCTGGCGGGCCGGGCGGGAGAACATGGATACGAGAAAAGTGTACTTCATCGGGCGGACGGGCGCAAGAGCGGTTCGACGCTGACCGCGTTCGCGCGGCGGCGCAAAACCGCTGGCGTTCGATCCTTGCCGAGATGGGGGTGAATCCTTCTTCCCTGGATGGCAGGCATCACCCCTGCCCGGCTTGCGGCGGCACGGATCGGTTCAGGTTTGATGATCGAGAAGGTTACGGTTCGTTCATCTGCTCCCAATGCGGCGCGGGTGACGGCTTCAGCTTGGTGGCGAGGCTGCTGCACCTTGATTCGACGCGGGATTTTTCTGAAGTCGTGGCGCGAGTGGCCGAGCTTGTCGGCGCGCAACCGGAGGCGGACCCCCGGAACCAGGCCATGGCGCGTCCGGCACCCACCAGACCGGCACCCCAGCCAACAGACGATCAACGGGCGCGGGAACGGCTGCGGATCGTCTGGGGCGAGTCCTTTTCTCTCGCCGATCCTGGCGCGGAACCAGCCCGCCGCTACCTTGAAGCGCGTGGCTTGGGTGCGATCGTGGTCGCTTTGCCGGGGACGGGGGTGGTGCGGTGTCATCCCGCGTTGCCCTATTTTGAAGACGGGCGCGAGATCGGACGATTTCCGGCATTGGTGGCGGTCGTCCAAGACGTGACCGGGCGGGCCGTCTCCCTACACAGAACTTACCTGAGTGGTGAGGGGCGCAAGGCCGACCTGCCGAGCGTCAAAAAACTCATGCCTTCGATTCGGCCAGGAGTCGTCAAGGGCGCTTCGATTCGTCTCTACCCTGCCACGAATTTTCTGGGCGTCTGCGAAGGCATCGAAACCGCGCTGGCCGTTCGGGCGGCAACCGGACAACCAGTTTGGGCGGCCATCACCGCGTCAGGCATGGCGGCGCTGGCACTGCCCCCGACGATCCGCGAAATTTTCATCTGGTGCGACATGGACGCCAACGGGGTCGGCCAGCAAGCCGCCATGACCAAAATACGTAAACCATAATAAGCAATCCCCTGTTCTGCGCAAATCGCC
>JADGAR010000089.1 GCA_015231915.1 Magnetococcales bacterium
TGGTGTCCGGCCTTGGCGGCTCTGCGCAGCGTGGTCATGGCCGCCATCCAGTCGTTGTTTTCGTAGGCGGTCTTGCCTGCCTTGAAATCGGCCTCGGGATCCCCTGCCGGGGCGGCGGGGGCAGCGGCGGCGGCGGGAGCGGCGGCGGCGGGAGCGGCGGCGGCGGGAGCAGCAGCAGCGTCAGGCGGCTCCGCCAGTGCATCGGACGCCAGAGCCGTCCAGAGGCCGGCAACGGCCAGGCAACCCGTCAGCAGCGCGCTCATAGCCTTCTTGCGCCCCCGAAAACCAACAAATCCGGTCATCATCATCTGCTCTCCATGCAAGGGTGGTACACGAACAAAACCGTTCAATCGCTGAACAAGGGAGGCGGCATGGCCAACTCCAGTTTCCGGTAGAGACTGGAAAGACCGATCCCCAAGGCTTGCGCTGCCGCGCGACGGTCCCCGCCGGCCTCCTCGATGGCCTCGTGAATTGCCCGGATTTCGTACTGCCGCATTCTTTCCCGCAAGGTGCCCGTGGCCCCAGGGGCGCCGGAAGAAGCGCGCGCGTTGTTGCCGGCCACCACCCCCGGGAGATCCTGCATGGTGATCACGCCGTTTTCGGCGAGGATCATGGCGCGTTCGATGACATTCTCCAGTTCGCGGATATTGCCCGGCCAGTGATAATGCAGCAGGGCGGCTTCCGCATCCGGTTCGATCATCCATGCCCGCCGCCCGGGACCGGCCATCCGGGAGTGATGCAGGAAAAATTCCACCATGGCCGGGATGTCCTCCCTGCGCTGCCGCAGGGGGGGTATATGAATATTAAACACATTCAAGCGAAAGTAAAGATCCTCCCGAAAATTCCCTGCCGCGATCATCTCTTTGAGGTCGCGATTGGTGGCGGCAATGATGCGCACATCCACGGGCCGGAACTTCTCGCTGCCCACCGGACGGATCTGTTTTTCCTCGAGGATGTGCAACAGCTTGACCTGCAAGGCCAGGGGCAACTCGCCGATTTCGTCCAAAAACAGGGTGCCGTTGTCGGCTTCCAGGAAGAGTCCCTTCTTGGCCTTGTCCGCCCCGGTGAAGGCCCCCTTGACGTGACCGAAGAACTCGCTTTCCATCAGGTTTTCCGGAATCGAGCCGCAGTTGACCGGGATGAACAACTCGCCGGCCCGCTGACTGCGCTGGTGAATCTGACGGGCGATAATCCCCTTGCCGGTGCCGCTTTCGCCGGTGATCAGCGCGGTGAAATCGGTGGGTGCCACCTTGCGGATCAGGCGTTCGATCTCCACCATGGGTGGCGAGGTGAAGCGGCAGCGCTGTTTGTCCTCCTCCCGGACCAGATTGCGCAAGGCATCGTTCTGGGTGCGCAGGGCGATGACATCCCGTACCTGCAAGAGCCGGTGCAGGATGTTCTCCTTGCGCAAGGGTTTGGTCAGATAGTCGTAGGCCCCGGCCTGCATCGCCTTGACTGCGGTCTCGACCGAGGCGAAGGCGGTCATCATCAAAAAGATGGTCTCGATGCCCATGGATTTGGCCTGTTGCACCACTTCGATGCCGTCCATGCCCGGCATCTGGATGTCGCAGATGGCCAGGTCGATGTCGCCCTTGCCCAGACGCCCGAGCGCCTCGCCGCCGTCGCGGGCCGACTCGACGGCATAGCCCGCCTTGGTGAGGGTGGCGGCCAGGATCTGACGAATGGCCGGTTCGTCGTCGATCACCAGGATGTTCAAGGATTCGCCCATGTTCGCTCCAAGCTCATGACACCCCCGGGCCGGCGGGAAGCAGCACACTGAAGACGCATCCCTCCCCCGGTCGGGAGTGGACGGTGATGGAACCTCCATGATTCGTGATGATGGTGTGGCATACGGAAAGCCCGAGGCCGGTCCCCCGCCCAGCCGGCTTGGTGGTGAAAAAGGGGTCGAAGATTCGCGTGAGCACGGCCTGCTCCATGCCGGAACCGTTGTCGGCGATGGTCATGCGCACCCAGGGGGGCTGCCGGGAGGTGGAGATGACCACCTCGCCATGTCGGGGAGCGCATCCTTCCAGGGCGTCGGCGGCGTTGAGCAGCAGGTTGATGATCACCTGGCGCAACTGGGAGGCGGAGGCGTCGATGGCCGGCAACTCCCGGTCGAGATCCAGATTGACCCGGATGGCGCGCATCCTCTTGTCGAAACGCATCAGACGCACGCTCTTGTGGAGCAGGTCGTTGAGATCGATCAGCTGGATTTCGGTGGGCTGGGACTGGGTGAAATCCGAGACATCGCGGGTGATGTTGGTGATGCGGTCGATCTGTTCGTGCATCAACTCGAGGAGGGGGCGTCGTTCCGGGTCGTCCCCCTCCTCCAGATCGCGCAGGGCCTCCAGAATGCCGGTGATGGCGGCGGTGGGATTGTTGATCTCGTGCAGGATCCCGGCGGCCAGGGTGCCGACGGCGATCATCTTTTCCTGGTGAAACTGGGACTGGCGCAATTCGGCCATATGCTGTTCCGCCTGCCGGCGGGCGCTGATGTCGCGCATGGTGGCGATGAAGTGGTGCAGTTCGGCGGTGCGGACCAGATGGATGGTCAGTTCCAGGGGAAAACGGGTCCTGTCGCGATGCCAGGCATCGATCTCGCCGTGGAAGACCAGACCCGACTCCCCGGCGGCGAGCCACCCGGTCAGGCAGGTCCGGGTGGCGTTCCCGGACAATTCGGGCAGCAGGATCTCCAGTTCCTGGCCGATCAGCTCGGAGGTGGCGAAACCGAACAGGCGTTCCACCGCCGGATTGCCGGAGGCGATGCGCCCCGCGCCGGTGACCAGGATGATCCCTTCGGTCACGTTGTCCATGATCAGGCGCAGATGCATGGCCCGATCCTGCAGCGAGTTCTGGGCGGCCTTGATGTCGGTGATGTCCTCCTTGACCGCCAGGTAGTGGGTCACCTCGCCGAACCGGCCCCGAATGGGGGAGATGGAGGCCAGTTCCCAATAGTACTCGCCGTTCTTCTTGCGGTTGAGGAACTCGCCGCGCCACTCCTCGCCCCGCGCCAGGGTCTCCCAAAGCTCCCGGTAGGTGTGGTCGTTGACCTTGCCGGATTTCAGCAGGCTGGGCTTGCGGCCCATCACCTCTTCGGCGGTATAGCCCGATACCAGACAGAACTTCGGGTTGACGTATTCGATGCTCCCGGCCAGATCGGTGATGATCACCGAGACGGGGCTTTGTTCCACCGCCCTGGTGAGCTTGCGCAGTTCCGCTTCCGCCTGCTGCCGTTCGATGATCTCGGACTTGAGCACGTCGTTGGTGAGCCGCAGGGTTTCGGTGCGTTCCGCCACCCGCTTTTCCAGCTCCTCGTGGCTGCAGCGGATTTCCAGGAGGTATTGGCTCAGCCGCTGGTGCTGTGCCCCGATCAGAAAATCGGCGCGCCGGATGATCCCGAACAGCACCCCGTACAGGGCGAGAAAGAGTCCCGTCACCCCCAGGACCATCCAGTGCTGGACGCGGTGCATCTGCTCCAGGAGTTCGCCGATGTCGTAATAGAGTTCGAACACCCCCCGCACCCGGTCATCCCGGAACAGGGGCACATAGGTGACGATCATGTCCCGGTCGGTCACCTGACCGTCGTGGGAGAGGAAGTCGTGGACATGCACCTGCTCGCTGTGCAGACGATCCGTCAGGGCGGTGCTCACCCCCGGATTCCCGCTCTGGTCCTCGCCGATCTGGTCGGAGCGGCTGGCATAGAGGGTCACGCCGTTGACATTGTGGATCTTGACCTGCAACACTTTCAGGTTGCCCATCAGCTTGCGCAGGAACTGATCCAGGTAGGGGATCAGGGGGTGCTGGCGGATCTCCGCCGAGGTCATGGTGCGGGAGAGGAGCAGAAAGCCGGACAGACTGGGCCACAAGGCATTGGTGAACACCTGAGTGATGGCGACATTCTGCGCCTCGCCCAGGATCAGCATGGAGCGATGTTCGATGCGCTGGAACAAAAAGGCGGTGAACCAGGCGGCCAGTGCCATGGAAATGAAGCTCGTCACGGAAAAATGGCGCAGCAACCGGAAACCGGTCGGCAGATCCTCTGCGGCTGGGGAGTGCGTTTTCATGGGAGAAGGTTTCAACAATGGCCGGACCTTTGCTTCACGATTGGCACGCTGTTCTCTTGCGCACCGAATGAAAGGCTTGCACGCATGAATCGTTCCATACACTGGATTGTTGCGGTGGTCATCAGTTGCGGTCTGCTGATCGCTTCCGGCGCCGGCCTGGCGGCGGGCGCCCCGGAGACCGCCGAATCCACCAACTCACCAAAAAAGAAGGAGAAGGCCAAGCCGCAAAAGGCCCCTGCCCCCTCCGCCCCGGCCCCCCAGAAGAGCATTCTCCCTGGCGACAACCGCGCCAGGACCACCAGCCTGGCCAAGGATGGCATCCACGATCCGGCCAGTCCCGCCATGCAGCTGCTGCAAGATCCGTCCCAGGCCCTGTCCGCCATTCCGGCGGGGCAGTGGGGCGAGGTGGACTGGATGAAGGCGATCCGGGAGGGAGTCATCAAGCCTTTTGCCTCGCTCAATGGCAAGGGCAACATGGACGTTCTCGATATGGATATCATCCTCACCAATACCAAAACGATGCCACACGTCCGTTTTCCTCACGAATCTCATACGAGATGGCTGGCGTGCACCAATTGTCATCCGGATGTGTTCATTGCAAAAAAGGGAGAAAATGTCATGAACATGGACGCCATCTTTCGCGGGCGCTTCTGCGGCACCTGTCATGGCCGGGTCGCCTTTTCGGTCTACATCTGCCAGCGCTGCCACAGCATCCCCCATGAGAACTCTCCCCCCAAGTGGTGGTGATTCCCGATTACGGGAAAATGGCAACGCCCGTTTCCCGAATTCGAGAAAAGACCCCCTGCCCAGGCGAGGATTGACTTGATGCTGCAATGCGGGTAGATTTCAAAACTGTCTTTCATTCCATTTGCGAGGAGCGCGCGCCATGTCTGTCATGCGGATCTTTCGGGTAGCCGTGCTGGTGACGGTTGGTCTTGGCTTCGCCGAGCCAGTCGGCGCGGATCACATTTCGTATGCCACCACCATGCTGGAAAAGAGTTCCAATCCGGTCAACGTCACGGTCAAGGAACTGATCTTCAAAAAAAAGTTCGATGAATTGCAGAGCTATCTCGCCACCGTGGATGTCAACACCCAGGACGACAAACGGATCGGCCCGATCCATATCGCCAGCCATTATGGCAGTATCGAGGCGCTGCGACTCCTGATCGCCAGGGGCGCGAAAGTCACTTTGCCCGCCTTCGGCGGCTGGAGCACGCTCCATTACGCGGCCCAGAGCGGCTACCTGGAAATCGCCAATCTGCTGATCGCCATGGGCATTTCTCCGAACATCAAGGATGTCGGCGGCGAAAGCCCGCTCTTCTACGCCATCGAGACCAACCAACTGCCCATGGTGCAGTGGCTCGTCGAGCATGGCGCGGACCCGCTGCAGGCCAACAACGCCGGCGAAACCCCCCTCGCCCGCGCCGAACACGAAAAAAACAAGGCCATCATCGACGTTCTGCAAGAGCGCGTCAAACAGGCCAGCCAGCCGAAGTGACCCCCCGCTTGTCACCCCGCGGCGCGGATCGATAAGGGTCCGCGCCACCTCCCCTCTCGACCCGACATCAACGTCCGCAACTGCCGATGCAGGAGTTCTGGAAGGTCACGGACGTCTGCCCGAGATCGGTGATCTCCACCCGCAGCTTGCTCAGGGCGTTCATGGTTGTGTTGCCGTAATTGATCAGAATCGTGCCGGATTTCTTGTCCGCCGCGTTGGTGACAGTCACGCTGAAACTGTACCCGCTGCACGAGACGGAGCGGGTCCCCACGACGCTGAAATCGAACTGGCAGTCGAGAGCGCCCTTCGAGGTGCCCTCCGGTCGGATGCGGATCACGTTGGCACCGCTCAATGCGGACGCAACGGTGAAATTGGTGTAGAAATAGGTCGGATTGGCGCTGGGCAGGGAAAGACAGGAGGAGGTGACCTCGGCCCTGTCCCCCCTGACGAAGCTGGCGGTCCCGGTGGCCTGCACCATGCTTGTGGGCCGACTTGAATAACAATTATAATTAGTGCCCTGGTAAAGCAGACCAGCCGAGAAGGGAATCGTGCTGGTGGTCGTGGTGGAGGTCGAGGTCGTAGAGGTGCTGGTGGTCGTCGAGCTGCTCGTGCTGCTCGTCGAGGTGGAGGTGGTGGTTGCCACCGAGGTCGTGCTGCTCGATGACGACGTGGTGGTGGTCGGCACCGAGGTCGTGGCTACCGAGGTCGTGGTCGTGGCGATCGAGGTCGTGGTCGTCGCGATCGAGGTCGTGCTGCTCGATGACGACGTGGTGGTCGTCGGCACAGAGGTCGTGCTGCTCGATGACGACGTGGTGGTCGTCGGCACCGAGGTCGTGGTCGTTTCCACCGAGGTGGTCGTGCTCGATGACGACGTGGAGGTCGAGGTCGAGGTGGAGGTGGACGTTGTGGTCGGCACAGAAGTGGTCGAGGTGGAGGGCGTGGTGGTGGTCTCAACCGAGGTAGAGGTGGAAGTCGAGGTGGTCGACACCGAGGTGGAGATCGAGGTGGTCGGCACCGAGGTGGAGGTGGAGGTCGAGATGGAAGTCGAGGTGGTCGGCACCGTGGAGAGGGGTTTTTCCGCCACCAGCAATTCGTTTTTCAACTGCGAGGAGGAGAGCCACAGCAACCTGTCGTCGCCGGCTGTCGTGACATAGGCCTTGATCTCCGGGTCGGCGGGATTGCTGGCGAAGCGGGAATCCGCATCGGCATTGGCGCGCTCGCCGGCATCGGAGATGGCGGCGGGATTGGCCGGCTCGCGGGTCAGCGGCACCAGGGAGGCCCCGCGATGGCGATAGGCCCCCAGACCGTTCCTGCCATGGGAAACCACCACCGCCGAAAGACCGGAGGCCACCACCGTCCCCGCCGGATTACGGACCACCAGGTCCCCGGTCGTGGCAGCAGAGACGGCCCCGCCGGAAGGGTCGGAAAAGGCGGCAGAGACGTGATAGGTGTACGGATGGCCCCAGGCATCCAGTTGCCCCACCCCCAGATCGACCCAGGGGAGCATGCCGAACTGCCCGACGCAGGTCGTGGGCGCGGCGGGCTGAAAATCGCCGCGACCAGAAAAAAGGGTCTCACCGTTGACCACCTGGGTGGAATCGACGTTCGGGCACGGCAGGCGGCCATGGGTGACCAGATACCACTGGAGCGCCTCCTTGACCCGCTCCAGGGAAAGCTCGGTCTTCTGGCGCTGCTCCTTTTCCCGCTGCGCGGTATAGGTGACCAACCCGGCGCCCATCACCACACCGGAAATCGTCAGGACCAAGGCCAGCTCCAACAGCGAAAAGCCCCCTGCCCGCCTCCCGCGCTCCTGCCGCCGTTGCTCCATGCCCGCCTCCATCGCCGCCCTCACTGCAAGGCCGCGATCAGTTCGTTGTGGGTGATGCCGATCACCCGGTCGTTGTAGCCCCCCTCCCGATCAATCCGGGCCACCTCGAAGTCGGTATCCGCCGAGGCGTAACGCTTTTCCAGGAATTGAGAACGCTGATTGGCCGCCGTGACGGCCACATCGCGCGTCTGACCGGCAAGCTGCGCGCCCGGCGCGATGAGCACCGCCACGTAATCCAGGGTCGCCGAAGCATTGGCGCTGTTGTTGAACGTCAGCAGGTCGCTGGTGGGCAGCGCCGCGATGGAGAGGGTGGACCCCGACTTGTAACGGCCCGACACCGCGTACAGGATGGGGGCATTGTCCCCGTCGCGCAGATTGGCCAGCCCCAACGTCTTCCACGGCAACAGCCCGAAGGCCGCCGTCCCGTTCCCGCCGCAGGCCCCGCTGTTCCCGCCGCCATCGTACCCCCCCACGCTGCCGGAATCCGGACAGGGGAACCGCCCCTTGTTGGCGGCCCAGTCGTTGGCCACGGCATAGGCCAGCAGGGCCTCCTTGGCCGCAGCCAATGCGCGGGAGGCGCGCTGGTCCTCCCTGACGCGGGTGCTCTTGATCAGCAGGGCATTCAGCGCGAACGACAGCCCCGCCATGACCAGCACCGACATCATGAGGAGCATGGCCGCACCGCGTTGGCCGGTTCTAGCGCTTGTTGGCATCGGCCACCTCCCCTGCCCCCGCGCCTGCCGTGCCAGGGGCATGGCGCATGGCGGTCCTGCGCTCCCCGGCGGGGATTGCGTGACTGGGCCGGATTTGCCGCTCCTCGGCATCCAGGGTCTGGCCCGGCAACAGACGAAAACGCTCCGCGAGGTCCTTGACGACCATGCCCAGACCAGAGGCCGCGTCCTGGCCGGGAGCGACCCGGAAATAGTCGCCGTCGAACCCGGTCGCCAGATCGATGCGCTGCCCGTTGAGCCATGCCGCTCCCCCCCCGGCCCCGGCCAGCACCAAACCGTCCAGGGTGTAGTAACGGGGACCGAGGGAGACCGGTTCCCCGCTCGCGGCGCCCGCCGCAGCTTCCCCGCCGGACGCCGGCTCGCCCGTTTTCCGCACCTCCCCCGCCCCCGACTCGCGGACCTGGCGCTGCTGGTTCAAAGTCTCCCGAACCGCAGGCGTGGTGAACAACCGCCCCCTGGCGGTCCAGGCGCCCCACGCATCGCCGCACCATCCCGTGGCGCCAGGCCACGACAACAGCGCGCCGACCAGAATCGGAAATGCCCGCCACCTCATTTGCCCTTGCCTTCCTCTTCCCGGATGGTGAACCACTCCAGGCCGCACTCCCCCGTCAGATTGACTCCGGATCGGAACGCCTTCTCCCCCGCTTCCCTGCCGGCCAACGCCATCCGGCAGCGCAGAAACCGGAACAGACCCACCTGCTTGCGCTCCAGCACTCCGATCATCTCGAACAGATCTCCTTCATGAATCATGCCGAAGGTGATCTCCATGGGACTGACGAACAGCCGCATCCGCTCGCCGCCCCCCTGCACCGGCGCGCCCGTGAACGGCCTGGCCGGCTCCAGCTTGTATTGCACAGGGGCCGGCAGCTTCAATTCCCGCTCCAGGTCGTGCAGGGCCTCCACCCAACGCATGCGTGGCTCCTCCCCCGGCACCCCCAGGGCGCGCAATCGGTCATAGCCGGGTTGCAAAAGCTCCAGTTCCCGGTTCTGTCCCTCGTTGCGGCGCTGTTGCTCCCGCAGCGTGGCGATGGAGGCGCGCAGTTTCGCCAATGTCTCCTCGGCGTCTTCCAGATAGGCCATCCCCCCCAGGATCATGCCGGCATCCACCAGCAACGAGAACAGCAACAGCGCTCCGCTGCCGGTCAACCGCCTCCATTCGCCCGCCAGACCCTTCATGATGCGCCCACGGGGGGGTGCAGCAGGATGCTCAGTTCGAAACGGGCCTGCTGCTCCGCAGTGACCGCCTCCCCGCTCCGGATCACCGCGTCCGCACCCGCCTGCATGGGCAAACGCGCGGGCTGCACCTCGACCACTTCCCGCCTGGCGCGCAACTCCCGCACGAAACGCTCCACCGTATCCATCGCCTCCCTGGCGGTGGTGAACGGTTGCACCCGGCCAGTCAGCCGCACCCGCTGCATCGGTTTTTCCCCGGCGCTCCCGCCGCCGGCCTGTTTCCCGCCGGCAGGCCGTGCCTCCTCGGCGCTCCACTCCAGGGTATCGAGGAGCAACGCCTCGTGTCTGGCCAACACCTCGCCCAGGATCGCGTACATGGCGCGGGGATCCGCAATGCGTGCCTCCACCCAGCCGGCCAGCCGCACGGTGGCGATGATCGCGCGCCCCTCCTGGGAGGAACGATTGCGCGTGGAGCGCCCCACCAGCCGCTGCACCTCCTCGGCCTCCCGCGACAGGGCGGGCTGCTGGTCGCGCAGGGCGCGTCCCTGCAGAAACAGAACCGCTCCCGCCACCAGCGAAACGCCGAACAGGGCCATGGCCGCCCAACGCACCCCCTCGCGCAGCCGCAGGATCCGATACACCATCCGGTCGTCATCCCGCGCATAATGATTGGGAATCCGCCAGCGGATCACCCCCTGGGCATACAGACGATCCATTTTGCCGGTGGTCAGGGTGTTTTTCAACCCCAGTTCCCGGGCCAGCCGGGTCACGTCCAGGGCATGCAACCGGGCGGAACCGATCTCGTGGGGACCACGGCTCATCAGGGCGTGAAGCGCCGGATAGCACAGGATGTAGACCTGCAACTCGGTATTCCAGGCATAGAGCCGCTGACTGACCAGATACCCCTGCATGCGCGCCACCTCCCCGTGCAGGAAGGGCGGCAGATCCTCGATCTCCACCGCCGGGATGCGGCTCAAACGACTGATCAGGATTTGGCCATCCCGCAGGTAGGTCTGCCGCAGACCGCCGGAATTGACGCTCACCAGGAGCTGATCCCGGTGGCTGGGGTCCACCTGGGAACGAAACAGACGCGGGGTCAAAAGCGGAATCGACCAGATCCCGGCCACCGGGAGACGCCTCTCCTCGAGAATCGCCAACCACGGCAGCAGACCATCCTCGGGAGCGGTCAGGCCGGCGAACAGGGCGCTCTCCTGGCCCTCCTCACCGGGAGCGCGCCCCAAGGCGAGGGCGTGACGGAAGGCGGTGTGACGCAACAGGCGATTGGCGCGGTTTTGCAGCATCCGGCTGCGGCTGAGGGGATTGAGCCGGGGGACCCGCTCCAGCTTGAGTTCCTCCTCGGTGATGTCGATCAGGATCAGCACCGCGTCCGGTTCTCCGGCCTGCTCCAGGTACTCCCGGAAGCGGACGCGCCCGGTCTCCTCCTGGGCAAAGACCACCGGATCGCCGAAGAGGTTCGCCTCCCAATGATAGGCCAGCAGATGGTGGTTGGTGATGCACAGGACGAGTCGCCGCGACATGATCGGCTACATCTTGGAGATCAGGTCGTAGATCGGACCCAGCACCGACAGGATCACCCATCCCATCATGCCGCCCAGCACCACGGTCAGAAACGGCTCGATGACCGCTTCCAGTTTGCCGATGGTCTCCTTGACCTCCCGGTCGAAAAAATAACTCACGTTGCGCATGGAGCGGTCCAGGCCGCCGGTGGACTCGCCCACCTGGAGCATGCTCAGCACCAGGGGCGGGAAAAGGCGCACCTGGGCGAAACTGCTGCTGATCTCCTTCCCCTCGGCAACCAGCTCCCGCGCCTGCTGGAGCGCCTCCCGCACCACCAGATTGGTGGTGAGACCCTCGCTGATGCGCAGGCACTCCAGCACGGTGATGCCGGCCTGATACATCAGGGCAAAGGCGTTGGCGAAGCGCACCAGGGTGATCTTGCGCATCAGCGGCCCGAACAGCCACACCCGCAGCTTGAGCCGATCCACCTCGCGGCGCGCCCCCTTGCTGACCCGCACCGCGAACTGCACCACAAAAAAGCCCCCCACCGGCACGGCGAGCAGCACCGGCCACCACGCCACAATGAAATCCGAAGTGGCGATCAGGGCGCGGGTGTGCAACGGCGGGGTCTCGCCCATGCCGGTGATGAACTCCATCAATTGCGGGACCAGGAAGATCATCATGAAAAACACCAGGGAGAGGACCGCCAGACCGACCACGCTGGGATAGATCATCACCTTCTTGGCCTGGGCGAGCAGTTCGTCCTCCCATTTCAGGGATTCGGCGAGATTCTGGAAGATGGTCTCCAGTTGCCCGGTACGCTCGCCCATCAGGATGAGCTGCACGAAGATGGGGTCGAAGATGCGGGGGTGGCTCGTCATGGCGTCGGAGAGGGTCTTGCCGCTCTCCACGTCCTCGACCAGCGAGACCGCCACCTCCTTGAGCCGGGCGCTCTCCACCCCGTCCCGGAAGTCGCTCAGCCCCTTGAGGATCGGAACCCCGGCGCGGATCAACTGCTCCATGTGGAAGCAAAAGAGGATGATCTCCTTGCGGCTCGCCCCGCGCCGGAAGTAGAGGCGGCCCTCGCGTTTTCCGGCCCGCAGCTCCTTGTGGCTGATGAGCATCAGTTCCAGGCGATCCAGACGCAGCTCCAGGTCGTCGAGGTTGGCCGCCTCGATGGTCCCCTTGCGGATGCGACCGGTCGGATCGGTGGCCTTGTAGGTATACTCAGGCATCAGGCAGGCTCCTCGGGTCCGGCGCCTCGGAGCGGCCCAGCACGCGGGTGATCTCGTCGATGCCGGTGTTCCCCAGCAGGACGTGCCGCACCCCGTCCTCCCACATGGTGGAAAAACCCCGCTCCCGTGCCGCCTGGCGGAACTCCGCAGGATGCGCGCCCTGGGCGATCAGGTCGTGGAAGTGGTCGTCGGTGAACAAAGCCTCCATGACGCAGATGCGCCCCTTGTAGCCGGTCCCGCCGCAGGCCGGACAGCCGACGGGATCGTGGACCTGACCGAAATCGTGCTCCTGCTCCTCCGGGAGGCGCAACCGCCTCGCCAGGGTGGCATCGGAGGGGCGGGGCCGCCGGCAGTGGACGCACAACCGGCGCACCAGACGCTGGGCCAGCACACCGATGATGTTGCCCGTCAGCATGTGGGAGGCCAACCCCATGTTGATCAAACGG
>JADGAR010000008.1:0-60350 GCA_015231915.1 Magnetococcales bacterium
CTTGGATCCCACCAGGGGGATAATCCCCCTGGACCCCTAATAATTCTTGAAAACGAAATATTCCGAACCTGTCGCGGTTTACGATCCTATATATGATAGCCGAAACGATGATCAAAGCCCCGAAAAAATATTATTTCAAGATCGAGGTGATGTGTTTTTTCAGCGTCAATTTCTTCACCACGTGCTTGTTGCCGATGATCTCCACAGCCAGGGAACCCAACACGTTGCCGATGAAACCGATCAACTCCTCGGGGGCGTTCAGGCGGGCGGCGGGGGCAGTCACCGACAGAAAGGCATCCCCGGCGCCCACCCGGTCCACGGCATTGAACACAAAGGCCGGCACCTCCACGGTATTGCCATGGACATCACGCATGATGGAGCCGCGTTTGCCGCGCGTCACCGCCATCTTGCCGCAAGCCAACCTGCGGGCCACCTGATCCAGCAACGGATGGATCTCGTCATGCAACGAACGGCACTCCAGACGCACTTCCGGCTCGGCCAGACACACATAGTCGGCCCGCCGGTAGCGGGAGACGGTGTGATAACCGCGGTTGCCGGCATTGGCCTGGGTGTTGACCGCCAGAAAGGCGTCGGAATCCACCAGGGTCTTCACCAGGCCATCCGTGATCGCGCCATGTCCGTAATCGGCCACAATCACCAGATCGAAACGACCCAGATTCTCCGTCAACCAGTGCCGCATCTCCTGTTCGACGCTTCTGGGCAGCGGCGTGTCTCCCTCGATATAGACCTCGAACAGCTTGGTCAGGGCATAGCCTTCCAGATAACGCCGTTTGGTCAACGTGGGGGCGTCGGGATGGATGTGAAAACGCGGTGTCACGTTTTCGGACAGGGAGTCCCGCAGAAAGGCCTCGTGACTCTCCCTGGCCCCCAGCACCGTCAGCAACTCCACCCGGCTGGCGAATTGCGCCACCTGATTGGCGATGGCGACCGCGCCGCCGGCAAACATGTCGCTGGAGAGATGCTTCAACGCCAGAATCGGATCCTTCGAGGATTTGCCGATGGCATTGACATAGTGATAATCATCGAGGATCGCATCCCCCACCACCAGTACCGACAGGGACTCCATCCGGTCCAACACCGCGAACAGGTCGTCGATGCGATAACGGCCCCGGAACAGACGCAGATATTTGTTCACCTCGTCGGAGAATTTCGACAGATAGCGGTTGATCAGGTTGGTGGAACTGAACACGATGTCGCCGGTGAAATGCAACTGGGCACCGACCTCCTTGACCACGGCGGCCTCCATGCCCATTTTTCCGGTGTAGTCCTCGCCGGTCTGCCGGAACTCCACGCCCTTGACGTAGAAATCCGGTTTCAGCAAGCGGAGCGTTTCCTCGGCGGTGGGCCATGGATTGATCGCCACCAGGTCCACGCAGGAGAGAGCGGAGAGGGCCTCGACGCGCAACCCTTCCGGAAAGGCGGGATGATTCGAGCCTTTGTCCACGAAGCGATCCGGGGTCACCGTCACCACCAGGACATCGCCCAGTTGTCGTGCCTGTTGGAAATGCCGCAGATGGCCGATGTGCAGCAGGTCGAAACAGCCGTGACAATGGACGATTTTTTTGCCCATTGCCTTGTAGGTTGCCACGGCTTTGGCCACTTCCTCGATGCTTTGGATTTTGTTCATGACATCTGTCCCATGATGGATGCTTGGTGAATGCATGGGACACGCAATTTTCTTGCCAATCTATGAGAAGTCTTTGAGATAAAAACATTCCATCGTGAATCCACCCCCGGCGATCCGAAAACGCTTGCCGATCACCGTGAAGATACTGGCGTTGCGCAGCCGGAACCCCTGCCCGGTCACGGTGGTGGGCGGGGCCAGATGCAGTTCCCCGTGGCAGGCCAGACGCGCCCGGATCCCCCCGGCGAGCAGATCGGCCAGTTCCCCCTGCAAATCCAGAAAGGGACCGCCGGCTCCGTCCGCGTGTCTGCCGGACAAGGCGTGGGCCAGGATCCTGGCCGTCGCCATGGAGGAGCGCACGATCACGGCGCCGCGCAGCGCCCCGCTGAAGCCGATCAGCGTGGCCACCTCGTCGGGATCCTCTGTCTCCGGCATTTCATGCCGGACCGTGGTTGCCTCCTCGGCCACCTCCAGATCCAAAAACCGGTGAAAGACCTCCTGCACCGATTCCACCATGGCATCCGCAAGTTCTTGGTTCATGTCGATCACAATCCGCGCAATCCGTCTCCCGAACCGCCACGGGCCGGGAAAGCGGCGCAGGGGGGCTGCCGCCGGGAGTTCCCTGGCCAATGGGGTGATGGCTACCATTTTGTCAACAGCCCGGTCAGGATTCGTTTGGCATTCTCTCCCGCCCCTTGCACGGAGGGGTTGAGCAGCCATTGAATCTGACTCACCGCAACCAGCGACAAGGCAACCACCCGTTTGGCCGCCTCGTTCCTGCCGGGATCCACCTGTTCCAGCGCCCTGGCCACCCGCAAGGCGAGGTCGGCGATCTCCCGCAGCCCGCGCCGCCGCGCCACCTGATGGAACGTCTCCATGTCGCGGCAGATGGAATCGCTCAGTTGCGGATCATCGATGCGCTCTTCCAGGCGATGGAGTTGATCGGTCATACTCGTCATCCAGTCGCTCGCCTCCCGCTTGAACTGTGCGGGGGGCACGAATCTTACGATCCGATCTTGCGGATCGATCGTCAGTGTCTGTGCGTGGAGTCCCATGGCATCGATTCCTTTTGGCTGGCGGTTGCTGGTCCGATGAATCTTTGTGGCTTAAGGTCTCCCTCTTTCCCGGTTTGTCCCGTGCTGTCTTGTTAAATAAAATTTCTGCAAAATATATGCCAGTTAATATTATCATGCCATATTATAACGAAATCATAAAATTACCCCACATGCGGATCTTTGGAAAAATACAAAATATTGCACGCATAAGTGGGACCGGGAACTCCGCGAAAAATTGGTATATTATGTTTTTCGAGCAATTATCGGGCAATGTCCAAACGATTGCAGGTGCAAGAAAAATTGCAGCCCAGCCACAGGAGATCCGCCATGTCGGAACACGCGTTCAAGCACTCCACCGCCCTGATCACCGGCTCGGGCCGACGCATCGGGGCCTCCTGCGCCCTTGCCCTGGCACGACTCGGCAGCGCCGTGGTCATCCATTGTCACGGCTCCCACCTCGAGGCGTTGGCCTTGCAGCGTTTCATCGAGGCCGAAGGCGGAACGGCAGGGATTATCCAGGCCGATCTGGCCGACAGCCACGAGGTGGCCGCATTGATCTCCCGCGCCGAGGAGGTGCATGGCCGCGGGCCGGTGGATATCCTGGTCAACAATGCCGCCGTTTATCAGCCCGGCGGGGTGCGCGACGGTTCCCTGGCCACCTGGAACCGGCATCTGGCCGTCAACCTCACCGCCCCCTTCCTGCTGATGCAATCCTTCGCCCGACGACTGCCCCAGGGACGACCGGGACACATCATTCAGATCATCGACCAGCATGGTCATCGCCCCAGACCCGGATTCGCCGCCTATTCCGCCGCCAAGTCGGCCCTTTGGACCCTGACCCGCCAGGCGGCCCTGGAGTTGGCCCCCGCCATTCGGGTCAACGCCATCGGGCCGGGACCGATTCTGCCCGCCCCCGACGCCAGCCGCGCCGAATTCGACCGCATCGCGACCGCCACCCCGCTCGAACGCTCCGGATCGGTGGACGATATTGCCGCCGCATTGCGCTTTTTGCTGGAAAATGATTTCATCACCGGCGAGATGATCCGCGTGGATGGCGGAGAACATCTGCGCTGATTGGCCGACATGACTGTCCGTCTCATCCGGGGGTTTTTGAAGGGGGAATGAACATGCGCATCTTGCTTGGTTTGTGGATGGTCTTTTGGTTGCTGACCGCTCCGGCATGGAGCGCGCCGGAAGAGACCCCCATGCGCACCGTCGTCAGCGTGGTGGGACCCCGCAACCTCTCCTATCTGCCCATCGACCTGGTGCCCATCCTCCAGGCGGATCGGGCGGAAGGGATCGAGGTCCGCCTGAAACATGTCGAAGGGGGGGGATTGGCCATCAAGGAGCTGCTCGCCCGCAACAGCGAGTTCACGGTGGTGGGGTTTCCGGCCCTGATGTCCCTGAAAGCCAACGGCGGGGAACTGGTGGGCGTGGCCGCCCTCTCCGACCGCCCGCAATTCGTCCTGATGGTGCGCGCCGCCCTGCGCGACCAGGTACGCCGCATCGCGGACCTCAAGGGCCGCATCGTCGGCGTGCATACCAGCGCGGTCAACGCCAAGACCGTGGCCCAGCAACTCCTGGAACTCCTGTTGCGCTCCGACGGCCTGTCGCCTCGGGAGGTGCGGGTCATCTCCTCCGGTCAGGAGTGGGCCAAGCGCACCGCCATGCTCGACTCCGGACAGGTGGACGCCATCGTCTCCGAGGAGCCGTTCGCCTCCACCCTGCTGGGCGCGGGCAAGGTCTTCTTCCTGGTCAATCTGGCAGAACCCGAAAGCACCAACAACATCGCCGGGGCCAATGTCCTGCACGCCGTCCTGGCCACCCGCCCGGACGTGGCGGCCAACGAGCCGGAAAAGGTCAGGCGCCTCGTCGCCGCCGTGCGTCGCGCCCTGCAGTGGATCGCCTCCCATTCCCCGGAGGAGCTGGTGGAACAATTGCGGATCGCCGATGAACCGGAAAAACAATATCTCCTGACATGCCTGCGCAAATATCCACGCCTGTTCAGCAACGATGGCCGCTTTTCCAACCGGCAGATCGCCGAAACCAATACCTTTTTCCATACCAGCACCCCGGAAGCCAAAGGGGTGCGCATGGAAGACCTCATCAACGACCAGTGGGCCGGACGCAAAGAGTGATCCATCCCGTTGGCAAGGCCGAAAAAGGCGTCCTGCTGCGCCAGGCGACCATCCGCGTGGCGGCTGTCACCCTGGTGATGATCGCCGCCATCGCCCTGGCCACCCTGGGCTTCCAGCACACCGCCATGGAAAAAGAATCCCGCAAGGTCATGACCTCGCTGGAGCGGTTCTACGCGGAAAAGATCGTCCTGCTGGAACAGGAGTGGCAGGAGATGGCCATCTCGCTCCACAATCTGCTCGAAATGCACGACCTGTTCCGCGACCCTGCCCTCGGCTGGGAACGCATGCGCGAAACCCTGGCCCTGGAGAACCATCCCCTCTTTCCCCTGATCCTGGTCGTCGCTCCCGATCACCGCGTCCTGTTTCACTACGCCACCTCACCGGTCACCCTGCCCGAGCGCTTCGTCCCCTCCGGACAGACCGGCTGGCATGAGGATCCCCGCTCCAGGGTCCTCTACCGCTGGATCGCGCAACCCTTCTGGCTGGGGGCACTGGGACAGGGCGAACTGCTTTTTTTCGTGGCCATCGAAAACGGTCTGCTCTTCCGCAACGCCCTGCCCTTCACCGACCTGTTCCTCCTGCAAGGCGATCGCGTCGCGGCCAGCTCCCTGGGCAATCTCGCCAGCGACCCGGAGTCGTTGCGTCCGGGGAGCATCGCGGCAGACAAAAGCCGTCTGGATCAGCTCTCCATCCCCTGGGGCGAGCCGGCCTCCCACGCCCCCCGGCTGGTGATCCGCCATCACAGCACCCCGATCTTTTCGCCCATGGAGATCCTCCTGGCGGGCATCACCCTGTTCCTTTTGCTGGCCCTGCTCTTCTGGCTGACCCTGGGGGTGTGGCTGGTCCGCCTGACCCGCCGCATCGCCACCCTGGGATGGGCTGCCCGGGGTTTCTCCAGAAAATATCATCTCTCCAGCGCCATGCGGCATCAGCTCAACACCGTCTCCGGCGCGGGACACGACGAGGTGACCTCCGTGGTCACGGCGCTGCTTCTGGCCACGGACTCGGTGGAAAAAGAACTTCAGGAACGCCAGCGCGTCCAGGCCGAACTGCAAAAGATCGGCCACGACAACCGGCAACTGCTCGAACAGGCCGAGCACTACCTGACCTACCAGCGGGTCATCAACGGCCTTTACGCCATCTCCTACCTCAAGATCCCCCTCAAGGAACAGCTCGAGCGGGCGCTGCAATTCATCCATTCGGTCCCCTGGCTGGCGGTGCAGGCCAAGGGGGCGGTCTTTCTGGCCGATCCCCAACACCGCACCCTCCACCTGATCGCCCACCAGGGACTCAATCCGGAGCTGGTCTACCTTTGCCAACAGGTGGCCTATGGCCACTGCCTGTGCGGTCGCGCCGCCCTCGCCGGGACCATCGTCCACGCCGACTGCATCGACGACCGTCACGACATCCGTTTCGACGGCATGCTCCCCCATGGCCACTACTCGGTGCCCATTCTGTCCGGTTCCGATCTGCTCGGGGTATTGACCTTCTACCTGGAAGCCGGCCAGATCCGCAATCCGGACGAGGAGAACCTGCTGCAGGCCATCGGCAGCACCCTGGGCAACATGATCGAACGCAAGAAACTGGAAGAGGCCCTGCTCAGCCAGAACCTCCTCCTGGAAGAGAAGGTGGCGGAACGCACCCGCGAGTTGCAGGCCCATCTCACCTCCCTGCGAGCGGCCCAGGACCAGCTGATCCAGTCCGAGCGGCTGGCGGCCCTGGGGGGGCTGGTGGCGGGCATCTCCCACGAGATCAAGACCCCGGTGGGCATCAGCTTCACCGCCGTCACCTACCAGGAGTCGGAGTTGACGAAATTCCTGGCCATCCAGGAGCAGGGACAACTGCGCCGGGAGGACCTCGCCAACTTCCTCGACAACCTCCGGGAGGCCACCCACCTCATCAAGGCCAATCTGAAACGGGCCTCGGACCTGATCCTGAGCTTCAAGCAGGTGGCGGTGGATCAGACCAGCCAGGAAAGGCGCCGCTTCCACATGAGGAGCTATCTCGAGGAGACCATCTTCACCCTGCGACCGAAATTGAAGAAGACCCATCATCAGGTCACCATCGACTGCTCCGAGGAGATCGAACTCGACAGCTATCCGGGGGCCATTTCGCAGATCATTTCCAATTTTGTCATCAATTCGCTGAATTATGCCTTTGACGATCAAGATGAGGGAAAAATCACTATCACGGTTGCCCTGCAGCATGATATGCTGCATCTTGTTTACAAGGACAATGGCCGGGGCATGGACCGGGAGACTGCGAAGCAGATCTACGAACCGTTTTTCACCACCAATCGCAATCACGGGGGGAGCGGTCTGGGCATGCACATCGTCTACAACCTGGTGACACAGCGTCTCAAGGGGTCCATCGACTGTATCAGCGCCCCTGGCGAAGGGACGGAGTTCCACATTCAATTTCCCATGGATGGGTAAACATGACCACCTCGACTTCTGACGATTTCGTTTTTGCCGATTGCGCCGCTCCACCACGGCAGGAGGCCGGGCCGGCGCACCAGGATGCCCTGCCCGAAGCCCCCTGGAAGATCATGGTGATCGACGACGACCCCGATCTCCATCCCCTGACCCGGCTGGTGCTCAAGGAGATGACCTTCGAGGGCCGCTCTCTTGCGTTCATCAACGGCTATTCCGGGGCCGAGGCGCGTCACCTCATGAGGCTGCATCCCGACACAGCCGTGCTCCTGCTCGACGTGGTGATGGAAACCGACAAGGAGGGGTTGGATGTGGTGCGCTACATCCGGGACGAGTTGAAAAACCCCTTCGTGCGCATCATCCTGCGCACCGGCCAGCCCGGCCAGGCCCCGGAAGCCGAGGTGATCGCCGATTACGACATCAACGACTACAAGGACAAGGTCAACCTGAGCAACCAGGCGCTCATCACCTCGGTGACCGCCAGCCTGCGGGCCTTCAATCTGCTCAACACCATCGAGAGCACCCGCCGCGGGCTGCGCAAGATCATCGACGCCACCGGCCATCTGTACGAATTCCACTCCCTGGGGCAACTGGCGACCGGCATCCTGACCCAACTGGTCGCGCTGGTCAACAACAACACCGAGGGCCTCTCCGAACAGAGCACCGAATGTTTTGCCGCCACGGAAAAACGGGGTACGATCAACATCTACGCCGCCTTCGGCTGCTACGAGGCCGCCGTGGGCAAGCCCCTCCTGGAGGTGGCCTCCCCCAGGGTGGCGGAAATCGTCCTCGAGGCCCTGCACGCCCGGCAAAGCCGGTTCGGCGAGTACGACTATCTCGGCTATTTCCAGACCCGCAACGGCATGGAGAACCTGATCTATCTCAAGAGCAACCGCCGTCTCAAGGAGGTGGACCGGGACCTGATCGCCCTCTTTTCCTCCAACATCGCCCAGGCCTTCGAACAGCTCCTGCTCAACCGCGAGATGATCAAGACCCAGAAGGATGTCACCTTCACCCTGGGCGACATCATCGAGACCCGCTCCGGCGAGGCGGGACAGCACGTCCGGCGGGTGGCGGAGAACTCGCGCCTGCTGGCGCAACTGGCCGGCCTCTCTGCGGAGGATTGCGAGCTGTTGCGCATGGCCTCCCCCATGCACGACCTGGGCAAGATCGGCATTCCGGACGCCATTCTCAACAAGCCGGGCAAGCTGACCCCGGAGGAGTGGGAGATCATGCGCTCCCATACCGAGATCGGCTGCCATGTGCTCTCCGGCACGGATCAGACCATCATCCGCACCGGCGCGATCATCTGCGCCCAGCATCACGAGAAGTGGGACGGCACCGGTTATCCCAAGGGCCTCGCGGGCGAGGAGATCCACATCTTCGCCCGCATCACCTCCCTGATCGACGTGTTCGACGCTTTGACCCACAAACGGATCTACAAGGAGGCCTGGAGCGTGGAGCAGGCCCTGGAGCTGATCCGGCGCGACCGGGGAACCCATTTCGACCCCAGGCTGGTGGATCTTTTCCTCGACAATATCGACGCCTTCCTGGAGATCCAGAGCGCCTTTCATTGAAGTTGCATGCCATATTACTTCAATCTGCACTTGTTTTTCTTCGCGCTCGCTGCCAGAATGCCCCAATGGGTTTCCTGGACTTAACGAGGCGCCGCCATGATCGATCCTTTGCGCATTTTGTATCATATGATGATTTTTGAATTGGTTTGATTCCGCAGGAGGAAGCATGATATTTTGGCATAATTTATATATTTTTTTATTATTAATTTTTTTGAAATTTTTTATAATATTAATATTTATTTTTTTTGGTATTGAGATTATATCATCATTATTATTTATTGCGGCATGTTTTAAAATTCTAAGAGATCCTTGGCAAACAATAGTGGCTTATCTTATATTTATTATAATCAAAGAGTGTTTATATAGAATTTTAATTATTAATAAAAATAATAAATTTTCAATAAAGAGAGATCTGGCTTTTGCTGCCATTTTAAAAAGAGAGCTGACAGTAGCTGGCTCTGTATGCGTGTTTATTTATATTTTTTGGTTAATTATTAATAACATAATTATAATCTGACTATGTATGTCACCAAGTAATCGACCTTGCTGAGGAGAGCCAAAAAATTATATACTTTATCGAACATGGTAGCGAATCGGGGTGAAGATCCGACCCTAAGCAAGGGCGAGGAGACGAGGGATGGCAACCAAACGCGACAAGGCAAAACGCCAACAAGATGAGTTCGATGTCCCGTGGAAGGAGATCGTCGAGGGTTGAACTGAGCGGCTGCGCCGCAGCTTGAGCCTCGCACAGCCCGCGCGCCTTTGCCTCGCTTTCGGGTTATCATCCTCTTCCAACCGGCTGGCATGAGCCAGCTTTCCACCATTTCGGAAGAGGAGATCCACCATGAACACCTTACGTCAACGTATGATCAACGATCTGAGCCGGACAGGCTTATCCGCACGCAGCCAACAAGTCTATCTGCATGTGGTAGACAGATTGGCCGCCCGATCCTGGCGTTCCCTTGAGGATCTATCGGAACAAGAGGTCCAAGACTACCTATTTGGCCATTCGCGATAACGGTGCAGCCCGTGGCACCTTCAAAACCTCCTGGTTCGGGATCCGTTTCTTCTATTTCCACGTTCTTGACCGGGATTGGGCTCTTTTCGGAAAAAAAAGATTCGCCAACCCCGCCAAAAACGCCTACCTCATGTCATCTCCCATGAGCAGGTGCAGCACCTGCTGAATGCCGTTGAAAGCCCGGTTCACCGAGTCTGCTTCACCCTGATGTATACCTGTGGGCTGCGCATCTCCGAGGCCCAATCACTGACCATTCCCCAGGTCGATAGCCAAAACGGCCTCCTGCGCATCATTGGCAAAGGCGACAAGGAACGCGTCGTACCTCAAGGCGACCGCAAAGCGGACTTCGCCACCGGCATGTATGTCTATCACTACCAGGCCTTCGATCTCTACCGGAAACCGGTGGTGGGATTGGCCATCCTGGCGGACGAAAGCGCCCTGTGGCGGCCACGGGAATACCACTACGAACTGTGGGGAACCCGCCAGAGCTACCAGTTCACCGCCATCAAGCTGATGGACTTCGCCGAGGCCGATTTGATAAACTCCACCAATCCGTTCGCGGTCGTGACCCGAGCGTACCTGACGGCAAGGAAAACCCGTCAGCGGATGCAAGAGCGCCTCGATCTCAAATGGCTCTTGATCCGCAATCTCTACGAGAGCGGTTTCAGCCGTCAACAGGTGCTCGACCTGTTTCGCTTCATGGACTGGGTGCTGCATTTGCCAGAGGAGCTGGATGCCCGGTTGCGGGAAAGAATCGTTGCCTACGAGGAGAGCCAAAAAATGCCATATATATCAAGTATAGAGCGAATCGGGATGGAGATGGGGGAAAAAATCGGAGAAAAAAGAGGGGAAAAAAGAGGGAAAAAAATCGGAGAAAAAAAGGGCAGGGCGGATACGCTCCTCCAACTGCTGCACGAACGTTTCGGTTCCGTCCCGGAATCCATCCGGAAAAAGGTGACCTCCGCCAGCCTGGACGACCTGACCACCTGGATCGGCAAAATCTTCAAGGCCGATTCGTTGCAGGGGGTTTTCCGGTAATCGCCACCGCCACATTCACCCATGATTGCCCCCAACGGGGACGCGTGCGGACTTGACCGGAAAAAATTTTTCGGATATCCTTGGCATTGGGTGGAAATGGCCATATATTGGCCTGCGACTGATTCGTGCTGTTCTTTAGGAAAAGTCGGCTTGGCCGGCTTTTTTTGGTTGAATGGGGAGAACAATCCGCGCATGACATTCACCAAATGTGAATTTCAGCCAATACCGGGTATCCTGTCATGAGTGTGGAAATTTTACAGATCGCCGAACAATTGGCCAGGGAAAAGGGCATTCCCCGCGAGATCGTCATCGAGGCCATGGAAGATGCCATCCGCACGGCATCCAAACGGAAATACGGCGCTCACAAGAACATTCAGGTGGTGTTCGATCCCAAGACCGGGGCTTTCAAGCTCAATCAACTGCGGGAAGTGGTGGAATCCGAGGAAGCCGAAGGCTACGAGGGACCGGATACCCACATGTTGATCGCCGAGGCCCGGAAACTCAATCCATCGGCCAAGGTGGGGGATTTTCTCGCCGAGCCGCTGCCCCCCATGGAGTTCGGACGCATCGCCGCCCAGACCGCCAAACAGGTGATCGTGCAGAAGGTGCGCGAGGCGGAACGGACCAGCGTCTACAAGGAATACATCGACCGCCAGGGCCAACTGGTCAACGGGCTGGTCAAACGGGTGGAGCGGAACAACATCTACGTGGACCTGGGACGCGCTGCGGCGTTTCTGCCCCACGAGCATCAGCTCTTCCGCGAGCACTACCGGCCTGGGGACCGCATCCGCGCCTACATCCACGAGGTGCGGGACGTGCAACGGGGGCCGCAGATCATCCTGTCGCGCACCGTGCCGGAAATGGTCCCCAAGCTCTTCGAAATGGAAGTGCCGGAGATCTACGACGGCATCGTGGAGATCAAGGCCGTGGCCCGCGATCCCGGATTCCGCAGCAAGATCGCAGTGCGCTCCAACGACGCCCATGTGGATCCGGTGGGGGCCTGCGTGGGGATTCGCGGTTCCCGCGTCCAGGGGGTGGTGACCGAACTCCAGGGAGAGCGGATCGACATCATCGAGTGGTCTGCGGACCCGGCGGTCTTCATCTGCAACGCCCTGGCCCCGGCTGAGGTGGTCAAGGTGGTGATGGACGAGGAGGAGGCCCGCATCAAGGTGGTCGTGGACGAGGATCAACTCTCCCTGGCCATTGGTCGCCGCGGTCAGAACGTGCGGCTGGCCTCGGAACTGACCGGCTGGAAGATCGACATCATCACCGAGCGGGAAGAGGCGGAGAGCCGCGTGGAGGAGTTCGACGCCATCGCCAGGGAGTTCATGGCGCGTCTGGACCTCGACGAGGAGGTGGCCACCTCGCTGGTACAGGAGGGGTTCACCACCCTGGAGGAGGTGGCCTATGTCCCGCTGGAGGAGTTGGCCGGCATCGACGGCTTCGACGAGGAGATCGCCCGCGAGTTGCGTACCCGCGCCCGGGATCAACTGCTGCATACCGCCCTGGAGACCGAGGAGCGCAAAGCGGCCCTCTCCATCGATCCGCGCATTTCCCAGTTGCGCGGGCTGAACGACACCATGGTGATCGCCATTGCGGAAAAGGGGATCACCACGCTGGATGATCTGGCGGATCTGGCCACCGACGAACTGATGGAGATCCTGGGCAGCGGCCTGAGCCGCAAGGATGTGGAACGGTTGATTCTCGATGCGCGCAAGGTCGCCGGCTGGTTCGAGTCCTGAAGCTGCGCCCGTGTCGCCCCCTCGGGAGCGACCGGAGGAGGCGCGCGCCAATCCGTGGCGACGGTGCGCCATCACCCGTAACCGCCGACCCCGCGAGGCTTTGCTGCGGTTCGTGGCCGATGGTACGGGACTCCTGATCGAAGATCTGGCGGGACGGCTGCCCGGAAGGGGAATTTACGTCCTGCCGGAAGCGGCACGGGTGACAGCGCTGCTGACCAGACATAAAATGGTCGGCGAGCAGCAGGATGCGGTGTTGGCGCGTCTGGCCGCCGGATTGACCAAGCGCCTGCTGGACGCGCTGGGCCTGGCCAAACGTGCCGGGGGGTGCGTCACGGGGCAGCGGGAGGTGGAGGCCCTTCTGAAACACGCGCGCAAACCGCTGCTGCTGTTGGCCACGGACGCGGGAGCCGGCGCCAGGGAGCGCCTGGAACACGCGACGCAAGGCAAGGAAGAGGTGGAGGTCCTGGAAATCTTGAACCAGGAACAGTTGGGGACGATCCGGGGAGGCCGTTCGGTGGCGGTGGCGGCTGTGACCAACCCGGGATTGGGAGAACGAATTCGCATCGACGCCGCCCGTTGGCGGTCGTTCATGCAGGTTGCGGAACCCAAAGGAGAAGGTTCTGTTGAGCGAGTTAAAAGACAGAGACGGTGACGAGAACGAGAACGACGGCGGAGACGGTCGGCTGAAGCTGAAGGCGCCGCGCCGCATCGTGTTGCGCAAGACGGTCGAGGGAGGATCCATCAAGCAGAATTTCTCCCATGGCCGCTCCAAGAGCGTGGTGGTGGAGGTGCGCAAAAAGAAGACCTTCGTCAAGAGCGGAGCCGACGAGACCGAGACCATCGATCTCCAGCAGCCGCCGTCCCAGCAGGCCCAGGAGGCGGCAGCCCGCGACCGGCTCAAGTCGTCCCTCGCGGGGGATGCTGCGGCCAGGGATCGGAGACAGCACATTCTGACGCCGATGACTCCGGCTGAGCGTCGGACCTTCGAGGAAAACCAGGAACGCGAGGAGACGCTGCGCCAGGTCCGGGCCGAGCAGGCCAGGATCGAGCAGGAGGCGCTCCGTCGCCAGGAAGAGGAGGAGAGACGGCAGCGTCTGGAGGTCGAACGCCAGGAGGCAGAGCGGCGCGAGCGTGAACGCCAGGAGGCCGAACGCCAGGCTGCGGAACGGGCCAAGCGCGAAGCCGAGGCGGTCAAGGCATCGCCACCGCCATCTGTCCAGGAGCTTCCCGAGCCTCCCGCCCCCCCCGCGCCCCGGGAAGCGGCAGCCCCGCCCTCCCCCCCCAGGCCGAAAACCGTGCCCAAGGCGGTGAGCGTGACCGCCGAGCAGCCGGAATACCGGATCGAACCACCGGCACAGCCCGCAGCGGGGCGTCCTGCCAAGACCGAGGCCCCCGGCGGACAGCCCGGCGTGGGCGTGATCAAGGAAGAGATTCCCAAGAACCTCACCCGCGCTCAGCGGGAGGATCTGGCGCGCAAGAAGACCGAAATCCTGGTGGCCAAACGCCTGACCCAGCTCAACGAGTTGCGGGAGCAAAAACGGCGTCAGGACGAACGGCGCACGGTTGCGGACAGTGCTGCAGCTGCTGCCGCCACCCCCGGAAGCGGCGAGGCGGCGCAACGGGAAACCCTCAAATCCAAGACCAAGCGCGGCAAAGGCAAGAAGGGCGCGGCGGGGCCGGCCATGCCCCAGGAAAAGCAGTTGCCGGTGCGCAAGGTGCTCCGTCCGTCCGCCCGTCGCGGCGGACGTTTCGAGGCCACGCAGCAACCGGTGCTGCGGGATGTGATCATCCCTGAGGTGATCACGGTGGGCGAGCTGGCCAGCCGGATGGCGATCAAGTCCTCGGAGGTGATCAAGCGGCTGATGGCGCAAGGGATGATGGTGACCATCAACCAGGTGCTGGACCAGGATACCGCGGTGCTGGTGGTGGAGGAGCTGGGACACCGGCCCAAGACCATATCCGAGGGTGCGGCCATCGAGGCGGAACTGGCGGACAGCAACGATCTGGACAAGGATCTTACCATGCGCTCTCCGGTCGTGACGATCATGGGGCATGTGGACCACGGCAAGACCTCGCTGCTGGACGCGATGCGCAAGACCGACGTGGCGGCGCGGGAGTACGGCGGGATCACGCAGCACATCGGGGCCTATCAGGTGACGCTGGAAAACGGCGCCTCCATCACCTTCCTGGACACGCCCGGCCACGCCGCCTTCACGGCGATGCGGGCACGCGGGGCCAAGGTGACGGATATCGTGGTGCTGGTGGTGGCTGCGGACGACGGGGTGATGCCCCAGACCATCGAGGCCCTCAACCATGCCAAGGCCGCCGGGGTGCCGATCGTGGTGGCGATCAACAAGATCGATCGGCCCCACGCCAATCCGGATCGGGTGATGCAGCAGTTGTCCGATCAGGGGCTGGTGCCGGAGGCCTGGGGCGGCGAGACCATCTTCCTGAACGTCTCCGCCAAGGCCGGGATCGGCATCGAGGAACTCAAGGAGATGATCCTGTTGCAGGCAGAGATCCTCAATCTGCGCGCCAACTTCGGCAAAAAGGCGCGGGGCTACATCATCGAAGCCAAGCTGGACAAGGGCAGAGGGGCGGTTGCCACCTGTCTGGTGGTCAACGGCGTGCTGCGGGTGGGGGACTACTTCGTGGTGGGGGCCGAGTGGGGCAAAATCCGCGGGCTGCTCAACGACAAGGGGCAGTCGATCCTGGAGGCGTTGCCCTCCATGCCCGTAGAGGTGATCGGCCTCTCCGGGGTGCCCACCGCCGGCGACGACCTGATCACCATCCCCGACGAACGGCGCGCCAAGGAGATCGCCGCCTTCCGCATGCGCAAGAACAAGGAACAGGAACTGGCCAAGCAGTTGCAACTCCCCACCAAGGCGGACGACCTGTTCGACCAGATCAAGCAGGGCGAGATGGACGAGGTGAAGGTGGTGGTCAAGGGCGACGTGCAGGGATCGGTGGAGGCGGTGGTGGATGCGCTTCTCAAGATCACCCACGAAAAGATCCGGGTCAACATCATTCACTCGGCGGTGGGCGGCATCACGGAATCGGATGTCATGCTGGCCATGGCCTCACGGGCGCTGGTGGTGGGATTCAACGTGCGGGCCGACGCCAAGGCGCGGGAACTGGTCAAACGGGAACGGGTGGACATGCGGTTCTACACCGTGATCTACGACCTGGTGGACGACGTGACCAGCGCCATGGAGGGCAGGCTCTCCCCGATCATGAAGGAAACCGTGCAGGGCCGCGCCGAGGTGCGGGATCTGTTCCGTATTTCCAAGGTGGGCCTGGTGGCCGGCTGCATGGTCCTGGACGGCGTGATCCACAAGCCGGACACCATCCGCCTGCTGCGTGACGACGTGGTGTTGCATGTGGGCGGCATTCACGCCCTGAAGCGCTTCAAGGACGACGTGCGGGAGGTCCGCGACGGCGTGGAGTGCGGCATCAGCCTGGAGAAGTTCTCTGACCTGCGGGTGGGGGACGTGCTGGAGGCGTTCACCCGCGAAGAGGTGCGGGCGACCATCGGCTAGGGGTGCCGCGATGATGCGGGTCGTGGTGCTGGAGGTGCGCCTGGAACTGCCCGGTTTGCGTTCCCTCAAGGAAAAACGCGGGGTGGTCAAGGGGTTGCTGGAACGGATACGCCATCGTTTCGACGTGGCAGCCGCCGAAGTGGAAGGGATGGACCGGCCTGAGCAGGCCGGTCTGGGTTTCGCCGCCGTCGGCAACGAGGTGGCGGCCTTGCAGAGCCGCCTGCAGAAGGTGGTGGATTTCATCGACGCCAGCGGGGAGGGGGTGCTGTCGGATTATCGGGTGGAGATTGTGGCATGACCATTCGCGTGGAGCGCGTCCGGGGCCGGATTCGCGAGGAGATTGCCGACATGTTGCAACGGGGCGAGGTCCACGATCCCCTGCTGTCCCTGAGCATGATCTCCATTACCGATGTCACGCTGAGCCGGGACCTGCAATATGCCGTGGTCCATTTCTCGGTCATGGGCCAGGATGTGGCGAGCGTTCTGGCCGGGCTGCAACGGGCGGCGGGATTCATGCGTTCCCGGGTGGGACGCAGCCTGGGTCTGCGGCACGCGCCGGAGTTGAAATTCGTGCCGGATCTCTCCTTCGCGCAGGGGGATCGCATCGAAAAATTGCTGAAAACCATTCAGATCCCCCCCGTCTCCCCCGGTGAAAGCGCCGTGCCGGAACGGTTGGAGGAAGACGGACAGGAACCATGAGACAGGGACGCGGCAGGCGGTCACGTGCCGAGCTTAACGGCTGGCTGGCCATTCACAAGGAGGCGGGATGGAGTTCGACCCGCGTGGTGGAACGGGTGCGCTATCTCACCGGCGGGGCCAAGGCGGGCCATGGCGGGACCCTGGATCCCTTTTCCGAAGGGGTGCTGCCCGTGGCCCTGGGCGAGGCCACCAAGACCCTCTCCATGGTGCTGGAAGGCAACAAGGGCTACCGGTGCTGGATCCGCCTGGGCGCGGAGTCGGATACCGGGGATCCCACCGGGGTGCTCACGCCGTGCGACGCGCCCCTGCCGAACCGGGAGACCCTGCAGACCGCCCTGGCTGCCTATGTGGGCGAACGGGACCAGATTCCCCCCGCCTATTCGGCCATCCATGTGGATGGGGAACGGGCCTACGAAAAGGCACGGCGCGGAGAGAAGGTGGAACTTCCCCCCAGACGGGTGGTGTTTCATCGTGTGGAACTCCTGAACTACGCCGATGGCCTGGCCGAGGTGGAGGTGGAGTGCGGCAAGGGAACCTACATGCGCGCCCTGGCCAGGGATGTGGGGCGGGATCTGGGGTGTCTGGCCTACCTGGAGCGTCTGCTGCGCACCAAAACCCTTGGCTTTGCCCTGATGGAGTGCATCACCCTGGACCGGCTGGCGCAAGCCGTCGAGCAGGGCCTGTTGAATGAAGTGCTCATGCCCGTGGATCGGGCGCTGGACGACATCCCGGCGCTGCGACTGCGGTTGGAGGCCTGGAGCCGTCTCATGAACGGCCAGGCGGCCTGGATCGATGCCGGAAGCGTGGAACCGGGAACGGTTCGTCTGCTCTCTCCGGAAGGACAATTCGGTGCCATCGCCACGCTTTCGGGGGGCCTGGATGCCTCCGGACGCCGGCTGTGTACCCCGAAGCGTCTGTTCCGTGTCGCCTGACAAGACTGGCCAATCGGATCAACTCAGTTTTTTTCAATAAAGGAGACTCACCGATGTCGATTACCCAGGAACGCAAGCAAACCCTGATTGCCGAATACGCCCTCAAGCCTGGCGATACCGGTTCCCCGGAGGTGCAGGTCGCGCTGCTCACCGAACGGATCAACAATCTGACCGAGCATCTGCGCTCCAACATCAAGGATCATCACTCCCGGCGGGGACTGCTGAAGATGGTCGGTCTGCGGCGGCGTCTGCTCACTTATGTCAAGGATCAGAGCCAGGAGCGGTATCAAACGCTGATCAAACGGTTGAATCTGCGCAAATAACACAAAGTCGCGTTTCCCATCCGCCCGCAGGGGTCTTTCTGCGGGCGGGTATCACTCCTAGGCAAGAATGGATAGCGTAGAGAATATGTTTAACATACATAAAAAGAGCGTACAATTCGGTGCGCAGGTATTGACCATTGAAACGGGACGCATTGCCCGGCAAGCGGACGGTGCGGTGCTGGTCACCTACGGGGAGACCATGGTGCTGGTCGCGGTCACCGCCGAGAAAGAGGTCCGACCTGGTGTTGATTTTCTGCCGTTGGGCGTGCATTACCAGGAAAAATTCTGGGCTGCGGGCCGGATTCCCGGCGGGTTCATCAAGCGCGAGACCCGGGCGTCGGACAAGGAGACCCTGACCTCGCGGCTGATCGACAGGCCGTTGCGTCCGCTGTTTCCGAAGCATTTCACGCAAGACACCCAGGTGGTGGCGACGGTGCTGTCGTTCGACGGGATCAACAACGCGGACATTCCGGCGATGGTGGGGGCCTCGGCGGCTCTGGCCATCTCCGGGTTGCCCATGGAAGGCCCCATATGCGGGGCGCGCGTGGCATTCATCGAGGATCGGTATGTTCTGAACCCCACGATCCAGGAGATGGAGAACAGCCGTCTGGATCTGGTGGTGGCCGGGACCGAAGATGCGGTGAACATGGTGGAATCGGAGGCCGATTTTCTCACCGAGGAGGAGATGCTGGGCGCGGTGATGTTCGGTTTCGAGGGGTACCAGCCGGTGATTCGGGCGATCCGGGAGCTGGCTGCGGAGTGCGGCAAGCCGGCCTGGAATGTGGCGCAACCTGCGGAAAACACCGAGCTTGTGCAGGCCGTGCGCGCCGGATACCTGGAGCGCATGCGCTCGGTGTACGAAATCGCCGACAAGATGGAGCGGCAAAAGGCGGCGGCGGAACTCAAGCAGGAAGCGGTCGATGCCCTGAGCGGTGAGGATAAGCAGTTGGCCGGGGGGGTCAAGACGGCATGCAAGCATCTGGAGTCCGAGGTGATCCGGGAGCGGATTCTTTCGGGCGGGTTGCGCATCGATGGCCGGAGTCTGACCCAGGTGCGTCCCATTGTCAGCGAGGTGTCGGTATTGCCGAGGGTGCATGGTTCGGCGTTGTTCACGCGGGGCGAGACGCAGGCCCTGGCCACGGTGACGCTCGGTTCCAAGCGGGACGAGCAGATCGTGGAGGGGTTGCTGGGTGAAAGCCGCGAGCGGTTTTACCTCAATTACACCTTTCCTCCCTATTCCGTGGGCGAGACCGGACGGCTCGGTGCCCCCGGTCGGCGTGAGATCGGTCACGGCAAGCTGGCCACCCGTGCCCTGATGGCGGTTCTGCCGGATGCAGAGGCGTTTCCCTACACGTTGCGGGTCACCTCGGAGATCACGGAGTCCAATGGTTCCTCCTCGATGGCGACGGTGTGTGGTTCGGTATTGGCCATGATGGATGCCGGGGTGCCGTTGAAGAGCATGGTGGCCGGGATTGCCATGGGGCTGGTCAAGGAGGGGGATCGTTTCGCGGTGTTGTCGGACATTCTGGGGGACGAGGACCATTTCGGCGACATGGACTTCAAGGTGACCGGCAATTCCGACGGTATCACCGCGTTGCAGATGGACATCAAGATCACCGGGATCAATCGTGAGATCATGTCGGTGGCGTTGCGTCAGGCCCGCGATGGGCGCTTGCACATTCTTGGGGAGATGAAGAAGGCGTTGTCCGAGCCGCGTCCGGAGATGTCTCCGCATGCGCCGCGGATTTTCACCATGAAGATTCATCCGGACAAGATCCGGGATGTGATCGGCACCGGCGGCAAGGTGATTCGCGGGATCACCGAGGAGACCGGCTGTCAGATCGACATCTCGGACGACGGGACCATCTCCATTGCCTCGTCCAATGGCGAGAGCGCCAGGGCGGCGGAGCGGATCATCAAGGGGATTGTTTCGGACGTGGAGAAGGATGCCATTTACGAAGGGAAGGTGGTGCGGGTCACCGATTTTGGTGCCTTCGTCAACATTCTTCCCAACAAGGACGGCCTGGTACACATTTCCCAGCTTTCCAATCAGCGGGTGGCCAAGGTTTCCGATGTCATCAAGGAAGGTGACATGGTCAAGGTCAAGGTGTTGGAGATCGACCGTCAGGGTCGTGTCAAGCTGACCATGAAGGATTGCTGATTTTTTTCCCCCCCATTCCTCCTCCAATCCGGTGCGCGGTCACTCGAGAGCGCGCATCGGTTGCGGGGGGGAGTTTCAAACCTTTTGAAACACGCCCAGAATCGATGTTCCCCATGGAAAACGCAGCCAGTGGCCAAGGGGAGTTTCTGCAGCGAAGACCGCACTCAGGAGCGCATTGACCGGCGCGCTCGGGATACGGTGTTGTCGCAGTATCCGTCTCCTCCGTTCCCGTTCATCGAGGGGCCTGGCGCCTGGGCGTAAACGGCTGAACAGGTACAGCGGCGAGAGAAAGAACATGAAATAACGTGCATCACACAAGGTCAGGCCCGTGGCATGGGCCAATTGGCGAAAATCCGCGCGGCAATAGCGACGCTTGTGATTCCAGAATGCATCATTATAACTCCAAAATTGCTGCAAAGCCGGCGTGGTGACGAAAAGATGGCCACCTGGCTTGAGCGCCTCCTTGATCTGCCGCAGGACGTGCGCATCCTCATGAACATGTTCGAGCACATCGAGCAGGAAGGCTGCATCCCATTGATCATGCATGCACAGATTCATCAAATCGACATGATAGCGTTCGGTGGTGGGCGACAATACCTCTCCCGCCATGGTCAGCGCCTGCAGGGAAGAATCGGCCAGGGCCAGGTGCGAAAATTGGCTTTGGCCATGCTGTTCGAGATGGCGTACCCAACCTCCAACCCCGCCACCGAAATCGATCACGGCGGGTAACGAACGCGTCCCCGGAGAGGCATCCTGGCGGAACAGGACAGGTTTGCAGGCCTCCAGCAGAAACCGGTGTCGGCCACGATACCAGAAATGCCTTTGTTGCATATTCAACAAGGTTGCAAAGCCGGATTCATCATAATCCTCGTTTCTGTGGCTGACCGGGACCGGGGGATGATGAATCCCTGCCAAAAGCGTATATGCCATCTCCTGCCTCTCAACCTCCTGCATGGTGGGAGTGCCAGGGCAATTGAATCGTCCTCAACTGTTTTCGCAACAGCGGATAATCCGGCAGAATGGACCCCACCAATGCCCAGAAGGCCGGGGAGTGATTCATGTGTACGCGGTGGCACAGCTCGTGGACGATGACATAGTCCACCACCCGCGACGGATGCAACATCAGCTGCCAGTTGAGATTGATCCCCCCTTGCGCCGAACAGCTCCCCCAGCGGCTCTTCTGGGCGCGGATGGACACCCTCGTCACGCTCACCCCCATCTCCTGCGCGCGTTTGTGTACCCGTTCGGGCAGATGGCGCGCCGCCTCCCGGCGATACCAACCCGCCACCATGGTCTCCAATCCCCCATGGGTCAGGGGTGCCGGGACCTGCAGCTCGTCACCGAGCCGTCGGGGACGGGCGGTCTCCTCGCCCACCACCCGCAACGTCAAGGCGCCATCCAGAAAAGGCAACAAAAAACCGTCCTCCAGGGACGGAACCCGGCGCGCCGCCCGACGCGCCAGCAACCATGCCCCATGTTCGCGCAGGAACGCCTCCACGCTCCCCTTGCCCACCAGCCAGGGCACCCCCACCTCGACCGCACCGTCCGCCGACACGCGCAGACTCAGCCGGCGGCGCAGCACGGAGCGCGTCAACCGGTAAACCACTTCCTCTCCCTGAATCACCAATGCGCCGGTGGTGGCGAACATGCGTTTCATGTCGTCCATCCTAACGGGAAAAAAATGACCCCGCAACCGCCACACCCTTCTCGCCACGGAATGAAAGCGCTATAGTGACGCATGGCACAAAGCCGCACCCCATTCCATACTCCAAGGAACAACCGCGCATGCAAACCGGCTATTTTGGCGAATTCGGCGGGGCCTTCATCCCGGAGATCCTCCACGAAACCTTCCGCCGCCTGACCGAGGCCTACGAAACCGCCCGCGCGGACCCGGCGTTCTGGAACGAATACCTCCGGCTCATGGAAAACTACTCCGGTCGCCCCACCCCTTTGACCTTCGCCGAGAATCTCTCCCGCCGGTTCGACCGCCGCATCTACATCAAACGGGAAGACCTCAATCAAACCGGGGCGCACAAGGCCAACAACGTCATGGGGCAGGGCCTGCTCATGCGGCGCATGGGCAAAACCCGCGCCATCGCCGAAACCGGCGCCGGCCAGCACGGCATGGCCTGCGCCACCATGGCCGCCCGCATGGGCTTCGAATGCACGATCTACATGGGCGCCGAGGACGTGGAACGACAACGCTCCAATGTCTTCTGGATGGAACGCCTGGGGGCCACCGTGGTCCCGGTCACCTCCGGCTCCCGCACCCTCAAGGACGCGGTCAACGAGGCCATGCGCGACTGGGTCGGCAGCATGGACAACACCCACTACGTCCTCGGCACCGCCTGCGGCGCCCATCCGTTTCCCGCCATGGTCTCCTGGTTCCAGTCCATCATCGGCCACGAGGCCAGGCAACAAATCCTCGCAGCCGAGGGCCGCCTGCCCACCCACGTCTACGCCTGCGTCGGCGGCGGGTCCAATGCCATGGGGATCTTCCAGGGGTTCCTGGACGACCCTCGCGTCCACCTGGTGGGCGTGGAGGCCGGGGGCAAGGGCCTGGCGAGCGGTCGCCACGCCGCGCGCCTGGCCTCCGGAACCGGGGTCGTCGGCGTGGCGCAAGGCTACAAGACCTTCTTTTTGCAAAACGACGACGGCCAGATGCTGGATACCCACTCGGTGGCCGCCGGCCTGGACTACGTGGGGGTCTCGCCCATCCTGGCCCACCTGCACGCCAGCGGTCGCATCCGCTGCGAGGCGGCCAGCGACCGCGAGGTGCTGGATGCGCTGCAACTCCTCATGCGCCAGGAAGGATTGATCCCGGCCCTGGAGTCCAGCCACGCCGTGGCGCAGGCCTTCAAGGAACTCCCCACCCTCCCCCCCGAGGCCGTGGTGATCATCAACCTCTCCGGACGCGGCGACAAGGATATTTTCACCATTGCCGACGCCCTGGAAGATCCGGGCTGGCGCCGCTACATCCGCAAGAAGGCCGCCGAATACTCCGTCAGCGAGGCATGACATGTCGCCCACTTCCCTGGAAATCCATATCCGCGCCCGACTGGCCGAACAGGCAACGGATCACCCCATCCTGCTCATGTCCCACCTCGTGTTGGGACACCCCTCCCTGGAGGAGAACCGCCGGGTGATCGCGGCCATGGCCGACAACGGCGTGGACCTGATGGAGCTGCAAATTCCCTTTTCCGAACCCATCGCCGACGGCCCGGTCATCGCCCAGGCCAATCAGTCGGCCCTCGACCACGGCTTCCGCGTGGAGGAGGGGTTGGCCTTCATCGGCGAGACCGTGCGGCGTCACCCGCAGATCCCGTTTTTGATCATGACCTATTTCAATATTCTTCTCGCGCGCGGGGTGGAGCGGTTCATTCGCACAGCGGCGGAGTTGGGCGTGCGCGGGCTGATCATTCCGGACCTCCCGCCCCAGGAGGCTGCGGCGGCCATGGCCGCCTGCCGGGAATTCGGCAAGGGGAATCTGGATTGGATTCAACTGCTGACCCCCACCAGCACGGACGAACGCCTGGGCTATATCGGGGAACGGGCGGCGGGATTCTGCTACTGCGTGGCCCGCAAGGGGGTGACGGGCAAACGAACCGATTTCGACGCGTCCTTGCGCCACTTCATCACCCGCTGCCGTGCCGTCACCTCCACCCCGCTGGCGGTGGGCTTTGGGGTCAAACGCCCCGAGGACGTGGACGCCCTGCGGGGTGTGGCCGACATCGCGGTGGTGGGCACTGCCGCCATGGAACACCATGCCGCCGGGGGCGCGGCGGCGGTGGGGACGTTCTTCGGGGAACTGTCGCGCGGTCGTCGCACTGCCGCTACTGTTTGAACTCCTGCGCCAGCGCCTCCCTGGCCGAGACGGTCTTTTTCGGTTCCAGGCTCTCGCCGAGGACGTTTTGCAGGATCCAGGCGTAGCGTTGCCGCGCCTCCCTGGTGGCGGTGTCCGCCACTGCCTGCAGCTTGGAGAGCTTGAAATAGTCCCCGCCCAGCAACTGCAGGGCCTTCAACGCCGACAGCTTTTTGGAGATTCCCACGGCCAGCATCTGCTTGCCGACGGGATGCCCGATGCGCTGATAGGCCATCTCCAACTGCTGCGGATCCCCCTGGTCCACAATCCCCATGCAGAGGATCTTGCCGGCCATGGAGTTGCCATGCACCACCTTTGCGGCCTTGGCCATCTGTTTGGGGCGGCCCTTCTCCTCCAGGCTGCGCTGCACCAGCTTGGCGCTCAGGATCTCGCCGCCTTCCGTGTCGTCGGAGACGTATTTTTCCAGCAGGGTGATCAGGGCACTGGTATCGGCCAGCTTGGTCAGGGCCACGGCCAGAATGGTGGTGGCCTTGGCGTTGCCCTTGGTGGCGGACAGGGCGCGCACCAGGGGTTCGATGGCCACCTCCTTGCGATTGACGATCCCGGTGGCCAGGATGATCGCGCCGGGCGAGGTGTTGGACAAAAGCTTGATGGCTTCCAGCATTTGCTCCATGGAACCGCGACCCATCACCTCCATGGCCCAGATGATCTCTGCCTCCGGCTGATTCGGCGGCGCAGTGGCGATGGCGCGGATGATGTGATTGACCGTTCCCTGGTCCGCGATCCCCATGGCCAGGGATTTCATCGCCTCCGGGCTGATGGTGGCATGCCGCAGTCCGTCGATCAGGGGATTGACCCCCTTGTGGGAAACGATGCCATGCGCCAAAGCGTTGACCAGTTCCACGTCGTTGGCGACCTTGGACATGGCGTCCACCATGTGAAAGGCCTTGACCTCCCGATGGCGCAGAATTTCCGCGACCATGGTGCGCATCTGTTCCGGGTCTTCCTGGATCTTGCCGAGGGCCTCCAGCATTTTCTTGAGGCGTCCTTCCTGGATGACGCTCTCCACATCGACGCTGCTTTTCTTTTCGTCCTCGACCACCGGGGCGCCGCCACGACGGCCCCCTGCCCCTGGGGTCTCCCCGGTCTCCTCGGACGCGGCGACGAATCGGTGATCCAGATTGTCCAGAGCCTGAGACGCCTCATTGCCGAGCGCTTCCTCCAGGGTGGCGCGGATCTTGGCCAACTGCTCGCTTGTGTATTGATCCCGGTCCGGCATGGTCCCCTATCCCTCGCATTCGAAATTGCAAAATCGATCCTTGGATCTTGTCAACAAACCATCATACAATGAGCACCTGTCTAGGATACCATCTCCACGCAGGGAAAAAAAGCCATGAACAGCACGCAGAGCGTCGTTTTGTTGGACGACCTGGACGAGGAACGCCAGCGCCTTTATCTGGCGAGCCGTTATCTGGCCGTGGATACCGAGGCCATGGGTCTGAAAACCCAGCGCGACCGTCTTTGTGTGGTGCAAATGTGCAACGAAGACGGGGTGATCACCCTGGTGCAGACGCGCCATTACCAGGCGCCCCGTCTGCGTACCGTTCTGGAGGCCCAGTCGGTGCAAAAGATCTTCCACTTCGCCCGGTTCGATTTGGCGGCCCTCAAGCGGTGGCTCGACATCGAGGTCGCGCCGGTTTTTTGCACCAAGATCGCCTCCCGTTTGACCCGTACCTACACGGATCGTCACGGTCTCAAGGATCTCGTGGCGGAATTGCTGGCCATCGAACTCGACAAGGAGCAGCAATCCTCGGATTGGGCCGCGCAGACCCTCTCACCCCGGCAGATCGCCTATGCCAGTTCGGATGTCATCCACCTGATCGAGATTTACCGGCACCTGCTTGCCCGGCTGGAGCGTGAACAGCGCCTCGAACTGGCCCTCGCCTGCATGAATGTCCTGCCCACCCGGGTCGCCCTCGACCTGGCGGGATGGGAGGAAGAGGACATCTTTGCGCATCATTGAATCCCGCGCATGGCGACTCAATGGATCATCTGCAACAAATGCGCGGCCTTTTCCTGCATGTCGCGCTCCGTGTCGGCGTAACGACCGGCAATCTGTAGGAATTGATCCTGAATGGCGACGAAAGCATCCAGAATGTCCGGATCGAAATGGGTGCCCCGCCCCTCGCGCATGATCGCCACCGCCTCCGCGTGAGGCATGCCGGGTTTGTACACCCGCCGGCTCACCAGTGCATCATACACATCCGCCACCGCCATCAAACGCGCGGACAAGGGGATCGCCTCCCCGGCCAGTCCCTCGGGATAGCCGCTGCCGTCCCACTTCTCCTGATGGGAGCAGGCAATCTCCTTGGCCATGGCCAGGAATTCCACCCGGGTGCCCAACCGCTCCTCGGCCATGGCAATGGCATCCCGGCCCAGGGTGGTGTGGGTCTTCATGACCTCGAACTCCTCCGGGGTGAAACGGCCCGGCTTCAACAGGATCCGATCCGGAATCCCCACCTTGCCGATGTCATGCAACGGCGCCGATTTGAACAACATCTCGATCACGCCGTCATGCAACTGCCCGGCAAAGCGGGGATGCTCCCGCAAATGCTCGGCCAGAGCCTTCACATAATATTGCGTGCGCCGGATGTGATTGCCGGTGTCCGAATCCCGCGTCTCGGCCAACGAGGCCATCGCCAGAATCGTCACATCCTGAATCGCCATCACCTCCTGGGTGCGCCGCGCCACCTCCAGCGCCAGATAGTCGTTCTTGTCCCGCAAGAAATCCGCCGTGGCCTTGAGCGCCAGATGCGTCTTCACCCGCGCCAACACGATCGGCGGACTGATCGGCTTGGTGATGTAATCCACCGCCCCGAGATCCAAGCCCCGTTTCTCGTCCTCCACCTCTGCCTTGGCGGTCAGAAAAATGACCGGAATGTCCCGGGTGCGCGCCTTGGCCTTGAGCTGACGGCATACCTCGTAACCGTCCATGCCGGGCATCATGATGTCCAACAGGATCAAATCCGGGGGCGGATCGCCGTTGGCGATCTTCAACGCCTTCTCCCCCTGATTCGCCACCTTGATCTTGTACCACTCCTTGAGCAGACCACTCATCAACAGCAGATTGTCCGGGGTGTCGTCCACCACCAAGACCATTGGCCGGCTCAAGATCTCATCCGTCATCTCTTCCATGCGCTCCCAACCCCCTGCCCCGCGCTACAACGTCCCCTGCGACGCCTCGGTCGCCTCTGCGAGCAACCGCAACGCCGTCTCGTACTCGAACTGGCGAATGGCCCCGGCAAGCGGATGATATTGCTGCCCAAAACCACTCTGCAACAACTCCATGTGCTCATCCAGCACCTCCACGGCCTCCGGGTCGTCCTCGCCCAGCAACTCCCGCAACCGCAGACACACGCCCCGCAACCGCTCCACATCCACTGCGGGCCTGGGCTTGACCTCCGCCACGGCAGCAAGTCGCGCCTCCAGCCGCGCGATCAGATCCGCCACCGTGCCGGCCACCACCACCAGTCGATTCATGACATCCGCCATGGATTGTTTTGTGCCGATGGCCTGCTCCAACTCGGCGGCCTCGCCCTGCAAGTCCGTTGCCCCGATGTTGCCGGCCACCCCCTTGAGGGTGTGCGCCAACCGCTCCGCAGTTCCCCAATCCTTGGCCTGCAAGGCCACCTTGATCTGCTCTGCCACCCGCTTCTGACCCGCAATGAATTTTTTCAGAATGGAAAAATACAAGGGTCGCTTGCCGAGGGTGCGCTTCAAGCCCAGCTCACAATCCAGACCGGGAATGTGCAACAACGAAACTTCCTCCAGGGTGCTGCCCGTGGTTTCCGACGGGGGGGGAGGAGGAGGAGGCGGCGGCGCGGCAACGGGAGGATCTTCAGGCGGCGGCTCCTGGGGACGCGGCTTGAGCCAATGGATCAAACGATCCCACAACTCCTCCGGATCGATGGGCTTGGCGATATGATCGTTCATCCCGGCAGCCAGACAACGCTCCCGATCCGCCTGCATGGCATTGGCGGTCATGGCCAGGATCGGCAATCGCCCGCATTGCGGCAGGTCGCGAATGTGAGCAGTGGCCGTGACCCCGTCCATCACCGGCATCTGCATGTCCATCAGGACCAGATCGTAGACCCGCTCCTGGACCATCCGCACCGCCACCTCGCCGTTTTCCGCCAGATCCACCTGGAAACCGGCATCCGCGAGCAGCTCGAGTCCCACCTCCTGGTTGAGGTCGTTGTCCTCCACCAGCAGAATGCGCGCCCCCTTGATGAACGACAGATCCTCCTTGCGCAACGACGGGGCCTCGATCATCTGCCGCGTCTCCTGCCCCCGCACATTTCCCAACACCCGCATCGCGGTGTCGAACAGAATCGAGGTGCTCACCGGCTTGATCAGCACATCCTCGATCCCCACCGATGCCGCCAGTTTGATCCCCTCCTCCCGACCGAAACTGGTGATCATCACCAGATGGGGCGGACGCTCCAGCTTGAGTTCGTGAATCCGGCGCGCGGTCTCGATGCCGTCCATGCCGGGCATCTGCCAGTCCAGAAAGACGATCTCGCAGGGCTGCGACCGTTCGGTCCGCTGCAACTCCCGCAAGGCGGCAGCGCCCGAATCCACAGCGGCCACCACGAAGGACATGCTGGCCAGCATCTCCTGGATCACCTCCAGGGCCTGGGGATTGTCATCCACCACCATCACGCGCCGACCACGCAGGTCAGGCTCGGGCAACAGGACACGGTTGCTCTCCGCGCCCCGCTCCAGGCGCGCCGTGAACCAGAAGGTGGATCCCTTGCCCGGTTCGCTCTCCACCCCCACCTCCCCGCCCATGAGTTCGGCCAGTTTCTTGCTGATGGCCAACCCCAGTCCGGTCCCGCCGTACCTGCGGGTGATCGAGGTGTCGGCCTGCTGGAAACTCTGAAACAGTTTCTGCAACTGTTCCCCGGTCATGCCGATCCCGGTGTCCCGCACCGCGAAATGGAGCAACACCTCGCGACCGATCTCCTCCTTGACCTGAATCAGGATGTCGATCTCCCCCCGTTCCGTGAACTTGACCGCGTTGTAGGCGTAATTGATGAGAATCTGACCCAGCCGCAACGGATCGCCCACCAGGAAATTGGGCACCTGCCGATCCACCACGAACACCAGTTCCAAACCCTTGGCGCTGGCCTTTTCCGCGATCAGGCCGCTCAGATTGTCCAGCACCCGCTCCAGTTCGAACTCGGTTTTTTCCACGGTGAGCCGACCCGCCTCGATCTTGGAGAAATCGAGAATGTCGTTGATGATCCCCAGCAGATGCATGCTGGAGGCCTGAATCTTCTTGAGCTGGCTCTTCTGGCGCGCGGTCAGCTCGGTCTTGAACAGCAGGTGGGCAATGCCGATGATGGCATTCATGGGGGTACGGATTTCATGGCTCATGTTGGCCAGAAAATCGCTCTTGGCCTGGCTGGCCTCCTCGGCGACCCGTTTGGCGTTCTGCAACTGCTCCTCGATCAGCTTGTACTCGGTCATGTCGTGCAGCAGAATCACGCAGCCGTCGAGGGCCTGATCCTCTCCCCGCAAAGGGGTGATCGAGGCCTGAAACCAGAAGGGTTCCTTGGTGTCGTCCCCGATCCTGCGTTGCGACTGGCTCGTGCCGCGCCACTTCTCGCCCTTCTGCAAGGCGGCCCCCAACGCCTCCACATAATCCGGCGAGGAAAAGGTTCCCTTGCACTCCCGGTAATGCCGACCCGTCACCACTGCCGTGGACAGACCGGTCAGTTTCTGGAAGGAGGGATTGGCGTATTCCACCACACCGTGGCGATCCAGAATCAGGATGGCGTCCTCGGTGCTTTGCACCGCCTCGGTCATGCGCCGGCGTTGCCGCATCTCCAGGCGGTTCTGGAACAGCAGATAACTGAACAGCCCCAGCAGCACCATGGCCGCCAGATAGAGCAGATAGCGGATGCGGATCGCCCCCTGCCGTTCCTTTTCGTAATGGTTTTCATAATGGATCCCGACCCAGCGCAGGACCTCCTCCGTGATGTCGCGCATGGCCCGGCTGTCGATACGGTTCAGGAGTTTCCGCGCCTCGCCATCGCTTTTGACGATGTCGCGGGCCAGGGGAAAGAGTTTTTCCAGACCGGCGGTCATCTCCAGTTCCATGGCCAGTTTCTTGATCACGGCCAGACGTTCCTCCAGGGTGGCCTCCTCCAGGCGGAGGGTGTCGCTGTCCTGGAGCGGGGGAGGAAGGGGCATTCGCTTGCTGGTGTCGATGGCGCGGCTGGCCAGCAGTTGCACGCCCGGAACCGGTTCCGCGCTTTCGGGAGGCGTCGGGCCTATGCGGCTGGGATACCAGGCGGGTTTGGGTTTGACGCCGCCGATGAGGTCGCGGGCGAGCAGTTCCAGTTGGCGTTTGAGCCGGGGATCCTGCATGCGGGGATTGGCGAGGATCTCTTCCAGGAGCGTGGAAAAGGCGCGGGCGGCCTTTTGAAAATCCTCGTGATGGATGAGGAACCGTTGCACCTCTTCCATGCGGGTGGCGAGCAGGCCGTCCAGTTTGCCGAGCATGGCGCACAGGCCGTTGTTGGCCAGAAAGCTCAACGCGGGGCAATCCGTTGCGAGGGTGCCCAGTCCCGCCTGCATGGCGCGCAGATGTTCCCTGGGATCGGAGTCCTGCTTTTCCCTGCCGTGACGCAGCCTCACCAGGGCCAGATCGAGATCGCTTTCGCGCAGCGCGAACTGTTCCATCCGGTGGAGAAAACGGTCATACGGCGTGCGGTCCACGTTGGAGAGGTTCAACAACATGGACATGACACCGGCGAACATCACAATGATGAGAAATTGCGACAATCCCACTGCCTTCAACATTTCGCAAGCCTCATATGCTTTGTTTGCAAGAGTATCTTGCAAAAAGTCGGATGCCGCTGGCAAGGCAGCCGCGACCGTGAAGCCGGTATTTTGGCCTATAATCCCATGCAACGTCAAGAATTGCGAATAGGGCGCATCACGACTGCGGGCAAAGGTTCATCTTGAGGGGGGGTGGAGATCGATGCGGGGAAAAGGGTTTCAGGATGACGGCCATGACAGACTCCATGGAACGTTGTCGCCCCTGCTCGGACTTTTATGCTGCCCGCCAGACGCTTCAGGATCGATTGCAAGGGGGTGACCACCTCCCCTTGCTCGGCATCGGGGTATGCCCTATGAGCAAATCACTATAACGGTTTCCATATTATTTTTTTCGGCATGAAATGACGGGGTGCCGTCTGCCCAAGCCGAAGTTCAGGCCAAGGCACTGTCTGGAGTCCTTCAGAAGGTGGAAGAAGCGCGGCTCAATGAGTTGGCCACCAAGGGAGATATCAAGGAACTTGAAGTCAAGATCGAAACCACCAAGGCGGAACGGAAGCGGGACATGAAGGAACTGGAACTCCGCATGGTGATCAAGATGGGTGCCATGATCCTTGGCGGGATCGGCCTGCTTTTCGGACTCATGCGGGCTTGGCCCCTCCCTGTGCAGTACGTTCCCTCCGTTCAGGAGATGCGCCTGCCTGCTCCATCTCAACCCGGCCAGGGAATGCCTGTCCCTTCCAGATGATGAATCTGCCCCTGCTTGGACTTTTGTGCTGCCCACCAGACGCACCAGGATCGATTGCAAGGGGGTGACCGCCTTCTCCTGCTTGGCATCTTCTGGCGCGCTCCTGGCGCGTCTGACGAAGGCAATGCGAGAGGTAGTACCGCTCTGATGGAGGCATCTTTTCGTGGTTATCCTATGAGCAAATCACCATAACGGTTTCCATATTATCTTTTTTCGGTATGAAATCACAACAAGGCATTCCATGTTTATTTTTCGGCCCGGAAAATATCCAGGTAGGGCCGGAACCGGAAAAAGCGGTTCCTCTGGCAGCCGGTGACTTCCTCCAGCAAATGCAGCGCACCGAGTGCCGCCACCAGTTGATTGGCGGCCTGGTATTGGAGCCCCAGTTCCGACGCCACTTGCGCAACGTTGACCACCGGACGCCGGTAAAGCAATTGAATCAATCGCCGCCCATTTTCCGCTCGCCGTCCCAGGGTGACAATGCGTCCATCGATCTCCTGGCGCAGGGCCAACAGTTGGTGGAAGGTCTCCTTGCCTTGCTCGGCGGTTTCTTCCACGGCCTGGAGGAAGAAGCGGCACCAGTGGCCGAGGTCGTTGGATTCCCGCACCCAGGTCAAGGCGTCGAAACAGGCCCCCCGGTGTTTCTCCAAATGGGCGGAAAGGTAGAGAGGATGAGGTGTGGCACCTGGATGGTGTCGTTGTGCCAGAAGGCTTCCAGATCGCCCAGCAAATCGGGCAGGTCGTCGTGGTGGGGTGGGATGAAGGCGGCGTCGGCCAGGGTGGCCCCGCCCACCCAATTCTGACTGCAGCGGAACTCGCCCGGAGTTTTGCGCTCGCCGCGCACCCCCTGCAAGGAACACTGTTTCAGGTGATTTAATTGTTTTTATTTGGCTTTTGGAACTTCTCGGAACCTGCTGGAAGGATTTTTGGCTCCCTGACCCGGACTCGAACCAGGGACAAGGTGGTTAACAGCCACCTGCTCTACCAACTGAGCTATCAGGGAACAGTTCAGCAAAATAGCCGATTTTTTGGAGCGCGTCAAGCCTTTTTTTGACCTGTTGCGACATCATCCGCACAGCGTCAAATTCAATTGCATGGCACATCATTTGCTTGAGATACCACAGCCTCAACCCAAACCACTTCTCCCAACGGAGGGTAAAATGGATCTCATCAGTGCCGCCGGTTTCCTGATCCAACGCGCAGTGCAAACCGCAACCCAATTGCAGCAACAACATTCCCGCGAAAAAGAGACCCGCACCAACCCGGTCCTGGCCCGCGGCAAGAACGACGCCGGCCTGGGCGAACCCATCGTCACCCCGGTGCGCTCCTCCGCCTATCGCGTGACCATCTCCCCGGCTGCCCAGCAGCGCCTCTCGGTCGGTGGTGTCGCTTCCTGAGCCGCCAGGCAAATATTGCCCATTCCACGGCTCGGAACGTTGAAAATTTTTTCCCGCACGGCCCAGGGCTTCCATATCTTCTTCCCCCTGGCCGGACTCTGGGCCGTGCTGGCCATGACCGCCTGGCTCGCCATCCGCGCTGGCCTCCTGCCAGCGCCCGAGGGCAACCTGCCAACGGCATGGATCCATGGCCACGAGATGCTCTTCGGCTTCACGGCTGCAGCAGCGGCAGGCTTCATGCTCACCGCCACTCCGGTCTGGTCAAAAACCCCACCGCTGACCGGCCTCCCCCTCCAGGGCATCGCCATCGCCTGGCTCCTGGGACGCGCCGGCATGATCCTCAACCACCTCCTCCCCCCCTGGTGGCCCGCCCTGGCCGATACCATCTTCTTTGTGGGCTTTCTCGCCTTCATCTCTCCCACCCTGTGGTCCACCGGCAATCGGGTGCATCGCATCTTTCCCATCCTCCTGGGACTGTTCGCCCTCGGCGACCTCCTGTTCCACATGGAAACCCTCGCCGGCTTCCCGACCGCCCGCGCCGGCCTGGGACTCGGCGGCAACGCCATCCTCTTCTTCCTGGTCATGACCGGCGGACACATCATGCCCATGTTCACCCGCGAGGCCCTCAAGGCCAGAGGGGTCGATCTGCCCTTTCCCATCTCCCCGGCACTGGAAATCCTCGGGGCCGTCACCATCTCCCTGCTGACACTGGCAGACCTCTTCCTGCCGGACCACCCCCTGGTCGCCTGGACCTGCCTGGCCGCCGGCCTCGTCCAGGTCGTCCGTTTCCTGCGCTGGCACGGATACAAAACCCTCCATGACCCATTGCTCTGGGTGCTCCATTTGGGATACTTTTGGCTGGTGGCGGGATTGCTGCTGCGGGGCTTCGCCCGGCTCACCGGGAGCCATGACGACATCTCGGTGCGACACGCCCTGTACGTCGGGGCCATGGGACTCTTCACCCTGGGCATCATGTCCAGGATCTCCCTGCTCCATACCGGGCGTCCGGCGGTGGCGCCCCGTCCGGCAACCATGGCCTTCCTCACGGTCGCCATCGCGGCGGTGATCCGGGTTTTCCTCTTCCCCGGAGACCCCACCCTCGCCACCTGGCTGGCCGGCGGACTGTGGATCATCGCCTATGCACTGTTTTGCGGCGCTTTCTTGCCCATTCTGAACGCTCCCGCTCCGGCCAAGCCGGCGGGATGACCCTCGCGGGAGGTACTAAGATGAGCGAACTCCATTTCAAGGTGCTCGGCCAGGACGGCGCCTGCTGCCACGGCGGCTCCGGTCGCTGGAACACCAACGGGGAGTGGATGCCCACCGTGCATGGCAATCTCGCCCCCTGCACCCGCGGCTACCACCTGTGCCGCTCCCACGACCTGGTCGAATGGCTCGGCCCGGTCATCTGGATCGCCGAGGGCCAGGGCAGATCCTTCATCACCCCGCAATACCTCATCTTCCAGGAAGCCAGGGTGATCCGCTCCCTGTCCGCCTGGACCCCGGAGGTGGCCAGACGCTTCGCCGCAGAGTGCGCGCAACGGGTATTGCCCATCGTCGAAGAACGCCTTGCCGACGCAACCCTCCCGCGCCAAACCATCGAAGCCGCACTGGAATTCGCCAACGGCTCCCTTGCGTTCACCCGTCTCGCCGAACCGGCCCAGCGCACCTGGCTGCTCTCCCGCCAACTGGATGGCGCCGCGCGCGACGCCATGATCGCGATCTATGGCACCGTGGTCTGGGAAGCCGATGGCATGGCAGCCTGGGCAGCCGCCGGATCGGCCAGAAGCGCCGCTGGCGCGATCGTCCGGGAGAAGACCATGCAAGAGGCCAAGGCGAACAATCTCCACCCCCGCGAGGCGGAAAAAAAGGCCGATATCGCCGCCAACGCCGCCCTGCGCGCCGAACGGGAGTGGCAAACCAACCGCCTGTTCGAACGGCTCGGCAATCTCGAGGCGCAATGAACCGGCCTCACTCCGTCCCCGCCAGCAGGGTCTGCGCCGCAAGATAATCCTCCGGCACGCCGATGTCGATGAAATCGCCGTCGCTCACCACGCCCGCCACGTTCAACGTCGCGATGCGCGCCTGGAGAAAATCGCTCTCGAAGGAAAAACACCCGGTCAGCGCTTCCTGGAGGGCCGTGTCTACCAGAAACACCCCGCCGTTGATCCAGCCCGGCCCCCCAACCCCCTTCTCCCGAAATCCCACGACCCGTCCGTTGTCGTCGAGGCTCACCGCCCCATAGCGGCCACAATCCGCCATCGGCTTGACGGCCATCGCCACCTCGGCCCCCTGCCGGATACGGCTTTCCACCAGCCGGGCCAGGGGCACGTCGAACCAGGTATCCCCGTTGAGCAGAAACGCCCCCGCACCCCGCACCCGCGCCAGCCCCAGTCGGATCCCCCCGGCGGTCCCCAAAGGCTGCTCCTCCACGGCGTAGTCCAATTCCATCCCCTGGAAATGCGCGCCGAACCCCTCCATGATCACCTCGGCGCGATAGCCCACCGAGAGAACCACCCGCCGCACCCCCTGACGCGCGAGCCAGCCCAGCAGACGGGCCAGAAAGGGCCTGCCCGCCACCGGCGCCATGGGCTTCGGCAGTTCAGGCACCAGCGAACGCAGCCGTTTGCCCAGCCCCCCCGCCAGCACGATGGCCTCGTCGGGAAAGATTTCTGCTTGCTTGACGTTGACAATCATGGCACTAAACCATCATTAAGGGTCCGATGACACGGCTGACGCAAGCCGATACTCGCGAGGGGATGATAGCAGAGAAAAACATGGTGACCAGGAATCTCCGAAAAAAAAGAACGGCGGGCAACCGGACCCCTCCTTCGGCGCGTGTGTTCAAGCACTCCCCCGACATCATCCTGACGGTGGACCACAAGCGGCGCATCCAGTTCATGAGCCGGGCCATGAACGGCTTCAAACCCGCCGAGATGATCGGTCGGGATTCGGTGCCGCTGTTTCCCGCCCGCATCCGTCCCTGGTACCGGCAGGCCCTGGCGCGGGCCTTCGTCAACCGGGAGAACGGACAGGCGCAGTTTCCCACCGAGGCCTCGGTCTGGTGGGAGATCCGTCTGGTCCCGATCCAGCGGGAGGGGATGGTCACGGAAGCCATGCTCATCATCACGGAGGTGACCGAGGCGCGCATCCGGCAGGCGCAGGCCATTCGTCACGCACGGTTGGCCACCATCGGGGTATTGGCCGCCAGCATCGCCCACGAGATCAACAATCCCAACAACGCCATTCTGTTCAACGCTTCCCTGATGGAACGCGGCTGGCAGGATGCGCTGCCCATTCTGGAGGAGTATCATCAGGCCAACGGCGAGTTTTCCCTGGGGGGCCTGCCCTACGGCGAGGCGCGCACCGTCCTGCCCGGGCTGCTCCACGAGATCACCCTCAACACCATGCGGGTCAAGAGCATCGTGGACAACCTGAAACATATGGCCAGACGCGACCGGGAGGAGACCGCACGGGCGCCGGTCAATCTCCATGACGCCATCCAGGCCGCCCTGATGATCCTCAACCACAAGATCCGCAAGCATACCGATCATTGCGTCTATCTGCCGCAAAAGACGGCGTTGACGATCCTGGGGAACTCCCGGCAACTGGAACAGGTGTTCATCAATGTGATCCTCAATGCCCTGCAGGCCCTGACCGACCGGAAACAATCCGTGCGCATCCGCACCTCCCTGGAGACGACCGGCCAGGAAACGATGGCGCTGATCACCGTCGAGGACGAAGGGTGCGGCATCGATGCCGCCCATCTGTCGCTGGTGACGGAACCATTCTTCACCACCAAGAGCGACATGGAGGGCACGGGCCTGGGCTTGTCCATCTCCAACCTGATCGTGCGCAGCCATCAGGGAAGCATCGGCTTCGACTCGGTCCCTGGATCCGGCACCACGGTCACCATTCGTTTTCCGTATCGACCGCCTGAGGAAAGTTGAACCGTCATGAGCACCCCCCCTGCCTCCGAACCCTTGATCGCCCTGGTGGATGACGACACCTCGATGCTGTATGCGGCGCGGGTGTTGTTGCGCAGCGCCGGTTTCTCCAACATCGCCGTTCTGGAGGACAGCCGCGCCATTCTGCCCCTGTTGGAGACCACCGATGTGGCCGTGGTGGTATTGGATCTGGTCATGCCCCACATCGGAGGGGATCGGCTTTTGCCGCAAATCGTGCATCGTCATCCGGAGACGCCGGTCATCATCATGACCGCCACCGACGAGGTGTCCACCGCCGTGGAGTGCATGAAGGGCGGCGCCTTCGACTTTCTGGTCAAGCCGGTGGACGAGAATCGCTTTGTTTCCTGTCTGCGCAAGGCGCTGGAGTGGCGCGATCTGCGACGGCAGGTGGGGGCTTTGAAGCGTTCCCTGCTCACCGGACGGTTGGAGCACGAGGCGGCCTTTGCCCCCATCGTAACCGGTCATCCCAAGATGCGTGCGGTGTTTCAATACATGGAATCCATTGCCGGGACCAACGAACCGGTGCTGATTACCGGGGAGACCGGCGTGGGCAAGGAGCTGATCGCCGAGGCGCTCCATCGGGTATCGGGTCGAGGTGGGGAACTGGTGCCGGTGAATGTGGCGGGCCTGGATGACGCACTGTTTTCGGACACGTTGTTCGGACACAAGAAGGGGGCCTATTCCGGAGCCGACGACAACCGCACCGGTTTGATCGCTCGCGCGGGCCAGGGGAGTCTGTTTCTGGACGAGATCGGCGATCTGGGTCAGGCCTCGCAGGTAAAGCTCTTGCGGCTGTTGCAGGAGCGCAAGTATTACCCCCTCGGTTCGGACGTGCCACGGGTGAGCGATGCCCGCATCCTGTGCGCCACCAACCGGGATCCGGACCAGTTGATGGTGGATGGTCATTTTCGTTCGGATCTCTATTTCCGGCTTCAGGTGCATCGCATCGAGATTCCGCCGTTGCGGGAGCGTCCGGAGGACATTCCCTTGCTGGCGGAACATTTTCTGCGCGAGGCGGCGCGGGAGATGCGCAAGGAGGTTCCGGAGCCTTCGGAAGAGATCTACGCTTTGCTGGAGGCCTGTCGGTTTCCCGGCAACGTGCGGCAATTGCGCGCCTTGATTTACGACGCCGTTGCCCGCATGAATCAAGGGCATCTGCCGTTGGAGCCGTTTCGTCAGGCGGCCAAGAGCGCCCCCGGGCCTTCCCGGAGCGTGTTTCGGCTGACGGGAGAGGGGGGGGGCGGTTTGTTTCGCAACGTGGCAGGTCGCTTGCCCACGTTGCAGGAAGCCGAGCAGGAACTGGTCGAGGAGGCGATGACGCGGGCGCAGGGCAATCAGGGGGTGGCAGCCGGTTTTCTGGGCATCTCCCGGCAGGCCCTCAATCAGCGGCTGAAAAAGAAACGGGAAGAGCCGGATGGGTCTTGAACCAACCGGCATGGAATGATTGAGCACTGGGCTGCGACGACTCGCAGGTACAGGGACGACATTTTCAAAGCGGCGTTTCAATGGCATTTTCACGCCGCCATTCGCGCCTGTTTGAGTTCAATCCGCGCCCCTGCGCGGGGGGCGACTCCTCCGGAACCGACTTTCTGACGTAGCGCTGGCAGTTTCAATCCGCGCCCCCGCCCCCGCGCGCGGGGCGACCCCCCGAACAAGATCGGAAACGGGGTCAGCAAGTTCCCCCCGCCCCCGCGCGCGGGGCGACCCCTGTGCGCAGCGCCAATTCGTCCAGCTGCCTGGTTTCAATCCGCGCCCCCGCGCGCGGGGCGACTTGGTCGTGTTTTATGGCGCGCGCAATCGCGTCGTTTCAATCCGCGCCCCCGCGCGGGGGACGACGACCGGTGGCCGGCACGGAGCGGTCGCTGATGGTGTTTCAATCCGCGCCCCCGCGCGGGGGGCGACGCACTGGCGGGAGGAAGTGAATTGGAATTTAAGAGTTTCAATCCGCGCCCCCGCGCGGGGGGCGACGCCGACGGCGGGCGAATTGGTGTCCATCCTCAAGTTTCAATCCGCGCCCACGCGCGGGGGGCGACTCCACAGAGGCGCTGGACGCCATGACCTTGTCGGTTTCAATCCCCCCCCCCCCGCGCGGGGGGCGACGCCATCTTAATCTGATGCTGGAGTGCTATCCTGGTTTCAATCCGCGCCCCCGCGCGGGGGGCGACATCGCCTTCCTCTGGAGTCGGTGCCGGTTGACCTGTTTCAATCCGCGCCCCCGCGCGGGGGGCGACCTCCGCTCCAAGGTGGTCGCTCCGCTCCGATCAAGTTTCAATCCGCGCGCCCGCGCGGGGGGCGACCCTGACGGTGCGATGCGCAGACGTGCCGGGAAGAGTTTCAATCCGCGCCCCCGCGCGGGGGGCGACATCGTGGGAGCGGTGCGCCATCGGCAGGATTGGGTTTCAATCCGCGCCCCCGCGCGGGGGACGACCTCCCGCACCGTCACCCTTGATGGCAACGGTGTTTCAATCCGCGCCCCCGCGCGGGGGGCGACGATCAGTATCCGCGCCATGGAACCGCGCGCCATGGTTTCAATCCGCGCCCCCGCGCGGGGGGCGACGGCTCGCACCCTGTTGGGTCAGATTGCCATAGGGTTTCAATCCGCGCCCCCGCGCGGGGGGCGACTGCGTGCGGATGGCACATGGGTGGTGCAGGCTGGCGTTTCAATCCGCGCCCCCGCGCGGGGGGCGACCCGGCAGTGCCGCGCCATCATTGCCTGGTCGGCGTTTCAATCCGCGCCCCCGCGCGGGGGGGCGACGCAAGTCCAGAGCGTTGATCCACACCGGGGAAAAGTTTCAATCCGCGCCCCCGCGCGGGGGGCGACCCGGCCTGGTATGCGCCCCAGAGGTTCGTGTCAAGTTTCAATCCGCGCCCCCGCGCGGGGGGCGACGACCCAGCGCGCTGGAGGTTGCACCACCATTGCGGTTTCAATCCGCGCCCCCGCGCGGGGGGCGACGACCGTGCGCGCCACGCCCATCGAGACGTTCAAGTTTCAATCCGCGCCCCCGCGCGGGGGGCGACATCTCGCCCTGGCGGCGAGGGTGGAGGTGCTGGAGTTTCAATCCGCGCCCCCGCGCGGGGGGCGACCTATCCTTGGCAGGAGGAGTGCCGCACTACGGTTGTTTCAATCCGCGCCCCCGCGCGGGGGGCGACGGTCAAACGTGAGGCGGTTCCGGGGGTGGAAGGTTTCAATCCGCGCCCCCGCGCGGGGGGCGACCCATGACGCAGGGTCATGAGTCAGACCGCACTCAAAGTTTCAATCCGCGCCCCCGCGCGGGGGGCGACTTATCGTCGATGGCATATTGATCCAGCCAAAAACGTTTCAATCCGCGCCCCCGCGCGGGGGGCGACGCGCAACAATGCCAATGAAGACTGATGGTTGACCGTTTCAATCCGCGCCCCCGCGCGGGGGGCGACGTTGTCGGCACTCCTTTTCGGGTATGGGGTAGCCGTTTCAATCCGCGCCCCCGCGCGGGGGGCGACGCCAGTTTTTCGATTTGTTGCGTGTTCAAGACCAGTTTCAATCCGCGCCCCCGCGCGGGGGGCGACTTGCGCATCCACTCAATCCCCGCACGCACACCGATGTTTCAATCCGCGCCCCCGCGCGGGGGGCGACGCACAACTGGACCACCAAGGAGGGCAAGGCCGAAGTTTCAATCCGCGCCCCCGCGCGGGGGGCGACCGTCAAATCACGTTCCCAAACGGCGATACGCCACAGTTTCAATCCGCGCCCCCGCGCGGGGGGCGACAATTATGCAACGGCGCGGGATCACGGAAGCAGGGGTTTCAATCCGCGCCCCCGCGCGGGGGGCGACTTCGAAAGCGCCGCCAGTTACCCAGGGAATGGAGTTTCAATCCGCGCCCCCGCGCGGGGGGCGACTCGGCGGAATCAGGGGCTGGAGCACGGAGATGGGTTTCAATCCGCGCCCCCGCGCGGGGGGCGACGCTCGCCGGTGCAGTGCTGCTACCACCTCAAGGAGTTTCAATCCGCGCCCCCGCGCGGGGGGCGACCGCATACGGTTGCCCGTGCTGCGCGCGCTTGTTGTTTCAATCCGCGCCCCCGCGCGCGGGGCGACGTGATTGGACCGGTTACACGCACCAATGGCGGGTTTCAATCCGCGCCCCCGCGCGGGGGGCGACCATACAGATGCGGTATCCTCCCAGATTTTGGGTAGTTTCAATCCGCGCCCCCGCGCGGGGGGCGACTGGCGGCCTAGGTCGCGACGATGACACCGTTCGGTTTCAATCCGCGCCCCCGCGCGGGGGGCGACGACGAGGGCAACCGGAGACGAAGTATCCTTGCAAGTTTCAATCCGCGCCCCCGCGCGGGGGGCGACATCACGGGTTAGATGATTGCTCCCCGGATTTGGGGTTTCAATCCGCGCCCCCGCGCGGGGGGCGACGAATTGCCTTCCAGGCTATTGTTCTAAGGCGCTGTTTCAATCCGCGCCCCCGCGCGGGGGGCGACTTCTGATTTCGCCCTTGGACGCGTTGATGCACGGGGTTTCAATCCGCGCCCCCGCGCGGGGGGCGACGTTCCCGGCCAGCAGGGTGGTGCCGTTGTCGGGTTTCAATCCGCGCCCCCGCGCGGGGGGCGACGTAGGCGTACCTCAACTGCCAGGATCACCCGGACGTTTCAATCCGCGCCCCCGCGCGGGGGGCGACGAATATGGGCAAACATTCAATCCTGGATCGCGAGTTTCAATCCGCGCCCCCGCGCGGGGGGCGACCGTGGCGCCGACAGGCGGCAATGCGGTGGGCAAGGTTTCAATCCGCGCCCCCGCGCGGGGGGCGACACAACGGCTGGCGGATATCAATCGGTTGCAGAGGGTTTCAATCCGCGCCCCCGCGCGGGGGGCGACGCTGATTGCATGCACAGGGTGATCGGCTACGAGGTTTCAATCCGCGCCCCCGCGCGGGGGGCGACACCCGCCGGGGGGCGTGATGGAAACGACAGGGCGTTTCAATCCGCGCCCCCGCGCGGGGGGCGACGCAATGGCAATCATCCGGAATTGCCGACATAAACGTTTCAATCCGCGCCCCCGCGCGGGGGGCGACCTTGTCGTGTTTTATGGCGCGTGCTATCGCGTCGTTTCAATCCGCGCCCCCGCGCGGGGGGCGACCTGTCTGCTGGATGGCCTCGAAAACGTCTTGCTGGTTTCAATCCGCGCCCCCGCGCGGGGGGCGACATTGCTGATCTTGCCGGTCAATAGATAATCCTCCGTTTCAATCCGCGCCCCCGCGCGGGGGGCGACTGTGTGTTTGCTGGCAATGGGAGCGAGGTACTGGTTTCAATCCGCGCCCCCGCGCGGGGGGCGACCCTGCGGGGTGCCGTCTTGGGAGGGGCGCAAAGTGTTTCAATCCGCGCCCCCGCGCGGGGGGCGACGCTATATTATGGAGCGGTTGACCCGTCAATGGGCGTTTCAATCCGCGCCCCCGCGCGGGGGGCGACTGGGTATTGACGAGAGCTGCCGATTCGTTTTTCTGTTTCAATCCGCGCCCCCGCGCGGGGGGCGACTTTATACCACACCCTTTAGGGGGTGTGGTTAAATGTTTCAATCCGCGCCCCCGCGCGGGGGGCGACCCGGGGTCTCCACCCTGGTGACCGGATCAACATGTTTCAATCCGCGCCCCCGCGCGGGGGGCGACTTGCGCAAACCGTTGATTCTGTTGACTTCTTCGAGTTTCAATCCGCGCCCCCGCGCGGGGGGCGACCAGCCCTGGCCAAGCGGGTGATGGGCGATGGCAACGTTTCAATCCGCGCCCCCGCGCGGGGGGCGACTTGACTTTTTTTGAGTGTTGTCGCAAGATTAAAGTTTCAATCCGCGCCCCCGCGCGGGGGGCGACGTTGACGGAGGATTTCTGGCTCCGTTGCGGTCCGTTTCAATCCGCGCCCCCGCGCGGGGGGCGACGTCTGGACGGCAAACACGGACCTTGCCCACTGTGGTTTCAATCCGCGCCCCCGCGCGGGGGGCGACCCTCCCAGGTTGACGGTTGATGTGGACGAATTCGGTTTCAATCCGCGCCCCCGCGCGGGGGGCGACGGTTCAAGGCGGTGAGGTGGTGGGAGACCTGCCGTTTCAATCCGCGCCCCCGCGCGGGGGGCGACCGTTTGGTCCGTTCATCGAGGCCGTTTTGCAGCGTTTCAATCCGCGCCCCCGCGCGGGGGGCGACTTGGCCGCAGTCTGATCGGCAGCGATTTTTGTCTTGTTTCAATCCGCGCCCCCGCGCGGGGGGCGACGGGTACGTGTGGCACCCTCGCCGACATGGCGGCGTTTCAATCCGCGCCCCCGCGCGGGGGGCGACCGGAAAAACCGGACGGCGAGTTGATGCCACCAAAGTTTCAATCCGCGCCCCCGCGCGGGGGGCGACATTTCGGCGATGCAACCGTTTGTCGAGGCTGGAAGTTTCAATCCGCGCCCCCGCGCGGGGGGCGACCAACAAGCGCGTATCATCGATCCCTTCTTGTCCGGTTTCAATCCGCGCCCCCGCGCGGGGGGCGACGGTCGATTACGCCAGGCGCGGAGGATGAGCCATCGTTTCAATCCGCGCCCCCGCGCGGGGGGCGACAGGAGGTGTCATTGCTGGAGGGGTCACGCCCTGGCGTTTCAATCCGCGCCCCCGCGCGGGGGGCGACGATCCACCCGTTGCCACCCAGGAAAATCACCATCGTTTCAATCCGCGCCCCCGCGCGGGGGGCGACGATTAGAAATCACCTGCTCGCCCTGGTGCAGACGTTTCAATCCGCGCCCCCGCGCGGGGGGCGACCAGCGCGAGTTGGCGGCCTGCTGCTGCGAGACTCAGTTTCAATCCGCGCCCCCGCGCGGGGGGCGACTATCTTTGGCCGCATCGGTGCCGGGTTTTTCGAGGTTTCAATCCGCGCCCCCGCGCGGGGGGCGACCAAATTCCTTCAAAAATTCATCCAGTTTCATGGAGTTTCAATCCGCGCCCCCGCGCGGGGGGCGACGATCACTTCCCTCCACCCCTCCGCAGCTTGGCGGTTTCAATTCGCGCCCCCGCGCGGGGGGCGACGGGCGACAAATTTCGCGTCCGGCATGGGGTAGAAGTTTCAATCCGCGCCCCCGCGCGGGGGGCGACTATCATGTTCAATTTTTTGTCAATCAAATGTGCTGTTTCAATCCGCGCCCCCGCGCGGGGGGCGACGTGGTCAGATCGCCGACCACCGCCGCCGGAACGTTTCAATCCGCGCCCCCGCGCGGGGGGCGACTATCGCCTGGCGAGTGTGATACAACTGTATCCAACGTTTCAATCCGCGCCCCCGCGCGGGGGGCGACCAACAAGCGCGTATCATCGATCCCTTCTTATCCGGTTTCAATCCGCGCCCCCGCGCGGGGGGCGACGCCGCCAAGCGCTCCCTGCCCGATAACGACCGCAGTTTCAATCCGCGCCCCCGCGCGGGGGGCGACTTACAGCGCATCCACCCTGGCCGCCAGGGCCTGGTTTCAATCCGCGCCCCCGCGCGGGGGGCGACGCTGATCTTTCCGCCGGTCAATAGATAATCCTCCGTTTCAATCCGCGCCCCCGCGCGGGGGGCGACAACGAGGGCGATACCAAGGTGGTCGACACCACGGGTTTCAATCCGCGCCCCCGCGCGGGGGGCGACCGAGTGTGTCGGTTTCGGCTGACGTCAACGTCAGTTTCAATCCGCGCCCCCGCGCGGGGGGCGACGTCAAGCAGGCTAAGATCAACCTCAATCGCGAAGTTTCAATCCGCGCCCCCGCGCGGGGGGCGACGCCTCTATTATGTGGTGCGCGGGTGGGGAGTGGGTTTCAATCCGCGCCCCCGCGCGGGGGGCGACTCCGCAATCTGTGGCCATGTCTGTGTCGAGAGCGTTTCAATCCGCGCCCCCGCGCGGGGGGCGACTGGGTATTGACCAGCACTGCCGATTCGTTTTTCTGTTTCAATCCGCGCCCCCGCGCGGGGGGCGACCTCACCGAGGGTGGAGACGATGCGGAATGGCGCAGTTTCAATCCGCGCCCCCGCGCGGGGGGCGACGCAAACCGATTCCTCGCCGCGAGATCTACATGCCGTTTCAATCCGCGCCCCCGCGCGGGGGGCGACATGCTGAATAGGCTTGACGCTTTGGACATCGATGTTTCAATCCGCGCCCCCGCGCGGGGGGCGACTCCTAACGGCGGCTGGTGTCCACGATTTTATGGCGTTTCAATCCGCGCCCCCGCGCGGGGGGCGACAAGGATTGCGGCCACAAGTGGCAATGGCATGCTGTTTCAATCCGCGCCCTCGCGCGGGGGGCGACGAGGAGGCGGTTGAATGGCGAGAGTTTGTTGAAGTTTCAATCCGCGCCCCCGCGCGGGGGGCGACCAATCAGCCCTTCCAGGGCGCGCAGTTGCTCGTTGTTTCAATCCGCGCCCCCGCGCGGGGGGCGACAGGATTCGCAAAGCTGTTCAACGTGCAGATGCGGTTTCAATCCGCGCCCCCGCGCGGGGGGCGACTTCTGCGCTACCTGCAACGGCAGGGGAAGACGCTGTTTCAATCCGCGCCCCCGCGCGGGGGGCGACCCGCGCGAGGCCCTGGCTCCCGAGGGGATGCGCAAGTTTCAATCCGCGCCCCCGCGCGGGGGGCGACGGCGCACGGACAAGGCCCTCGCCGAAGCTTTGGGTTTCAATCCGCGCCCCCGCGCGGGGGGCGACAAGGGCATCGTGGAGCAACTCAACATTGTGGAGGTTTCAATCCGCGCCCCCGCGCGGGGGGCGACGACAACCTCGTACAACTCTTTGGCGTTTGCCATGTTTCAATCCGCGCCCCCGCGCGGGGGGCGACCAGGCAAATCCCGCCACAAAATCTGGCACGACCTGTTTCAATCCGCGCCCCCGCGCGGGGGGCGACGAACATCAGCCGCAAACGGGTCGATGTCCTATGGGTTTCAATCCGCGCCCCCGCGCGGGGGGCGACTGCTCCAGGGTGATATTGTTGTCGCGCAGCACCGTTTCAATCCGCGCCCCCGCGCGGGGGGCGACACAACGCCAGTTCCTCGAAGCACCATCTTCATCAGTTTCAATCCGCGCCCCCGCGCGGGGGGCGACGCCAGACAGTACCAATAGGGCGTACCAGGCGGTGTTTCAATCCGCGCCCCCGCGCGGGGGGCGACACTACAAGCCGGGAGATGGACCGCCCCGACGGCAGTTTCAATCCGCGCCCCCGCGCGGGGGGCGACGTTGTCGGCACTCCTTTTCGGGTATGGGGTCGCCGTTTCAATCCGCGCCCCCGCGCGGGGGGCGACTGCATCGTTGGCCACCCTCCGACGACTCAAAATCGTTTCAATCCGCGCCCCCGCGCGGGGGGCGACCCAGGGAAATCGACAGCGTAGTGCCTCCCTTGTCGTTTCAATCCGCGCCCCCGCGCGGGGGGCGACGAGGCCGTTTTGCAGCAAATTGGCGTAGCTCTTGTTTCAATCCGCGCCCCCGCGCGGGGGGCGACTCCCAACTCACGCGCTTTGACGGCGTAGTTGGCAGTTTCAATCCGCGCCCCCGCGCGGGGGGCGACCTCTCACTCCAGTAATTCTTTGCCCATCATCAGGGTTTCAATCCGCGCCCCCGCGCGGGGGGCGACCAACTCGCCGTCCGGATGCTCTGGCGTCAGCAGAGTTTCAATCCGCGCCCCCGCGCGGGGGGCGACGTCATCCACTTTCCATCATTGATGCATGTGGAATGTTTCAATCCGCGCCCCCGCGCGGGGGGCGACATGCGGATGCGGTGATCGGCGGATTTCCATGTCAGTTTCAATCCGCGCCCCCGCGCGGGGGGCGACGTGATGTTGCTCCCTGTTGGCGGGGGGATTGCGTTTCAATCCGCGCCCCCGCGCGGGGGGCGACAAAAATGTCTGTCGCTGTCGGTCCCTGGCTGTGTTTCAATCCGCGCCCCCGCGCGGGGGGCGACGGCTTATAGGGGTTGGCACCACCACCCCATCGGCGTTTCAATCCGCGCCCCCGCGCGGGGGGCGACATGCGGTGCGCCATCAACTTGGCATTGGAGTAGCGTTTCAATCCGCGCCCCCGCGCGGGGGGCGACCCGTGTCCGCGACCTACTCATGCTCAAACGGCAAGTTTCAATCCGCGCCCCCGCGCGGGGGGCGACGCGACGCATGCGCGCAACTCGCGTCCACTCTCGGTTTCAATCCGCGCCCCCGCGCGGGGGGCGACCTCATAGGTCAGACCGGCATACTCCGCGAGCCAGGTTTCAATCCGCGCCCCCGCGCGGGGGGCGACCGGCTGCTGGCCGTGCGCTTTGCCCGCACCGTGGTTTCAATCCGCGCCCCCGCGCGGGGGGCGACTGGCCGATGAGGCCATCGGGGCAAACATCCGGGTGTTTCAATCCGCGCCCCCGCGCGGGGGGCGACTGGTTTATCTTGTTTCGCATGGCCTTTTGTCGGGTTTCAATCCGCGCCCCCGCGCGGGGGGCGACTCCAATTGATCGAGGCCGACCGGGTGAGCAATCCGTTTCAATCCGCGCCCCCGCGCGGGGGGCGACTGGCGATTTTCCTTCAAGCGTTGGGGTGGAACAGAGTTTCAATCCGCGCCCCCGCGCGGGGGGCGACGGCAATGAGCGCCGTCTGGCTGGAGTACACGCGCAGTTTCAATCCGCGCCCCCGCGCGGGGGGCGACTGATGGCGGACTGGCGGATCAGCTCGTCCCTGAAGTTTCAATCCGCGCCCCCGCGCGGGGGGCGACCCTCACCATATAACAAATTGATTATATGGATAAATTTACAACATATCCGCGAACAATATTTTCATCATAAAAAAAATTATAAAACTTCTAAAATATCCATTCCTCCTTATCACCATGAAATGCAACAATTTATCTTTCAAGCAACCCAATTGTAAAAATCGTTGTGCGCTTGAGGTTCGCGGAGGTGGGACAAGAGCCAAGCCGATAAAAAATGATCACACAATTAACGGCCCATCAATATTGTAACTGCTTTTTATGCCGAAATGCTCCACGCGCTGCTGCCACTCGGTGCCTAAATGATAAAAGCGAATACTGTCCTGGGTAAGATCGATAATCTCAAGCAAGGTTTGCTTGAATTTTGTAAATTGTGCCGGATTCACCTTGCACTCGAATACGGAATTCTGCACGCGCTGCCCGTAATCCATGCATACCTTGGCGACACGGCGCAACCTGCTGCGACCGGCGGCGTTGGTCGTTGCAACGTCATATGCCACAAGAATATACATCGGCTGCCTACCTCACCGCCATAAAAAAGCCGGATAGGCATCCAAATCCCCGCGTAAATGACGCGCCAATAACCGCGCCTGCAGGTGCGGCAGCAATCCATACGTCACCTTTTCATTGAGAAAGGGGTGCATGAATTCTTCCTGCTTACGTTCCTGCCAGGCAATCAGTACCTTCTTCCTGGATTCCTCGCGCAGCAAGACCGCGCCATTCTCCCGCCGCTCGAAATCGGCTCCGGTTACCTGCCTGCGATTGATCAGACTCAAAGCCAGACGATCCGCCAAGACCGGACGAAACTCCTCCATCAAATCCAATGCCAACGAAGGACGACCAGGACGATCACGATGCAGGAATCCTACCGCCGCATCCAAACCGGACGCCTCCAAGGCAGAACGACAATCGTGCCCCAACATGCCATAAAGAAAGGAAAGCAACGCATTGACCGGATCCAGGGGAGGCCGTCGATTGCGCCCGGAAAATCGCAAATCCGGATCGCCTCCCGACAGTAAATGTTCAAACACGCCAAAATACCCTTGCGCCGCATTCCCTTCCTCGCCACGCAGCGCATCCGCGCTCTTGGCCATCGCCACCCCTCGCAATGCCCTTCCCAGATCATCCACGGCCTGGGACAACGCCTCGGCCCCAGGCGCTTCGGGACGATCCCGTCGCGCCCGCTGCAACACGCTGCGGCAATTGGCGATCTTGGCCGCAACACAGTTGGCCGCAATCGCCAGACAGGCCTCCTCCCGGTCCGCGCGCCGGTACTGCTCACGCCGCAACAGCACGTTCCCCCTGGCAAAGCCGGTTGCAGCCGCCAGAAAATGGCCGTATGGCGTACAAAACGACAACGTGATCCCCCCCTCGGCACATGCGGCCATCAATTGGGCCGATGCCCCGATGTCCCAACCCAAACAGACGATACCGTCCAGATTGTGCAAGGGAATCCGCAGCCGGGTCTCCCCTTCCACCCGCACCTCCACCGCTTCGCCCTGCTTGCGCAACCATGCCCCTTCCTGGGTCACGAACAAGGTATTGAGATGTTGCGCCATCGACATTACTCCTCGCTCAACAGCCTTTCGATACGCTCCGCAAACCAGACGGATGCCTGCCCCAGGGCCTCTCGCCGACGGGGCAGGCAAACCTCCAACAAAGAACAGCCACGACACACACCGGCACGATAGACCCCAGGGGGCGTCACACCCCCTGCCAACAAACCGTGCAGCCTACGCGCGGCCTCCCCGGTCGCCCGACGCAATTCCGGCGTCAATTCCACCACCTCGCGACGCCGCGACTCGCCATAAAACAGTGCCCCCTTCGTCACGGGCTGTCCCAGCATCTCCTCCAGACACAGCCCCTGCGCGCACAACTGGATCCGGTCGGCCTCATGGGACTTCGAACGACCCCGTTTGTACTCCACGGGCACAATCGCCCGCCAATGACTGCCGGTCCCAACGTGAAACTCCACCACATCGCACTGACCGATCAACCCCAACGCCTCCGAGGCAACGGGCAGACCGCGGGCGATGCGCAGCCCGGGTCTGCCCTCCCCGGTCTCCTCATGGACCCTGGCATGCAAAACGTTCCCCTCGGCGGTGCGACGATTGTCGATCCACACCCCTTCCAAATGGATCAAGGCGCATTGCCGCTCGCAATAAATCAAATGTTGCAAAGCCGACAATGGCGCATATCCCTCTTCCGACCCTGGAACCATTACAGCCGCCGGATCAGCGTGACCCCGTCGGCCACCCCTGCACGACTGGCGCCCACGGCGAGCACCTGGTCCAGAGCAACGCCGTCGAAGGTGACCAGATAGTCCGCAAATGACCTGGGCGGCTTGCCTGGCGTGCGCGCGCACACCGCAACCCGATCGAACAAGGCATGAGCCGCCGCACTCCCCAGTGCGTTTTCATGCTGAAATACCAACAACGTCCGCGCCGCCATCTCCCCGCGACTGGCGGAACGGTCATGCTCGAACATGTTTTGCAACGCCTCCCACAGCAGCTCCAGATCCGCTGCGGAAAAACCCGTCTGGCTGGCCAGCGGCGCGCTGACGAATCCATGGGTGCGATACAGGCCATAGGGTATGGTGAATTTGCGACCCATGGTCCGGTTGTCCCCTTCCTGCTTCTTCGCCTCCTCCTCGGTGGTCACCGCCATGCGGGTGATGCTGTGCTCGGCGGCGATCACCGGATCGCTGCTGCGGCCAAAGGTGAACTGCACCGGCCCGCGTACCTGACCGCAGTTGGTCCCGGTGGTCATGACCGCCCCGAATGCCCGCACATCGAAAAAGTTGCGGCACATCCATTCGCGCGCCTTTTCCGTCTGCTCCCCTCCCCCCTTGCGTTTGCCCTCCGCTTTCTCCTGCGTGAAACCCAGCGCGGCAAATGCGCGATCATGCTGATGATTCAAGATCGCCTTCTCCCGCACATAGATCTCGTTGCGTGGCCCGCTGGCACTGTCGTCGGCATTCTGGTGGCCGGCATGACGCAGTTGCACGTAGTTGCGGATCTTGCGCTTGAGACAAACATCGGTCACCAGACCGTGACCGGTCTCCGCATCGACCCGCGGCAGATTGCCGGCGTCCGGATCGCCGTTCGGATTGCCGTCCTTGACATCAAACAGGTAAACGAAGTCGTAACGATGGTTCATGGTTGTTCCTCCTTGGCAGTGAAAAAATCCTGTCGTTGATGATAATAGCCGATGGCAAACAGCCCCTGCTCCTCCAGGGAGAGCGTGGCCGGAATCTGCGTAATGGCGCTCATGATCTCCTGGACCGTCTTTTCGCGATTCACCTTGGCGCCCACGGGGAGCTTGCCGAGATGGTGCTGATAGGTGCGCAACAGGCGCGGAAACACCGTGCCGGGCGTGGCCGAGGCCGCGCCGTAATAGCGGTCCCGGATGGTGGCGTTGATCCCGGGCAACGCCTCCGACTGGGTTTTCTCCAGGGCGGCGAACAGACGGCCCAGACGGTAGGCCGGATCAGTGCGGGTGGTATCCAGACTCACGGTCATCTCTCCTTTCCAACGGGGTGAACGGTTCAGCCATGCCTTGAGCATGGCTGCGCGCAAATCGTTAATCTGTCGATTGGGATGTTGCCGGTCGTCCCGGTCGGCACGTATCCGCCGGATCACGGCAGACGCCACGGCATCGGGATAGGCGGTCTTGTTGACGATGGCCCGCATCAGGGCGCCCTCCAGCAATGGCGCCACATCCTTGCCGTCGCGGGCGGTCTCCCTGAGCAGCATCCAGACGGGCGGGAATTCACGGCCATGGGGTGGACGCACGATCCGCAAGTCGGCAAAATGGGCGCGCAGGCGCTCCACAAAATCCCCAAGGGTGGAAACATGCCAGAAACGCACGGAAATCCGTCCCGCGTTCGGCGAAAGTCCCAGCAGGTAAAACGGCGTGCCAGGATCGTCCGGCAGCAGGTGGCTCCCTTCCCGCAAGGCCTGCATGCACACCCTGAGTTGGTCCAGAACCACCGGATCCTGACCTTCCGGCGCGCTCTCGTCCGCTGTTTCCACACCATTGGAAAAGAGCATGGCGAGCCAATCCTCGGACACGGTTTTCTTGCCGGTCCAAAAGATCACGGTGTCGTTGTGCATGCGCAGGCGATGCCTGTCGCGGCGCGTCCCGTTCAGCAGGGCGTTGAGGGCCGTGCAGTAGCGGAACGTGGCCAGTTCCGAGACCGGGGCATTATGGCTTTGCGCCTTACCATAGGAGGTGAAGGCATCGCAATTGAACGAAACCAGCAGGGCGCCGGTGGATTGGGCATCCTTGACCCCCTTGATCTTCGGTTCGTGAATTCTCGCCAAGGGCTGATCCCGGCTCCCGCTGATCAGGCACATCCCCAAACGTCCGGTGCCCTTCTCCCGCCCCTGCCACCAGCGACGCACGGCGGGCCGGTCATGCACATACCCCTCTTCCCCCAGGATCCGAAACACCCCGAAGCCGCTGCCCAGTTCCGCCAGCAGGGGATGGTTGACCGCCTCCTCCGGGGACCAATTTTCCAGAAAGCGGCATACCGCCGCATACGCGGGATCCGGGATCGCCTGCTGTGCCGCAAGATGGTGGTCGCGAAACCTGCAAAACGATTCCAGGGTGCGCTCCGGCTTGGCATCCTTGGGGTCGTATCCCAGCAGGTAGCGGGTATTGTCCCACAAAAAACCGGGATTGATCCCTTGTCCGGTCGGTTTGGCCTGGCCGGGCAGACGCATGGGTTTTGGTCGGCGCACGGTTTTCTCCTTGCCGCGCGCAGCCGGGATGACGTGATCCTCCTGCTCGTCGGCAAAGGCGTGCAGCCTCCCCTCGGCAGTCAGCACCACGGCAAAGGAGACGTTCTGGGTGCTCCAGCCCGGCTCGGCGATGCCGTAGTCCGGATCGAGGGAGAGCCGGTCGTAGAGTTCGTATAGGGCTTGCAGGATCATTGTCCGAGCACCTCCTGCGTCTCGCGCCGACAGGCGGCCACGTCCACCACGCCATCCACCATGCGGGCGCGGAAGAAACGCGGCTGGCACCGTTCGTCGCAATGGTGCGGACGGGCGGTGATCCCGGGATGGCCGGCATGCTCCATGTCATCGAGCATGAATCCCAGGTGCCGTTCGTTGCGCAACTCCTCGGGACACTGGGAAAACCCCTCCGGGCCGACTGCGGAAAAATAGGCCGGGAACTCCCGACACCCCAGGTAGGGGCGATGAAAACAGGCGCCATCGCGCACCCGGCGGTTGAACTGGTCCAGGTGCTTGGCCACCGGCTCGGCCAGGGTGTCGCCATTGCGCTCCCGCGCCTCCAGCACGTCGATGTGGGCCTCGATGCCATACAAAACGTTGGTCAAAAGCAGGGTGGCCCGCTGCTGGCGGTTCTCTTCGGCGTACACCACCGGCGCATCGCCCTGGCCGCGCATGGCCGCTTGGCTCACCGTGACCTTGAGCGGGTCCACCTCGTTGCGCCGGATGTTGGCGAACCGGATCGGGGCCAGCACCCGGATGCGGTCGATCACCCAGCGCATCTGGGGTTTCCAGTAGATGGCCTCCAGCACCCCGCGCGCCCCGGACGGGGTCATGACATCGTAGGAGACCCGTTCGGCCTTCATCTCCGGACGGGTCCAGCAGGCGTATTCGCCCCAGACCAGCAATCGAATTCCTTGGCTCATGGCATTTTTTCTCCCATTGTCGGTGACGGTTTCAGACGATCAGGTCAGCCGGGTCACATCCTTCCTCCCGAGCGACCCGCAATCCGGTTGCGGACGCATAATCCCTGGCAAGATCCAACAGGACCCAGAAACGCTCATGCAGACATTCGATGGCCAGCGCCCGCGCCAGCCGGTCGTGTTGCCAAACCGGCACGCTCACCACGTAACGCTGCAATACCCGGGTCGCGCGGGCCAGCAGCGCCGGCTCCGGATGGTGCAAGGCGCGCAGCCGTCCGATCTCCTGGCGTGCCCGATCATCCCACGGGATGATGACGGGACGTTCCCGGTTTTCGATCAGCCGGAACCCTTCCGTCGCAGTGCGGAATTGAAACAAAAACGGCTCCTGACGATCCCCGAACCGAAAGCAATCCATGATGGAGGGGCGATCCCAGCCGCTGCCGGTCTCGCCTCCCTTTTGCCAGTAGTGCAGACGGAAATAGCGCTCGATGGCCGCTGGCGAGAGGCAATCGGCGCGTCCTTCCGGCAGGGCCAGCACCTCTTGCGCGCATTGCGCCGCCTGGCCAAGATCCCCCGCCGGATGGAAATGGGCCTCGGCAGGGATGAACAGCCAGGTGACCCCAAGATCCGGCAGGCGGCCCTCCCGGTTGCAGCGACCGGCGGCCTGGGCGAGGGCATCCAGGCCGGCCATGGCCCGACAGACCACCGGAAAATCCAGGTCCACCCCTGCCTCCACCAGTTGGGTGGCCACCACCCGGCAGGGTTGGCTGGTTTGCGTCAGCCGCTGTTTGATATGATCCAGGAGGCTCAGGCGATGGGCCGGGCACATCAGGGCGCTCAAGTGGAAGCAGGTCTCGCCGGGCACCCGTGCGGCCAGGCTCTGATAAAGCTCCCTGGCGTGGCGGCGGGTATTGACGATGGCCAACACCCGTTCCTGCCCGGCCAGAAGCGCTGCGGTCTCCTCCAGGGAGAGGGATCCCCGATCCTCGATCCGCACCCGGCGGAGCGCGGCATGCAGACCGGCGGCTTCCGGGACGATCTGCCGAATTTCCTGCAGGCCGATCTTGAAGGATTCCCGCCACTGCAAGGCAGGCTGGGTGGCGGTGGCAAGCACCACCGTGCAGCCGTAATGGCGGACCAGCTCCCGCAGGGCCGCCAGACAGGGCGCCAGCAGAGATACCGGCAGGGCCTGCGCCTCGTCCAGGATGATGACCGAACGGGCGATGCGATGCAGTTTGCGGCACTCCCCCGGACGATTGGCGAACAGGGTCTCGAAAAAGCGCACGTTGGTGGTGACCACGATGGGGGCATCCCAGTTCTCCGTGGCCAGGCGCGTCTCCTCGGAGGCCAGCGAGGCATGGTGCTCGAGCACGATCTCCTCCCCCAGGGGGGCGAAGGCCTCCCGATAGACCCGCGCGTTCTGTTCGATGATGCTGGTGAAGGGAATGGCGCAGATGATCCGCCGCAAGCCGTGCCGCGCCGCGTGCCGCAACCCGAAGGCAAGCCCGGAGAAGGTCTTGCCCCCGCCTGTGGGGACGTTGAGCGCGAAGTTGCCCGGCGCCTCGATCGCGGCCTGCAGGCAGGCGCGCATCACCTCCGCGCGGTAGCGGCCCACCGTGCCGACGGCATGGGGAAATTTCGCTGCCAGATAACCTTGCAGATGGTCCGCCAGCTCGGCCATGGACGGCACGGCCTGTTCCCGGCTGACGGCCCGCTCCGGGTTCATGAACGACTCGGTGGCCAGAAAATCGGCATCCTTCAGACAGGAAAAGAGCATCCGCGTGAAAAAGGCGCAGGCAAAGGCATCCCGGGGCAAAGGCAGGGGCCTGGGAAATCCGGGGGCTGTGAGCAGTCCGGGGGGGATGAACTCCTGCCAGGGTTCGATCGCCTTGCGCAGGCGCTGTTTCAAGACGGCCTCGCCGGTGCCGCTCCAATCCGGCAATCCGGCGTGGTGGCCGGCGATGGCGAAGGCGAACAGGAGTCCCACGCCGGGAATGGTCTGCACGGCGTGTTGTGCCCCTGCCGTCGCGTGATCCACCCGGCCCCGCCTTTCCAGGGCATGGGCATCGTCCAGGCCGGCCAGCAGGTAGCTTTGGAATGCCCGTGACCCCTTGCCCAGGTCATGCCACCAGCCGAGCAGTCGCCCGGCATCCTCTGCCAGGCTGGCCAGGCCTGGGGGGGCGCCGGCGGGGATCATTTCCAGGGCAAAGCGGGCTGCCCGTGCGGCGGTGCGCTCGAGATGGCCCGCAGCATCGGCGCAGAGGGGTTCCTTCTCTTTTGTATGTTGATGCAGATGAGCATACAGAATCATTGAACGCTCTTTAATGTTAACAGTTTGTCAATATGGCATGTAAAATAGATTATAGGATATATAAAAGAAAGGCAAGGTAAAATGATCTCCAGCCTTGCAGATGGAGATGATCTCATGATTTTCTATGGGACAATTTTGGCATCCACGCTATATGAAAAACATAAATTATAAATGTAAACGCAAAAATTTTGACTATTGATCATCAAAAAATGATCATGATGATAGTGGTTGGGATTGAAATGTGAGGGCGGGTGAGGACATAGAAAAGATCAATCATTCCCGGCAGGCATGACCAGCGGATAACCCTGCCGGGTCCACTCCTGAATGCCGCCGATCAGCTCGCAGGCCTTGAGATTGCTTTCCTGGAAAGCTTCCAAGGCAATGGCGGCGCGCGGGCCGGAACGACAGATCAACACATGGGGCGCATCCGCCGCGAACTGCCCCGGATCGAATTGCGCGGAAAAGGATCGCCGGAACGGCGCCGTATCCTGACGATCGACCAGATTGTGATCGCAGGGCATCAACAAGGAACTGCGGATGATCCCAGCGTTCTGTTCGATGCCGGTGCGCAGGTCCACCAGCACCATGCCGCCATGCCCCAGCTCCAGGGCACGGTGCAGATCCCGCGCCGAGATCATTTCATTGAAAAGCGCCTTTTCGGTGATCGCACGGGTTTCGACCCAGGCGAAGCAGCCCCGATATTTGCGATCTTCCTGATTGATATGGGTTTGCAACCAATCCAGCAGAAAGGTTTCCAGATGGATGATCGCATCGGCCCGGCGGGCGGCGACATCGATTTCCAACCGACGCAGGTGACCGATCAACTGCCCATGTTGCGCGATATGCGCTTCCAGATGCGCATAACCATGTTGGCGCATCAGGTTTTCTTCGGCTGCGAAGTGTTCCCGGGTGTATTTGTCCAGGCGCGGGAAGAGCGAATCGACCTGATCCCAGTCATCCTCGCACGGCACGCACTCCTGAAAACGCCTGGCCAGGCGTTCGAACTCGATCACGTAAAAAAGCAGGCGTTTGTGATCGTTGTTGAACCGCTCGACACCGACATCCTCGATGAACAGCTCCTGTGTGATCATATTCACCTGATATTCCAAGATCGCGTTCGTCCGGAACAGACCCACGCATGGGATCGCGTGTCATGAGGGAGAGAGTAGCATGGCCGCAGAGGTTGTTCAACCGGCGTGCCAGGGAGGAGCGATCAGGACGGCCACCCACGAGGTGGCCGTCCCGGTTTGGTTGTCGTCGCGGATGGACCTGCGGATTACTGCTTGTGCGAACCGTCGCACAAAGGAGGTGTGCCCGTTTTGCCGCACATGCAGACTGCGGCCTGTCCCGCCTTTTCCATCACGACGCGGGCGGGGGAGTGGCTGCTGCCCTTGTGCGAACCGTCGCAAAAGGGTTGAGTGGCGCTCTTGCCGCAACGGCAGACGTAATGCTCCCCGGCGGGCAGCTCGACGATTTGTGGTTGAGCCATGGTCTTGTTCTCCTTTTTCGCAAGTGAATGGGTGGCCTGGTCCGAACGGATGATACATTGGGATATTTTCATGCACAATAGGCCATTCTGTGATAAAATCATTTCCAAATCATGAACAATGACGGGAGATGCACATGGATCGGCTGCGATGGATGGAAACCTTTGTCAAAGTGGCGGAATTGGGCCATTTTTCCGGTGCGGCGCGCGGCCTGGGCGTAAGCAGGGCAGCGGTCAGCAAATACGTCGAGGCACTGGAAGAGCGACTCGGGGCGCAATTGATCCACCGTACCACCCGGCGCCTGTCGTTGACCCGGGAAGGGGAGGCCTATCTGCAACGATGCCGCCGCATCCTGGAGGAGATCGCCGACGCGGAAGCATCGGTCGGGGAGATGCGGGCCTCGCCTCGGGGCATTCTGCGGATCAACGGGCCGATGTCCTTCGGTCATCTGCACCTGGCCCCGGCCATCGCCGATTTTCTGACGCGCCATCCCGATATCCAGGTGGAGTGCGAATTGAACGATCACTACGTGGGGGTGGTGGAAGAGGGATGGGACGTGGTGGTGCGGATCGGGACCCTGGAGGATTCGAGCCTCATCGCCCATCGGTTGGCCCCGGCCCGGCTGGTTTTATGCGCGTCGCCGGACTATTTCGCGCAGCATGGCACCCCGGAGCGACCGGAGGCGTTGAGCGCCCATCGCTGCCTTGGCTACAGCCATGCCGCAGCGGGCAACGCCTGGAGGTTCCACGGGCCGGAAGGACAAACGGCCCGAGTGCCCTTTTCCTCACGCCTGCGGGTCAACAACGGCGACGCCATCCGCAAGGCGCTGCTGCTGGGGTTGGGCATGGCGGTCATGCCGACCTTCATCGTGGGCGAGGATCTGCAAACCGGGGCGCTGCGGACGGCCATGACCGATTGGCGCTGCGAGGAGTCCTCCATCTGGGCGGTCTGTCCGCCAAGCCGCCGTTTGAGCGCCAAGGTACGGGCCTTCATCGATTTTCTGCACCGACGGTTCGGTCCACGACCCTATTGGGATCTGGTGGCGTGACCGTCGTGGTGCAGGCGCGTCACGGTTTGCGCGCCGCGGCATCCGGCATCTCTGCCCGGATCCGGGCGGTCTCGGTGGCGGAGAGCCGACCGGCCACCTCGTCACGGTACGCCTCCGCCTCCTTGAAGCCCAGCAAGACCGCCTGATGCAGCCAACGGTAGGCCTGGCCGGCATCCCTGGTCACCCCCACCCCTTTTGCGTACAGCAGACCGAGATTGTACATGCCAGCCGGTTCCCCCGAGCCGGCGGCAAGCCGGAACCATTTCACCGCCTCGTCGTTGTCCTGCTCGACTCCCCTCCCCTCGTGGGAAAAGACCCCCAACTCGTTTTGCGCCAGGGCATGCCCCTTGGCGGCGGCTGCCTGGAACCATTTTACCGCTTCCCGATCATCCTGCGTCTCCCCATCCGTCCCATTGGCGGCGATCACCCCCAGGGCGTACATGGCTTCGACCGCGCCCTGATCTGCGGATTTGGCGAACCATTGCTTCGCAAGGCGGTGATCCTTGGCCACCCCCAGGCCGTGCAAATAGAGCGCACCCACGTCGTACTGCGCCAGGGCATCCCCTCTTTCGGCCACCTTCAGCAGCCAGCGGGCACCTTCCGCCGCATCCTTGGGCACCCCGCGCCCCTGGAAGTTCATCATGCCCAGCACATACTGGGCCGTGACATCCCCGGCATCGGCGGCCCGGCGATACCAGTTGGCCGCCTCCTGATCGTTGCGCGCCACGCCCCGGCCCTGGGCATGGATCCCGCCCAGGACGAACCAGGCGTTGACATCCCCCTCCCCGGCCATCTTGAGATAGCGTTTCACCAATTCCAGGTCATCCCGCGCCATGCCTCGGGCCTGCAACATCCCGAGATTGTGCCAGGCCATGGGATGTTGCTGCCGTATGGCCGCCTGCAACCATTTGGCCGCCTCCCGCTCCTCCTTCGGCACCCCCTGGCCATTGGCGTACAGCAACCCAAGGTTGTTCTGCGCCGCCGCGTTCCCCTCTTCGGCGGCCTTGAGATACCAGCGGGCCGCCTCCTGGTAATCCTGGGCCACCCCCTCGCCTGTGGCCAGCAGCAGACCCAGATGGTGCATCGCCTCGACGTTGTTTCCCTCGGCGGCCTTGCGGATCCATTTGGCCGCCTCTTTGGGATCGCGAGCCACCCCGTCGCCCTTGGCCAGCATCACCCCCAGGTTGTAGCGGGCCGCGACATGTCCGCGCTCCGCCGCCTTGCGAAACCATTGAGCCGCCTCGGCCACATCCCGTGCGACCCCCTGGCCGCGATCGAGCATCACGCCCAGATTGTACTGGGCGGCGGTGAAATGCTTCTCCGCAGCCAGACGGAACCACATGGCGGCGACCTTGTCGTCATGCGGCACGCCCCTGCCCTTGAGATACATCTCCCCAAGATAGAACTTCGACTCCACGTCCCCCTTCCTGGAGGCGTTGCGATACCACTCCGGCTTGCGGTACCAGATTTCGGTCTTGTCGATGCCGAGCCGTTCGAGACGCGGCAGGGCGATCCGTTCGGGGTATTTGCGCTCCAGTTCCACCTGCCGCTCGGTCAATTCCTGCGGCTCGCGCAAGGTTTCGGCGATGGCGAGATTGCGGCCATAGCGGGGATTTTCCAACCTGGCGTTGGTCACCACGCATCCCTGAGTGAACGCGGCGACGCCGATGACCAGCGCCCCGACCACGATCCGGCGGCGGCAACCAGCAAGGATGTTGATATTCATTCGGCTACCCTCATTCGGATGAACGATAAAAAATCGTCGATAATTTGCCATCATGCCACTTCCCCTTATAGCCACGTCCTGACGAAAACACGAACTCTCCTTCGCCATGCATCCTGCCGTTTTTCCAGTGACCCATGTATTTGGCGCCATCGGAATACAGGTAGGTCCCCAGACCATTTTTGCAATCCCCCTCGATACAGCCTTGCTCCAGTTTGACCGGTTTTTTCTTTTCGGCCATTTCCTTTTCCAGGCGTTCTTTTTCCAGGCGTTCCTGTTCCAGGCGTTCTTTTTCCAGGCGTTCTTTTTCCAGGCGTTCCTGTTCCAGGCGTTCTTTTTCCAGGC
>JADGAR010000008.1:60450-93571 GCA_015231915.1 Magnetococcales bacterium
TTCCAGGCGTTCTTTTTCCAGGCGTTCTTTTTCCAGGCGTTCTTTTTCCAGGCGTTCTTTTTCCAGCCTGCTCTTCTCCTCCTGCTCCTGAAGGCGCGGGGCCACGGTTTCGGTTTTGACCGTCATGGCAGGCAACGCTTCCGGCTTGCCATACTGACGGAGCTTGTGGGAAAAGAGATTCAGACCGAGAAACACCCCGAAGCCGAGCATCAGGGCAGCGGTCACGAAAAAGATCACGCGCCCGTCGCGCAGTTTTTGGATGTGCCGCCGCAACAACCGCGTTCCGGAGAGCTGATCGGCCTCCTGGGAATGGAGAATGAGGTCCATCATGGCACGGCGCTCCTCGAAGCCGGGCGGTTCCGGACTCTTTTCCACCATGCCGGTCTTGACCAGCACCGCATAGAGATCCTGCACGGAAACGGCGAATCCGCAAGCCTGCTTCGGGGTGCATTCCCCGTCGATCCGCTCCATGAAATCGAGGAGATCCTGGCTGGCGGCCATGGGAATGGATTTGCCCCGTTCGCCCAGGAACGCCTCCCAAACCCGCAGCCGCCGCAAATCGAAGGTCAGATTGTCGGTGACGCCGATGCCCTCCTGATGATTGACGAAGGCCAGCAGGGCCTCGGAGAGACCCTCGCGGGAGACGGGGTCAGCGGGCTTGCGTTTGGGACGCCGGCCTGCCATGGGGTTGGCGGGCAGGAAGCCGGACTGATGCAGAATCGTGAGGTATTCCGTCAGGGTGGAGGCGAATCCATCGCGAAATTCCGCGCCGTCGGTAGCGACGATCCACTCCAGGAAATTTTTGATGTGGCCCATCTGGACCTCTTCCAGGGCGATGCCCTGTTCGGTCAGATAGATCTCGAAGCGGCGGATGCGCGCGGCATCGAAAGCGGCATCCCGTCCGGTATCCCGGCAGAAGGCGAGATAGGCGCGCAGCCCCCTGGAGACCGGTTTGGACCCGACCGGCTGCCATTCGGGCAGCCGCGCCACTTGTGCGCCACATTGTTGACAAAGGAGCGTGCCGCCGGCATCGACCTGATGGGACTCATCCAGGTCAATGGTGCTGCCGCATTGCGTGCAGATCAGCTCTTTGTCCATCGGGTCAATTTGTCCGCAGGATTGGGGTCGATGAAGAAGGCATCCGATTTTATGCAAAAAATATGCCTCAATATTATACTTTAATCGGACACAAAAAATTTTATCCCTGCTGGACAAACCCCTCCGCCAACCGGTAAGCTGGCATCGGTCCAAAACTCACCTACCCACATATCAGGAGCCAAAGCACATGAAAAAAATTCTTTTCGCCACTCTCGCGTCCATGAGTTTTTTTGCCCTGAGCAGCGCCGCCATGGCCGGCGATTGCATGATCACCTATCACCGGGTGGCCTGTGCCGGTCAGGAAGCGACATCCTATGCCAAGTGCGATGGCAAGCAGATGTGCGACAAGGAGAAGGCCGCCGCCACCCAGGAGGCCTGCGCCGCCGAGGCCGCCAAGGCATGCGACAATGACAGGACCGACATTACCAAATCAAAGGTCATTATGGCCAAATTCAAGGGCGCGCCCCTGACGGGCGGATTCAACGACGCGGGCGCCGCAGACCCGAAGGGGATCAATTTCTGCGCCGCCAACCGGGCGGACTTCAACAAGTGCAAGTGAGCGCCGTTTGCGGTCAGCCGGCGTGACGATGCGAAAGCATGAGCATGGGTGAAAACGGTCTTTTGGAGGCATGGCGGTTTCTGCTCGCCCTGGCGCTCTTCCTGTACGGTTGGGAGAAGACCACCGAAGCCCTGCGGGATCGGTACGGGGAACGGATACGGGAGCGCATCTCCCGTCTCACGGACAATGCCCGGCAGGGCGTTGCCGCCGGGATGGCCGCCACGGCCTTGCTGTGGTCCCCCCGCGCCACTTTCGACATCACCGCCGGTCTGACCGCCGGTCGCCTCCTGGCATGGCGGCAAGGGTTTCTCTCCCTGCTGGGCAGTGAAATCGGCGCCTGCCTGCCGGCGTTGCTTTTGGCGCTGCCCATCCCGCCCCACGCGGGCCTGCTGCTCGTACCCGGTCTGGCGCTGATGCACGGTGCGCGCAAAACCCTCGGCCATGCGCTGATCGGCCTGGGTCTGCTGGTTGCGGGCCAGGAGATGCTGGGCACCCTTCTGCAAAGCTTCCCGATCCAGCCCGTGACCCCCCCGGTGTGGCTCGCCCTGCCGGTGGGGGCGCTGGCGAGCCTTGTGACCGGATCCCCCATCGCGGCCCTGGGGGTGCTGTGCCTGCTGGCGGCCCAGGGCGGCGTTTCCCAGGCCACGGGTCTGGCGCTGCTGTTCGGCATCAACCTGGGGGCAGCGCTTTCTTTGCTTTTGGCGGCCCGCAAAGAGCCGGGCGCGACGTTGCGCCTGGCAATCGCCGCGACCGTGGCAAAACTCCTCGGGGTGGCGATCTGCTGGTGGATCCCCCTGCCGGACCCCTCCGCCCCGGCCCATCCGCTCCTTTTGGTGACCGGCCATTTGCTGATCAATGTCATTGCCGCGCTGACATGCATTCCCGGCATCGCGCCCGTCACGCGCCTCGCCACCCGTCTGGCGCCCGAGGAGTTCAGCGCGGAGCATGCGGACACCGATGTCAACAACCGCTACTGGCCCCAGTACCTGGACGACGACCTGCTCGCCACCCCGCCCCTGGCCCTGGCCATGGCGCGCCGCGAGGTGAAGATCCTCGCCGCGCTCCTGGCGGAAATGGTGCGTCTGATTCCGGACGCCCTCTTTGCAGAAGAGGACCACACCAGCATTCAACTGCTGAAAATGGATGACCGGGTGGACGAAATCCATCTGGCCATCAGCCGCTATCTGGCCAGGATCGTGACCAGCAATCCCGCCCAACTCGACGAGTGGCTGACCACCATGACCGTGATCAACGAGCTGGAGGCCATCGGCGACATCATCGAAAACAATCTCCTGCACCTGGCCGAAACCCAGGGCAGACAGCGGACGCAACTGCCACCGGAGATCCGCGTCGCGCTCGGGGAGTACCTGCATGCCGTGCGCAGCGCCCTCGATCGGGCAGCCAACGCCTATCAGGCCAACAATCCCCCTTTGGCCCTCGAGGTGATGGCCATGAAAAACGACATCGTCGCCCTGGACTCACGCTGCCGCATGCGCGAAATGCAAGCCCTGCGCGCCGAGGACGAATCCCTGGCCGCCTATGCCTTCCGCATCGACCTGTGCGAGAACTTCAAGCGCATCTACTATCACGCCAAACGGATCGCCAAGGCCGTGGCCAAGGCCTGACCCGCTCACCTGCCGACCTCCCGCAGCAGCGCCTCGCCGAAAGGCTCGAGAATCTCCAGCAACACCGGCAAATGATCGGGACAGTGGTTCCGGACGAACTCCGCCTGGCGGGTCAACACCCACTGGGCCACTGCCAGACGGGAGAGTTCCGGACTCGCTTTGCCCAGCGAGCGCATCGTGCGGTCCAAGGCCTGGGAAAGCCGGGACAGGGCATTCACCCGGTGCAGCGGATCCGCCACCTGACACTTCACCGACTCGATGGCCTCCATGTGCATTTCCAGGTACTCCACCAACAGATCCCCCACCAGGCTCTCCCGGTTGCATTCGGCCAGCCAGTTGACCGACGCCGCCTGCCCATGATCCCAGTCGCGATTCGCCGCGCGATCCTTGTCCCGCCAGCGCCGCGCTGCGGAGACAGAGACCCCGTGCGCCCGGGCCGCCTGGGTCAGGTTGCCCCCGTTTTCCCGATAAGCGTTCTTGACGGCTTGTTGTACCTTTTCCGCAAAAATACGATTTTTAGGTGCGGGTTGAGGGGTTACAATTGATTTGCAATCATCATTCATCCCGGTCGATCCAATTATTGCTTGCATTCATAAAGGAACCATCGCAATCTTTGGTAATCATGGCGAAGAAATTGCATTAATGTAAAGATGAAGGAATTCCGCCACACGCGCAAAGTGCCTGTTTTTTGCAACAGGCCTGTGCTATGCTCGCGGACGTGCGACACCCTCGACGTCGACCGACCCGAATTCTACAAGAAACGCCCAAGAGGTGGAATGACCATGGCAACCAGCGAAGCAGGCAAAAAACTCGGCATTATCGGCGCCGACAAGAACTCTGCGGAAATCATCGAACTTTTTTCCCACAATAAAGGCGTGGAAATCCTCTACGTCGCGGATCCGGACTCCTCGGCTCCTGGCATGGTGCTGGCCAAAAAACTCAATATCAAAACCCTGACCAAGCCCGAAGTTGCCCTGAAGAATTTCAAGCCCGACCTGATCATCGAATGCACCGGCACAGCGGAGAGCCTCGCGATGATCACCGAGTCGATCGGGTTCGCCAGTGTCGTCGGTGTCGAGGCGGTCCTGTTGATGAACAAACTCTTCAGCGAGCATCGGGAATCGGCCAATCACCAGGTGTTCGCCGATCTCGCCGGCGTCCGCCAGGAGATCGACCGCAACACCCGTGATGTCTCCAAGACCCTGCATGGCATCGAAAAGATCTCCAACGAACTGGAGGTGCTGGCCATCAACGCCGGCATTCAGGCCTCCCGCGCCGGCGAGTTCGGCAAGGGGTTCGCCGTGGTGGCCGGCGAGGTCAAAAGCACGGCGCGGGTGGCCCGCGACCTGGCCGGCGACATCGACCGGGTGATCAGCGAAATCTCCTCCATGTCCAAAAAGATCGATCAATCCCTGAAAAAGGTGCTATGAGACACTGGAAAGAATCGCATAAATCTGCCGCTCCGTGAGGGCATGATCCCGCGCCAATTGACGTACTCCCTCGCCCGCGTCGTAACGGCGGACGATCTCGCGGTTGCGGGTGCGCCGCAACAGTTGGGCGGCGCGCACCACGGTCAGGGTCTCCCCGCCGAAGTGCAACGAGAGCCGCTTGGCCTGCTCATGGCCCAGCAGGGTGACCAGTTTGTGCTGCACCCGCAATTTGCGCGGGATGAAAATCCGGGTGCCGCCGCACTCGTGTACCAGTTTGAGTGCCCCTTCCCGACCGATCACTTCGGCGATCTCTTCCAGGGATCCGGGCAAATCTTCCTGCAAAATCAAATCCAGTCCGTTCATCACAACACCTCCTCGCGGTTTGCGACCGCATCCATGGGCAAGCCGCGCGCGGCTGCCTGACTCAGGGCAGCGGTTTTCGGTTCATACCAGAACACATCCTTGTCGATGCGATCGACACCCAGCAGGGCCAGCCTCTCTTCGCTCCAGGTGCGCAAGGCGTCGCGGTTGACATCCTCCCGGACACGGATCGCCCCTCCCTCGCCCAGTTCCTTGATCCGCTCGAGCACCTGCGCCCAGGTGCCCCGCCCTGCGGGCCTGACTTCGCTGGAGCGGCGGAAACCGAATGCCCCGAACGTCAATTCGACTCCGCGCCGTTTTTCGAACAGGGTTTGCTTGTTGAATTCCGCGAAGGCCGACAGGCCGTTCGCCAGGGCCTCCAGGCGTGCCCGGCGCGGTGCGGCGAAGGCCTCGGAGGCCCGTTTGATCCGGTCGATACTCTCGTTCATGTCTGCGGCGATGATTTCCAGATTGCGCGCCAGTTGCGCGATTTCTCCCAGTGCGGCATTGGCCTGTTGCAAATCCCGCACATGGATGATGTTTTCGGGTTTGAGACGTTTCCTGACAGACATCGTTTCCTCCAGGGGATGGATGGTGCGAAAAGCGATCTTGCTTGCTTGAAAGTTTCGGTTTTTGTGATTGCAAAGTCAAGAAAAAAGATATCGCTTGAGGCATTTTTTTTTTCACATTATGAATAACGTATCCCAATAATAAATCAATATGACTGACTCATCATGATGAGAATCCGGGGGCAATCTGCGGAAAAGCTGGATGAAACGAAACAAAATCCCCACAACCGCCGCCAGCGCTCCCACCCATCCGACAGGCTTGCGCATTAATGATATAAAGTTAACAGACCGATCATGGCACAAGGTGTCGTGGACCTGCGCGCAGCGATCATGAATATATTGGCTCGAAAATTGCAAACTACTGGACATCGGCCCCAGTCACCACGACCAGAACCACGAGGAACCCGGCATGCCCCTCTCCATGAACTCCAATATCGCTTCCCTGACCGTGCAGCGCAATCTGCTGGACTCCACCAGCAACCTGAACAAGGTCTTCGCGAAACTCTCCACCGGGTCCCGCATCAATACCGCCAGCGACGACCCCGCCGGCCTCTCCATCTCCGAACGCATGACCTCCCAGGTGCGGGGCCTCGGACGCGCCGTCCACAACGCCAACGACGGCATCTCCGTGGCACAGGTCGCCGAAGGGGCACTCGCCGAACAGGAAAACATCCTGCAACGCATGCACGAACTCACGGTCCAGGCCGCCAACGAAACCTATTCCACCGGCGATCGCCAGGATATCCAGGCCGAAATCGCCCAAATGCTCGACGAACTCGACCGCATCGCCAACGATACCGAATTCAACGGCTGGCACATGCTCAACGGCGCCACCCTGCCCCTGGTCTTCCAGGTGGGCGCCAAGGTGGATCAAACCGTCACCGTCCAACTCGCCGACGCCCGCGCCGCCACCCTGCTGGCCCAGCCGGCCCTCGCCGACCCCAACGCCAAGGAAAGCCTCAACAACCCCAAAATCAAGGGCCTCCTCGTCCCGGCCCCCGCCACGCCACTCACCAACTCCAAACTCTTCAGCTCCACCGTGGCGGTCGGCATCAACGCCGTCGCCAACGCCGCCAGCACCGGTACCTCGCCCTGGACCACCAATCCGGCCAATGTCGCCGAAAGCATGATCACCGCATTCGGCGGCAATGGCGCGGCAATTACCGCCGCCACGGCAAACCTTGCCGCATCTTCCGCCGCTGCGGATATCCAGACCGCCGCCGCCTTCATCACCGCCGCCGATGCCAACATCAATGCCAACAAGGCCGCCGTGATCGCCGCCGCCGTCTACCAGGCCAACCAGGCCAACGCCACCACCAGCACCGCCGCCATCGTCACCGCCATCGGCGCAAGCTCCGAAACCGCCCGCGTCCTCTTCGACGCCGTCACCGCCAGCTCCGCCCTCACCTACGGCGTGCGCGACACCCCGACCGGCAACATCAACCAGGTCGTCAATGCCATCCAGTCCGCCATCGTCCAGGGCAAGGACATCGAGGCCATCGCCCAGGCCGCCCGCACCGCAGATGCCGGCAAGACCCTCTCCATCGACATCGCCAAGGTGATCGCCGCCGGGGCCAAGGCCGCCACCGTCTTCGGCGTCAACGTCGCCTACGCCGCCACGAGCGCCGACAACATGGCCCGCGTCCTCAATGCCCGCGACGCCGCCGTCACCTACGCCGCACAAAACGTCCAACCCACCGCCGGAGAGAACCTCATGGTCCCGGAGTGGCTCATCGATCCCACCACCACTTACAACCGCTTTCCGCCCTCGCCACTCGTGGACATCACCGGCACCACCATCGCCACCGACCCCACCATCCCCTTCAACCCACCGGCCACCGACACTTCCAACCCCAAATTGTCAGGCCCCAACGCCGCCTCCCGCATGCTGGCCGTCATCGCCAAGGCCATCGACCGCGTCTCCGCCATCCGCTCCGAACTCGGCGCCGTCGAAAACCGCTTCAACGTCAGTATCGAAAACCTCTCCAACGTGGTGGAAAACGTCTCCGCCGCCCGTTCCCGCATCCAGGATACCGACATCGCCGCCGAATCCGCCAACCAGGCCAGACTCTCCATCATCCAGCAGGCCGGCGTCGCCATCCTCGCCCAGGCCAATCAACAGCCGCAATTGATCCTGCAGCTCCTCAAATGATCCGTGCATTTGCCGTTGACTTTTCCCCGCAAGCAGGCATGATGTGCGGTCAAACCGCATTTCTCATCAATCGTCGCGCGAGGTCGAACGCATGGCCAAGCAAAAGTGGGTCATCTATCTCATCACCTGGTGGTCGGGCTATTTCGTCATGGCCCTGGAACTGCTGGGAGGCCGCACCTTGGCCCCCTTCTTCGGCACCGGCATCTACGTCTGGGGGGCCATCATCACCCTCTTCATGCTCTCCCTCTCCCTGGGCTACCTGCTGGGAGGACACTTCTCCGCCCGACAACCCACCCTGCGCAAACTGAGCATCCTCCTCCTGGCAGCGACTTTGGCCGCCACCCCTTGCGCCTCCTGGGCCACCCCGATCCTGGAACGGGTCTTCGATACCCTGCCCGATCCCCGCTACGGCGCCCTGGCCTCCTCCCTGGTCCTCTTCTTTCTGCCCATCACCATTTCCGGGGCCATCTCCCCCTATGCCATCCGGCTGCTGGTGGACGGTCAAGGCACCTCCGGCCAGGTGGCAGGCATGGTCTTTTTCATCTCCACCTTCGGCAGCACCGCCGGCACCCTGCTCACCTCGTTCTATCTGGTGCTGATCTTCGAACTGGACCAGCTCTTCTACGGCATGATGGTCATCTCCATCCTGGTCACCCTCACGGCCCTGCTGATCGGGTCCGTATCACGTGCAGCGGCCCCCCATGCGGCTTGACCTTGTCGCCCTGGCGGTCCTCGCGACCTGGCTGACCGCCACCACCGCCCATGCCACCTCCACGGTCATCTCCCAGGAGAAATCCCTCTATCGCAACATCCTGATCTACGAGGAAAACGGCCTGCGCTGCATGAAATTCGGCACCCATGACAACGGTCGGCAAAGTTGCATGACCATCGCCAATCCCGATCAACTGGTCTTCAATCTGCCCAAAATGCTGCTGGCCGCACTCTATCTGAAACCCAACCCCGCCAGGATCCTCGTGATCGGCCTGGGGGGCGGCACGGTCGTCGATGTCTTGCAAAAACTCCTGCCCGGCATCCGGATCGACGCGGTCGAACTGGATCCGGCGGTCATCCGGGTCGCCAAAAAATACTTCTCCTTTGAGCCAGCCCCCGGCACCAACCTGTATGCGGAAGATGGCCGGGTTTTTGTCAAGCATCTGCTGAAAAAACAACAAAAATATGATATGATCATGCTGGACGCCTTCGATCACATCTCCGTGCCAGAACACATGACCACCCGGGAGTTTCTCCTGGAACTGGCCAACCTCCTGGAACCCGACGGGGTGCTGGCCGCCAACACCTTTTCCTCCGGCATGTTGCACGACGCCGAATCCGCGACCTATTTTGCCGTCTTTGGCGCCTATTACAACCTGAAGATCCACAATCGGGTGATCCTCGTCAAAAAGGACGGCATTCCCGACCGGAAAACCATTCAGCGCAACGCCGAGCACCTGGAACCCGCTTTTCGGCGCTTCGACACCGGCAAGGAGTGGCTGTTGCCGCTGTTTGCCACCAAAGAGCCCTGGCCAGCCGGCACCCGCCTGTTGACCGATCAGTACTCCCCTGCCAACCTGCTCAACGGCAGATAGCCTCCTGTTTGTTGCCCCATGGCCACTTTGACCTTCGTGACCTATCTGACCCGCGACATGGAAATGATGCCAGTCGGTCCCCTGACCCTGGCGACCCTGGCGCGAGAACGGGGGTGGGAGGTGGCCGTCACGGATCTGCCCGCTTTCGCCGAGGAGGAGAGCCTGGCCCACCGGCTGGCCGAGCAGGACGTGGTGGGATTCAGCACCCTGTGTTCCACCTTTCACCGTTCCCTGCGGCTGGCGGCCAGGGTCAAGACGCTCAATCCGGGGGTGATCGTGGCCATGGGGGGGCCACAGGCCTCGGCGGTGGCTTCGCTTCTCATGCAGCGACGCCCATGCGTCGATCTGGTGTTTCGCGGCGAGGCGGAAGCCGGCTGGGCCGACTTTCTGGACGGTCTGCCCTGGTGGGAGATTCCGGGGGTGACCTGTCGCCGTGACGGCGGCATCGTGGAGACCCTCCCGGCGCCTTTGCTCATGGATCTGGACCGTTTGCCCCTGCCCGCCTTCGACCTCTATCCCCCTTCCGGCATGACCGTTCCCCTGGAGACCGGTCGGGGCTGTCCGTTCGCATGCGCCTACTGCTCCACCAATCATCACTTCTCCCGCCGCTACCGGGTCAAGAGTCCGCAACGGATCCTCGCGGAGATGGATCTTTTGCATGACCTCCACGGCGTGCGCGCCTTCGATCTCATCGATGACTCCTTCACCGCCAACCGGCGCGGGATCGGGGCGTTTCGGGATGCCATGGCCGGCCATCATCGCACCTATTTCTGGAACATCAGCGCCCGTCCTGATCAGGTGGATGCCAATCTGGCGCAGTCCCTGCGCAGCGCCGGTTGTCGGGGCATCTTCCTCGGCATCGAAACCGGTTCCGAGCGCATGCAGAAGGTGGTGCGCAAGCATTTGCGTCTCGAGCGGGCCGTGCGCAACATCACTGCCGTCAGACAGGCATGGCTTGCCACCACGGTATCGTTCATCATCGGCTTTCCCGGCGAGACCCAGGAAGACCTGCTTGCCACCTTGCGTCTGTTTTGCCGTCTGGCCACCATGCGCGAAATGGTGTTGCAACTCCACCTGCTCTCCCCCCTGGCCGGATCGGAACTGATCGCTGCCGGGGCCAGACTGGCCTACGACGGCATGCCCACCGATTTCAACGAGCTTATGGATCCCGTCGCAGACGATGAGCGGGAACAGTATCGGCTGGAAAGCGATCTCTTCCCGCATATGCACTATTTCGCGGATACGCAACTGCCCCGTGCCCGCTATCTGTTCCTGGCCTATGTGACCCGGTTGTGCGGCTGGTATTTTTGCAATTTTCTGCACCTGGCGTGTCGCTGGTGCCCGGAGGCGTGGCTCGATTATCTGTTGACCGTTCCGGTCCCGGAAGAGATGGTTGGCGATGCCTCCTTTCCGGAGCCTATGGCCTTGTGGAGCGAACGGGTGCATGCCGTTTGTCTCGGTTTCGCCAAGGAGGCGGCAGAGCCTGGCTTGCGCGCGGCGTTGGCATACGACCGGGCCTACAGCCGGGTGAGTCATCTCCCGGAAGAGCCTCCCGTTGCGGTGGAACTGCCCCGTGGGTTGACCGGGCGCAATCCGGGTCGTTTGTTGCCGGCACTGACCCGGGAGGATTTTGCCGATTTGGCGGGGTTCCTGGTGTGCCGGGATGACGCGGGGATGGTGGACCTGGTGCCGCAGCTGGATCATGCCGGGCTGGAGGCGCATGTGCGTGAGATTTGCGCGCCGTGCGGAGAGTGCTGTCTGGACGAGGATGGGGTGATGTGCGGCCAGGAGGAGTGGGCGCAGATTGCCCGCTTTCTGGAGCAGCACCGGCAGCGAGTGCCCGGCACCACCCCCACGGCCTGGCGTGGGTTGGTGCTGGAGGAGGGCACCCGTTATCTGGCCAGACCCTTCGAGGGGGCATCGACCCTGCATGAAACGCACGCAGCGGCACAGGCAGCGGCTGGCGAACACGGACTGGTGCGGCATGCCTGTATCCATCTGGCGCTGACCCCGGAGGGGTTCGGATGCGGCATTCATGAAGTGAAACCTGCGGAATGTCTGGCCTATCCCTTGCGGCCCATGGGGGATGGCGGGCGGGAGTGGCATCTGGAGGCGATGGAGGCGCGTCCTGGCGAGCGGTGTCCGTTGGCGCGGCAGTTGCGAGAAAGGCCGATGTTGGGCAGGCAGTATGTCGCGTGGCTGCAAAGCCGTCTGGAAGGGCGTGCCGGGGCGGTGGCGCTGGGCCGGATGCATGCCGGGCAGGAGGATGAGCGGGAGCGTCGTGCCTGAAAGCCGCCGTGGGCATTTCCTGCCGCGTGATCTTGCGCATGTTTCTTGCAAGAAATCCCTCAAGCACGAGGCGTGTGGCGGAAAACGGCTTTGCCCTTGCCTGCCGCATCAGTCCGGTCGACCGGTTCCTCGATGTGACGATTGGACCTCTGGTCCAGTGTGGCGCGGCCCGCCGGGGTGACCCGGCGGAGCCGCTCCCGATCCGTCCCCCATGATTGCGAGGAGCGTCCCGATGTCTTATCCATCTGACAGTTGGTTTTGTGGTCCCGGCAATTATTTCTGGACTTCGGATGTGCGCCTGGCGGATCTGGAGCTGGGATTTTGCGCCACCCGCGAGGAACTGGCCGTTGCGATACGCAATCTGGCCCATGCCGGGGTGGACGAATACGAGATGGGTGGCAGCGCCTATCGCACCCATGCGCTGGTGGCGCCCCTGGGAGGTCGTTTGTCCTCTTCCGTGCGCAAGATCGCGCGTCGGGAGCCGGTGCGGCTTTCGGCCTGATCCTTCACCGTGGCGTCGGTTGCCAGTTTCTGGCCAGTTCCCTTGCCTTGCCGATCTCTTCCCGGGTCATATGGCGGGCCACCCCGTCGCACAGGCGACAGGGCGGGTCCGGGGAACGGGTCCTGGACATTTCGGCCAGCAGGAACCACTGATAGGCCAGGACCGGATCCTTCCGGAAGCCTTGTCCCTTTTCGTGCATCCAGCCCAGATTGCGGCGTGCCATGACGTGTCCCTGGTTGGCCGCCAGAAGAAACCATTGCGCCGCTTCCCGGTAATCCCTGCCAACACCCTTGCCGTTGTCGTAGAGGGTGCCCACGCCGTTCTGGGCCGTCGGGTCGCCTTGCGCGGCTGCCTGGCGAAACCAAAACATGGCCGCCTGATAATCGCCCCTGTCGAAACCGAGCTGGCCGAGTCTGGTTTGGGCCTTGACCTCCCCTGCCTGCGCGCGGCGGAGCAGTTCTGCTTCCTGGCCAGCCGCCGACAGGGACGAGGCGGCAAGGCAGCAGACCAGCAGGGCGATCCCCATGGCGGTCGGTGTCGGCAGGATCATGGCGCGTTTGCGCATCAAAAAAACCATTCGAAAATCGGCAGTTCCGGTCTGGCGCCAATCCTGAGGGGCAGCACGGAGGTGCCGATCCCGCGGGACACATACATCGGCACATGCTTGTTCTGACACCAGCCGAACCGACAGGTGACATCAACCGGGCCGGTGGGCTTGGGCATGTGCCCGAACAAAACGATCTGCCCGCCATGGGTATGGCCGGCCAAAGCCAGACGGTCGGGCATGCCCGGTTCCAGGACAGGCAGCTGGTCAACGCCAACCGGATTGTGCAACAGCGTCAAAACCGGTCCACTCCAATCCGGAAACCAGGCCATGGCACGCTCCCAGTCCGGTTCACCGCGAATGAAATCATCCACCCCCACCACCACCAGCCGCCCGCCCGCCGCCAAAACGGCATCGTTGACCAGCAGGGTCACCCCGTGCCGGGCGTAGAAACGACGCAACTTGCGCATGTCCAAACCGGCCCAGTACTCCCAGTTGCCCGGGATGGCCAGTTTCTGCGCGCGTGCCGGCAGCCGCTGCAAGAAATCCTCCATCACCACCTCCCGGTCCTTGTGGGTGAGAATGTCGCCCGTCAACACCACCAGATCCGGATCCTCCGCGCGCACCACCCGCAGGGTCTCCTCTTCCACCGGATCCCCTCCCACCATGTGGAGATCCGAAATCTGCGCGATGCGCAATCCGACCCCCCCCGGTCTCTTCTGACCAACGGTATGCCGTGTCACCTGGAGATCCCTGGATTCGTCCAGGTGACGCAGCCACAAGAACGACACCGTCAGCAACGCCAGGATGGCCAGAATCCTTTTCAAGCCCCGCCACTCCCCGGCTGGTAAAAGGCGGGCGCGGGATAAATCGCCCCCAGAATCGCCGCCTCGCTGGCCCCGGTGGCTGCCGGCAGGGAAGAAGGCAACCCGTCGAGGGTGCGCACCGCGAACCAGGCAAAGGCCTGGGCCTCCAAAGAATCGGCATCCACCCCCAGATCGGTGGCATCCTGGATGCGCACGCCGGGCAGACGCCCGGCAAGGGCATGCACCAGAAAACGATTGCGCGCCCCGCCGCCGCACAGGATCATCCGCTCCGGACGCGGCGGCAGGAGCAGACAGGCGGCATCGGCGATGGTCTCCACGGTGAAACGGGTCAAGGTGGCAAAGCCATCTTCGCTTGCCAGATGCGGAAAAACGGCGAGAAACCGCTCCAGCAATTCGACCCCGAACGCCTCGCGTCCGGTGGATTTGGGAAAGGGACGCGCCAGATAGGGGTCTGCCATGAGCCAGGCCAGGGCCTTGGGGTCCACCTTGCCGGCAGCGGCCAGGCGTCCATCGATGTCGGAACGCATGGCACCTTCGCTGAGCCTGGCAGCCAGCAGGTCCAGCAGGGAGTTGGCCGGTCCCACGTCCCCGGCGATCAGCGGGGTGCGCGGATCCCCGGAAAGCGCGGTGATGTTGGCCACCCCGCCGAGATTCATCACCGCCACGCCCTGCCCGGAACGGGAAAAGAGCACCTGATGGAACAAGGGGACCAGGGGCGCCCCCTCGCCACCACGCACCATGTCGGCGGGCCGGAAATCGGCCACCGTGGTGACCCCGGTGCGACAGGCGATCTCGAAGGGGTCGCCGATCTGCAATGTGAAGAGCGGGGGACGATGACGGATGGTCTGGCCATGGCTGCCGATCACCGCGACCTGTTCCATGGGGAGTCCCGCCTCCTGGCAGACCTGCCGGGCGGCCTGGGCGAACAGCCCGCCCAGTTCCCGATGGAGGGCGCCCATGCGGTCCAGTTCGCCGGACGCGGGTTGATAAAGCTCCAGAATGCGCCGATGGACCTCCAGGGGATAGGGGATCGCCAGCGAGGCCAGCAGACGCGGCGCGCCAATGCCATCGGTGCGGACCAGCACCGCGTCGATACCGTCGGCGGAGGTCCCGGACATCAAACCGACCGCAAGTCGAGGTCCATCCATCGTGCCATCTCCCGCGCAAATCTGTTATAGTTGGTGGCGTGCATCAACCCGATCCCACAGACTGGAAAAAAACATGATATCTGTCAATGAACAAATGGCTGTCATCCGCCGGGGAGCGGCCCACATCGTGTCGGAGGAGGCGCTGCGCGACAAGCTCGCCCGCGCCATTCAAACGGGAATTCCCTTGCGGATCAAGGCGGGATTCGATCCCACGGCGCCGGATCTGCATCTGGGGCATACGGTGCTGTTGCAGAAAATGCGACAGTTTCAGGAACTGGGCCATGAGATTTTGTTCCTGATCGGGGATTTCACCGGCCTGATCGGCGACCCCACGGGCAAGAGCGAGACCCGCAAGCCCCTCTCGCCGGAAGCCCTGGCCGCCAATGCCGAAACCTATCGGGCGCAGGTGTTCCGCATCCTCGATCCGCACAAGACCAGGGTGGTGTTCAACAGCGAATGGATGGGGCCGATGAGCGCCGCCGAACTGATCCGCCTCGCGGCCCGCCAGACCGTGGCGCGCATGCTGGAGCGGGACGATTTCACCAAACGTTATCACGGGGGATCGCCGATTGCCATCCATGAATTTCTCTATCCTCTGGTGCAGGGTTACGACTCGGTGGTGCTGCGGGCGGACGTGGAGCTGGGGGGGACGGACCAGACCTTCAATCTGCTGATGGGGCGCGAATTGCAGAAGGAGTACGGCCAGGAGCCGCAATGCGTGGTGACCCTGCCGATCCTCGAAGGGCTGGACGGGGTGCGCAAGATGTCGAAATCCCTCAACAACTACATCGCGATCCAGGACCCGCCGGAGGAGATCTTCGGCAAGACCATGTCGATTTCGGATGAGCTGATGTGGCGCTATTACGAGCTGTTGTCGGATCTGCCCCTGGAGGAGATCCGGCAACTCAGGGCAGAGACCGAGGCGGGACGCTTTCACCCCATGGAGGCCAAGAAGCGTCTGGCCGGGGAACTGACGACCCGTTTCCATGACGCGCAAGCCGCTCTGCGGGCGCGTGACGGCTTCGAGGCGCGCTTCGCCCACAAGGAACTGCCCGACGACCTGGAAGAAAAAACGCTTGTCACCAGCGAGGGCGTTCTGGGATTGGCGGAGGCGATGCGGCAAGCGGGTTTGACCGCTTCCAACGCCGAGGGGATCCGGTTGATTCGTCAGGGCGGTGTGGTGGTGAACGGGGTCAAGGTGGAAGATACCCGCATGGTGCTCGTGCCGGGCGAGGCGATCCTGAAGGTGGGGAAACGGCGTTGCGCGCGGCTGATCCTGACGTGACGATCACTTCCAGAGCAGGCGGATCCCCACGGCGAGCAGGAAAAAACCGAACCCGCGCTTGAGCAGGACCGGTTCCAGGGCATGGGCCATGCGCACCCCGATGGGGGTGGTGAGCAGGGTGCCGCAGATGATCCCCAGAAAGGCCACCGGCATCACGTAGCCCACGGCGCCGGTGGGGAGTTCGAGGTTGTTCCAGCCTGCATGGATGTAGCCCAATGTGCCGGCTGTGGCCAGGGCCAGACCGATGGCGGAGGCGGTTCCCACCGCCTGACGCATGGGCAGGCCGGAAATGAGGTTGAGGGCCGGCACCGAAAGGGTGCCGCCGCCGATGCCGAACATGCTGCTCAGGCTGCCCACGCCCAGGCCGATCAGGGGATTGATGTTGGCAGAAAGTGATGTTTGTCCTGGATTTGTGCCATTGGCGGCATGGATCATCTTGGCGCCCACCCCGATTTCGAACAGGCCGAACAGCTTGATCAGGAGGGTGCCCGGCATGAGCACGGCCAATTGGGAACCCAGCCAGGCCCCCAGCAGCACCCCCGGCAGATACTGACGGGTCAGTTGCCAGTGGACGCCGTCGCGGCAGTGGTGATTCCAGGTGGCCGAGATATTGGTGATGACGATGGTGGCCAGGGAGGTGCCCACGGCCAGTTGCATGGCGATGACCGGATTGATTCCGTCCAGATGGAACAAAAGCAGCAGGACCGGGACGATGATGATCCCCCCGCCCACGCCGAAAAGTCCGGCGATGATGCCTGCGAACACCCCACAGATGAGAGCGCCGACAAACATGGCTGCCATGCTCAGGCTGAGCCAGTGCATGGCGCAGCCAACCACACCGGATTTTGCGGCAGGGAATACATGTCCCGCATGAATCCTTCGATCGATCAGAGTAAAGCCGCCAGGAACCAGCGGTTGCTGTCGTGATTATTCCATGCCATCCTTTTTTTGGCAATCGCAAAAAAATCCGTCGGATCCGGTTGAATCTTTTTCGGCATTGCCTATCTTACGGAACACAAACCGATCCCAACCACCCTCAACCATCCTGGGCGACCACCATGACCGATTTGCGCACCTATCTTCTGATGGCGGGTTTGACGGGCCTGTTTCTGGCCATCGGCCATGTGCTGGGGGGCCAGAACGGCATGCTGATGGCCCTGCTGCTGGCGGCGGGGATGAATTTCTGGGCCTACTGGTTTTCCGACGAGGCGGTTCTTGCCATGCACAACGCCTTCGAGGTCGGCCCGCAGCAGGCCCCGGAGCTGCATGGCATCGTTCAGGAGCTGGCCCGCCGTGGCGGGATGCCCATGCCGCGGGTGTTTCTGATCGACGACGACTCCCCCAACGCCTTCGCCACCGGGCGGGACCCGGAACACGCGGCGGTGGCGGCGACCACCGGGATTTTGCGCATCCTCGACCGCGAGGAGCTGGCCGGGGTGATGGCCCACGAGCTGGCGCACGTCAGCCACCGGGACATTTTGATTGCCACGATCACCGCGACCCTGGCCGGGGCGATCACCTCCATCGCCAATTTTTCTCAGCTGTTTTCGGGACGTTCCAGCGATGAGGAGGAGGGACGCGGGGGGGTATGGCAACTCCTGATGCTGGTGCTGGCGCCTGTGGCCGCGATACTGATCCAGATGGCCGTCTCCCGTTCCCGTGAGTACGAGGCCGACGCAGGGGGCGCCCGATTGTGCGGCAATCCCTTGTGGCTGGCCTCGGCCTTGGGCAAACTGGAGATGGGCAGCCGGCGGATTCCGTTGCAAAGCGCGGAAGCGAATCCGGCCTCGGCCCACATGTTCATTGTCTCGCCGTTGTCGGGTTCCATGTTGGCGGGGCTGTTTTCCACCCATCCTCCGATGGAGGAGCGCATCGCGCGTTTGCAACGGCTGGCCTATCGATGATCAAGATCGCCCCTTCCATTCTGTCCGCCGACTTTTCCCGACTGGGAGAGGAGATCCGCGCCGTCGAAAGCGCCGGGGCGGATTACATCCATGTCGATGTCATGGATGGGCACTTCGTGCCCAATCTGACCATCGGGCCTTTGGTGGTGCAGGCCATTGGCCGGGTGGCGTCCAAACCGCTGGACGTGCATCTGATGATCTCACCGGTGGACGAATTCGTTCCCGCCTATGTCAAGGCCGGCGCCGCCATTGTCACGGTGCATGCCGAGGCGACGATTCACCTGGACCGCACCCTGAATCTGATTCGGGATTCCGGTTGCAAGGTGGGGGTGGCCTTGAATCCCTCGACACCGGTGTGCAATCTGTCGTCGGTGTTGCATCTGGTGGACATGGTGGTGGTGATGAGCGTCAATCCGGGATTCGGCGGTCAATCGTTCATTCCCTATGCGTTGCACAAGCTCAAGACCATCCGACGGATGATCAACGAGCGGGGGTTGCAGGTGGAGTTGGAGGTGGACGGGGGGATCAAGCCGGACAACATCCGCCAGGCCGCAGAAGCGGGCGCCGATGTATTCGTGGCCGGTTCCGCCGTGTTTTCGCAGCCCGATTACGCAGCGATCATCCGGGAATTGCGGGCGAATGCCTCCGGATAATCCCCGTCGCATCGCCATCGAAGCCGTCATGCGGGTGATGCGGGACGGTCTGGCCCTGGAGGCGGATGCCGGGCGTTTTGCGCAATTGACGGGTCGGGATCGTGCCCTGGCGATGGAGATCGCGGCGGGCACGTTGCGATATTTTGCCATCATTGATGGCGTCTTGCGCGCGTGCATGCCCCGTCCCCTGGCCAGGGGGCGGCATTTTTTGTGGGCGGTGTTGTGCACGGCCTTGTATCAGGCGCGCTGGATGCGGATTCCCGTACATGCCGCCGTGCATGAGGCGGTCGAACTGGTGAAAAACTCGCCGGATCGGCCCAAGGCGGGATTCGTCAATGCCGTGTTGCGGCAGGCGGTGTTGGTGGACCCGACCGGGTTGTGGTCGGGCCTGGCAGATCCGGCGGCGCGTCTGGCTTTGGAGTTGTCGTATCCCGAATGGTTGGCGAGGCGCTGGGTGGCGCGGATTGGCGAGGCGCGGACCCGTGCCAGGATGGAGGCGGGCAATCGTGAGGCGGATTTGACGTTGCGGGTCAACACGCTGGTTGCGGATCGGAAGGTTTTCATTGATCTCACCAAAGGCCATCCGTTTGGGAGGGACGGGGTGGTTGTTGACAGCCCTGGACCGATTGATGAAATCGCCGGTTATCGGGAGGGTTGGTTTGCCGTGCAGGATGGGGCGGCGCAGTGGGCCGGGCGATTGCTGGGGCCGACTGCTGGCGAGGATATCCTGGACTTGTGTGCCGCGCCGGGAGGCAAGACAACGCACCTGGCGGCGCTTGCCGGGGGGCAGGCGCGTATTTATGCCGTGGACCGGAGCGAGTGGCGTTTGCGGCGTTTGCGGGAGAATCTGGAACGATTGCGGGTGCCCGGAGTGGAGGTGGTGGTCGGGGACGCTGTTGCGGACGATTATTTGCCGGGCATGACGTTTGATCGGGTGCTGGTGGATGCGCCCTGTACCGGGAGCGGGGTGATCCGGCGTCATCCGGACATCAAGTGGCGGCGCTGTGCCGAGGATCCCGCGCGCATGGCCGCGACCCAGAGTCGGATTCTGGAGGCGGCGGCCCGGCGGGTGCGTCCTGGTGGTGTTCTGGTTTATGCGGTGTGTTCGCTGGAGCCGGAGGAGGGAGAGGAGCAGATCGCCGCGTTTCTGGCCGCTCACCCGGATTGGCGGCGGCAGCCGGTCACCGTTGCGGAGGGGGTGCCTGCCAGTGTCATCACGGCTGAAAAGGATTTTTTCACGGAGCCGGGTTGGGAGGGGATGGATGGGTTTTTCATATCCAGATTGTGTTTGCGATGAACACCCTTGAGCAGTTGAAGGCACTCGGTGCCGGGCGTTTGGCCCCGGAGGATGTGATCTCCCTCTATCGGCAAGCGTTTCTCCAATTTGGCGCCCAGTCGTTGTGGAGTCGTCAACCGAGCGGCCAACCCACCATTGCGCAGGCACTGGTCATTGCCGATTGCCTGCGTCGCGAGGGTAACCTGGTGAGCCGCGCCTTTGCCGCGCGGATGGAAGAGGCCTGCCGTGCCGCTCTCCAAGTTGCAAAGTGACATTCTCGTCCTGCTTGCCTCGCACAGGAACCCGGAAAGCCATGTTGCCGGTGCGAGCGCCTTGAACCAGCACGGCCCGCGTTTTTCAGGTGACATCGACATTTTCCACGACCACGAAGAGGCTGTTGCCCTGGCCTGCGAGGCCGATTCCAGAGTTTTGATGGAAAACGGGTTTTTGCTCCAGTGGCTGCGGCGGTATCCAGGGTTGCATGCCGCCGTGGTGGAACGGGGTGGAGAAAAGACCAAACTGGAATGGTTGCAAGACAGCGATTTCCGTTTTTTCCCGACCGTTATGGATGATCTGTTCGGCTACCGGCTGCACATCATCGATCTTGCCACCAACAAGGCCCTGACTGCCGCTGGCCGGCGTGAACCGCGCGACGTACTTGACCTCCTCTATATTCACGCCCACCATCTGCCCCTTGGCGCGGTCATCTGGGCAGCGGTTGCCAAGGATGCCGGTTATTCCCCGGAAAGTCTGATTACGGAAATCCGTCGCAACGCGCACTATCGGGCCGATGATTATGCCGATCTGGCGTTGATCGAGCCTGTCGATGCCGCCATTGTCTCGCGAACCCTGCGTCAGGCGCTCGACGAGGCCGAGGTGTTTGTCCGCGCCATGCCTCCTGGCAAGGAGGGGTTGCTGTTTTTGCAAGGTGGCGTACCGGTACAACCGGACCCGGATCACCTGGCCGATTATGTGGAACATGCGGGCCAACGGCGCGGCCATTGGCCTTCCTCTCCCGAAATCGCGGCGGCCATGGTGGAGTGTCATAAAATGCCAATGATAAATAACTTAATATATTAAAAAATATCTTATAGTACCGAAGCGATGAGACAATTCGCTTGGTTATTAATATATTCCGTCAAAAAAATAATGGAATAATTTGCTTGACAAGCAATCCAGACGCACGAATAATACGAGTCGATATTAATTTGCTTGCATTAAGAGTGTATACATGGAAGACAGATCAATTAAAATTTCAAGGAATTTCAAAGCAGACTTTGGTATACTTCATGATTGCGATACGCCATTGAATAAAAATGGTGTAAAAAATGGCGCATGGACAATGAACTTCAGAATTTATGATGAGCTTGAAAAGTGCCGCACATCAGGCATGACGGTGCGTCATCGTATCAGCGTACCCAACTTCGAGCGCAGACTGGGAGGACAGGATCTGGACAGCGACAAGCCATTTGCCGCTTATTCGCGCTTGAAGCATGATGAGATCCAAAAACAGGAAATACGAGATCTTCTTACTGAGTTACGCAATTCAAATGATCATTATCCCTTTACCTCAACTGATATACAACAAATTGATGTATACAAAAAATGCCTTGAGGATGCAATCACATCATTAATTTAAGGTTAACTATTCAAATATTTTACATTAGAAGGATGCACCTCAATGAATCATCTTAATGCGTTACCAGGATTTGCTGACTGGCAATGGAATCTCATTCATAAACTACAATCTACGCTGCGTTCCATGTTTGCTGAAGGTGAGGTCGAAGCTCTGAAAAAATTAACCAGTGAAGAAATTAAAGATTTTTCTGGCTCGTCACAGAATGTCAATTATAATGTATCAACTGCTATCAACTTTATTCATAACAAAAAGGTGATATCCGTCGATAATCACTTGGAACGCGAACTCGGCGATATCCTGGCCCTTGGGGTCTATCGGGAAAATGGGGCGTTGCGTTGGAATAGAATATGTCTCATTCAAACAAAGATGAATAAAGGCGGCGCAATTGCCATTGAACCAGGCCAATTGTCGCTGTTGAGTATGTTTCCGAAATTTAAGTTCAAAGGAAAAAATAATATTGAGCATTTGTTGCGCAACCGTTCTGGCATGTTGGGCGCGTATGGATTCTTCTCATCCGATGGAGAGATGCCGCTCATAAGCGCAAGAGTGCTCAAACAAATGCTTGGAGATAATAAATCGATCAAATTTTCTGATCTTGTACATATTTTTGTGTCTGAACGAGCCGCGAGAAGTCAGCACACAAGCGTACTCGGCTCACAATACCATGGACCTTTTTATCCTTTCACTACCATTGACCCGACACACTGCCCTGATTGCAATGAATTTTATCATGAATATTTTCCACGCTTTTTTCCACCGTCTGTTATAAGACATTGGGCAAGGCGTCATCTGCATCAACATCATGATTTTAATGTAACGCCCGACGAAAGCGTATTGTCATGTATTGGCATGAATGAATTTGTCAGATCATGGACAGAATTAAGGCTTGGCGAGCTTGTTCATGGTGACGACGATTCCGAGAGCGCTCAGGCTCTTCGTGATCTTATGGCAAACCCAACATTGCTTAGTGAAGACAAAAATATGTTAATCATAAAAACAACTGTAAGCGCATCACGTCATGAGGATGAGCGCAATTTTGGATAATACCGATCACGATTCAAGCTCTCAGTTAGATGCACACTAAAAGCAAAAAATCCCAGGGGGAGTGATTCCCCCTGGACCCCCATGAAACCCGATCAGGCCGGGGTGTAGCCCAACCAGGCAGCCAGACGGGTCTCCACCTCCGCAACGCCAATCCCCAACCGCCGGGCGTAATCCTCGACCTGATCCTTGCCAATCCCGTCGGTACGAAAATACTCTGCCTGGGGGTGCGCAAAATAAAAGCCACTCACCGAAGCACCCGGATGCATGGCAAAACTCTCCGTCAAGCGAATCCCGGTGTTCGCCTCCGCATTCAGCAAATCGAACAACAACCGCCGCTGGGCATGGTCCGGACAGGACGGATAACCCGACGCGGGACGTATGCCACGATATTTCTCCCGGATCAACTCCTCCTTGGTGAGGGATTCCTCGGACGCATAGCCCCAGAACTCCTTGCGCACCCGCAGGTGCAACCACTCGGCGAACGCCTCGGCCAAACGATCCGCCAACGCCTTCACCATGATCAGCTCATAATCGTCCCCGAGCCGCTCCAGACGGGCCACCTCCTCCTCCAACCCCAAGCCGGCGGTCACGGCAAAAAGTCCCAATACGTCTTTTTCACCACTCGCGCGCGGCGCGAGAAAATCGGACAGTGAAAAATAATGCTGCCCCTCGGGACGCTCGGCCTGCTGCCGCAACATGGGAAACACCCCAACGCTCTGCCCGTCTTGATACACCTCGATGTCGTCCGTCTCCAGGCTATTGGCGGCAAAAAAACCATAAGCCCCACTCGCCCGCAATACCCCGCCGGCCAGCATCCGCTCCAAAGTGCGCTGGGCGTCCTCGAACAGACGGGTCGCCTCGACCCCCATCACCGGATGGGACAAAATCCCCGGAAAACGACCGGGCATGTCCCATACCTGAAAAAACGGCGTCCAGTCGATGAACGGAATCAACACATCCAACGGCTGCTCCCGAATCACCCGGGTTCCATAAAAGGATGGCAAAACCACCTGCCAGGGACCGGTGAAACGCCTTGCCCGCGCCTCGTGCAACGTCACCGAGCCGCGCGACCGCTTGTGACGGTACTGCTCCCGCAACCGCTCCTGACGCGCCCGCTCCTCGGCCACGAATACCGGACGCTTCACCCGATGCATCAACTGCCCGGCCACCGCAGCCGCCTGCGAGGCGTCCCGCGCATGAATCACCGGACCCGAATAGCCGGGCGCAATCTTCACGGCGGTGTGGGTCGGCGACGTGGTGGCACCCCCGATCAACAACGGCAGATTCCACCCCCGCCGCTCCATCTCCGTGGCCACCAGCACCATCTGCTCCAACGACGGCGTGATCAGACCGGACAAACCGATCATGTCCACCCCGCTCGTGACGGCCTGCTCCAGGATCACCTCCCCCGGCACCATCACCCCGGCGTCGATCACCTCGAAATGATTGCACTGCAACACCACCTTGACGATGTTCTTGCCGATGTCGTGCACATCCCCCTTCACCGTGGCCAACAAAATTTTTCCCTTGGCGGATGCCGCCCCTCCATCCTTGTCCGCCTCGATGAACGGGGTCAAACAGCCCACCGCCTTCTTCATCACCCGGGCGCTCTTGACCACCTGGGGCAGAAACATCTTCCCGGCCCCGAACAGTTTTCCCACTTGATCCATCCCGTCCATCAACGGCCCCTCCACCACCCGCAACGGATGCAAGGCCGCCAGCCTGGCCTCCTCCACGTCCGCCTCGATGAAGGTCTCGATCCCGTGCACCATGGCGTGCGCCAAACGCCCTTCCACCGGCAAGCCGCGCCAGGCCAGATCCTTCTGGCCAGCGTCGCTGCCCGTTTCCCGCGCTTTCAACTCCCTGGCAAGCTCCAGCAACCGCTCTCCGGCATCCTCCCGCCGCGCCAGCAGAAGATCCTCCACCCCCTCCCGCAACGCCGGCGGAATCTCCTCGTAGACCGCCAGCTGACCGGCGTTAACAATCCCCATGTCCAGCCCGGCGGCCACCGCATGATAAAGAAATACCGAGTGCATCGCCTCCCGCACCAGGTTGTTGCCCCTGAAGGCGAAAGAAACGTTGCTGATCCCCCCGCTGGTCAAGACCCCGGGCATCGATGCCTTGATCTGCCGCACCGCCTCGATGAAATCCAGCGCGTAACGGTCGTGGGCCGCAATCCCGGTGCCCACGGCAAACACGTTGGCATCGAACACGATCTCCTCAGGCCGGAAACCCGCCTCCTGCGTCAAAAGATCATGCGCCCGTTGACAGATGGCCACCCGACGCTCCAGGGTGTCCGCCTGACCCGCCTCGTCGAAGGCCATCACCAGCACCGCCGCCCCGTAACGGCGCACCAGACGGGCCTGGGCCAGAAACGGCTCCTCCCCCTCCTTGAGACTCAACGAATTGACGATGCCCCGCCCCTGCAGGCAACGCAATCCCGCCTCCAGCACCTCCCAGCGCGAGGAGTCCACCATCACCGGCACCCGCGCGATGTCCGGCTCGGCGGCCACGCGGTTGAGAAAACGGGTCATCACCTCCGGACCGTCCAACAGGGCGTCGTCCATGTTGACATCGATCACCTGCGCCCCGTCCTCCACCTGGCGGCGCGCCACCTCCACCGCCGCGTCGTAATCCCCCTCCTGAATCAGACGCGCAAACATCCGCGAACCCGCCACATTGGTGCGCTCGCCAATATTGGTGAAAAGAGACTCCCGCGCCCCGATCTCCAGAGGCTCCAGTCCGGACAGACGGCAGCGCGGCTCCAGCTGCGGCGGCTTGCGCGGCGCCAGTCCCGCCACCGCCCCGGCCATGGCGCGGATGAACTCCGGACGGGTTCCGCAGCATCCCCCGACGATATTGACCAGCCCGGCCTCGGCAAACTCGCGAATCTTGCCCGCCATGGCCTCCGGCGTCTCGTCGTAGCCGCCCATCTCGTTGGGCAGCCCGGCATTGGGATGCACCGAGATCAACGCCTCCGTCGCCCGCGCCAGATTCACCAGGTGAGGACGCAACTGGTCGGCCCCCAGGGCGCAATTCAGACCCATGCTCGAGGGACGCGCGTGCAGCGTGGCCTGCACGAACCCCTCCACGGTCTGACCCGACAGGATCCTGCCGCTGCGATCCGAAATCGTCCCGGAAATCATCACCGGAATCGGCTCTGCCCGCCCCTCGTTGCAGGACATGATGGCGAACAACGCCGCCTTGCAGTTGAGTGCGTCGAATACCGTCTCCACCAGAAACAGATCCGCCCCGCCATCCGCCAACCCGCGCGCCACCTCCTCGTAGGCCGCCACCAGATCCCGAAAGGTGACGTTGCGGAAACCGGGATTGTTGACATCCGGCGAGATGGAGGCCGTCCGATTGGTCGGCCCCAGCACCCCGGCCACGAAACGGGGTTTTTCCGGTGTCAGGGCGGTATACCGGTCGGCGGCCACGCGCGCCAGGCGGGCTGCGGCCAGATTCAGCTCGTAGGCCAGCTCCGGCATCCCGTAATCCGTCAACGAGATGGCGTTGGCATTGAAATTGTTCGTCTCCAGAATGTCGGCCCCGGCAGCCAGATAGGCCTCGTGAATCTCCAGCACAAGCTCTGGCCGGGTCAGGGTGAGCAGGTCGTTGTGCCCTTTCAACTCCGTGGGGTGGTGGACGAAACGCTCCCCGCGAAAGGCCGCCTCGTCCAGATTGTGGCCCTGGATCATGGTGCCCATGGCCCCATCCAGAAGCAGGATGCGCTGTTGCGCCAGTTTATTGAATACATCCATGCGGTGATTGACCATGGCCGATCCTTTTTTTCGATAACGGAGACGATGCGGACTTGTGAAAACAGGATCTTTCTAGCATGATAAATCCGGTATCGCCAGTTCGCGTGGTGGCTCACACGCTTGGCTCACAAGGAGCAGGGAGGTGCGGTGGCATGAGATTGTCATGGATTTTCGCGGCATTACTGATCATTTTCCCCTGGCTTGGCCATGGGGCGGAAAATGCCTACAAGGAAATTTACAAAAATGGCCGCTATACCGTGCGCAAGGTCGAAGGCGCCTGCAAGCTGGAGATCGTCCTGTCCAAAAACGAACGGGATTTTCAGGCGATTCTGGCCCTGTTTCCCTCGGATGATTACTACGGAGAACTCTTCACGGAGCGGGAAAAGGTGGGTCTGGCCCGCGACAAGGTGTTGATCGCTTTCGACAATGGCAAGCCACGCGCCATTCCCTTCATCCCGGACGCGGACGCCAAGGACAGCTTCTGGCGCTGGCAGTACCTGGAAGATACCCAGGAACTATTGGGATCCATTCAAAAAAAGGGAGAAATGCGCGTCAGTTTTTCCAACGGCACCCGGAATTTCGAGTTTGCCGTCCCCTTGAAGGGGAGCGGCAAGGCGATCCAGGCGCTGCGCAACTGCCGCTAGCAGGAGGAGCCGAGGACCCCCCAGCGCTCCCGATAGGCCCGGATGGCAGCCAACGGTTCCATCATGGCGGGATCACCGGACAAAAACCGTTCCAGATCCCGCAAGGTGGCGATGGCGATGACCGGCACGCCATGGAGGGCACGCACCTCTTCCACGGCGCTCGAGTCGTTCAAGCCGCGCTCCTGGCGATCCAGGGCGATGATCACCCCGGCCAGGGTGGCACCGGCGGCCTGGATCAACGCCACCGACTCCCGTACCGAGGTTCCGGCGCTGATGACATCGTCCACCACCACGACCCGGCCCTTAAGCGGCGCGCCGATGATCGTGCCCCCCTCGCCGTGATCCTTGGCCTCCTTGCGGTTGTAGGCGTAGGGGATGTCTCGCCGGTGGTCCCGGTGCAGGGCGATGGCCAGGGCAGAGGCCAGCGGAATGCCCTTGTAGGCCGGACCGAACACCATGTCGAACCCGACCCCGGATTGCACCAGGGCATGGGCGTAATAACGACCGAGACGGTCCAGCAACCCGCCCCGGTCAAAAAGGCCGGCATTGAAAAAATAGGGGCTGAGGCGACCGGCCTTGGTCTGGAACTGACCAAAACGCAACACACCAGCCTCCAGGGCAAAGCGGAGAAAGGTTTCGCCGGAAAGATCGGGCTCGATGGACATGACCGTTGCGCCTGAGTGTGTCAAGAGGGATGGGAATCAACCGATGAAGTGTACGACATGAAAAGCACTACGTCCAAGGGGGTCTTGCTGGGATTGGCGCTACTGGTGGCCAATGCCTGGGCGCAATACCTCCTGTGGTTTGGCGAACAGGGGCTGGTCCGTTGGCGCCAGACCGAAAAGGAGTTGCTCACCATGCAGTCCGAGGTGGGGGATGTGGAGGCCCGCATTCAGGATTTGAAGGACGAGATCCTGCTGCTGGAAAAGGATCCCACCGCCGTGGAGGCCGTCGCGCGCCGCGATCTGGGGCTGGTCTACCCGGACGAAATCGTCTTCATCACCCCGCCTTGAGTCTTATTTGACCTATCATTTAAAAATCAATACATTATAAATCGAAAATGTGTTAAATCAGGGCGTATGTGAACCAAGTTTGAAGCAGGCCATGGCCTGCACCATCATGCCGGCTTGAGCGCTCAACTCTTCCGATGTGGCGGCCAACTCTTCGGAAACACCCGCGTTTTGTTGCACCGCCTGATCCAGTTGCTGGACGGATCGATTGATCTCCTCCACCCCGGCATATTGTTGTCGGCTGCACTCCGTGAGGCCCTGAATGCGGGCTGCGGTATCCTTGATATTGGGCACGAGTTTGCCGATGATGACACCGGCCTGTTCAGAGACCTGGACACTGGATGCGGAGAGTTGGCTGATCTCTCCCGCCGCCACTTGGCTGCGTTCGGCCAATTTTCTCACCTCGGCGGCCACCACGGCAAACCCCTTGCCATGTTCACCGGCCCGTGCCGCCTCGATGGCCGCATTCAATGCCAGCAGATTGGTTTGCCGGGCGATCTCTTCGACAATATTGATTTTTGCAGCGATCTCCCGCATGGCTGCAACTGCCTGGTCCACGGCATCGCCCCCCTTCTCCGCATCCTGGGCGGCCTGTATGGCGATGGCTTGCGTGGTGTTGGCGCTGTCCGTGCTCATGTGGCAGCCTCCCGCCAACGCCGTCATGGCCGCCGAAGTGACGTCCACGGAGGTCGCCTGCTCGCTGGTTGCCTGGGCAATCGCTTGCGCGGCATCCGAGATTTCGTTGCTGCCGATGGCGACCTGTTCGGCGGCAGCGGAGATTTCGCCGACCACCTCCCGCAATTTTTCGACCATATTCCGAATGGCCAGGTAGATGCCGGACGGCTTGCCGGAGGCGTCGAACCGGATGCTCAGGTCACCCTCGGCCACTTGAGCAGCCAATGCCGCGATCACCCGCGGTTCGCCCCCCACCTGTTGCAGGATGGAGCGGGTAATGAACATTGCCAGCAGAGCGCCAATCACGAGCAGGATCCCACTGACGATTTGGACCAAAGTCACGGCGCGTCGGGCCGAGGCTACCGCCGCCTGGGAGGTCTGATCCATATCCGAAGATGCCTCCTTGACCAGGAGGTCCAGGATGGGTTCCATGGCATGAACGGACGCGCGCATCTTCTCGGTGGCCGCAACGACCTCCTGCCCCTTGCTCACCAGTGCCAGAAAGGCCTGTTGATACTGCTGCGAGACCTGGGTCAGCGTGGTTTTGTCGTCCTCCGCAATGGCTGCGGTCGCGACCTCCTGTCGCAAATCTTCCAGTTTTTTTGTTACACTTGCGACATATTTCTTATCCCCGCGCAACAAGAAATCCTTTTCGTCCTTGCGCATTTCAAGATAAAGCCTGGCCAGCCCAGGAACATAACGAGCCTTTAAAACAGCCTCGATTTCATGAGCCAGATTGCGGAACGTATCGGATTTCGTCCCGACGGCTTCTGGCGGAAGCGCGATGAACTCCTTGAAATTTTTCAGGTATTGATCCGCCTTGCCGGTGAGTTCCTTTTTGATCTCGTCCGACAAGGTGGATTCGGCCACATCCGTGGCAAACCGCTTGACGAAACCTTCCAGTTGCGTGACATATTTTTGATCTTTCCTGAGTTGAAAATCCTTTTCCGCTCGACGCATTTGCAGCAATGTTACGTAGATGGCCTCGGTGTCGTAGTGTTTGATCCGTTTTTCCATCTCGTGGGCCATGGCGCGGAATTTTCCCTGCAGCCCTGATTTGTGGTCCAGACCTTGTTCCGTTTCCATGGCGGCCAGAGTCAGAAAGGCAGTCAGGTACTCCCCGATCCTTTCTTTGATCTCGCCATCCAGTTCAACACTTTTGCCATCCCCGTTGGCCAGGGCTGTCTTGAGCATCTCGTCGGTGGTCTGCCGCATGGCGACGACACGCTGCTTGACGGCTTCGATATATTTGGACTCTTTGCGTAACAGGAAATCCTTTTCCGCGCGTCGCGCTTCCAGCATCAGGTTATGCAAATGCAATGCGCTGGATTTTTCCACCTCCGTCCGACCGAGAACATCGTCCGTGAAGGTGGCAAGGGAACTGGTCAGAGTGGTGTTGTACTGTGCCACAATTCCCAGAAACAGCACGCCAATCAGACCAAACCCGACACCAATCAATGTCTTCAACTTAAGATTATGCAAACCGATATTATTAATCACAGCCCCCCCTGTCGTCATTAAAAATCAAAAATTGTCTAAATTTTAATATTAAATCTTTCCTGATTATCAAGAATGATTAATAATGTGTTGGTTCAGCGTGACTTGCCATGTCCGAGCGGAAAAGCATAACCATAATGCCTTCTGCCTGTCAACACTCACGAATTGACCCACCTGCCTGACCGGACGTTCTTTCTGTAAAACGTGTCACACCATTATCGGAGCTGGCGAGCCGGATCAGGCCCATCCCATGCCATTTTTTATAACATAAATCATGAACCGTTCTGGATCTCCCCGCCACCGGTGGAGAGATGCAGGGCTGCGGCCAGCAGGCGTCGGGTGTAGGGCTGACGCGGCGCGGCGAACAGTTCCAGGGTGGGACCGTGTTCCACCATGCGACCATTCTGCATCACCATCACCTCGTGGGCCATGGCGCGAATGACGCGCAGGTCGTGGGAAATGAACAGATAGGCCAGGCCGTGATCGGCCTGGAGTTTTTTCAGCAGTTTGAGGATTTGCGCCTGCACCGAAAGGTCCAGGGCGCTGGTGGGTTCGTCCAGGATCAGCAGGTCGGGTTGCAGGATCATGGCGCGGGCAATGGCGATCCGTTGGCGCTGCCCGCCGGAGAATTGATGTGGATAGCGCTCCATGCTGGTCGTGTCCAGTCCCACCTCGGCCAGCATGGCCAGGACGCGCTCGCGGCGGAGGACGGGATCCGGCTCCAGGCCGTGGATTTCCAGTCCCTCGACCAGAATATCGCCGATGGTCATGCGTGGTGACAGCGAGGAAAAGGGATCCTGAAACACCACCTGAATCCGGCGTCGCAACAATCGCATGGCAGCGCGATCGGTCCCTTGCAGGTCCAGGCCGTCGAAACGCATCTCGCCTCGGCTTTCGTTCAAGCGCAGGATCGACTCGCCCAGGGTGGTCTTGCCGCTGCCCGACTCTCCCACCACCCCCAGGGTTTCCCCTTTGCGCAGGGTCAGGGTGATGCCGTCCACTGCCTTGATCCACCCCACGGTACGCTTGAACACGCCCCGTTTGATGGGAAAGTGGCAACACACCTCGCGTGTGGTCAGCAACACGGGTGCCTGTGGGGGCCGGGGAGGCGGTTCGGAATCGGGCAGGGAACCCAGCAGGGCGCGGGTGTAGGGATGGCCAGGCGCGGCGAACAGGGTGGCGGCATCCGCCGACTCCACGATCACGCCGTGGCGCATGACGCACACCCGATCCGCCATTTTGCGCACCATGGGCAGGTCATGGGTGATCAGCAGCATGGCCATGCCCAGTTCGTGCCGCAGCCGTGTGATCAATTCCAGGATCTGCGCCTGGATGGTCACATCCAGGGCGGTGGTGGGTTCGTCGGCGATCAGCAGGGCGGGACGCCGGGCCAGGGCCATGGCGATGAGCACCCGTTGCCGCTGACCGCCGGACAATTGATGGGGAAAAGCGTCCAGCCGGGCATCCGGGTTGTCGATGCCGGTCAGCTCGAGCAGTTCGGCGGCCCGCATGCGCAAACGTCTGGCATCGGTCTCCGGGGGGAGCGCCTCGGCCAGTTGGCGAAAGATGGGATAGACCGGATTCATGGCGGTCATGGGTTCCTGGAAGACCATGGCCACGTCGGTACCTCGCAGGGCGCGCAGTTCTTCCGGACGCATGGCCGCGATACGGCGTTCGCGGAAGCGCAGTCCATCCGCCGCGACCTGGGCCGAGGGTGGCAGCAGGTCGAGGATTGCCAGGGCTGCGACGGTTTTGCCGCTGCCCGATTCCCCCACCAGGGCCAAGGTTTCGCCAGGGGCAATGGTGAACGAGATCCCGCGCACTGCCTCCACCAGGCCGCCTTCGCTGCGGAAGGCGATGTGCAGGTTGTCCACTGCGAGCAGGGGGGCAGAGGGTGCGTTCATTCCTTGCGGGGATCCATGGCGTCGCGCAGCGCCTCGCCGATGAAATTGAGCATCAGCATCATCAGCACCAGTGTGACGAAGGCGGACAGGGAGAGCCACCAGGCATCGATGTTGCCTTTGCCCTGGCGCAGCAGTTCCCCCAGGCTGGGGGTGGTGGGTGGGACCCCCAGGCCGAGAAAGTCGAGGCTGGTCAGGGCCAGGATTGCGCCGGAGATGCGAAACGGCAGGAAGGTGATCACCGGGGTCATGGCGTTGGGCAGCAGGTGGCGGAACATGATGGTGCGATCCGACGCCCCCATGGCGCGTGCCGCCTTGACGTAGATCATGTTGCGGGCGCGCAGGAATTCTGCGCGCACGTAATCGGCCAGTCCCATCCAGCCGAACAGGGAGAGCAGGATCAGCAGCAGCAGGATGCTTGGATTGAAGATGCTGGCGAAGATGATCAGCAGATAAAGTTCCGGCATGCTGCCCCAGATTTCCATGAAGCGTTGCAGGAGCAGATCGGTACGACCGCCGAAATACCCTTGCACTGCTCCCGCCACGATACCGACCACCACGCCGATCACGGTCAGGGCCAGGGCGAACAGCACGGAGAGACGAAAGCCGTAGATCAAGCGGGCGAGCACGTCGCGGGCGCGGTCGTCGGTGCCAAGGAAGTGTTCTGTGCTTGGCGGGGCGGGTGCGGGATGGGCGGAATGGGTATCGATGGTATTGTAGCTATGGGAAATGAGTGGAAAATAGACCCGGTTTTCCCCTTTGCGCAAATTTTCCAGGATCATGGGATCTTTGTAGTCGGTTTCGGTGACGAAATCCCCTCCGAAGAGTGTTTCCGGGTAGGCGCGGATCATAGGAAAGTAATAATTTCCTTCGTAGCGGATCAACAGGGGTTTGTCGTTGGCGATCAATTCTGCGCCCATGGTCAACAGGAACAGGGTGGAAAAGAGCCACAGGGAAACGAAGCCACGTCGGTTGGCCTTGAACCGTCGCCAGCGGCGACGCACCAGAGGGGATGGGGAGAAGAAATTCGGCATGACCGTACCGCAACCAGAACCAGAACCAGAACCAGCTTGAATGGCATGGTTTTATATTATTACGGGTCCAGGGGGATTATCCCCCTGGTGGGATCCAAGGGCGAAGCCC
>JADGAR010000090.1 GCA_015231915.1 Magnetococcales bacterium
GCTTCGCCCTTGGATCCCACCAGGGGGATAATCCCCCTGGACCCCTAATAATTTTACCTGCTACTGCTGCTTCTGCTGCCACTGCCACTGCCACCCACCAAACCACGCAACAAAACCTCCACCCTGGCCACGGGCATCTGCCGACCAGTCCAAATCTCGAAAGCCCTGGCCCCCTGATGAATCAACATGCCCAAACCATTCTCCGCCCGCAAACCACGTGCCCGGGCGGCGGCCATCAAGGGGGTCTCCGGGGGGGAGTAGACAATGTCATAAACAAACGCCCCATCCGACAAAGGAGAAAGATCCAATACCCCGGACTCTACACCCGATAAACCAAGACTGGTGGTGTTGACCAACAACCGACACCCCTCCAATACCTCAGACAACACAGACCAGGATACCGCCTCAACCAACCCGGACCCGCTCGCCGCCGCCAACGCAACCGCCCTGGACTCCGTACGGTTGACCAACACAATCCGCCCAACACCCAACTCCAACAATCCCGCCACTACCCCACGCGCCGCACCTCCCGCCCCCAAAACCACCACAGACGCATCCTGCAAAGAAACAACATGCGCCTCCCGCAAGGCCGTCACGAAACCATACACGTCAGTATTGTAACCCCACAACCGACCCTCCGACGAAATGGCCACAGTGTTCACGGCACCAATCATCGCCGCCACCGGATCCAACTCGTCCATCATGGATACCAACGCCTCCTTGTGAGGAATCGTGGCATTGAACCCCACCATACCAATGGCCCGCATCCCCTCTACCGCCTTCCGAAGATTTTCCGGCACAACATGCATTGGCAAATAACAATAATTGAGACCCAGCTCCGCACAGGCCAAATTGTGCATGGCCGGCGACAAGGAATGATGCACCGGATCGCCAATCACCCCCAACAAACGAGTCTTACCATCGATGAACATGAATACACCTTCAAATGGGATTCGGAATGTCGATGAATTGAAACGCAATGCCAAATTGACGCGCCAACAACTCCCCTACGGCTTGTACCCCGAACATCTCAGTGCGATGATGACCAGCCGCAATGAAATGAATCCGCTCCTCCCGGGCGAAATGATAAACCGGCTCCGAAGCCTCGCCACTCAAAAAAAGATCCGCCCCGACACTCTTGGCCTCCCGAATCAACTCCGGCGCAGAACCGGAACAAACCGCAACCCGCTTGATGCGCTCCGGTCCGAAAGGAAGCACCAACGGCTCACCCCCGAAAAGATCCTTGACCCGCCGAACAAAAAAATCGCACGTTTCATCCATTGCATTTTCCCCCAAAAAAGAGAGAAAATTACCGTGATACAGACCGAAGGGTGCAATCGGTTGCAAATGCAACCGCTTCAGGATCATGGCATTGTTGCCCAACTCCGGATGCATGTCCAAAGGAAGATGAAAAGCCATGAGAGTCAACTCACGTGACAGCAGGAACTGGAGACGCGTCTTGAATTGACCTTCGACAACACGTGAATCCTTGTTCCAAACCATTCCATGATGTACCAGGATCAGATCAGCCGCCGCTTCTTCTGCGGCTGAAAAGAGGTCCAGACAGGCAGAGACGCCTCCGACCACCTTGTGGATCGTCTCCCGACCCCGGACCTGAACCCCGTTGGGGGCGTAATCGGCAATGGCGGCACTCCGCAGGGTTTCCGTCAGAAAACGTTCCAGCTCCGTCAAATGGATCAATGTATCGAACTCCTTTGTTGAAATGCCATGTTCACTCAGCCCTTGCCACTCACTCTGATTCCCGCCGCTCCCGAGACTCTCAGGCGCATGCAGGAAGATCCCTATTGGCGGACACGGGAAACGGTGTTTCAGCTTCTGCTCCACTATACCCTGATCGAATCCTACGGGAAATTCGTCAGGCATCAGGTCCCCTATCCTTTCGTCACTCCGGAAATGGCCCGTCCGGGAGCCGCTTCGGCCACCAAGGAACACGCACTGCACAACACCTGCCTGCTGACCTTGCTGGACGCCCCCCTGCCGGACAAACTGCGCAAACATTTCCGCTGCCACGAAGGGAATCGGGTCAACCGGGAGAACATCGCCGATGTGGCACCAGACCTGCCTGATCTGGATCATTATCGCGATCTGCACAGGGATGCAAGTCACGCCGGATTCACCTCCCTGCTGCGGATGCTGCTGCCACTGGATTATTCCCTGCTGATTCAAAACACCGGCAACACCGATCCGACCAGCAAACGGATGGAATTGAGCAATTTCCATGTGCGCATCGAACGGTTGACAGACAATGCCTTGCGCAATCTGGGGATCCATCTGAATTATCTGGAACGCTCCCTGTATGAAAGGGGAGACTCCTTCATCGAAACCCTGGAGAGAAAATTCTTCGAATACTATAACTTCTACCACAATGCCGGCGGCAGGCGCGCCGCCGCAGCCCATGCCGCACAACTCCTGTTCCGCGAAAAACTGCCAGGGACGATCTTCGTCGCCTCCCAACAGGATCGCAGACTGACCCTGCTGACCACCAGCGGCAAGGATCAACGGACACAGGTTGAACAATTTTTCTTCATCAAAATACAGGACCGGGATTTCGCCGATCTCGTGGCCTTCGGCAGGGACAATGGCAAAAACATCGAACAAGACTATCTGATTTACCCAAACAAAAATTCGGGATTGGCGATCCTGCGGGTGGAATACGAACACACCGCCACCAGTCAACCCAATGTGCCGGCCAGATTGCGGGAAGCGGAAACGATTCGGGAAAAATGGCTGCGCCTGAAAAACGAATCCCTCATCCCACTGGTCCCGGATGAGATCGACAGGATTGATTTTTCGTTCGTTTATCGCAACCAAAAAGAAAAAACCTGTTGAAAAACTGTGAAGCAAATGCGGGAAAAAATGTGGACAAGCACGGCCATTCGTGACACCTTCAATGCCACGGGTCGCACAATTCAGGATGGATGGCGGATTAATACCCGGAAATTTTATTAAAATTTTTCAATATTTTCAAATATTTTGATCAATTATCCACAGATTTTGCACGATCATCAACAACGATCTTTTTATTTAAGAAAACAGAATAATGAAGAGACACTGCATTCCCCTTCTTCAGTGAAGAGAGAATGATTTGACGCCCGATTCACCATAAACCATGACAGGCAAATTGCATGCCCATTATGGAAAAACCATCACACAGGAGCTTCATGGAACCTCGACATCGTTTTTTGCGGGCTTGCCTGGGACTGGAAACGGATCGAACGCCGATCTGGATCATGCGGCAAGCAGGCCGGTATCTGCCGGAATACATGGAAACGCGTCGCCAGGCCGGCGATTTTCTGGCGCTGTGCAAAAATCCGGAACTGGCAACCCGCGTGACCCTGCAACCCATCGAACGGTTCGGGCTGGATGCGGCGATCCTGTTTTCCGACATCCTGGTGATTCCGGAGGCCATGGGCATGCCGTTGCGTTTCGGAACCGGCGAGGGACCCATCCTGGATCCGCCGGTGCGCAGCGAAAAGGATATCGCCAACCTGCTTGACAACCCGGAGGAGCGCCTGGAGTACGTTTATGCCGCCATCCGGTTGATCCGGAAGGGCCTGGGTGAGACAACCCCGCTGATCGGTTTTTCCGGAAGCCCCTGGACACTGGCCACCTACATGGTGGAGGGGGGATCGAGCAAACATTTCAGTCGTGTCAAGGGGATGCTCTATGATCGCCCGGATCTGCTCCAGGCCTTGCTGGATCGTCTGGCCGAGGCGGTGACCGCTTATCTGAACGCACAGATCCGGAATGGGGTCCAGGCGGTGCAGATTTTCGACACCTGGGGCGGGATTCTTGGCCATGAGGTTTTTTTGCAATTTTCATTGGCAAGTATGAAAAAAATTGTTGACGGCTTGGATCGGGTCGGTCCGGACGGTCAGCGGGTGCCGGTGATCCTGTTCGCCAAGGGGTGCGGAGCGCATCTGGAGAGCATGATCGCCACAGGCTGCGACGTGGTGGGCCTGGATTGGACCACGGAGATCGGCGCGGCCCGGCGCCAGGCCGGCGGACGGGTGGCCTTGCAGGGGAACATGGATCCGGCAGTGCTGCAAGCCTCGCCCGCGCGGATCCGCCAGGAGGCGGAAAAAATCCTGCACGCCTATGGCCCGCATCCCGGACATGTGTTCAATCTGGGTCATGGGGTGACGCCCGACTGCACGCCGGAGAGTGTGGCGGCGCTGGTGGAGGCGGTGCGGGCGTTCGACCGGGGGAGCCTGGCTCCATGAGCGCCACCCGGGTGATTCAGGAGGTCCGTTTCGACCGCGCCCTGATCGAAAAGTACGACCGCTCCGGTCCCCGTTACACCTCGTATCCGACGGCGCCCCATTTTCACGAGGGGTTCGGCGTGGAGGCGTTCCGGCAGGAGATCCGGCTTTCCGAGGCGGAACAGCCGTCGCGTCCGCTTTCGTTATATCTGCACATCCCGTTTTGCGACACGGTCTGTTATTACTGTGCCTGCAACAAGATCGTCACCCCGGATCGGTCGCGGGCGATTCCCTATCTGGAGGCGATGCTGCAAGAGATCGCCGGCCTGGGATCCCTGTTCGGCAGGCAGCGGCTGGCCACGCAGATTCACTTCGGGGGGGGATCCCCCTCCTATCTGTCCATGGAGCAGACCAGGCGGGTGTGGGAGGCCTTGCGGGAACACTTCAACGTGGCGGACACAGCCGTGGGAGAATTCGGCATCGAGGCCGATCCGAGGGAGTGCCCGGCGGGGACCATGGAGCAGTTGCGCGCCCTGGGATTCAATCGCCTTTCTCTCGGGGTGCAGGACCTGGAGTACGAAGTGCAGAAGGCGGTCAACCGCGTTCAGCCCATGGAGTTGACCCTCGGCTGCGTGCGCGAGGCGCGGGCCTGCGGATTCGGTTCGATCAACCTGGATCTGATGTACGGCCTGCCGTTGCAGACCGAGGAGTCGTTCCGGCGCACCCTGGATGTGGTGATCGAGGAGTTGAATCCGGATCGGCTGGCGGTGTTCAATTATGCCCATCTGCCGCAATACTTCACCCCGCAGCGGCGCATCGACGCAAGCCAACTGCCCGGCGCGGAGGTCAAGCTGCGGATTCTGGAAAACGCCATCACCCGTCTGAGCGAGGCCGGGTATGTGTATGTGGGGATGGATCACTTCGCCAAGCCGGAGGACGAGCTGGCCATGGCCCAGCGGCAGGGGGTTCTGCATCGCAATTTTCAGGGTTACACCACCCATGGGGAGTGCGATCTGGTGGGGATCGGACTGACCTCCATCAGTCAGGTCGGCTGGACCTATGCCCAGAATTTCAAGACCCTGCCAGAGTATTACGAGCGGATTCAGGCCGGTTTGCCTGCGGTTTTCCGCGGGTTGCGCTTGAACGAGGACGACCGGATCCGCCGCGATGTCATCATGCGGTTGATGTGTGATTTTCAACTGGAGCGTTCGGCGACCGGCAGGCGGCTGGGCATCGATTTCAACGCCTATTTCGCGGAGGCGCTTCCGGAGATTGCGCGCATGGCCGAAGAGGGGTTGCTGGAAGATGACGGCGACCTGATTCGGGTTACCGCCGGAGGGAGGCTGTTGATTCGCAACGTCTGCATGGCATTTGACCGGTATTTGACCCACGGCCCGCAAAAGAAGGCATTTTCGAAGACCATATGAACGACGAATCCAAGGTATTGATTCTGGGAGGCGGGATTTCCGGGCTGTCCACCGCCTGGTTCTTGCACCGGCGCGGGGTGGCGGTGGAGGTGCTGGATGCCGGGGAGCGTCCCGGAGGTTCCATACGCACCTCCCGGAAGCAAGGGTATCTGGTGGAGCACGGACCCAATTCCACCCTGCAGAAACCCGGCGGCAAGGAGGATGCCCTGGGCCGGCTGGTGGACGATCTGGAGCTTGGCGGGCGTCTGATCGAGGCCGCGCCCGCCGGGGCCAGGCGTTACGTGATGCGCAAGGGGCGGCTGCATCCCCTGCCCGACTCCCCCGTGACGTTTCTGACCACGCCGTTGTTTTCGCCGCTGGCCAAATTGCGCCTGCCCCGCGAAATCGTGACCGGCTGGGTGTATCACGAGGAGAGCATTGCCGATTTCGTGCGGCGCCGGCTGGGCCGGGAGTTCTTGACCTATGCCATCGAGCCGTTCATCTCCGGGGTGTTCGCCGGCGACCCGGAACAGCTTTCGATTCAGGCGGCGACACCAAGGATTTTTGGTCTGGAGCAGCAGTATGGCACCCTGATCGTTGCGGCCATCATGGAGGGGAAGGCGGCCAAGGCCATGGGAAGCCCGAGTGGCCGGCTGGTCACTTTCGACGAGGGGATGGAGGTGTTGCCCGCCACGATTGCCGAAAAGCTGCCTGCCGGCACGGTGCGCGGCGGGGTGGAGGTGATCGGGTTGCGACCGGGCGAGGGAGGGGTATGGCATGCCCACTGGCGCACCCCCCAGGGAGAGAGCGGGGTCTCCAGCGCCAGGCGGGTGGTGTTGGCGTTGCCGGCCCTGGCTGCGGCGTCGGTGTTGTTTCCTGTGGCGCCCGCTGCGAGTCATGTGCTCTCGTCGTTGGCTTATGCCCCCATTGCCTCGGTGGCGTTGGGCTATGCCCGGGACCGGATTGCCCATCCCCTGGATGGTTTCGGCTTTCTGTTGCCCCGCAAGGAGAAGATTCGGTTGTTGGGGGCGTTGTTTTCGTCTTCCCTGTTTCCGGAGCGCGCGCAGGCTCACAAGGTGTTGCTGACCGCCTTCATCGGCGGGGCCATGGATCCTGCCGCCCTGAATCTCCCGGACAGTCGGCTGATCGGGCAGGTACAGGAGGATCTGGCGCGTTGTCTCGGCATTCAAGGGGAGCCGGAATTCGTGCGTTTGACCCGTTATCAGCGCGCCATTCCCCAGTATCATTTGGGTCATCTGGGTCGCATCGAGGCGTTGGATCGGGCGTTGGAGCCTTTTTCCGGCCTGTTCACGCGCGCCAACTGGCGGGATGGCATTTCGGTGGCGCAGTGTGTGCGCAATGGGGAGTTGTTGGCCAGGCGGCTGACAGGCGAGGAGGAGGAGGAGGAGCATCACGCATGAGCCGATTGGTTGCCCTGGACACCGAGACCACGGGTCTTTCGCCGGCGCAGGGCGACCGGATCGTGGAGATCGGTTGTGTGGAACTGGTGCAGATGCGCAAGGGGCAGACGCGGCAGTGGTTCGTCAATCCGGAGCGCAGGATTCCGTTGGAGGCGACGCGCATTCACGGCATTACCGACGAGAAGGTGGCGAATGCGCCGGTATTTGCCGCCATTGCCGGGGAGTTTTTGGATTTCATTGGCGATGACGGCTTGGTGATTCACAATGCCGCGTTCGATTTGGGTTTTTTGAATGCCGAGTTGAGCCGGGTGAGGCGTCCGATTCTGGATGCCCGCCGGGTGACGGACACCATGATGTTGTCGCGTCGGCGGTTTCCGGGGGCTGCTGCCAGTCTGGATGCCGTGTGCAAGCGGATGAAGATCGACATTTCCCATCGCAAGTTGCACGGTGCTTTGCTGGATGCCGAGTTGTTGGCCGATCTTTATGTGGCGTTGCATGGTGGTGCGCAGTTCGCCATGGCGTTGGGGTCCGACTTTGCCCACGCCCCTTCCGTCGTTGCCGACCGCAAGGTCGCGGCGTCCGCCCCTGCGGCGGTGGTGACGCATCCGGCGCGTGACTGGCCGCTTTCTCCGGAGGAGGAAGCGGCCCATGCCGCTTATCTGGCGCAGATGCAGCAGGAGTTTGGTGCGTGTTTGTGGGCGCATTAAAAATGGCGCTTGACTGTATGTACAATTGTCGGTATATTGCTTGCCATGGACATTGAGTGGGACAAGGCAAAGGCCGTCACGAACCAAAAAAAGCATAAGGTCTCTTTTGTAGACGCAGCCATCGTGCTGAACGATCCATTGTCCGTGACGCTCATCGAGGATACCTCCACCAACGAAGAACGCTTTGTCAATATCGGGATGGATGGTTGCGGGTGCGTGTTGGTGGTCGTGTACACCTACCGTAATGACAAGATCCGAATCATTTCCGCACGGCGCGCAACCAACAACGAACGCAGACAATACGAGGAGTGATCCATGAAAAAGGAATACGATTTCAGCAAAGGGCACCGTGGTCCGGTCATTCCCCAGACCGGCAACAAGGAACGCATCACCATACGCATTGATGCTGACATTCTTGCCTGGTTCCGCGGCATTGTGGAAGATGCCGGAGGTGGCAACTACCAAAGCATGATGAACGATGCTTTGCGAGAATACATGGAAGGGAAGCGCGAGCCTTTGGAAGCGACCTTGCGCCGGGTCATTCGGGAAGAAATGCGGTTGGCAAGCTGAGATTGTCGGCTTTGCGCATCATTGCGTCTATTTCAGGAACACGGTTTTGATCCAAACACCAAAACGATCCAGAAATTCCGGCAACAGACCATAAATATAAATCGCCACGGCAGCATTGCACAGGGCGGCAGTGGCGAACAGCCATGGGATCGTCAACCCCCGATCGAAAAGCGCAGCGGCGACCAGAGCACCGGTCACCATGAAAAAGGCATTGTAAATGTTGTTGGAGGCAATGATCCGTGCCCGGTGCGAGACCGGAGAACGCTGTTGCACCAGGGCGTACAACGGGACGATGAAAAGGCCCCCGAAGGCGCCCAGCAAGACCAGGTCGGCCAGGATGCGCCAGATCTCGGGTCTGGCCAGCAGTTCGGTCACCCCCAGCGGCGTTGTGCTTGTCATCCCGACCGGGGAGGCCCAGGCCAGATCCAACCCGAATATTGTCAACCCGATGGAGCCGAGCGGCACCAGACCCAGCTCCACCCGTCCGCCGGACAACCGTTCGCAGGCCAGGGAACCGATGCTGATGCCGATGGTGAACGTGAACAGCAACAGCGTCACTCCCCCCTCCCCGCCCCCCAGCACATTGCGTGTGTAGGCCGGAAATTGTGCCAGAAACAAGGCGCCGTAGAGCCAGAACCAGGAGATGCCGAGAATGGCGAGAAAGACCGAGCGTTCGGCGCGCGGCAGCAACAGTGTGCGCCAGGTCAAGACCGGGAAGTTCGGCTCGATGCGCAGGCCGGCATCCGGGGGTGGGGCGGCGGGAATGAAACGGCTGGCCAGATATCCCCCGCCGGCGATGACCAGCCCGGCCAGCGTGATGACGTTGCCGGCACCGGCATGACTGGCCAGCAGGCCGCCCAGCAGTGTGCCCACCAGAATGGCGACAAAGGTGCCGGCCTCGATCAGGGCATTGCCGCCGATCAATTCTCCTTCCTGCAGATGTTCGGGCAGCAGGGCATATTTGATCGGGCCGAACAGCGTGGAATGGAGACCGAGCAGAAACAGCGCGCCGAACAGTGTGGTGATGTTGTGTGTCAGGAATCCCGCCCCTGCGACCAGCACGATGATGATTTCCAACAATTTTACCAGTCGGGCGAGCCGTGCCTTGTCGAACTTGTCGGCCAGTTGTCCGGCGCTGGCGGAAAAGAACAGAAACGGCAGCATGAAGATCCCTGCCGCCAGATTGGCCACCACTTCCGGGGCCAGTGTGGTCCAGTCGGCGGCGTGAAAGGTGAGCAGCACGATCATGGCGTTTTTGATCACGTTGTCGTTGAGTGCCCCCAGGAACTGGGTGACGAACAGCGGCAGAAAGCGTCGGGTTGTCAGCAAGCCGGATTGGTTCATGTCAGACTCCTGAGGAAAAAGGGGCGGGTTTCGAAAATGCCGGCTGCAAACCGCCGACCGCCGACTGCCAGATGACGTTTGAGCACGAAATCGAACAACAATGGATGCCAGGTTTGCAACTCCTCCAGTACCGGGAGTATCTCCGGGTTCAGCAGGCCGGCCCGTGCAAAACGTTGTGGAGAGATCAACGGCAGGATGCCCGGCAGGGGATAGTCGCTGCCGTTGAGCAGGCGGTCATGCCAGTCGTTTCGTTCCAGGAGGGTGCGCACGACCCGTGGATCCCGGTTGCGCAGGGTGATGGCGGAGATGTCGCCGAACAAACGATCGCGATGGTCGGGATGATCCATCATGCGGGTGAAGAGGTCGAAGCCGGCCACCCGTTGGTTGCCGTGATCGCTGTCCTCCTCTTCGCCCAGGGAGGCGCAGTGGGCGACGATGACTCGCACTCCTGTTTCCAGTGCCTTGCGCAGTCGCAGGGGATTGCCGAAGGCTGTCAGGCCCATGCCGCGCACTGCCTTTTCTTCGCCTGCGTGGGTGAGCAGTGGCATGTCGAGTTGTGTCATGGCCCGGTAGAAGGGCAGGCAGCGTTCGTGTGCCGGGTCGATGCCCATGGCGGGTGGCAGCCATTTCACGGCGCGTGCTCCTTCGCTATGGGCTTTTTGCAGGGCGTCCACGGCATCCGGGCGGTAGGGGTGGATCGAGGCGATCCATTCGAAGGCGTTGGGGAAGTTTTTGGCCAGGTCGCGGGCATGGGTATTGGGGACGAAGAATGCGCTGCGATTTGGCAGTGGTTTTCCGGTTTCGGAATGGGCGTGGTCGAAGGCCAGCAGCATCAGTTTGACGCCGGCGGGCAGGGTGGCATGCCGTTCGCGCAAGCGGTGCAAATAACTTTGGTCAACGTGCCCTGGTCGGTCGTCCACGCAACCGGCATTGAGATAGAACAGGCGTTGCAGTTGGAGCCAGGGGTGCCATGGTGATTCCATTTCCGGGGTCAGGGTGATGCCGCTGCCGGAATCGCCGTTGCCGGCGATATGGACGTGGCAATCCCAGACCTTGTGTGTGTCGATTCCTTGCCAGGCGGCGGTTGTCAGGGGATGTTCGGTCAGGGTGGCGGGTAGGCCTTGGCGGCAGGGATTGCGCAGTCCGCATCCACCGGACATGGTCAGGAGAGCAAATCCGCCGAGAGTGGTGAAAAAGGAGCGTCGGTTTATGTTTATGTTGAACCAGTTTGGCATGTTCCAGTTCCAGATTATTAGGGGTCCAGGGGGATTATCCCCCTGGTGGGATCCAAGGGCGAAGCCCT
>JADGAR010000091.1 GCA_015231915.1 Magnetococcales bacterium
ACAACGGGAGTCGGATGGTCGCATAGTACCGATGAAGGCGGGTAATGCTGCTGGAGGGAAGGCGACCACATCAGTAACAGTGCTGCAAGGAGACATGCGACGTGCCCAGACTCGAAGAAAGCGTGTACACGACATTGCAGCGCATAGCGTTGAAGGCTCGCAGTGAGCCGAAGTTTCAGTTCAGCAGTCTGTTTCACCTGATGAACATGGAGTTGCTGTGGGGATGTTTTTGCGGGGCTGAGGGAAGACGCTGCCGCAGGCATCGATCGGATGACCAAGCAGGAATACGAGAAGAATCTGGAGGAGAATTTGACATCGCTGCTCAAACGTCTTCACCAGATGGCATACCGACCGCAACCGGTGAAACGGGTATATATCCCGAAGCCGGGGAGCGATAAAATGCGACCTCTTGGAATACCGGCACTGGAGGACAAGCTTGTGCAAGCGGGCATGGTAAAAATCCTGGAAGCGATCTATGAGCAGGATTTCATAGGAGATTCTTATGGATTCAGACCTGGGCGTGGATGTCATGATGCCCTGCGGGCGTTGAACCTGGAAGTACATGGGAGCGCAGTCAACTATGTGGTTGAAGCAGACATCAAAGGGTTCTTTGATAATGTGAACCACGAATGGCTCATGAAATTCCTGGGACATCGCATTGTGGACAAACGCATACTGCGCTACGTCAAGCGATTTCTTCTGGCCGGGGTAATGGAGGAGGGGAGGTACTATGTCAATGAAACGGGGACTCCGCAAGGAGGGGTTATTTCCCCAATATTGGCAAACATTTACCTTCACTATGGACTGGACTTGTGGTTTGAGCGGCGTTTTCGACAAAGCTGCATGGGAACGGCACGGCTCATCCGCTATGCGGATGATTTCGTAGTGACATTCCAGCAGAAAGCAGATGCCATGAGATTTCGCCAAGCGGTGGAAGAAAGATTGGCCTCATTTGGATTGTCGTTGGCGTTGGAAAAGACCAAGGTATTGGAGTTCGGACCTCTCGCGGTAAAATGGGCCAAAGCCAGAGGAGAAAAAGCGGAGACTTTTGACTTCCTAGGCTTCACCCATTTCTGTGGGCGCACACAGGATGGCAGGCGATTTCGGATGAAGAGGAAAACCATAGGGAAAAGATTCACGGCCAAGCTGGCGATATTTCAGGAATGGCTGAAGAAGAATCGATCCCGTCCTATCCGGGAATGGATGCCTATTGTAGTGGCCAAATTGAACGGTCATTATGCCTATTATGGAGTCACTGACAACTACAAATCGATCTCATGTTATGCCTATGAGATGCGCAAATTGTTGTTCAAATGGCTCGATCGTCGTGGAAAGAGAGGGAGTATGAATTGGAATAAATTCAACTATATACTCAAACTGTTTCCGCTGCCTGCGCCGAAAATCAAGGTCAATCTGTTCTGATTCGACGCGAAGTGTACTGATGAGGAGCCGTGTGCGTAAATAGCGCCAGCACGGTTCTGGGAGGGGCCGGGATCGAGAGAAACCGGTCTACTCGACATGATTATTATTTTATCTGATTTTTCATGCGGAAGCTTTTGCCCTCGATGATGACGGTCTCGGCATGATGGAGGATGCGGCCGAGGATGTCCGGACCTGCAATCTGCCAGGGAGGGATCCTCACTTGGCCTGGAAAGGCGCTCCCTGGCCGTGGGATGGGGGTGTCGGTTGGGTTGGGGTGGGCATGCGCATCTCCTGAACGAACGGGACTTGCGGCGGCGGTTGGTTGAGCCTCATCACCGCGAACATGGCGCCGAGGATCAATGCGGTCTGGGCCACGAACATGCCCGCTGTCCATTTGATGGTGTCGGCCTTGGTGGTTTCGATCTTGGTGTCCAATGCCTTGATCTCCCGCGTAAGTTTTATTTCCAGCTCCTTGATATCTTGTGTCAGTTTTGCTTCCAGTTGCTTGATATCTTGTGTCAGTTTTGCTTCCAGTTGCTTGATATCTTGTGTCAGTTTTGCTTCCAGTTGCTTGATGTCTTGTGTCAGCTTTACATCCAGTTCCTTGATCGCCAGCTTCAGATCCGCGTCCATCTTGGCCAGGTCCTCCTTGGTCGCGAGTCGATCCGCCAAGGCTTCCGCCAGGAGTTCCGCCTGAACTTCCGCCTGGGGTTCGGGAACGCCAACCTCCCGCAAGCGTTTGGTGTACCGCAAGGTATCGAATGCAAGACCGGTCATGGCATATCCCTTTTTTGAAGGCAAAACGCGATTTCTGAGTATTTTATCCGATTCTGGCCGATTCCGTCCACAAGGATGATGTCGTCTTTGCGAAAATGATATTTATTTATTGCCATCAAGAAACCGTCGCAACCCCTCCTCGACCTCCTTCCCGCCCTGGCTGACGCTGGTGTTGTGCGTCCCGCGCGTGGGGAGCAGCTCTTTTTTGCGGCTGGCGGACGCGGCCAGCAGCGCCTCGGCGTGGCGGAAGGGGATGGTCTTGTCGTCCCGGCTGTGCAGGATCAACAAAGGGACCTCGATCCCCGGCATGCGGTCGAGATTGTTGAAAAAAATCCGGCTCATCCAGCGGATCGGTAAAAAGGGGTAGCGCCCGGCCCCCACGTCCGGAATCGAGGTGAAACTCCCCTCCAGGATCAGGGCCGCCGGGGGGTGCCGCATGGCCAGCCAGGTCGCCGCCCCGCCCCCCAGGGAGTGCCCGTAATAGACGATCCGTCCCGGATCCACGCCGCGCGTCCCGGTCAGATACTCCCGGGCCGCCAGGGCGTCGGCATACACCCCCGCCTCGGAGGGACTCCCCGCGCTGTGCCCGTATCCCCGGTAGTCGAACAGAAACTGCTCCACCCCCAGACGCCGGAACAGCTCGATGTGCGCCCGCAACCCGGACAGCACGCTGGTGTTGCCATGCAGGAACAGGAGCAGCGGTCGGCCCGGCTCTCCGGGCAGCCACCAGCCGTTCAACGACAGCCCCTCGCTGGCGAACCGGACCTCCTCGAACGGCATGCCCCAATCCGCCGGGGTGGCCGTGACCGGCTTGCCGGCACGAAACACCATCCGCTCCTGGAACAGGTACAGATATCCCCCCACACCGGCGTAGGCCACCAGCACGACCAGCACAAACCACTTCAAGGGCTGCCGGAACCGCGCCATGGCCTTCAGGGGGACAAGAATTCCGGCAGCCGGCGCATGATCTTTTTCAGTTCCTCCTCCCGCACCCGCCGCAGCGCCTCCTCCAGGGTGAACCAGCTCCGTTTGCGGAAGCTCTCCAGCCACTGTTCGTGCACCTCCTCCACGCGCATCACGAAGACCCGCGCATCACAGGTTCCCCCCCACTTGTCGTATCGATAGCGCCCGATGGGTTCCGGCAGGACCTCCCCGGCGATGCCCGCCTCTTCCAGGGCCTCCTTGGCCGCCGAGTCCGCCGGGGAGAGATCGGGTTCGATGATCCCTTTCGGAATGATCCAACGCTTGCCGGTACGGGAGGTGATCAGCAGAATGCGCAACTCCTGCCCGCGCCCCCGCACGGGAATCACTGCGGACTGGTTGTAATAGTAATCCGGATATTGGCTCACGGCTTCACCTCCTGGCTGGCTCAAGCGTTGCTCTTTGCGTCGAACAGCATAGCAACAATCAGGGCAACTCGACAACCCGCGCCAAGTTGGATAGCATGGGCCGTCGGATCTTTCCCTTCGATCGATTGCAAGGAGCACCTTCCATGGAAGAACAAACTCCCCCCCCACCCGTTGACAAACCCAACGCCCTCCATCATGCCCACCTGCCTTTCGAGGATCTGGTCAGGGGACGCGAGGAGGAGATCGTCAAGCTGTTGCACGAAAAGGATTATCTCAATATCATTACCCCGTTGCAGCAGGAACTGGTCAAGCTGCAGCAATGGATCGTGAACAACAAGCTCAAGGTGATGGCCATCTTCGAGGGGCGGGACGCCGCCGGCAAGGGGGGGACCATCAAGCGTTTCACCGAATTCCTGAGTCCCCGCATCGTCCGGGTCGTGGCCCTGGAAAAGCCCACGGACCAGGAAAAGACCCAGTGGTACTTCCAGCGCTACATCACCCATCTCCCCCACGGCGGCGAGATCGTCTTCTTCGACCGCAGCTGGTACAACCGGCCAGGCGTGGAACGGGTCATGGGGTTCTGCCGACCGGAACAGATCGAGGAGTTCCATCGCCAGGTCCCCCACCTGGAAGCGATGCTGGTGGAGTCGGGGGTCCATCTGACCAAGTTCTGGTTCTCGGTGGCGCGCAGCTCCCAGGAAAAACGCTTCCATTCCCGGGAAACCGATCCCCTCAAGGTCTGGAAGCTCAGTCCCGTGGACCAGGAGGCCCTCGATCATTGGGATCACTACTCTGCCGCCCGCGACGACATGCTGCGCCTGACCAATTTTGCCACCTCCCCCTGGACCGTGGTCCGTTCGGACAACAAGAAACTGGCCCGCATCAACAGCATCCGTTTCTTTCTGCGCCAGTTCGACTACGACGGCAGGGACGACTCCCTGCTGAATCTCGATCCTGGCATCATCCAGACCGTCGAGGAGGAGATCGGGCGGCCCTGATCGGCCAATCAGGGAGGCGCAACCCATGGGCGTGATCAAAAAGCTCCTGTTCCGGGGCGAAATCCTGGAAAAACCCCGGCACGGGAACTTCTTCCTCGATATGGAGGAGAACATCCATATCCACTACCGCGACCTGCGCATCGAGCTGGGCCGCAGTGAGTTCGAGGAGATCTGCGCCGCCTTCGGCAAGCAGTCCGCCGAACTGCTTGCCGTCATCCGGGACAAGAACTATCAGGATGGCAAGCTCGCCAACGCCAACCAGGAGGATGTGCGCATCTGGACCGACTCCCGGCTGCAAACCGGCGTCAAGTATCACCCCCGGCGCGTCTCCCTGGAAGAGTGCAGCGACGGTTATCATCTCCATTACCGCAATTGCAAATTTCTCATTGACGCGCCGGATTTCCGCCGCCTGCTGCGTCATCTGCAGTCCATCGATCCGGACGTCCCGTGCGCCTCGACCTACGCCGAGGTCCTGGAACTGCTGGAGGCCAACGACCTGGATTGCCAGTTGGACGCCGGCAACCGTCCGGACGAAGTCCTGGCCCTCTCCGTGGCCGCCTATCACCTCCCCAAGGTGCGGGAGATCTTCAAGCTGATCGGCTTCACCGCCGAGACGGCTGCGGATGGCCTGACCCGTTATCTGGGCAGCAGGCTGACCGTGACGGTGCGCCCGGATCGGCAGACCGCTCCCCGCGACTACCGGCGCTGGCGCGGCCTGAATCGTACCGAACGGCTGGCCGATTTTCTCGCCCGCCAGGGAACCGGCATGGAGGCCAATCTGCTCAATCGCATCAAGTGTCAGGTCCTGGATCTCTATTACGCCCTGCGGGAAAACCATGCCGTGCCGGTGGAAACCGATCCCCTGGGGTGGTTGTACGTCCCGGACACCGGACAGGTGATCTTTCCCCATATCCAGGGCGCGAAACGTGCCGGTGCGGACGAGGCCAGGGCGCTGTACAAGGCCTGGAGCGCGCTTCTGGACCGGCTGGGACTCTCTTTCGTCAAGCCGGGCAAGGTGGTGTACAGCGGACAGGAGCAGGAGGAGATCCAGCGCCAGGTCACGGAAACCCTGCAAGCGGTGGTGGCGGCCTGTCCGGCGGTGGAACGCATCCACCTCATGGGGTCGGCCCTGCGCCGGGAAATGGGGTGTTATCTGGCCCCGTTCGTCCATGGCCCCCAGGCCAAGCTCGGTTCGGACATCGACATCCTGGTGGAGATCCATCCGGAGCGGGAAAAGGAGATTCCGCCGGAGTGGCGGCTTGTCAACCCGGAATCCTCCAGCGGTTGTGCGGTCTATCACATTGTCCGGATTCCCCTGCTCCGGGATGTCTCCGAGTGGACCGCCCTGCATCCCAACCTGCCGTTCACCCACCATCTGGTCGATGCCTATCTCTTCTTTCCCTCCCAGGGACGGGATGCGCAAAAAGAGGCCTTTTTGCGCAAGTTCGGTGCGCTCCTCTTCTATGACCGCGCCCGGGACGGGGCGGTCGAATCGTGTGAACCGGTAACGAATCTGGCGGCCCGCATCGCCGAAACGTATCCCGGTTTCGCCGGGGCGAGTGTACAACCCATGCGGGTGGCCACCGAAAATCTCCTCTATCGGGTGAGCACCCCGGAGAAGGAGGCCATCTTGAAACTCTTCAAGGTGGCAGGGAATTACCAAAGCGCGCGGGTGGCGGAACATGCCCGTTACGAGGCGCGGCTCATCACCGCCCTGGTGGCCAGGGGCGTGGCCACCGCCGGGGTGATTCCCGCCGTCGAGGGGGATGTGGTCACTGTGGAAGGGCTGCCGGCCCTGCTTTATGACCGCATCGACGGCGATCCCCAATCCAGGCCGGAATATCCCCTGGAGCGCATCTGTCCGGCCCTGGCCACCCTCCACCGGGTGCAGGAGCACGCCCCGCTGGATGCGCCGCAGTCGTTCTCCTTCGAGGATACCTGTCGGATCTGGTTGCCCTATTTCGACATCTATCGCCGCGATCCGGCACTGCCCTCCGACCTCCTGGCCACGTTCGACCGTCTTGCGCCCCTTGCCGCGCCCTGTCTGGATCCTGCCTGGCGCCAGGGGCTTTTCGCCACCAGCTTGGCTTTGCATTGTCACGGCGATGTCACCCCAAAGAATGTCATCATCGACGCGGCGGGCACGGTGCGTTTCTTTGATTTCAACAATGGCTTTTTCGGCCCGCGCATGATCGATGTCCTGGATGGCGGGATCGAGTTTTCGCTGGCGGACAAGTACATCAAAATGGCCGATTTTGCCCGTTTCGACGCCTTTCTGACCCACTATGCCGTCCATTTTCCCTTCACCTCGTCCGAACGGGAGCACCTGTCCGGCTGGCTCCGGTTGCTGGGGATCGTCAAGTTCACCAAGGAGATCCGGGTGCTGCTGCAAAGGCCCCGCGAGGAGTTGCGCCGTCAACGCGCCCTGGCTGTCGCCGGGTTTCTCCTCGACCGTTGCGCGGGGTGAGGGATGCGCCGGCTGTTCTGGTGGCTGAGTTGGGTATTGGCCTGTTTTCCGTTCCTGGTTCATGCAGAAACCGGTTTCGGTTTGCGCTTCCTGGTTGACGATACCCTGGGGGAGCCTGTTGCTATGCGGCAACGCCTGGAATCGTGGGTCATCGCATTGAACCGGTATTACCGGAACAGCCAGGTGGATCTGCACGCCCGTATCGTGGAGGTGGCCTTCGTGCCCATCCCCGCCAGGGAGGCGGTGGAGATCCTGGAGGCCATGTCCGGCGAGCGGGACGGTTTTGTCGATCTGTTTGCAGGGGCGCGGCGCGTGGGGGCCGACTTCAGCGTGGCCGTGACCGGCGGGTTGCGCATGAACGGCAAGCCGGGTTGCGGTCGCGCCGTGGCGGTCAACAAGACCAGGGAGGAGTTGGCCTCATTGCAAAAATCCCTGATGGTCATGCATCCCGCATGCGGTGCCCACACCCTGGCCCATGAGTTGGGCCATTTGATGGGACTCAATCACGGCGCGCTGGTCGATGTCTGCGAACCGGGCAAGCGCCATGCCGTCGCCAGTGCCCCTTACGCCAACGGCTTTGGCGTGGGCAACTGCGATGGTCGATTGCAACCCGGCGAGTTCGGCGATATCATGGTGGGCGGATGGATGGGGCGCATCGCCGGCAACGACAAGGCATCGCTCCCTTTTTTTTCCAATCCCCGCTTGCATGACCCCCGTTGCGGGGAGCAGGGCATCTGTGGCGATCCGGCCATCGGCGACGCCGCGCGCGCCCTGAACGAAAACGCGCCTTTCTTCACTGGCAAACGTCTGCGCGGGGAGTATTGAAATCCCGTTCAATGCGTAGTATTCTGCAATCGTGGCGTGTCTTGCGGGATACGCAATGCGCGGTCTTTTCGGCAAGGAACCTGGCAGCATGTCCTCGGCAGAGTTTTTCATTCGACCGGACACCCACATCCCGCGATTCCTGATCGCGGATGTGGTGGCCAAACTGGCCTATGTGGACGAAGCGGTGGCCCATGTCTCCGCGGTCGATGACGGCACGTTGCGCCTGCAACTCCACGGAGCGCCCCCGGATGCCGCGCGGGAAGGGGAGATCCGGCGCAAGGTGCAACGGGCCATCGGCATCCTGGTCGCCACCACCCGGGAACCTGTGATCAAGGTGACCGAGGATTGCATGGATCGTCCGCTTCCTGGCGCTGCAGACCCCATGCCAGGGCTGCTCGCGAGTGGCCAGGTGGTCCGCACCGGAGACGGCGTTTACTCCCTGGGGCCGCTGGTGGCCGGCTTGTGCCGCTTCTTCGAAAACCGGCTCTTCGCCCTGGGCATGGCCCATGGCGGACGCATTCATCGTTTCCCCGGCATGATCCCGGCGGAATTTTTGGAAAAAATTCAATATTTCAAAAATTTCCCCCACTCCTTGAACTTCGTCGCCCATTTGCGCGAGGATCTGGATGTCATCGAGCAATTCGCCCTGCAAACCCGCTGCCGGGACGGGCTGCTCCAGACGCCGCCGCAGGCGTTTTCCCAGGTGCGTCATCTGCTCTCCCCGACGGTCTGCCATAATTATTATCTCTTCCTGGCCAACCGCACCCTGACCGAGGACCCCACGGTGGCCACTGCCCAGGGGAGCTGTTACCGCTACGAATCCATCAACATGCACACCCTGGAGCGGTTGTGGAATTTCAGCATGTGGGAAGTGATTTTCGTCGGCTCCGCCCCCAGGGTCAAGGAGGCCCTGGCCAACGCCGGTCGGGAGGCCAGTCGGCTGCTCCAGGAGTGGGGTTTGGCCTATCGGCTCGAAAATGCCAACGATCCCTTTTTCATCCGCGAATTCGGCATGCAGGCCGGCTTCCAGAACATCCATGAACTGAAACACGAATACCGTGCCCGTCTCCCCTTCAAGGAGGGGACCCTGGCGGTCGGGTCGCGCAACTATCACATGGACTTTTTTGGCCGGCACATGGCGATCACCCTGGAAAGCGGCGCTCCGGCCCATTCCGGTTGCATGGGGTTTGGCCTGGAGAGGCTGGCCTTCGCCTTTCTGGCCCAGTACGGCAACGATCCTCTCCTGTGGCCGGAACCGGTTCGCTCCGGTGTCCGGCATGGCCAATAACCCGGCGAGGAGCGCCCATGTCACCCGAAACCATTCTTGACCGTCTGCGACCGATCTTCCACGAGACCTTTCAGGATTCTTCCATCGTGGTCACCGAGTCGTTGAGCATGGGGGATCTTGCCGCCTGGGACTCCATCGGTCACATGTCCCTGATCATGGCCGTCGAGAAGGCGTTCGGGTTTCAATGCTCTCTGGAGGAGTTGGTTGATCTGGATGATGTGCGGGATCTGATCGGGCTGGTGGAACGGAAACTCGCCGTCTCATAGCCCCACGTCTCCCATGTTGCCGCTGGCGTGGATCTCTTCGGGCGCCGGCGGGGCCATCCCGGCGGGGGGATGATAATAGCCGGTCGCAAGGGTCGGCAGGGGATGCAGAAAGCCGCACCCTCGCAACGCCAATTCCATTTCGGCATGATAGTGCGGGATGCGCACCACATGGATGTCCAATCCGCGCGCGAACGTCATGGCATAGGCCAGCAGAGGGCGCCACTTCCGCGCCTCGTCGTATTCCCCCCACAGATCCACGGCCAGCAGGCTTTCCGTGTCCGGCCAATGTTTCGTCGCTTTGCGTTTGAACAGCCCGTAGCCGCGCACCTCTCCTTCTGTGGCGTGAACCAACAGAAAGTACTCCTGGCACTGGGGATTGCGTTGGATGTACCACTCCAATGCCTTGGCGCTGCGAACGTTGGTCATGACATGGCGGTTGCGTGTCCGTGCCCACAACCGGTCGAACTCCGGACCGATGGTGGTGGCGCGGTAAAAGTCGCCGGTTCCTGTCATGGCGCTTCGGGTTTGTGCCCACTGTCTGCTGTACCGGCCCAGGGTGCGTGCGAGTGAGAGGGGCAGTGCCTTTTCGTTCCAATCCCCGGACCAGTTGCGGGCCATCCGGAACACCTCCCGGAGGCCCCGTGCCGGATCCATGGTCGACGGTTGGCTCAACAGGACGGTTTCCTGGCGGATGGCGCTGGTGAAATGCAGGAACGGGACACGTTTGAGGATTGCCTCCACGGTGGTGGTGGGCGTGGTGTTGAAGACCGGGTAGGGTTTGGCCATTTCCATGATGTGCATGAACATGGCGAAGCTTTGTTTGCGCATGTCGGGCAGTACCCGCCAGTTGGACATGTTGGCCGCGAGGCGTTCTTCGCCCGCGAGTTGCAGGGGGGTTGGAATCAGTGCGAACATCCCTCCGATTCCTGTTTCGGATTCCAGCAGGGAACCTCTGGGGAATTCCGTGGGGCAGTGGGGGTTTTCCTCCCACCAGAAGCGGAACCGGTCGCGCCAGTAGGATTCCGGTCGGGTTTCGCCGGGAAAGGTGGCGCAGAAGGCCGCCAGGGCCGGGCTGTCCCCGGATTCGATGGAACGCAGTGTCGCCATGGTTTTTCTTTTCGTTCGCCAGTTGGTTTCATTCGGGTTTGGAATCAAAAATTATTAAGGGTCCAGGGGGATTATCCCCCTGGTGGGATCCAAGGGCGAAGC
>JADGAR010000092.1 GCA_015231915.1 Magnetococcales bacterium
CATCGGGTTGCTGGCCGTGCCGATCCTGATCCAGGTGTATTGCAACGCGGGTCTGGCCTATCTGCTCTCCCGGCAGTTGCGGGTGGCCCACTGCGTGGCGGCTCCGTCCGCCTTGATCGGTGCCAGCAATTTTTTCGAACTGGCAGTGGCCACGGCCATCGGGCTGTTCGGATTCGAGTCCGGCGCGGCTCTGGCCACGGTGGTCGGCGTGCTGGTGGAGGTGCCGGTGATGTTGTCGGTGGTGAGAATCACCCAACGCACCCGACATTGGTATGAAAATGTTTCTTGATCATTACTCGAGCTTGAAGGGAGGATGCGGCAAATGGCAATTCGTGTAGGCATCAACGGTTTCGGGCGGATGGGACGTTTGGGATTGCGGGCGGCCTGGGGTCGTCTGCCGGAGTTGGAATTCGTGCATGTCAACGAGATCCTGGGGGACGCCGCCTGTGCCGCCCATCTGCTGAAATACGACTCGGTCCATGGCAAGTGGGATCATGAGGTCACCTCGGATGGATCCGGCATCGTGGTGGATGGTCATCGCATGGGGTATTCCGCTTCTCCCACTGTCGGCGGGGTGGACTGGCAAGCCCTGGGTGTGGAGATGGTGCTGGAGTGTACCGGCAAGTTCAAGACCATGGCCGCCCTGCAGCCCTATTTCGACCAGGGGGTGAAAAAGGTCGTGGTGGCCTGCCCGGTCAAGGAGGCGCAGGCCTTGAACGTGGTGGTGGGGGTCAACAACCATCTTTACGACGCCTCCAGACATCAGGTGGTGACCGCAGCCTCCTGCACCACCAACTGTCTGGCGCCGGTGGTCAAGGTCATGCTGGAGAAAATCGGCATTGTCCGTGGCTCCATGACCACCATCCACAACATCACCAACACCCAGACCATCATCGACCTGGGCCACAAGGATCTGCGCCGGGCGCGGGCCAACTCCCTGTCGCTGATCCCCACCTCCACCGGGTCGGCCAAGGCCATCACCCAGATTTTTCCGGAACTGACGGGCAAAATAAACGGCGTGGCGGTGCGGGTGCCGCTGTTGAACGCCTCCATCACCGACATGGTGTTCGAAACCCCGCGCCCCACCACGGTGGAGGAGGTCAACGGTCATCTCAAGGAGGCGGCCCAGGGCGCCTTGCAGGGCATTCTCGGCTACGAGGAGTTGCCCTTGGTCTCCATCGACTACAACAACGATACCCGCTCCTCCATCGTGGATGCCTTGTCCACCATGGTGATCGACGGCACCCACGTCAAGATTCTCTCCTGGTACGACAACGAGGTGGGATACGCCAACCGGCTGGTGGAACTGGCGGCCCAGGTGGCCCGTTCCCTGTAAACGCGCTCCATTCTACCGGGCCAGGCAAGATCGCTCCTGCCCCCTTCCAGACCATGAGGGTAAAGATGACCACAGCTTCCGCCGACACCGACAGCCTGGGATTCAAGCTCTATATCGTGATCACCCTGGCCTATTGGGCCTTCACGCTCACCGATGGCGCGATTCACATGCTGGTGGTGCTGCATTTTCACAATCTGGGATTCAGCCCCATTGCCATCGCTTTCCTGTTCCTCTTCTACGAGATCTTCGGCATCATCACCAACGGCGTCGGCGGGTGGATCGCCACCCGCATCGGGCTGAACCGCACCATGGTGATCGGTGGCTTCTTGCAGGTTTTCGCGTTGGGGATGCTGGCCATGGATCCCTCCTGGCTGACGGTCGTCTATGTCATGACCGCCATGGCGCTCTCCGGCATCGCCAAGGACTTGAACAAAATGAGCGCCAAGGCCGGGGTCAAGCTGGTCACCCCCAGGGGGGCCAATGCGGAAAGCCGGCTTTTCAAAAGTGTCGCGATTCTCACGGGTTCCAAGAATACCCTGAAAGGGGCGGGATTTTTTCTCGGCGCCTTGTTGTTGCAGTTGCTGGGTTTTCAGCACACCCTGATGGCCATGTCCGCCACTTTGTTCCTGGTCTATCTGCTCACCTGGTGGGCACTGCCCGGCAGCATGGGCATTTCCAAAACCAGGTCCAAAATCTCGCAGATCTTTTCCAACAGCCGGGAGATCAATCTCCTCTCCGCAGCCCGTTTCTTTCTGTTCGGCTCCCGTGATGTCTGGTTCGTGGTGGGTCTGCCCGTGTTTTTGCAATCGGTGGTGGGGTGGAACCATGTCAGCGTGGGCAGTTTTCTGGCGTTGTGGGTGGTCTGTTACGGTTTTGTCCAGGCGGGTGCGCCTTTGCTGTTGCAGGGCAAATGGCACCCGACCGGGACGACTGCCCGCAACGTCGCCTTTCTGCTGGCCGCCGCCCCGGCGGGCATCGCCCTGGCGCTGCTCCAGGGCCATGACCCGGCCATCTCGCTGATCGTCGGCCTGGCGTTCTTCGGCATCATTTTCGCCATCAACTCCTCGGTTCACTCTTACCTGATTCTGTCGTATTCCGACAACGAAAAAGTGGCCATGAATGTGGGTTTTTACTACAGCGCCAATGCGGCAGGACGCCTCACCGGCACGCTGTTGTCCGGTTGGGCGTTTCAGACCTCTGGCCTGACCGGCTGTTTGTGGTGGTCCACAGGATTCGTGCTGAGCGCCGCCCTGCTTTCCGTGCTGCTTCCGGGCAAAACGCAACCAGAACAGGCTGCCACATGACCGCCCGGATCTTGATGAATGCTGGATTTAAAAATTTGATTGCTGCAAGCATACGTGAAGCACAAACCATGATCCGGAGATCCATTTCCAAAATTGTTTTATTGGATTGGTTGCTCACCGGTGAGTCCGGGCAGTTCGTGGACGCGATGAAAGAGTTGCAAAGGGGGATGATGTGAAGTTCGTCCTTATACGGGAAATGCGGCAGCACCTTCGACATCGCCCCGTCTTGCGGATGCGCTTTTTTTGCTCGTGTTGGATGGACGACCACGACGAATGAGCCTGTCGCCGATGTATTCATCGGCCTCTTCAAAAAAGGCATCCGTCAGTTCCGGGGCGTCATCCGGGTCAATCCACTCTGCTTCCATATTTGCCTTGTTCTCGTTCATTGGCCTTCCTCAAGGAAATGATGCGAAGGGTATCTTCTCGTCGTGTCCAGACCATCACGACCATACGATCATCAAGCTTGCCAACGGTAATGAATCTCTGCTCACCATAAAATGTAGTGCCACTTGCCAAAAAATCACCTTACAATATACTGATTTTTAAAAATTTTTTAAATTGCATGTTAAATGAGGGTTAATACATCCTACGTGCCGGTCTTGTTCCCGTCCCCTTCCGGGGCGCCGTAGCCATAGCCGTATCCGTAGCCATAGCCGTAACCATAGCCGTAGCCGTACTTGTAGCCATGCTTTTTCTGTGAGACGCTGTTGAGGACATAGCCCAGAATTGGCACGCCGGAACGCTGCAAATGCTTGATGGACTCGGAGACCATGTCGCGGCTCACCTTGCCGGCCCCCACCACCAGAATCACCCCGTCGGCCTGCCGGCCCACGATCCGGGAATCGGCCACCGCCAGCACCGGCGGGGAGTCGATGATGATGCGATCGTAGCGCTTCTTCAACATCTCCAGCATGCGCAACCACTTGCGGGAGGAGAGAATCTCGGTGGGAAACGGGGCGATCATCCCGGCATGCAGCACGTGCAGACCATAAAAATGGGCCATCTCCTGCTCCAGCCAGTCGGCGCGCATGTCCCCCTCACCGTCCAGGGCGTCCCGCAAACGGGAAGGATCGAAATCCGGCTCCTGCTCCTCCATCAGGAAAAACAGCACCCCTTTGGTATTGCTCAGGGAAAAGATCCTGGCGAACCTCGGCTTGCGCAGATCGGCCTCCAGCAACAACACCCTGGCGCCGGTCTGTACGAAGGCGAACGCCAGATTGATCGCCAAGGTGGTCTTGCCCTCCGAGGGCAGCGTGGAGGTGACCATGAGAACCTGATTGTTGCGCGTGGCATCCATGGACAAAATACTGGTGCGCAACTCGCGGATCGTCTCGGAGAAGATCGATTTGGTCTGATGGATCATCATCATCTCCAGCGGAATCTTCTGGGTGCGCACCGCCCGCAACATGGGAACGGTGGCCAGAATCGGCAGGCGCATGGGCAGCCGCTCCAACTGGGTCGTGGACTGAATGGCCTGATCCAGGTACTCCAGCAACAACACCAGCAAAAAGCCCAACACCACCCCACCCATGCCGGCCAGGGACATGATGCGCTTTTTGTCCGGATAGAAGCTGGCCTTGGGCGGCTCCGCCGGATCGACGATGCGGGCATCTCCGGGTTCCATGCCCTCGCTCACGCCGGTCTCCTTGAAACGGCGCAGGAACATGTCGTACAACTCGCGGTTGGTGGTCACCTCCCGCTCCAGGATCCCCAGCTTGAACGCCTTGCTTTGATAGTCCTGCAACCGGTCCTTCTGGCTGGTCAACTGCTGAAAGGCCTTCTCCTCCTGTTCGGTCAACACCGCCAGGTCATTGCCCATGGTGGCGATGGTGCGCTGAATCTCCTCGGTGATCTTGCGCTTGATCTGCTGGAGATCCGACTGCTGGGCAATGATCTTGGGATGCTTCGGACCATAGCGGGTGGAAAGCTCGTGCAGGGAGAACTCGATGCGCTGCATCTCCTTCTTGTGCGAAATGACCAGTTGATTGTCGTTCAGCGGCATGTCCTCCAGACGGTCGGCATACTGTTTGGCCATGGTCTTCAGGCGGTCGAAATTGATTTCGGCCTCCATCCGTTTGGTCTGAGCCTGCAGCCACAGATTGTTGTTGCTGGAGAGTTGCTGCCCCTCGATGCTGTCCTTGACCCCCCCTTCCTTCTGGCCGGAGGAGAGCAGTCCGGTCTCCTCGCGATATTCCTGCAATTTGCTTTCCGACTCCTCCAGGGCAACCCGTAATCCTTTGAGTCGTTCCATGAGCCAGTTGGAGGCGTGTTGGGTCATCTTCAAGCGCGCTTCCAACTGCTGGTCGATATAGGTCTGGGCAATGGCCGTGGAAACCCGCGCCGCCAGCACCGGATCCTCGGACACGAACGAAACGTTCACCAGTTGACTGTTGCGCACCGGAGCAACCGAAATCTGACCGGTCACCGTCTTGACCAAAGCGGCGAAACGGTCCTCGTCGTACTCCTCGCCTTCGCTCGTCTCGCCGGGGGCGTCGGGCTTGAACAGAAACAACCGCAACCCCTCGGGCACCCAGTTGCGCGACAGCCAGCCCCGTTTGGCCGCCCGTTTGCTCGCGTTGAACTCCGGCACCAGATTGAGCCGCTCCTGCCGCACCACCTCCTCCACCAGATGACGGCTGGTCATCAGCTCGAACTGGGTCTGCATGTAGGTCTGGGAATTGGTGTCGGGACGGTAGATGTCCTCGATGGAGACGAGTTTGTTTTTTTTCTGTTCGATCAGCAGGGTGGTGGCGGCCCGATAGAGGGGGGTCAATGTCGAGACATGCACCGCTGTGGGCAGAACCACCAGAATGACCACGGAGAGGATGTGCCACTTGCGCCGCAGGGCAAGCTGCCAGTACTCGAGCAGCGGGATTCCCTGTTCCCCCTCCTCCTGGGGGTGCATCTCCGGTGCGGACGCAGAACTCCTTTCCGCTTTCCTTTCCGGAAACGGCGGGTTCCGGTCCTGATCCGGATTCGGCGCTTGAGCATCGTTGTTCATGCAATCGCCATCACCAGAAACTTTCCTGGACGGTGAGCACATCTCCGGGTTGCACCACATCGTCGAGGCCGATGGAGCGTTCCTTGCCCGCTGCATCGTTCTCTCGAATGACGGTGACCCGGTCCTTGTTGGCCGTGTCGGTGAAGCCTCCAGCCAGCACCACCGCCTTGCGCACGGTCAGGTTGGGCTGAAAGGGATATCCTCCGGGGGTCTTGACCTCCCCCTGGACGAAGACCGTCCGATACTCCTTGATCGTCACATTCACCCGCGGGTTGAGGAGATAACCGTCCGCCAGCCGTTCCTCGAGTTTTTTCTGCAATTGCCGCGCGGTCAGACCGGCGACTTCCACCTCGCCCAGAAAGGCGAAGTAGATGGTCCCCTGGGCGGAAACCTTGCCGTCCAGGGCGAGATCCGGCTCGTCCTCCACCTTGATGGTGAGGCCATCGTTCGGCCCCAGCTGGTAGCTCTCGGTGATCCTCGGCTCGCCAGCGAATGCGCCGGACAACAGCAGCAGCCAGATCACGAACACGCGGAAACAGATCACGATTTTCATCTTTCGCTTCACCCTACATGTCTCCGGACAAGGTGAACATCAATGCATTGCTCACATAGCTCTGCCCCGGTGTTGCGGTTTTCTTGGTGCTGCGCTGATAGTCGGTCTCCAGGGAAAGCCAGCGGGGAAACAGGTATTTCAGCCCCAGATTGGCCCGCACGTAGTCTTCGGTCTTGTTCTGGCCGTAGTCGCTGTTTTCCAGGGCGAGTCCGGTCTTGGCGCTCAGGCGCTGCAAGAGCTTGTGGTCCACATTCAGCTTGTAGGCGGTCTGGATGAAGGAACCGGTCAGGCCGGCCTGGAAGTTGCGATTCGCCCCGGTGGTGACGCGGGTGCGCTCCTTGAGCCGCCACTCGGTTTCCGAACTCCAGGTGATGCCGGTGGCCTTGGGCACGGAGCTGTTGTCGTAGATTTTGACGATCGGCCCGGCCTTGATCGTGCCGCTGGTCCTGCTGCTCAATTTCCAGGTCACGCCGCCGAGCAGTCGTTTTTCCACGTTGTCCTGAATCGGTTGCAACTCATAGCGGGTGACGCGCCAGCCGCTTTCCAGCACCACCCCGGTCTTGGGCAGGAAGGCCCATTTGCCTTTCAGCACCGCCTCGTCCCAGACATTGTTCTGGCTGGACTGGTTGTTGTTGAGACTGATTTTTTGTCCATGCTGGAGATCCGTCTCGACCTTGATGCGATGAAACTGATATTCGGCGCCGAGTTTGCCGATCCGCTGCCGCCAGGCATTGGGACCCAGGCTGGTTACCGATGGCCCCACGCCGGGGGAGCCGCGTTCGTCGTGCAGGAGGCTCTCTTCCACCCCGGCTTGCGTTTTCCACCGTTTGCCCAGTTTGTAATCGGCATCCAGTTTGATGCTGTATCCCTTGTTGTCCTCGCGTTTGTGCTGGGCGTAGTATTCCGCCTCCAGTTCCGAAACGGCGGTCAGATGCAGGCGTTTGTTCTGCTTTTCCAACTTGAGGCCGGGCTTGACCAGCATGATCCGGTCGCTTTTGGGGTCGTATTCGGTTTTGTAGATGTTGTCTTCCCAACGGGTGATCAGGCGGATGAAAGGATGGGCGCGGAATCCGGCCACCGGAATGCCCTTGGGGGGCTTGTCGGAGGATGCCGCCCACGCCACGCCTGCCGGAATCGAAAACAGAAGCAACCACACGGACGCGGAGCGCATCACCCCTCCGAAGCAACCAAGGAAGCCTTTCGCATGCGCCGATGATAAAGCACGCTGAACCAGGAATACAGCACAAAAACCGCCATCCAGAGATAAAACATCACCGCATCCGGCACGCCGGCGCGCCAGGCGGCGATGCCGCTGACGCCGAAGAAGGCGGTCAGTCCCATCATGATCCCGCACACCTGGCGCTTGGAACACCCCCGTTGCAAAAGCAGGTGATGCATGTGTCCCATGTCGGGATCGAAGGGCCGGGCGCCGGTCAGCAGACGGCGTGCGATGCTGCTGTACATGTCGATCAAAGGCACGGTGACCAGCCACAGGGCGGTGATCGGGGCCATGACCGAGGGTTCCCACTGGGTGAGGGTGACGGAAAACCAGAGCAGCGCCACCCCCAGCAGCATGCTGCCGGCATCCCCCATGAAGACCAGGGCCGCCTTGCGTCCGAACCAGGGACCGTTGAAGGCCAGAAACGCCACCACCACCGCAACGAACGTCAGCAGCAGCGTGGCCTCCTCCCAGCGTTCCCCCGCGATGGCCAGGTGGAGCATCAGCAACAGGGCGATCAGGCTTTGTCCCCCGGCCTGTCCGTCCAGGCCGTCGGACATGTTGACGGCATTGACCAGCCCGACAAAGCAGATTGTGGTGAAGGGAACCGAAAACCGCCCCAGGGTCAGTTCACCGAACCCAAAAAGATTGCCGAGGGTATGAATGTCCACCTTGGAATGCAATATGACCCAGAGCGCCAGCAGGATTTCGAGCACAAAGCGGGTGCTCGCGCGGATGTCGTGCATGTCGTCCAGGTAACCGATGAGCAGTCCCATGCCGCAGGCCACCACGATCCCGTCCAGGGGGAAGTGGAGCAACTCCAGTTGTGGCAATGCCAGCATCAGGCCGGCGAACATGGCGAATCCCCCGATCAGGGGCGTAGGCATCGTGTGGATTTTGCGTGCGCAGGGCCGATCCACCCACCCTACGCGGTGCGCGAATGGTTGACCGATCAGCAGCAGCAGCGTGGTGCCGAGCCAGGCGAAAAAAAGCGTTCCAAGCGGCCACTCGACCATTGTTTCACCCCCTTTTGCACCTTGTGGTGTCGATCCGGGTGTTTCCTTGCCATTCGGAAGAGAGTATACTGTATCAGGATCGGAAATTAAACAGATTTTTTACATAGTTGCAATAATTGCCATGATTCGGTTACCCGACACGGAAACATCACTCCCGCCATCCGGTCATCGCCCCCTGCGACTGGCCATGCTCCTGCCATCCATGCGGCGCGCCGGGGCGGAGTCGGTGGTGGCGATGCTGTGCCGGCACCTGGCAAGGGCCGGCTGCGAGGTCCATCTGGTGGTGGCGGGCTTGCGCTGCGAATACCACGAGGAACTGGCGGGAAGCGGGGTGGGGATCCATTTTCTGGATCTTTATCAGGGGCCGATCCGTTTTTGGCGCCCGGATCGGCACTGGCGGATCCGGGCGCGTCTGGGGGCGTTGCTGGCCGAACTGGCGCCGGAAGTGGTTCATTGCCATCTGTATCACGGCCTGACCTGGGGGGGACAGGCGGCGCGCAAGGCGGGGGCAAGGGTCTTTTATACCGCCCATGGCCTCGATCCCTGGCTTGTCGGCACGGACCTGGCGTCACGCTGGCGGCGGTATCGTTTCGTGCGGGCGCTCGCGCAGTCCGATTGCCGGATGGTGGCGGTCTCCCGGACAGTGGCCGATCACCAGGCCGGATGGCTGGGCGTGGATCCCGCAAGCATCGCCGTGCTGCCCAATCCCATCGAAACGGATCTCTGGCATCCCGGTGCGCGGATCGAGCATCCCCGCCGGGTGATCATGGCCGGGACGCTCTATCCCCTCAAGCGGGTGCAGGTCGGGTTGCGTGCCATGCGGTTGCTGGCCGCCGCAGAGCCGGAGGCCGAATTGTGGATCGCCGGGGATGGCCCGGAGCGCGCCAACCTGGAGCGAGAGGCCGTGGGTCTCGGCATCCGGGAGCGGGTGACCTTTCTGGGGGTGAGGCGCGATCTGCCCGGGTTGCTGCGTGCGGTGGGGGCGATGTGGCTGTTGAGCGAGCGGGAAGGGATGCCCATGGTGGCGCTGGAGGCGATGGCCAGCGGCCTGCCCCTGGTGGCCAGCGCGGTCCCCGGCACCACCGATCTGGCAAGGCACGAGGAGAACGCCCTGCTGGTGCCCCTGGACGACCCGGAGGCAGTGGCGCAAGCCACCTTGCGTCTGTGGCGGGAGGCCGGGATCGGGGCGCGCATCCGCGCCGGCGGGATGGTCACCGCCAGCCAACACGAGGCCAGCCGCGCAGCGCAAGCGCACCTTGCGCTCTACCACGAACGCCACCAACCCCAGGTCCATTCGCCCACCAACCGATAGGGGGTTCCGCCCACCCCCTCCTTGAAATGTCGGATCCCCTCCGGCGTGGCGGCGTTGACCCCTCCCAGGTCGAACCAGGCCAGCCCCTGTGCCCTGGCGTCCAGGATCGCGCGCCACAGCAGCGGATAATTGACCAATCGTGCGCGTCCCTCCTCGCTGGTCATGCCGATCAACCAGGTGGCGCCATCCCCGTGGGTGATGCTGACCAGGGAGCCGATGGCCTCCCCGCCGTCCGGGGCGTGGGCGGTGAGGAGATGAAATCCCCACTGCGCACCATTCCGCAAGGCCAGTGCCCGCAGCAGTTCGGGATCCACCCCGGCGAACCCCTTTTTTTGTTGAAAGTCGGCATATCCGTCGAGCAAATCCCGCAGCCGTTCCTCCGTGACCCCCGCGTGGATCACGCAGCCCAGCCGTTCGGCCCTGCCGAGCAGATTGCGCCATTTGCCCCGCAAATTGGCGCGCAACGCCTGGGGATCTCCCTGCAGCAAAAGACGCTGCGACCCCCAGGCATCCCGGTGCGGTTGGTGCCGCCAACCCGCTGCCGTCAGCCCGTTGCGGATTTCCGGCGTGTCCGGCCAGCCGAAGGCGCAGCGCATGTACCACCAGCGCTGCCGCAAAGCCGCCTTGCCCAGGGCCTCCAGAAAGCGACTCCGCTCCTCCCCGCTCCAGGGAGGACCACACGCCACCGGCCCCC
>JADGAR010000093.1 GCA_015231915.1 Magnetococcales bacterium
GCTTCGCCCTTGGATCCCACCAGGGGGATAATCCCCCTGGACCCCTAATAATTTAAAAATTTTCAATGAAGGCCAATTTGTCAAGGATGGTTGACGTTACTGTCATCCAATTGCGACGCAAAAATCAACTCACCATCACTCCCCTCCAAACGCACAACCCTTCCGGAACCACGCACCGCATTGCCAAGCCATATTGCCCGAGCATGCGCCAAATCCGCCAACGTCAAACTCCGCTCCTCAGCCCCACAACGCTCCATGACATCCGCTCGCCACAAACTCGGCAACACACCCCAACCCACCGGAGAAACATACCACCTGCCATCCAACTCCACCAACAAAGCCGATATCGCCCCCTCAGTCACAACACCCCCCGCAGTCACGAACAATACCTCGTCATAACCCATACACCTGGCCCGATCCAAAAGCAAATCATACTCCCGACGACGGGTGGTCTTGTGACCCAACAAAGGATCCCTCGGATCGGGATGCCAATCGGCAATACATACCCGCAAACCCTCCGACCAGGGGACAACAGAACGACGCGTCAACTCCAAACTGCCATCATGGGCCAACGACAAACGACCCACACAAGGCAACACCCCCTCCAAACGCCATTGACCCACCCGGTGAACCACCAAACGCTCCACCACCAACCGATCCCAGGGAAACCCCAAAACACCCGCCGAAAATGCCATGCGCGCCAAATGCCTGGCCAACCAAAAAACCTCACCCCCCTCCCCCACCAGAAAAGTCTCAATCAACGCAAAAAAATCCGGCGTCCGCTCCACAAAACGCCCCTTTTCGACAATCTCCTCCCACTCCCGCTCAGGCCGGGAATCCGCAACCACCCCACCACCCAAACCCAAACGCCCCTCCCCACGCCAAACCAACGTGCGAATCGCCACATTGAACCAAAAAGAACCACCAGGTTGCAAAATCCCCATGCAACCCGTATATACCCCACGAGGACGCCGCTCCAGATCACGAATGATCTCCATGGTCCGCCACTTCGGAGCACCAGTGATGGAAGCCGCCGGAAACATGGCCGCCATGATCTCCGACAAACCGATACCAGAACTCAAACGCCCCTCCACCCGCGACTCCAAATGCTGCACCGTGGAAAACAAACGCCTCTCCATGAGCGCACCCGCCCGCACACTGCCAATCCTGCCAATCTTACCCAGATCATGACGCGCCATGTCAACAATCATGACATGCTCGGCACGCTCCTTCTCCGATCCCTCCAACAAACGACCCAAAGCCAAATCCTCCTCCGGCGTCCCACCACGAGGCCGGGTCCCCTTGATGGGAGCCGTCATCAACCGGTCTCCCTGCCGCACGAGAAACGTCTCCGGAGAAAGCGAAGCGATCCGCCACGCCGGAGTCTCGATCCACATGGCGCGAGGAAACCGATGCGCACATTGCAACCGGAGAAACAATCGCAATGGATCAAAATCCCCCTCTGCACGGGCTTCGAGGGTATAATTGACCTGATAGGTGTCCCCCGCCGCAATCCGCTCGGCAATGCGCGCCAAATCCGACCGATACCGCTCGCGGGTAAGCAGCGGCATCAGGGTTGGCAACGGGGACGTGACATCCAATGAGGGATAGACAAAAGGCTTCGTATTGGTGAAAAAAGCAAACCAGGCAAGCGGAAAATCATCAGCAGGCGCCAAGACCGGCAGACCAAAGGCGGCGGCAGCCTCGTAGGCAAGAAAACCACCCACCCATGCCCCCTCCCCGACAGCCCGTTCCACCTCACGCAACAACGGAACCACCTCGTCCGACGTGCGCGCCTCCAGAATGGCGTGCGGCTGCGTGAAAACGAGCGGCGAACCCAGTTCGGGGAAATCGACCAACAAACAAACCCCCTCCCGCACGTTCGGGAAGGGGGTCATGGTCGAAACTGGTGCAAAAAAACTCAGCGGATGCCCTGCTTGGCCAACACCGCGTGCGGACTGACATGCAGACGGTCAAGTCCGGCGGCGCTCTCATCCAGGCCAAAGGCCACGGCAATCAGCTGGGCGAAGTTCATCTCCGGCAACTCGATCACCTTGCCAACCACCTGCTCCGCCGGTTTCTGGAACGACCCCATGGACATGTCACACAAGGTACACGGGGTGATCATCAACTCGGCACCGGCATCCTTGGCGTTGAGACAGTTCCTGGCCACCATGGAACGCATCTCCACCTTGTCGGAAAGCATGACATGAAAGCCGCAACACTTGTCGTGCCCGTCATAGACCACTGGACGCCCGCCCAACAGAAGAATCAGGCGATCCAGATGGTCGGCAGCCTCGCCGGCCTTGGCATCGAAAATCTCCTCCGGACGCAGGTTGTGACACCCGTAAAAAGGCGCCACCTTGAGACCGTTGAGGGGCTTCACCACCTTGGCCTTGACCGCCTTGGGATCGAGCTGGTCGGTGATGACCCAGAGCAGGTGATACACGTTGATGGAAGCCTTGTAGGGCCGCACCCCGGCCTGCACGATGACATGATTGATCTTTTCCAGCAACTCCGGCTCGTTCTTGAAACGGTGGTTGGCATGGGTCAAGGTCTGCAGACAGGTATTGCAGATGGTGACCAGATGCCTGCCGGACTCCTCGGCCTCGGAGAGGATGCGCGCGGCAACGGCCAGGGAAAAGGCCGGCTTGGTCTCCCGCAGGCTGACCGCGCCGCAACAGGTGGCGCGGGGCATGTCGTGCAGGGTGATGCCCAGCTCGCGCGCCACGGCACGGGCGGCGGCATCGGCCTCCTTCTGAACCTGCTGGGCGGCACAACCGGGATAGTAGGCGAATTGGATAGACATGCGCGATTCCTCCTAATGGCGCGCCCCTATTCGGGGACCACCTCTTTGGCCTTGGTTTCCACATCCAGCGGATTCTGTTCCAAAATCTCGTAGATCTTGGCCAGTTCCGCCAGCCCGGCGGACTTGTGCGGGAAGAGAGAGGGAACCTTGCCCTTTTTCAGAAGATGAAAAGCGGTGCCCAGTTCTTCCAGTGTGCCCATGATGCCGACAGTACGCATCATCAGCGTGAATTCGTTGAGATGCCCGGACTGCTGGATGTCGTGATGGAAGGCCAGGGCATGTTTGGGGCCGGGGCCGTCGTTGAACCCCTTGGCCACGCTGCGGGTGCGCAGCTTGACGATGGCCTCCATGGGCTTGACATCCTTGGGACAGGTCTCCACGCACATGGCGCAGCGGGCACAGCTCCACATCATGTGGGGTTCGGCGAGCTGACGGAGACGTTTGGTCTTCTGTCCCTCGCGGGGATCGGAGACGAAACGGAACGCCTTGGCCAGGGCAGCAGGACCGATGAACTCCGGGGAGACCTCGGCCATGGTGCAGTCGGAGTAGCAACTGCCGCACATGATGCACTGGGTGACGTGGTTGACCTGGTCATAGGCCGTTTTCTCGGTGACGGCATCGGTTTCCGGACCTTCGGTGAGGTACGGGGTGATCTTGTGGACCCGCTCGAAAAAGGGTCCGATGTCGATGGCCATGTCCTTGAGGACCGGCTGATTGGCCTGGGAGGCAATTTCCACCACGTTGTCACGGGCAACGACACCGACATGCGTCTTGCAGGCCAGACGGGTGCGACCGCCGATCTTCATGGCGCAGGAACCGCAGATGGCGGAACGACAGGATTGGCGGAAGGTGAGCGTGCCATCCTGCTCCCCCTTGATCTCTTCGAGGATGGAGAGGATCGTGGTGGTCTCTGTGGCCTTGACCGAATACTCCTTCCAATGGCTGTCGATGCGGCCGTCGGAGGTCTTCCGTTTGCGTTGGATGCGGATGGTGTAGGTGTTGACAGGCATCGGCGTCTCCAGGTGATCCGTGAACGGTCAATAGGTGCGCACCTTGGGGGCGTATTCCGCCTTGCCCACGGTGCGGACGGCCTCGTAGGAGAGAACGACCTCCTGTTTGCCGGGATCCCATTGGCTGAGGGTGTGCTTGCGCCAGTTCTCGTCGTCGCGATCGGGAAAATCGGTGCGGGCGTGGGCGCCGCGTGACTCCTGCCGGGCGACGGCCCCGCGCATGATGCATTCGGACAGGTCGATGAGATTGCCCAGTTCGAAGGCGCGCAGCAGGTCGATATTGAACTCGTCGGACTTGTCGTCCAGGTGCATTTTCTCGTAGTCCGCGCGAATTGCGGGCAACTTGGCCAGCCCCTCCTGCATGATTTCCGGGGTGCGGAACACGCCGAAATACTGGTTCATGCCGCCAGCCGTGCGTTGCAGGAGCGCGAGAGGCCGGACCCCCTGATCGGGACGGCGCTTGAGATCGGCGATGCGGGATTTGACCTCATCGACCTCGGAGGCAGCGAAGTTGCGCAAGACCTTGCCCTTGAGCCAGTCGCAGCAGTGCTTGCCGGTGATCTTGCCGAAGACGATGGTGTCGAGCAGGGAGTTGCCCCCAAGACGATTGGCGCCGTGAACCGAGACGCAGGCGGCCTCGCCGGCGGAAAAGAGTCCCTGCAGCGGAGAGGCGCCGTACATGTTGGTGCGGATGCCGCCCATGGAGTAGTGCGCGGTGGGCCGGATGGGCAGGGGATCGTGGATGGCGTCCACCCCTTCCAGGTCAATGGCAAGCTGACGGATTTGCGGCAGGCGTTCGAGGATTTTTTCCTTGCCCAGATGGCGCAGGTCGAGGAAGACGGCGCCATTCTTGCCGCGGCCTTCGAGGATTTCGGTCTGTTCGGCGCGGGAGACCACGTCGCGAGAGGCGAGTTCCAGTTTGTTGGGGGCGTATTTGCTCATGAAGCGCTCCCCATGGACATTGATGAGATAGCCCCCCTCCCCGCGCGCGCCCTCGGTGACCAGAATGCCGGAGGAGAGCAGTCCGGTGGGGTGGAACTGGACGAATTCCATGTCGGCGAGTGGTGCGCCGGCGCGCAGGGCGAGGGCCATGCCGTCACCGGTATTGGTGGTGGCGTTGGTATTGGAGAGGAACACCCGTCCATAGCCGCCGGTGGCCATCAACACCGCCTTGCCACGCAGGGGGAAGACCTCGCCGGTCTTGATGTCGTAGACGACGATGCCGGCGACGTGTTTTTCCGCGTCGGTGACCAGGCGGAGCATGCTGCACTCCTCGTAGACCCTGACATCGGCCTTGACGAGTTGTTCCCAGAGGGTATGAAGCATGACCTGTCCGGTGCGATCCGCAGCGTAGCAGGTGCGATTGAAGCTGGCCCCGCCAAAGGCGCGTTGCGCGATCAGGCCGCCTTCCACGCGGGAGAAGGGCGTGCCCATGCGATCCATTTCGAGGATGGATTCCGGGGCCTCGTGGCACATGAGTTCGATGGCGTCCTCGTCGCCGATGTAGTCCCCGCCCTTGACCGTGTCATAGGAGTGGGATTCGCGGGAGTCCCTGGGATCGATGGCGCCGTTGACCCCGCCTTGCGCCGCGCAGGAGTGGCTGCGCAAGGGATGGATCTTGGTGACGATGGCCACATCGATGCCGGCCTTGACGCCTTCCAGCGCGGCCCGCATCCCGGCAAGTCCGGCCCCGACGATAATCAGGTCATGGCTCTTCATGCTGCTCCTCCCATTTTGCTAGGTGAGCTTGTTGGTGTGAGGAATTGTTCCGACTTGTAACAGATTATGCGAATCCTTCAGGCAATGTCAAAACAAAATCCAAGCCGGAAACCTCTATTTCAAACGATAACCCGCCATGCACCCGATCAGACGATTTTACCCCACGTTGCTCTGGTTTGCTCCAGCGCCTGCGCAACGGGTATCGGCTGGATTTCTGGCGTGGATTCTGTTATCTTGCCACTCATGATCCCAAACGATGATCAAACCCGACCCGCCGAATACGACTCCCCCTGGAAAGAGATCCTGAGGAGTTGCTTCCGGGAGTTTTTGGCCTTTTTTCTGCCCGAGGCGCACGACGGCATCGACTGGCAACGGGAACCGGCATTCCTCGACAAGGAGTTGAACAGAATCACGCGCAAGGCCAGGGCCGGGAACCGCCGCGTAGACCTGCTGGTCAAGGCGTGGCTGCGGGAGGGCGGAGAACTCTGGGTATTGATTCATGTCGAGGTGCAGGGCAACCGGGATCCGGATTTCCAGAAACGGATGTTCATCTGTCACTATCGCGCCTTCGATCTCCAGGAAAAGCCGGTGGTCAGCCTGGCCATCCTGGCAGACGAGGAGACCGGCTGGCGACCCGCCGGCTTCGGCTACCAGATGTGGGGGACCAGGGTGGAATACCGGTTCCAGGCAGTCAAGCTGCTCGATTATACGCCAGCAACCCTGGAAGGGTCGGACAACCCGTTTGCCATCGTCACCCTGGTGCACCTGACCGGCAAACGAACCGGCAACCAGCCCGAAGAACGCCTGCACCAGAAAAAACGCATCACCCACATGCTGTACGAACGCGGCTTCGATCGCCAGCGCATCCTGGACCTCTTCCGCTTCATCGACTGGGTGCTCGACCTCCCGGACGCACTGGATGACCTGTTCTGGCAAGACCTGTCCAATTTCGAGGAGACTCTCAACATGCAATACGTCACCAGCGTGGAACGAATCGGCATGCGCAAGGGCGAAGAGATCGGTCGCCAGCAAGGCCGCATGGAAGGCCGCATGGAAGGCAAAGCCGAAATGCTGCTCAAATTGCTGCAAGCCCGTTTCGGCCTGCTTCCCGATCCGGTGCGACAAACCGTGGCCAACGCGAACCCTGCGGACATCGACACCTGGGCGGACAAGCTCTTCCAGGCCGACTCGTTGCAGGCCGTTTTCCAGTAACAGCCACGCGGCAGCGAGCGACTGGACGGATTTGCAAAAACCGTCTACCATCGACGCCACCGGACAACCCATTCGAGACGACGCGCCATGGATGCGAAAAAACTCCTCATCACCGGCGCCGCCGGACAAGTGGGCACGGAGATCGCCGCGCTGGCTCCCGCACGGGGTTGGCAAACCGTGGCCCTCGATCAGGCGGATCTCGACATCACCGACGCCGCCAGGGTGAGCGAGGCCCTCCCCGCCATCCGGCCCGCCGCGATCGTCAACGCCGCTGCCCACACCGCCGTGGACCGGGCGGAAACCGAACCGGAAATCGCCTTCGCCATCAACCGCGACGGGCCGCGCCACCTCGCCGAGGCGGCAAACCGGTTCCATATCCCCCTCCTCCACATCTCCACCGACTACGTCTTCGACGGCACCCAGACCACGCCCTACCGGGAATCCGATCCCCCGGCCCCCCTGGGGGTCTACGGCAAGAGCAAACTGGCGGGCGACGTAGCGATCCAAGCCGCCTGCCCGCACCATATCATCCTGAGAGTCAGCTGGGTCTTCGGTCAACACGGCGCCAACTTCGTCAAGACCATCCTGCGCCTGGCCAGGGAACGGGAGACCCTGCGGGTGGTGGACGATCAGATCGGCGGCCCCACCCCGGCCCCGGCCATCGCCGATACCTTGCTGCGACTCGCGGATCTTTGCACCCGACCCGGTTTCGACGCCTGGGGTACCTACCACTACTGCGGCGCGCCCGCGCTCTCCTGGCACGCCTTCGCCCGCTTCATCATCGAAGCGGCCAACCTGCCCTGCGCCTGCCTGCCCATCCCCACCACCGCTTACCCCACCCCGGCACCCCGGCCCGCCAATTCGCGCCTGGCGTGCCAAGCCATCCTCGACCGCTTCGCCATCCCGCAACCCGACTGGCGCCCCCACGCGCTGGACATGATCCGCCGGCTCAGCCAATGAACAATACCCTGCACATCCTGCACACCGAATCCTCGCTGGGCTGGGGCGGCCAGGAGATCCGCATCCTCACCGAATCCCTCGCCATGCTGGCCAGCGGACATCGCGTCACCCTCGTCTGCCCCCCGGAAGCCACCCTGTTCGCGGTCGCCAGGCAACGCGGCCTGCCGGTGATCCCCCTGCCCATCGCCCGCAAGAACCTGACCGGCCTGCGCGCCATGCGCGGTTTTTTGCGCGCCAATCCCGACACCGACGTGATCATCACCCACAGCTCCACCGACTGCTGGCTGACCGCCGTGGCCTCCCTGCTGATCCGCCGGCCACCCCCCATGGTCCGCCTGCGTCACATCTCGGCCCCGGTTCCCGTCAATTTGCCAACACGCTGGCTTTATGCCACTGCCAGCCGCCTGGTCATCACCACCGGCCAAGGGATCCGCGACCGCCTCATCGAGGTCAACGGCCTCCAGCCGGATCGGGTTCTCTCCATCCCCACCGGCATCGACCTGGAACGCTTCTCCCCCGGCGACCGCGACACCGCCCGGGCACGCCTGAACCTGCCGACGGATCGCCCCATCATCGGCATCGTCGCCACCCTGCGCAGCTGGAAAGGGCATCTCCAACTCCTGGAGGCCTTTGCCGCGCTCCGGCATCCCACCGCCATCCTCGCCATTGTCGGCGACGGACCCCAGCAGGAGGTCCTCGCCCGCCGCGCGGCGCAGCTCTCCATACCGCAACACCAGTTCCTCATGCCGGGACGCCAGGAGGATATTCCCGCCTGGCTGCGCGCCATGGACATCTTCGTCCTGCCCTCCTACGCCAACGAAGGGGTCCCGCAAGCCCTGATGCAGGCCATGGCCTGCGGCCTGCCTGTCATCTCCACCCCGGTGGGGGGCATCCCGGAAATGGTCCTCCACGACCAGACCGGCCTCCTCACCCCCCCCAAGGACCCGGAGGCGCTGCGCGCTGCCATGGCCGCCCTGCTCGACGACCCGCAACGCTGTCAAAGGCTCGCGGCGCGCGCCCTGACCCACGCCAGGGAGCGCTGCTCCACCGCGATCATGCTGGAACAAATGGAACGGGCGCTACGCCGGGTCATCGAGGAGAACGGCCAGCGCTTTCCCGGATGATGGCGTCGATGTCGTTGCGGAAAAACAGATAGGCGGGCAATCCGGGGAGACCGGCCAGAATGCCGAGCATCCGAAACACGAGGAAAATGGTGCCATAGGCCGCGCCCGAGGGCACGGACTCCAGCATGCGACAGATGTGATCGAAGGCGGCCTCGCCCACCCCGATGCCGCCGGGAGTCAGGGGAATGAAATTGGCGATCCAGGCCCAGACCGTGGCAAAGGCGTGATCCGCCGGCCCCACGCTGCCCAGGTTGAGGGTCATCCCGACCAGAATCAGGACGAACAACAACAACCCCTGCGCCAGCAGGGAGAGCAGAAAAGCCAGCATCAGCATGCCTGCGGAATGACCATAAAGCCGGATGATCTCGTTGAGCCGGATCAGAATCCGCGCGAGTCGGCCCGGCTCCGGCGCGGAGACCACCCTTTGCAGCCAGGCATTGCCGCGGACGAAACGCAGCAGCAACAATCCCAGCGGCGGGGCACCGAGCACAATGGCGAACACCGCCAGGGCCACTCCCTGCAGGACCGGTACGCGCATCACGGCGTCGAGATTGATCAGGATCGCCGCCACGCAGATGACCAGCATGGCATACAACCCCACAATCCGGTCCATGAACAGGGAAATGAGCGCCTCGGGCCGATGGGTCGGCGCGCAACGCACGGCGTAGGCCAGGCGCAAGGCATCCCCCGCCATGTTCCCGCCCGGCAGGAACAGGTTGGAAAAGATGCCGATATAGGTTACCATCTGTCCCCAGGCGCAGGGCAGATGAATCCGCAGGGCGCGCAGCAACAGGATCCAGCGATAGCCGGTCAGGGAGTAACCGAGCATGCACAGCAACACCATGCCCAGCAGGCGCCAGGGCGAGGCAAACAAAACGGACAAGGCGGAAAAATCGAGTTTGCCCTGATTCCATAAATAGCCGACCAGCAGGCCGGCAACGACGATTTTGAGAATGGGCATCACCCTGCGCCCAAGACGTTCATGCATCGATCCTGTCCGTCCACCCTTTCGATCCGCCGCGCCCGACGCGCGACACTTTGGTTTCGGCTTTATACCACATCACCGTATCGCGGCGAAATGGCGTGCGGTTTCTGTCGTGCCGTTTTCCCCCGCCCGCACGGGCGGCGCTGCCGAATTTTTCCATTTGGTATAAGACTGACAAACATGGCATAATTTTTGGTTCTGTATACAGGATTGCGGGTGATCCACTCCACCCGTCCCACACCGTTCGGAGGATGAATGTGAACGAATTCGGTTCCGGGCTTTCCCTGGCCCCCCGCGAGGAAGATGAATGGGATGCGAAGGCCCCCCGCGCGGCACCTCTCGAGTTCACCCCACTGGACGACGAGGCCACGGTCATGGCACCGCCTCCGCGCAGGCCAGACCCCGACGACGAGGCCACGGTCATGGCACCGCCTCCGCGCAGGCCCGACCCCGACGACGAGGCCACGGTCATGGCACCGCCCCCGCGCAGGCCAGACCCCGACGACG
>JADGAR010000094.1 GCA_015231915.1 Magnetococcales bacterium
TGGCGGTGGCATTGGGGGCTGCCTTGCGCGGGGCAACGGAATACACGCGCGGGGTGCGGCATTTGACGGATCGGACCCTGGCCCACTGGGTGGCCATGAACCAGGCTGCGGAACGGCGCATCGCCCGTCGCTGGCCCCGGCCCGGGGTGGAACGGGGAAGCGAGCGCATGGGGGCAAAGGAGTGGCATTGGACCGTGCTGGTCTCCACCACGCCCGAGGAGTCGGTGCGCCGCATGGAGATTGAAGTCCGTTCGGGTCCCGGCGAGCAGGGCGCCCCCCAGGCCCGTTTGACGGCCTTTCTGGCCAGGCCATGAGCCGGTCGCCTCCCGCCGGATTCACCTTGCCGGAGGTGTTGGTCGCCTTGACCGTGTTCGCGGTCATCGCCGCCATGGCCTATGGCGGGTTGCACGCTTTGCTTGCGACCCGTCAGGAGGGGGCGCGTCGCCTGGAGGAACTGGCCGCCCTGGAGATCTTTTTCACCGGCGTGGCCCGCGACATCGAGCAGGCCGTGGCCCGTCCGGTGACCAGCGGGGAGAACCGCCGCTTGCCCGCCATGACGGGCAACCAGGAGACCTTGATCTTTCTCGAGTTGACCCGCACCGGTCGTCCCAACCCCCGGGAGGCGGAACAAAGCGCCCTGGAGCGGGTGGCCTGGTCCTGGGAAGAGGGACGGATCCTGCGGCGCGCCTGGGAGAGCCTGGAGCGGATCCGGGAGGAGTCGCCTGCCGGGGAGCGCCTGCTGGAGGGGGTACGGGGACTGGAGATCCGCTTTCTGGGGGCGGACGGTTCCTGGCGCACCTTTTGGCCGCCGACCCCGGACGCACTGGAGGCCCTGCCGCGCGCGGTGGAGATCGTGGTGGAGCGGGTCGGTTGGGGTCGTTTGCGCCGCCTGTTCGAAGTGGCGGGAGGCGGCTGATGGGAGGACGCGGGGCGGCCCTGATCACGGCGCTGCTGATCGTCGCCTCGGCGGTGATGATCGCCTCCGGGATGGTCACCCTGCTGCAACTGGAGATCCGGCTGGCGGCCAACATCCAGGATCGGGACCGGGCCTGGCACTTCGCCCTGGGGGGCGAGGCGTGGGCCATGGGGGTGTTGACCAGGGACGCGGCAGCGGGCAGTCACGATCACCTCGGCGAGGAGTGGACCACCGTCCTGCCTGCCATGCCGGTGACCGGCGGGGTGGCCAGCGGGCGGATCCTCGACTTGCAGGGTCGTTTCAATCTCAACAATCTTGTCCATGAGAACAAGCCTGCAGCCGTGGAGGTGGCCCGCTTCGAGCGGTTGCTGAAGGCCGTGGGTCTGAATCCCCGCCTGGCCATGGCCGTGGTGGACTGGATCGATGCCGATTCCGTGGTTGCCGGGGAGGGAGGCGCGGAGGCCGGGAGCCAGCCGGATCGGACACCGCCGTACCGCCCTGCCGACCGGCCCATGATCAGCCCCAGCGAGTTGCGACTGGTGGCCGGTTTCGACGCCGAGGCATGGGGGCGTTTGCAGCCGCTGGTCACCGCCCTGCCGGAGCGCACCCCCCTGAACGTCAACACCGCACCGCCGGAACTGCTGCAGGCCCTGGCCGAGGGGTTGACCCGGGAGCAGGTCGCCCAACTGGACGAAAAACGGCGTCGGGATGGCGGTTTTGTCAATCTCGCCATCTTTCTGGCAGAAGCCGCGCTCCGGGAAAAAGGGATTCCCGCCGAAGGCCTGGCCGTGGCCAGCCGCTATTTTCTGGTGGAAAGCCAGGTGGAGTTGGGGCGCGGCAGGATGCGTCTTTTTTCCCTGCTGGCACGCCACAAGGATGGCCGCGTGCTGGTTGTCAGGCGCGCTCAGGGGGTGATATAAATAGATGCATCAACCGTACGTGAAATCGTCGCCACGGTGCGCCCGGAGGAGCAACATGCCATGATGTCGAAATTCGCACGCGATATTATCACCAGGGAGAAACCGCATTGGATCCAGGAGGGACGGCAGGAGGGACGGCAGGAGGAAGCCGCCAACATGCTGCTCAAAATGTTGCGTCGAAAATTCACCCAAATCCCGGACTGGGTGGCCGAAAAGGTGCGCGGCGCTCCATCGGAAGTGATTGAAACCTGGGGTGAGAACCTCCTGGCTGCCCACTCGCTGGAAGACCTCTTCGCCGCTTGAGGGTGTCATGCGGGCACGCTTGTCGCGGATGGTAGCCGCCTTGCCGTTGCCGCAAAGCAATCCCCATTTTTTGCAACTGGCATCACACGGCATTCTCCTGGGTCTCGTTCCGCCGTTCCAGCATCCGTTGCGCCATCTCCATGGCCGCCGCCTCCACCACGCCGGACCAATCCCCCGGACGCTCCTGCCGCAAAAGCCGCATGACCCCTGGATACCAGGGGGAGGTCTCGCCCCCGGTCAGCCAGCGCCAATCCGCGCCGATGGCCGGCAGCAGCACCAGACACGGCTTTGCCAGTGCCCCGCAGGCGTGGATTGCGGCGGTATCCACGCCGATCACCAGATCCAGTTGCGCGATGATCGACGCGGTATCCGCGAAATCCCGCATTTGCGCACCAGCCGGATAAAGGGGCTGGCCTTGGGGAGGTGAGAGCGCCTCCTCCTCGCCCGCCCCCTTTTGCAGACTGACGAAGGTGACTCCGGGGATCCTCCACAAGGGGGCCAGCATGGCCAAGCCACTTAAGGAACGGTTGGCATCGTTCAGGTGGGACGCAGACCCTCGCCAGACCAGGCCGACCCGGAACCCGCTGACAGGAAGACGCGCGCGCCAAAAGGCATCCCGCTCGGGCAGCGTCCCCAGATAGGGGAGCCTGGCGGGCAGGTTGTCCAGGGTGGTCCCCAGATGCATGGGGATGCTCAACAAAAAGGTCCACCGGTCGTACCCCGCAGCTTCCGCCACGCTGCCCACCAGTTCCACGCCGGGCAATTGGCCAAACCATTCCCGCAGCTCCGGGCGGCAGACGTAGATCACCCGCCCTGCCCCGCGCGCCAGCAGCAGCGGCAACCAGCGGCAAAACTGAATCTCGTCGCCGAATCCCTGCTCCCCAAGCACCAGCAAAGAAAGGCCGGTCACCGCCTCCCCGCCCCATTGCGGTGCCAGCAAGCCCTCCGGCACGGGCAACGGCACCTCCCGCTCCGGGTGGTAACGGTACTCGTAGCGCGGCCACCCCTCGGCGAAGCGGCCCTGCTTCAGGTACAACAGCCCCAGGCTCCAGGAGGCCTCCGCGTGCCCCGGATGCAGGCGCAAGGCCGCTTGCAACACCGCCTCCGCCTCCTCCAGGCGGTTGTGCCGATGCAGCCGGTTGCCCAGGTTGTAGTACGCATCGACAAATTCCGGACAAAGGCGGATCGCCTCCCGCCAGGCCGCCTCGGCCTCGGCAAAACGGTCGCTTTCGCTCAGCAGGTTTCCCAGGTTGTTCCAGGCCGCGCAAAAATCCGGTCGCAGGCGCAACGCCTCCCGCCAGTTCGCCTCGGCCTCTTCGCGCCGTCCCAACTCCTTGAGCAGGTTGCCGAAGTTGTAGCGGGCGTCCGCGTCGTCTGGCCGGAGGCGCAGCACCTCCCGCCAGTGTGCCGCAGACCCTTCCGGCTCGCCCGAACCATGCAGCAGCCTGGCCAGGAAGGCATGAGCCGCAACGCACTCCGGGTCGGCTTGCAACGCGGCGTGCAACTGCTCTTGCGCCTCAGCGCATCGCCCCCGTTCCAGCAGCCACCCCCCCAGATTGACGCGGGCATCGGTAAAGCCCGGACGCAGGCGGATCGCCTCCCGCCAGGCCGCCTCGGCTTCGGCGTCCCGGTTTTGGCCGCGCAGCAGATAACCGAGATTGCTCCAGGCCTCCGGGTACTCCGGACGCAGGCGAATCGCCTCCCGCCAGGCCGCCTCGGCCTCGACGGGGCGTTGCAGGTCGTCCAGCAGATAGCCATGATTATAGTGGGTCTCCGGGTGTTCCGGATTGAGGCGCAGTGCCTCCCGATAGGCCGCCTCGGCCTCGACGAGGCGGTTTTGTCCCTGCAGGACCACCCCGAGGTTGAAGGCCTGAATCCAGTTCGCATCGGCAGTCATGACGCGCACCACTGCCGCCACATGGCGCGATAGGCCGCTTCCACCTTGCGGGCAAATCCCGGCTCGTCCATCAACGGGCTGTTTGCCATTGCCCCGCGCAGTCCGGCGCGCAACCGGACGAGGGCGGGCAGGTCGCTGGCCAGTGCCGCCGCCTTTGCCACGTACTCCTCTTCCGTGCGGGCGATCCATTCGGGATGACCCACCACGTGCAGCAGGCGCGCCCCTCCCCCGTTGCCGGTGATCCGTTCCGCAAGCGAGATGGCGGGAATGCCCAGATAGAGGGTCTCCACCAAAGTGATGCCGGAATTATAAGGAAAACAATCCAGACCGATGTCCATGCCGCGCAGCTTGTCCCAGACCGGTGCTGCGAAACCGATCTCCAGGCGCTCCCGGTCGATGCCACAGGCGGCGAACTGGCGATACAGCGCTTCCCGCAACGACTCGTCCCGGTAGTTGGCGCTGTAGATCATCAGACGCGCCCCCGCCACGCGATGCAGGAGTTGCGACCAGGTGCGGATCACCCGGTGATTGATGCGTATGGAACGCCCCAGGGTGCCGAAGGTGATGTATCCCCGCTCCAGGGCGGGCAATCCCGTGACCTCGCCCATGGTCGCCTCCGGACGGTACACCAGGGCAGGGGCCTCCAGGCGCCAGGGCCGCTCCAGATAGAACCCCTCGCAACCGGGCGGGGCATCCAGGGGGTCGGTCAACAGATGGTCGATGGCCGACACCCCGGTGGTGAAGCCGTACTGCCAGGTGACCGAGACCGGCGCCGGCTTGCGCGCGAACACCCCCAGCCGGTTGTGGGCGGTCTGGCCCGCCAGATCCACCAGGATGTCGATCCCGTCGGCCCGGATCCGCTCGGCCAGGGCCGCGTCCGACAGACCGCGGGTCGGCAGCCAGTGGTCCACGTATCCCTGATAGCGTCGCGACACCTCGTCCTCCCCGGTGGCCAGATCGGCATAGGCGAACAGCTCGAACCGGGTGCGATCGTGCCGCTCCAGCAGGGGTTCCACGAAGCCGTTGATCGAATGCTTGCGGAAATCCGGCGAGACATACCCCACCCGCAGCCGGCGTTCGGGGTCGCGGGCATTGGCATGCGTGCGCCACTCCACCCGCAAGGGGACAACGAACCGCGCGTCGTATTCCCGATAGACGCTGGCGATCTCTTCCAGGCCCTTGTCCGGATGATAGACCAGGGCGAACAGCAGGTTGTTCATCACTCCGACACTGTCGGGCCGGATGGTCAACGCCTCGCGGCAGCAGGCCTCCCCCTCGTCGAAGCGGCATTGGAGCATCAGGATGTTGGCCAGGTTGTTGCGGGCATCGATATGGTCCGGTTGCAAGCGCACGGCCTCGCGGAACGCGGCCTCCGCCTCCATGATGCGGTTGCGTTCGTGCAGCAGGACGCCCAGATTGGAGTAGGCCCCGGCATAGCCAGGGTCGATGGCGATGGCCCGCCGCAGGAGCGCTTCCGCCTCGACCAGGGCACGCCTGCCGATCAGCAGCACCCCAAGATTGGAATGGGCCACCACGTGATGCCGGTCCAGCCGGATCGCTTCCCGATAGGCCTCTTCGGCCTCCTGCACGCGCTCCTGCCCCTGGAGCAGGCGCCCCAGGTTGAACCAGGCCCTGGCGTACCAGGGATGTTTTTGCACCAGTTGCCGATAGATCGCTTCCGCCTCGGCGCAGCGTCCCCCGTCCAGCAGCCGGTTCCCCGACTCGACCAGCAGCGCCGCAGCAGCAGTGTTGACGGCCTGCTCGCACCAGCCCCGCCACATCTCCCGATAGGCGGCCTCCACCTTGCGGGCGAAACCCGGCTCGTCCATCAACGCGCTTTTTTCCAGTTCCGCCCGCAGCCCGGCGCGCAGCGCGACCAAAGCCGGGAGATCCCCGGCCAAAGCGACCGCCTTGGCCACGTACTCCTCTTCCGTGCAGGCGACCCATTCGGGATGACCCGCGACCCGCAACAGGAGCGCACCCCCCCCGTTGCCGGTGATCCGCTCCGCCAGCGAAACGGCGGGAATGCCCAGGCAGAGGTTCTCCACCACAGTGATGCCGGAGTTGTACGGAAAGCAGTCCAGGCCGATATCCATGGCGCGCATTTTGTCCCAGGGGGAATCGGTAAAACCGATCTCCAGCCGCTCCCGTCCGATCCCGCAGGCGGCGAAGCGGTCACGCATCTCCTCTTGCATCCGCTCATCCCGGAAATCCGCGCTGTAGATCATCAGTCGCGCATTCGCCACCTGGTGCAGGATCGCGGACCAGACCCGCACCACCCGGTGATTGATCCGAATCGCACGCGCGAAAGATCCGAAGGTCACAAAGCCATTCTCCAGCGCCGGCAGCGCGGAGACCTCACCCATCCCGCGCGGCGGTCGGTAGACCAGTGCAGGGGTTGCCATCCGCCAGGGGGATTCCAGAAAAAAGGGTTCGCTCCCCGGCGGCGCAGAGAGCGCGTCGGTCAAATGGTGATCGATGGCCGAAACCCCAAGCGTGAAACCATACTGCCAGGTGACCGAAACCGGCGCCGGCTTGCGGGCGAACACCCCCAGCCGGTTGCCGCCGGTATGCCCCCCCAGGTCCACCAGGATGTCGATGGCGTCCGCCCGGATCCGCTCGGCCAGTTGGGCATCCGTCAGGCTGCGGGTGGCAATCCAGTGGTCCACATACCCCTTGTAGCGGGCCGTTACCTCATCCTCGCGCTCCAGGTCGGCATAGGCGTACAGGGAAAAACGACTGCGGTCGTGTCGTTCCAGGAGGGGTTCCACGAAGCCGTTGATCGAATGCCAGCGGAAATCGGGCGACACATAGCCCACTTTCAGCACACGCTCGGGATCTGGCGTATTGCCGTGGGGGCGCCACTCCCGCCGCAAGGGGAGCACGAACCGCTCGTCGTACTCCCGATGGGCGGCCACGATCTGCGCCAGGGGTTGGTCCGGATGGTAGACCAGGGCATACAGAAAACCGTTCCACCCGACCACCAGATCCGGTTGGCTCTCCAGTGCCAGGCGATAATGACGCTCTCCTTCGTCGAAACGGCCCTGATACATCAGAATTCCAGCCAGGGCAAAGCGCCACTCCGCGTTGCGGGGGTGGGCCTCCATGGCGGCGCGAAACAGCGCTTCGGCCTCCTTCAGACGGGTTTGTTCGTGCAGCAGGGCGCCAAGCTGTCGCAGAGGCTCTTCATCGTCCGGACGCAGTTGCGCCACTTGGCGCAAGGCGCACTCGGCTTCGACGAACCGCTTGCCTCGCAGCAGCAGGATGGCCAGATTGCGATGGGCCTCGACAAGATCGGGGCGGATGCGCACGGCCTCGCGGAAGGCGGCCACGGCCTCCTGAGGCCGATTTTGTTCGATGTATTTTACCCCTGTGTTGTAATGCAAGATGCCAAGATCATTGGCGAGGGCCACATCCCCGGGTCGCAGCGCCAAGGCATGCTGCCAGGCAACCACGGCCTCGGCATCCCGTCCCAGGTTTTGCAAGGCCGCGCCCAACCCCTGCCAACTGGTAAAATGGTCCGGAAACCGGACGAGCAGTTCGCGGGCCAGCCGTTCCACGCCGGCGAACTCTCCCTTGGCGAACAAGAGATAGAGCGCGTCCACCTCCTCTGCGGACGGGGCGTTCACGCCGTGCGTCGCGCCAGTTCCCTGGCCGCCTCCGCCACCGCGCCGGACCACTCCCCCGGACGCTCCTGCCGCACCAGCCGCATGACTCCCGGATACCAGGGGGATTCCTGGCGTTCGCTCAGCCAACGCCAATCGCTGCCGATGGCGGGCAGCAACACCAGGCATGCCTTTCCCAGCGCCCCGCAGGCATGGATCACGGTCGTGTCCACGCCGATCACCAGATCCAGTTGTTTGAGGATCGATGCGGTATCCGCGAAATCCCGTATCCCCGCCCCCGCGTTGTACAGGGGTTGACCCGCAGGCGGCGAGGCCGCCTCCTCCTCTCCCGCCCCTTTTTGCAAACTGATGAAGGTGACACCGGCAACCCCCCACAAAGGGGCCAGAACCTCCAGGCCCGGCAGGGATCGGTTGGCGTCGTTCGCATGGCCCGTGGCCCCTTTCCAGACCAGACCGACCCGGAACGACCCGGCGGGCAGGCGCCTGCGCCAGAAGGCATCCCGTTCGGGCAGCGTCCCCAGACAGGGAAGCCCGGCAGGCAGGTTTGCCAGCGTGATCCCCAACTGGCCGGGGAGGCTCATCAGAAAGGTCCAACGGTCATACCCCGCCGCCTCGGCCACGCTGCCCACCAGTTCCACCCCCGGCAGGGTGGAAAACCACGCCCGCAGCGGCTGCCGGCAGACATAGATCACCCGCCTGGCCCCGCGCGCCAGGAGGAGCGGAAAAAACCGGCAGAACTGAATCTCGTCGCCGAATCCCTGCTCCCTCAATACCAGCAGGGAGAGGCCGTTCAGCTCCTCCCGGCCCCATTGCGGTGCCTGCAATCCGTCCGGCACCGTAATCGGCTCGTCCCGCTCCGGGTGGTAACGGTACTCGTAGCACCGCCACCCCTCGGTATACCGGCCCTGCATCAGATAGACCAGACCCAGGGAAAACATGGCCTCCGCATCTCCCGGATGGTAACGCAGCGCCTCGAGCAGGATCGCTTCCGCCTCTGCCATGCGCTGGCGCCTCTGCCAGAAATTGCCCAGACGAACGTATGCCCCAGGTGCGTCCGGCGCCAGACGGATCGCCTCCCGCAGGGCGGCCTCGGCCTCGTTGTCGCGCAGGGTCTTGTCCAGCAGCAGGCCCAGATTGGCATGGGTGTCGGCATGTGCGGGATCGATGCGCAGCGCCTCCCGATAGGCCGCTTCGGCCTCGGGGTATCTTTTCTGTTCCTTCAGGAGCACGCCCAGATGGGTGTACGCATCCCGCCAGGCGGGCCGGAGACGCAACGCCTCCCGGAAGGCCGCCTCGGCCTCCGGGTGGTGTTTTTGTTTCGTCAACACCAGGCCCAGATTGTTGTATGCCTCGGCATAGCCGGGATCCACGCGAACCGCCTCGCGCAAGGCCGCGGCAGCCTCGTCCAGGGCCTTGCGCTCGCCAAGCAGGACCCCCAGATTGTTGAGGGCATCGGCAGCGCCAGGATCGATGCGCAGCACGGCGCGAAAGGCTTCTTCGGCCTCGTGGGGTTTTTTCATCCCCATGAACAATAAACCTAAATTATAAAAGGAATCGGCATCTTCCGGCAGGAAAGTCACGGCCTTGCGCAGGGCAGCCACGGCCTCGCCGGGTTGGCCCGTTTGCTGGGCCGCCATGCCCAGGGCCTTCCAGACCAGACCATGTTCCGGAAATGATTTCAACAGCTCCCTGGCCGATTCGCCGGCCAGGTCGGGGCGGCCCTGCGCGAACAGGGCCGCCAGCTGTTGCAGTTCCTGCATGCCGGATCAGTAACGGTAGGTGTCCGGCTTGAAGGGACCATCCTGGGCCACGCCGATATAGGTGGCCTGCTTGTCGGAAAGCCGGGTCAGGCGGACGCCCAGCTTGCCGAGATGGAGCCGGGCCACCTTTTCGTCCAGGAGCTTGGGCAGGACGTACACCCCCACCGGATACTTGCCTGGGTTGTTCCAGAGTTCAATCTGGGCCATGACCTGGTTGGTGAAGGAGTTGGACATGACGAAAGAGGGGTGGCCAGTAGCACAACCAAGGTTAAGAAGTCTTCCTTCAGCAAGGACGACGACTCCGTGACCATCAGGGAAGAGCCATCTGTCACATTGGGGCTTGATGTTGATCTTCTTGATGCCTTCAGTGGACTTGAGACCAGCCATGTCGATTTCGTTATCGAAGTGGCCAATATTT
>JADGAR010000095.1 GCA_015231915.1 Magnetococcales bacterium
GTGGAGTACCGCCTGCCGCGCATCAATCAGGTGCAGGTGCGTCCCCGCATCGGTTTGACCTTCGCACGGGTGTTGCGCACCGTGCTGCGGCAGGACCCGGACATCGTCCTGGTGGGCGAAATGCGCGACCAGGAAACCGCCGAGATCGCCATCCGGGCGGCCTTGACAGGCCATCTGGTGCTCTCCACCCTGCATACCAACAGCGCGGTGGCCACGGCCATCCGTCTGGTGGAGATGGGCATGGAGGGCTATGCCGTGGCCTCGGCCCTCAAATGCATCCTGGCCCAGCGTCTGGTGCGGCGGGTCTGCACCGACTGCGCCGAAACCGGCGAACCGGATGCCAGTCAGAGGATTCTGCTGCACGGTCTGCTGGGAGACCGCGCCAAAGGCGCGCGGCTGACCTACGGCAAGGGGTGTCCCCAGTGCAACCGCAGCGGCTACCGGGGCCGGATCGCCGTGGTGGAACTCCTGGAAATGAAGGGGGTGCTCGGGGATGCCCTGCGCAACAACGATACCAGCGGCTTCATGCGACAGGCGGAGCATCAGCCCGGCTTCGTGCCGCTGCACATGGCCGCGCTGCATTACGCCTTGCAGGGGATCACCACCCTGGAGGAGGTGATGCGCCTGGTCAGCGACGTGGAGACCGAGGAGTCCCCGCCGGTGGACGAAACCGTGGAGTCTGCCGCCACCGACCCCGCCGACGCTGCTCAGGCAGAATGAGATGGGCGTATTCCGCTATCAGGGCCGCAGCGACGGCAAGCCGGTGGCGGGGGTGATCAACGCCCCCAACGTCGATGCCGTGGTGGAACAGCTCTTCAACCGCCGCATCGAGCCTTTGGACATCCAGGAGGTGGCCGGCCCCGACGCCGGGCTTGATCTGGAGTTCCTGGTGGAGTGGCCCACGGACGACGATCGCATCCTCTTTGCCCGTCAGATGTACACCCTGACCAAGTCCGGGGTATCGCTGGTCCGTTCGTTGCAGGGGTTGGTGGAAAGCTCCATCAACAAAAAACTGAAACAGGCCATGGTGCGCATGATCGAGGATTTGCAGGCGGGGCGCGAGCTTTCCGCTGCCATGGCCGAGCATCCGAAAATTTTCGACCGTCTCTTCATCCGCATCATCCGCATGGGGGAGGAGACGGGCCGCATGGACGAATCCTTCAAGCAGCTGTATCAATACATGGAGGTGGACAAGAACACCCGGCGGCAGATCAAGAGCGCGTTGCGTTATCCCACCTTTGTGGTGATCGCCATCATCGTGGCCATGTTCGTGGTCAACTACTTCGTGATTCCCAATTTTGTCGGCATGTTCAGCAAGATGGGCAGCGATCTGCCGGTGGCCACCAGGATTCTGATGGCGACTTCGGCGTTCGTCAAGCAGTATGCGGTCTATATTCTGGCGGGTCTCGGGGGGGGATTCTACGGCTTTGTCCTCTACATCAAGACCCCGGCGGGCCGGTTGTGGTGGGACAAGGTGCGCCTGAATCTGCCCATCGTAGGCTCGATCATCAACCGTGCCACGTTGGCCCGCTATGCACGGGCCTTTTCCATGGGGTCGAAGGCGGGGTTGCCGGTGATCCAGATTCTGGCGGCGGTGGAGGAGGCGGTGGACAACGCCTTCATGGCGCAGAGGATCGCCGGGATGCGCGAGGGGATCGAACGGGGCGAGAGCCTCACCCAGGCGGCCTACAACAGCGGCCTCTTCACCCCGCTGGTGATGCAGATGATGGCCGTGGGGGAGGAGACCGGCGGCATGGACGAGATGATGTCCGAGGTGGCGGAGTTCTACGAACGGGAGGTGGAGTACGAGGTGAAGGGGCTGAGCAGCGCCATCGAGCCGATCCTGCTGACGGTGATCGGCGCCATGGTGCTGGTGCTGGCGTTGGGGATCTTCATGCCCATGTGGGACATGAGTTCCTCGGCCATGAAGAAGAAGCATTGAACCGATGACGCTGATCTCGCTGCTGTTTTCCCTGCTGTTGATCCTGGCGGCACTGGGTTCCCTGGCGGGCCTGGTGCTGGGGGCCTGGCTGTTCCTGCATCCCGGGGCCAACACGCTCCTGGACCGTCCGGCCAGGGATGCGCTGGAGCCTTTGGCGCGTCCGGTGCGGGTGGAGCGGTTCGTCTATCGGCATCATCGCTGGTTCGGCGGCGTGATCGTGGCAGGATCGATGCTGACCCTGGCGGCGTTGGGGGCCTACGGGCAGCGCCTGTATCTGCTGGGCCGGGCCGGGTCTGGCGGACCTCTGGAGCATTGGCTGTGGGAAAGCCTGTTGTGGTTTGTGGCCCTGGGTAATTTTTTCACCCTGGCCGCCGGCTGCCTGATCCTGATTCGTCCCAGCGGCTTGAAGGGATTCGAGGCCTGGGCCAACCGGAGGGTCGATCCCGGCTGGGTGCGTCAGGCGTTGCTGACCGGACTGCGCAACCGTCCCCGCCTCTATGGCCTGCTGCTGGCGTCCGGCGGGGCGCTGGCTCTGTGGCTGCTGGCGAGGCGGTGACCGGTTACCCTTCCGGGGTCAACGCCTTGTGGACCGCAGCGAGCAGATCGGTGCCGGAAAAGGGTTTGAGCAGGGTATTGCGCACGCCCAGCCTGTGCGCCGTGTCGAGCAGTTCGGGAGCGGAGAGCCATTGCCCGCCTCCGCTGATGGCGATCACGACGGGCGGCGACGGCAGGGTGCGCATCACTTGGATCAGTTCCAGTCCATCCATGTCCGGCATGAGGATGTCCGTGATCACCAGATCCACCGGGGTCTCTTTCAGCATGCGCTTGCCGGCCTTGCCGTTGTTGGCGGTCAATACCTCGAAACCATGTTCGGTGAGTACCCGGCGGTACAGGGACAGCAGTTGCGCGTCGTCTTCCACGCACAGAATTTTGACCATGATCGGATCTCCCCTGGTTGGCGGCGATGTGTCGGGCGGTTCATGAAAGAGTATTTCAATATTCGGGCCACGGATCCGTTGTGTCAGTGAATTTTTTTTATTTTTATGGATCAATTAATTGTGATTGCGGTGTGCGTGGCATCGGGAATGCGATGTTGCATTCCCGGTGGACATGAAACGTTTTGTTTCGCGACATGTAACGGTGTCAGGATCGGGGGCGCGGGGGAAGAGTGCGCAGAACCCGTTGCAGATCCATCGCCTGGATCGGCTTGGGCAGAAAATCCAGAAAACCCGCATCGGCAAACTCCTGGGCGGCATCCGCCATTTGATACCCCGAGGTGAGCGCCACCGGCAGGTCGGGAGCGAACTGGCGCAACTCGGCCAGCAGGCGATCCCCCGTGCTGTCGGCCAGCATCAGGTCGGTGATCACCAGATCGAAACCGTCCGGATCCGCGCGCAGCAGACGCAGGGCCTCGCCGGCATCCCCCGCGACCACCGGTTGACAGCCGAACTGGCGCAGATGCTTGGCCATCACCTCGGCCAGGATGGGTTCGTCCTCCACCACCAGGATCCGGCGCAACTCGTCGAAAAGGCGGTGTTCTTCTGCACGGGGCGCCTTGCTCCGCTCCTCGATGGGAGGCTCCAGGGGCAGATGGACGCGAAATCTCGAACCCGTTCCGGAGCGGCTCTCCACCCGGATGGCTCCCTGCAGCGCAGTGACATGACCATGCACCACCGCCAATCCCAGTCCCGTACCCTCGCCCTCCGCCTGGGTGGTGAAAAAGGGGTCGAAGATGCGGGAGAGAATCCCGTCCGGGATCCCCGTGCCATTGTCCTGAACCTCGATCAGGGCATAATTGCCCCTGGGCAGTTCCGGGTCCGTCTCGTTGCCCGTCAGTGTCACCTGTTCCAAAGAGACGGTCAACTCTGCCCCCTGGCGCTGCTGCATGGCCTGAACGGCATTGGTGCACAGGTTCATCAGAATCTGGTGAATCTGCGTGGGATTGCCCATCATGATGCAATCCTCGCCGGTGAGACGGGTGGTGAGCTTGATGTGGGCGGGAATCACGGCGCGCAGAAACTGCATGGTCTCCTTGATCAGGGGCAGCAGCATGATCCGATCCGGGCGCAGGTCCGATTGCCGGCTGAAGGCCAGCAACTGCCGGATCAGATCCCGGGCGCGCAGGCTGGCGGTGATCACCTCGCCCAGGTCCTCATGGCTCTGCTCTCCTGGTCGCAATGTTTTTTGCACCAGCTCCGCATAGCCAAGGATGACACCAAGGATGTTATTGAAATCGTGCGCAATCCCTCCCGCCAGGGTGCCGATGGCCTCCATCTTCTGGGATTGGCGCAATTGCGCTTCCAGGGCCTCCTGACGGGTGACATCCCGGTAAACCGCCACATGATCGACGATCACCCCCTGGGCATCCTTCACCGGGGAGATGATGGCCGATACCTTGATCGCGCTTCCATCCTTCCTCAGCTTGAGACAATTACCCTCCCAGGTGCGTCCTTGGGTCATGGCCTGCTGGATCTCCCGTGCGCAGCAGTTGCCGAGCATGCTGGCATTCCGGCCCAACAGCTCCTCGTGCACAAAGCCGGTTGCCTTGAGCAGCGCCGGGTTGGCATAGCGGATGACTCCTCGGGTGTCGGTGATCAGGACCATCTCCTCGATCTGCTCCACCGCTGCGCCCAGGCGGTTGGTGCGCAAGGTCTGACGCAGGGACGCGATGCCCAGGGAGATGGTGTTGGCCAGATCGGCCAGAAAACCGATTTCGACGTCATCAAAGGCGTCCGGTTCGGCGGCATAGATGTTCAGGGCGCCAATGACCCGCTGCTCCAGTGTCAGGGGCAATGCCAGAGAGGATGCGTAGCCACGGGCGAGCGCCTGCTCGCGCCAGGGAGCAAAGGCGGGATCCGTCGGGATGTGGCGCGCCATGGTGGGCCGTCCGTTGCGGATGGCGGTCCCGGTCGGTCCACGTCCCCGGTCGTTGTCCCACCACGTGATGTTCAGATTCTCCAGATAGCCGGCCTCGAAACCGTGCCAGGCCACCGGCAACACCTTGCCATCGTCCAGCGCCATCCCCACCCAGGCCATCCGGTAACCCGCCTGCTCCACGATCATCCGGCACAACAGTTCGACGAAACGTTGCTCGTCCACCGCCTCCAGCATGGCCTGGCTGGCCAGGCTCAAGGCCCGGAGCGCGCGGTTCATGCGCTGGTACTCCCGTTCCTTGTTCTTGCTTGCGGTGATGTCCTGAATGGTGCCGAGCAACTGGGGAGCGACGGCCTCATCGGCGGAAAACAACGCCGCCAATCCACGCCGGGAAAAGGCGCAGCGGGCCAGTATGGTCATCTCCCTGCCATCCGGATGCAGGACACGGAACTCACTGGCGGCAGTGGTTGCCTGCGCCTGCCGTGCGGCATGGAGAAATTCCCGGAAACGGTCCCGCTCCTCGGGATGGATCCGTGCCAGCAGATGCTCGAAACCGGTCGGAGCGGGGGGAGGGGGAAGATCCAGGATGGCGCACAGCCCCGGCGATATTTCCCAGTTGTCCGAGGAGAGATTCCAGGTCCAGCTTCCCATGTGGGCAATGGCCTGGGCATCGTCGAGGGCGATCCGGCTCTGGCGCAGATGTTCCAGCAGCCGATAGTGGGCCAGGATTTTCCCAACCCCCTCGGCAATCAGTTGTAACTGCATGATATCATTATCATCATAGAGGGTCGGCTTGTTTCCCACCCCCAGCACCAGACCAATCCGTCCATCCTCCATCACCGGCACGCCGAGATGACGCTCGATCCTCAGATGCCCTTCCGGATAGCCTTGTCTTCCGGGATGCGTCTGGAAATCGTTATGCATCACCGGTTTCCTCAGACGGATGCTGTCCGCCCAGATGCCGGCCCGATCAATGGGATAATGGGTGTCGTGTGCCACCGAGCAATGGCGCAGGGCCTCCCCGTTCCAGGCGATCAGGGAGATGGTCCGCTGATCCTCGTTGACGACATGCAGATACCCCACCTGGCTGGAGGTCAAGCGCACCGCGATTTCGATCGCCCGGTTGCACACCTGCCGGCCATTCAGCAGATGCGCCTCCTGATGCAGTTCGAGCAGCAACCGTACCCGTTCCTCGCCCTTGCGCAAGGCCGCCAGGGAGGCAGACAGACTCTCCTCGGCGGTGCGGATGCGCCGGATCACCCCTTCGGCGATGCGTGAAAACAACAGGCTGCCCAGGACGATCAGACACGCAGAGACCCAGAGGATCCGCCAGATGGCCTGTTCGAGGGGGCGATGGATCTCGTCCATGTCCCGCTTGGCCACCAGCCCCATGCGCAAGGAGGGAATCCATTCATGGGCGGCCAGCACCATCACGCCCCGGTAGTCCTGATCAATGGTCACGCCCGACTCTCCGCTCAAGGCCAGACGCATGGGTCTGGCCCTGTCCATGCTCGACCAGGGCACGGATTGTGGCGCCTGGGTCTCCCCGTGACGCTGCCGATAGAGAAAGACAATCTCGTCCCCGTGGCGCTGGGCGAAGTGAATCTCCCCGCTTTTGCCAACGCCTTCGTACCACCCCTCGTGGGCGGCGGCAAGAAAACGGACCAGCCGTTCCTCGCTCGTCTCTTCGGGATGATGCTCCTTTCCCTCCCATTGGTGAAAGGTCTCCACAAAGCGTGCCTGACTCTTGGCCTGGGCAGAGAGGCGTTCCTTTTCGATGCGCACGGCGGCCTCCTGGACGGTGCGCATGCCAACCTCCGCCACCACCACGACCAGCACGGCCATGATGGACATGAGCAGCAGAAAGCGTCCGCGTGGCGTGGCGAAAATGGTCATCAGGCCTTGACCTCCCGTTCGTTCATTCCCAGTTGGCGCATCTTGCGAAACAGGGTGACCCGGCTCATGCCCAGCCGCCTGGCGGCCTGTTCCCGGCGCCAGTTGCAGGCAGCCAGGGCGGCCAGAATCGCCTCCCGCTCCGCAGATTGGGCGCGCTCCACCGGCGCCTTCCCCCTGGTCCTCTCCGGATCGGCGTTGCCGCGCAGTTCCCTGGGGAGGTGTTCGCGTTCGATGACCTCCCCCCGGCACAGCACCATGGCCTGTTCCAGGGCATGTTCCAGCTCGCGGATGTTGCCCGGCCAGCCATGGTTCATCAGGGCCGCCATCGCCTCAGGGGACAGTCCATGGATTGTTTTGTGAAAACGGGCATTGAAACCACTGAGAAAATGCTCGACCAGCATGGGAATGTCCTCGGCGCGGGAGCGCAACGGGGGAATTTCGATCTCCACCACCTTGAGACGGTAGAAAAGATCCTCGCGAAAGGTCCCGGCTGCAACCTTGGCGCGCAGATCCTGATTGGTGGCCGCGATGATGCGCACGTCCACCGGAATGGAACGGTTGTCACCCACCCGTTCGATGCGCTTTTCTTGCAGTACCCGCAACAGGCGCAACTGCATGACCTGGGAGATGTCGCCGATCTCGTCCAGAAACAGGGTGCCGCCTTCTGCCTCCTGGAAACGACCGATGCGATCCTTCACGGCACCGGTGAAGGATCCCCGCACATGGCCGAACAACTCGCTCTCCAGCACGGTCTCGGAGAGGGCCACACAGTTGACCTTGACCAGGGGTCGCCCGCGCCGCCGACCCTGCCCGTGGATCGCTTCGATCACCAGTTCCTTGCCGGTGCCGGACTCACCGAGGATCAGCACCGTGGTCTCCAGATCGGCCAGGGTCTCCACCAGCCGGTAGATCTCCCGCATGGCAGGGGAGCCGCCGATCAGGCGGTGAAACCGATGGTGCCGGTCAATGCACCGTTCGAGCCTGACCATGTGGGTCTCGTCATGCATCGCCATGATCACCCCCAGGAGTTCCCCCAGGCGGGTGCGCATCGGGGTTGCGGTCACGCTCACCACCTGTTCCACCTCCCCGTTCGTGAAACAAGTCAGACGCTTGCCGTCCACCTTGCCGCCTTCCGTCATCGCCCGGTTGGCGAAAACCAGACAACTGCCGGAACAGCGTCGTTGGGCAGCGCTCAGCGAACGGCCCGCATCCCCGGGGAGAATGCCGCACAGCCGGTTGGCCGACCGGTTCACCGCGACCAGTGTCAACGCCGGATTCAGGGAGATCAGGCCATCCTCCACACTGTCGAAAACCGCCTCCAGATGGTGATGGAGACGTTTGCGTTCCTCTTCCTTGCGTCTGGCATCGATGGCCAGCGCCGCGCTGCGCAACAGGGTGTCGGCCAGAATCGGTTTCACCAGGTAGTCGAATGCCCCCTGTCGCAGGGCCTGCCGGGTGGTCTCCAGAGAGGGATAGCCGGTCATCATGATGATCAGTGGCGTGCCGGCGAAAGAGTGACTCTCCTGCAGCAGATCGAGGCCGGATTGCCCGGAAAGACGGATGTCGCAATAGACCAGATCGAACGACAACCCTTGCAGCATGGCGACTCCCGTGGTGAGCGACCCTGTCGTGCTCACCCGGTGGCCCGCCTCGCCGAGATGTCGGGCCAGTACCATGCGCACGCCGGTTTCGTCGTCGATGATCAGGATCTCTCCGGTCGCAGGGGGCGATGTGCTCATGGTGCTTCTCCCGCACAGCCACCCCGTCCTCTGGAGAACGGGGTGGCATCGGTTGGGCCTGGATCAGGAGGGTATCCACCCTCCGGAGATGATCTGATAGGCACTGGTCTGGTCGTAGGTCATGATGTTGTACTGATTCAGCGTGAAGGCTTGAACCTGTACCGGATTCGCCAGTCCGCCGATGGCCGTCGTGGTCAGGACCGTGACCTGCGTGGTCGTGATGGACGGGATGTCCGTGGCCTCCAGACCCTGGACCTGGGTGGTCATCATGTAGGCCACCGCCGAGGTGGAGAGCATGGGCATCTGGGTCGTGGTCAGGGCCGCCACCTGATTGGAAGCGAATCCGCCAAACTGGGTCGCCGTCAGGAAAGTCACCTCGGAGGTGGTCAGAATCCCCACCGACGTGGTGGTCAACGCGGTGAGTTGCGTGGTGGTCAGGAACGGGAAGTCGGACGGTTCCAGACCGGCAACCTGGGTGGTGGACAGATTCGAGACCACAGATGTGGTCAACACCGGAATCTGCGTGGTCGTCAAGGCGTACATCCTGGCCGCGTCGAAGCCGCCGAACTGGGTGGCCGTGAGGAAATTCATGTCGGTGATGGTCAGGGCGCTGACCGTGGTGGTGGTCAAGGCGCCCAGTTGGGTCGCCGCCAGGGTATCCACCTGGGTCGTGGAGAGCATCACCACATCGGTGGATTCCATTCCGCTCATCTGGGTGGTGGTGAGTGCGCCAATCTGCGTCGTGGTCAGGATGGCTACATGGGTGGTGGTCAATGCGGCCACGTGGGTGTCGGCAAGTCCCCCCAGTTGGGTGGTGGTGAGTACGAGCAACTCGTTGTTGGTCAGGACATCCACCTGGGTGGTGGTCAGGCCGCCCACCTGGGTGGAACTCAGGGAACTGACCTGGGTGGTGGTCAATTCCGGGATGACGGTCGTGGTCAGCCCGCCAACGGCTGTCGAGGTGAGCATCGCCACCTGGGTGGTGTTCAGGCTTGCCACCTGGGTGGTGTTCAGTCCGCCGACTTGCGTGGTGGTGAGGACATTGACCTGGGAGGTGGAGAAGAC
>JADGAR010000096.1 GCA_015231915.1 Magnetococcales bacterium
CGGAGGCTGAAGAGATGTCACTGACATTCGATGTGATGGAAAACGATGTGCTGCGACCGTTATTCCTGAAGACGCAGATGGAGAGTAAGCAGGAAGGCCGCCAGGAATAAGCCTCATCCATGCTTCTGAAACAGATCCGCCGCCAGTTTGGCCAGACGCCAGACTGGGTGACCGAGAAAGTCAGGTCGGCAAACCTGGAATTGATCGAAACCAGGAGTGACAACTTCGTATTCGCCAACTCGGTGGATGAAGTTTTCGCGTCGTGAGTGGATTTCCCGAACTCTGCAATCCGGGGACGCATATCATTCTTCTTTCAAGGCAGTCATTCCGCCTGCATTTTACCAGAACTTGCAAGAATGCTATTGGCCCTTTATATTCCATTCATGCTTGCCAACTATTGACAATAAATTGATTTGCGGCAATGGCGGCATTCAGATACAAGCATCTTGCGCATTGATGAAACCAACCTCCGAGCCGTATCACAAAGGAATTGCCACCATGAAATCCTTCAATCAAAAACTGGAAAAAGGGGACATTTTTCAATTGCCCGTCAACCAGGCTCATCCAACCCAGTTCGCGGTCGGCATGGTCGCGGTGGACTGCAAGAAACGGGAACTGGAAAAGGCCCATGCCAACGGCAAACTCACCGAAATCCTCTGCATGGAAGGCCATCTGGTCCCGGTGGTCATCGGGCCGGGCGGGATTCTCTACCTCACCGATCACCACCACCTCTCCTCGGCCATCTGGCGCGCCGCCATTCCCGATGCGGACAAATGGGTCTACGGCTATGTCTACGAGGATTGGAGCAGCAAGCCCATCGATGCCTTCTGGCGCGACATGATCGAAAACAATCTCGCCTGGCTCTACGACGACAAGGGTGACGGCCCCCTCAATCCCCGCATGCTCCCCCAACACATCAACGACCTGCTCAACGATCCCTACCGCACCCTCTCCCGCTGGTTGCGCGATTATGGTTGCTATACCAAGGATATCCTCAAGGAACGCAAGAATCTCATTTGCGAACAGGGCAAATTCCTGCCGGCAGGCCATGCCAAGGCCTTCTTCATCGAGTTCCGCTGGGCCAACTTCCTGCGCCAGAATGTCAAGCTGGATCTGTCCCACGCCGATTTCTCCCGCACCTGCGAGGCCATGCCCTATTCGTCCCTTTACCTGGAACACGAAGTGGAGGCATTGAAAAAGGCGCTCGCCATCGTGGTGGATCTCATCGGTTGCCATGCGCTCAAGGAAGTCACTTACGACCCGTTCGGCTGTCCGGTCAAACCATGAAACGGATCGCCCCATACGCGATTGCCCTGCTGCTGGCCGGACTCCTTTGGCCCGCCCCAGGTCAGACCGCCCCGGAACCTTGCTTCATCGGTTTCGATGTCGGCTCCTCGGGAGTCCGGGCCGGTTCCTCGCTGTCACCCAAAACCGTGCGCGGCAAAATCGATTATCTGGGGGATGTCTGGCAGGACAACCGCATCGATCTGACCAACGAGGAGTCCGTGGCCGCCTTCGTCTCCCTCGCTGCCGAACTCGGCTTGAAAGGGTGCCTGGGCCTGGCAGGGGGGTACTCCGCATGGCGTCATGCCATGACAAAAGGTGATCCTGCTGTAGTCGCCACCACCCTGGCCATGTTCCGAAAACGTACCGGAGTCCTGTTCTTCGTGATCCCGCAAGAGGTCGAGGGGGAGTATGGCTACCTGGCCGCCCACCTCGCCCTGGGCGACAGGCTGACCACCCCATTCATCCTCGACATCGGCGGCGGGAGCTTGCAGATCGCCGGGAAACGCTCCGGTTGGGGCAGCGCGCTCGGCAAAAACGCCTGGCGCAAGCTCTTTTGCGAACAGATCAAACAGGCCAGTGAACCCGCCTGTCCACCCAATCCGGTCGGAACCGAGGCCACCCGGCAAGCCGCAAGCCTCCTGGCCCCGCATCTGGACGAGGCCAGGAATCGCATCGGTTCCGGCATCGGGATCACTGCAGTCAGCCCGATGGTGGTGCATGGCATCCACCCCATCCTGAGCTTCCTGGCTGCCAATAACCCGGAGATTCGGGATGGGACGGATCTGCACGGCTTTTCCCGCAAGGCCCTGGCTGCCGCCATCCGCCAACTCGCCGACAAGGACGACGCGGCACTCCTGACCATCCTCAACAACTGCATCGGCAAGGACGGACAACCGGTCTGCCAGACCACTCACGTAAGCACCTTCGTGACCGACATGCTCCTGCTCCATACCCTCCTGGAGGGGCTGGCCATCGACCGGATCCAGGTCGGCGAGGCGGATATCACCAATGTTCCAGGAATTCTCGCGGATTCCAGGCCAATAAAGTGGAGCGAACATTATGATTGCTATCTGCAACGTTTGCGAAACGATGGCGTGGTCGCTTTCCTGAGCGATCCGGCCACCTGCCCAGGGAGACCTTGACAGACCATGTTGACCGGAAATTTGGCAAAGACCCATTGGTTGCTGATGGTGTGTCTGCTGCTCGTCGCCGATCTGCTGTTCAATCTCCAGGGGCACTGGATCGACGGGTTGCCTGAGTGGGTGCATGCCGGACAGTTGGTCGATTTTCTGACCATTTTGTGGTGGTACGGGGGGGCCTGGGCAGTGGTGCGGGGGGTGGATCTCTTCGTCTGGCAGCGGCTCTACGGCGTCGATACCCCTGGCGTGCCCAGACCCCGGCGGGAACTCACCGACATCTTTGACCTGCTGGTTTACCTGGCCGTCACGGCGGTCATCCTGGTCGAGGTGTTTCATCAGCCGGTTTCCGGCATCTTCGCCACCTCCGGGGTGGTGGCGGTCATCGTTGGACTGGCGCTGCAAAATACCCTGAGTGACCTCTTCGCCGGTCTGGCGCTGAATATCGAGCGTCCCTTCAAGGCCGGCGACTGGATCACCCTGGACGGTGTGCAGGGGTTGGTCCTGTTCACCAACTGGCGCGCCACCCATCTGCGCACCCGCACCATGGACGACATGATCCTGCCCAACTCCGTGGTGAGCAAGGCGCGTCTGCACAATCACTCCCGGCCCACCCGGATCAATATGCTGCAAATCGATGTGCCGCTGCGTCCCGCATCCGACCCGCAAGAGGTGGCCCGGCTGCTGCAGACCGCCACGACCAACGCCAAGGGGGTTTTGAGCGATCCGGCCCCCTTTGCCCTCCTGGTCGAGATGCGCCCTGGCCATGTCATCTGGCGCGTCCATGCGCCGTTCGACGATTTCGCCCAGGCCAGCCGCGTGCGCAGCGCGGTCAATTTATCCATCCTCGAGTCCATCCACGCCGCCGGTCGTTCCGACCTGCTGCCCGATCAGCACCTTTGGCTGCACAGCGCGAACGGATCGGATTGCGCGGCGCTTTGACGGGGGTTTTAGCGCAGGCGCTTGACCAGGGATCCGAGAATCCAGCAGCGATTCTCCAGGAGCAACCATTCGTCATTCTCGCTGCTCCCCACCACCTTGACCCGCGCGCCGACCGGCATGACCTTCAAGGTCTGGGAGCGGGCATCGGGTTGGGCGCGCAGACGTGCGGTCGTGACCAGTCGCACCTCGTAAGCCTCGAAGGCCTTCTGACTCCCGTCGTTCCCTGCGGACGCGCGGGTTTTTTCTTGCGCTGGCGGTTGCAGGCCCTTTCTGACAGTCATTTTGGTGGCCACCCAACCTTGATCCTCCACGAACAGCCAGCCTCCCTCAGGACTCCGCCGGGTGATGGTCACCACCGCTCCGGCATCCACCATCCCGACCACTTTCGAGCGCATGGCCGGCTTGTCGCGCACGCGACTGGCGCGAATCAGGGTGACCTCGTATTTCTCGAAGGGCGGCTCTTCGGCGACCTCAGGCGGCTCTTCGGCGACCTCAGGCGGCTTCCCGGCGCTCTTCTTCTCCACGGCAGGCTCACGTGTGGGGGGAGACGAGGGGGAGGGCGGCGCCGGGGCGATGGCAACCTCCTCCACCTTGGGCAGGACAAAACGCGGCCCGCCCCGCAAGGCGTCCGGCTCCAGGACCCCCATGATCCTGAGCAGGCCGAACTGGGCGATGAGCACGTCCGCCTTGGCCGCCAGGGCATCGCTCTGGGCATTGATCAACCCGGTCTCGCCCGAGAGGATGTCGATCAGAGAGCGTGCCCCATGCTGGCGCTCTTCCCGGGCCAGACGCAGAAATTCGGCGGCGATGCGCGCCTGGTTGTCGAGAAAGTCGGCGTTTTCCTGCAAGGTGCGCAGCGATTCCCAACCGTTGCGCGCCTGCTCTTCCACCTGCGTGCGCGTGTCGTGCAAACGGTTTTCCAGCGCCACGATCCCTTCCGTCGCCCCGCGCAAGGCCTGAAACTGGGAAAGCCCCAGATTGACCGGATAGGAGAACTCCACGCGCGCTGCCAACTCCTGTTGGCTTCCTTCGATGCCGTCGGTGTTGCTTTTGTAGTTCTTTTCCACCACCGCGCCGATCCGGGGCGAGAGTTCGCCGCCAATCACCCGTTTTTTCTCCATCTGCCCCATGGAAAGATTGACCTTGGCCAGTTGAATCTGGGGATTGCTCTTGAAGGTCTCCTCCAGCACCTTTTCCAGCGTGGCCGGGAGCAGGTCGACGGGCGGGGGGAGATCGTGCAGTTCGGCGGGAGGACCCGGCTCCCGGTTGAACAGGGCGCGAAAACGGTTGATCGCCATGTTCAGTCCCCCCTTGGCCCTGGCCAGCCGTGCCTGGGCGCCGGCCAACTGGCTCTTGGCCTGCAGGGCGTCGGTCAGCAGGCCGCCCCCCAATTCCACGCGGCTCTCCTCCAGCCCGGTCTGATGGCGGATGTTGGCCACCGACTGTTCGGCCAGGGCCTGCAGGCGGTGATGGCGCGGCAGGTTGATGCAGGCCGAGGCCGCGTCCAGCAACATTTCCGCGCGCACGGCGTGCAACTGCCACTCCGCATGCATTCGCCCCAGTTCCGCCTTGGCGACTTCGGCGTTCATCTTGCCGAAATCCCACAGCAATTGATTCAAGCTCACCGTCAGGGTGCGCACGGTCAGATCGGTCTCCCGCGCCCCTCGTTGCGGTTTGCGCAGGTCCTGACCCATGGCGCCGCTGGTCCGGGCCTCGGGAAACCACCCACCGCGCACCCGTCCGACATTGGCCCTGGTCACCTCCACATCGCGCATCACCGCGCCGAGCCGCGGATGACGCTCCAGCATCCCATCCACCAGTTCGCGACACTCCTGACCGTGCGCGGGGGCGACATGACCAAGCGCCAACACGATCGCCAATCCCATCGCCCAGTTGCCGATTCCGGTGCGCGCGTTCATCGTTTTGCTCATCTCTCCTGAAAAGTGGCCCGCCAGAAACGCATCCAGGGCGTCAAGAGGTATTCCAACACCGTCCGGTTGCCGATCAGAATTTGACAGACCACCTGGACCCCGGGATAGAGGGCGTAGATACGCCCCGCCCGTTCGAAACGGTTCTGCTCCGTGACGATGCGGATCCGGTAGAAGGTCTTGCCATCGGCCACCATCAGGGCATCGGGACCGACCCCTTCCACCCGACCGGCCAGCCGCCCGAACAGGATGGCATCCTGGGAATCGAGCGTCACCCATGCCGGCTGACCCACATGCACATAACCGATCTCCTGCACCTGGAGCCTGGCCTCGATCACCAGTTGATCCTCCACCGGCACGATCTCCATCACCGCCTGTCCCGGCCCGATCACCCCGCCTTCCGTGGAGATGGCGATGCTTTTGACGATCCCCTCCACCGGAGAACGCAGGATGGTCAGGTCGCTGGCATGCTGGAATTTCCGCAGACGCTGCTCCAACTCTTCGCTCGATTGACGTGCCAGGTTCAGCTCCTTGCGGGCCGTCTCCGCGAAGTTGGCGCGCAGGGAATCGGCCCGTTCGCGCGCCTCCTTGAGCGCCGCCTCGATGCGCGGCTGGGCTGCCTTGTCCGAGGCGATCTGTCCCTCGATCACCTGCTGCTGCCGGATCAAATCCAGATGAGTCAGGCGCGTGGTCAGGTTGCGTTCCACCATTTTGCCGCTGATGCCCACCTGATCGGAAACCGTGGCCAGCAACTTCCGGTTGTTCTCCAGACGGGTACGGTTTTCCACCTGTTCCTGTTCCCGCTGCGTAATCTGGCTTTTCAGGGTCTGCATCTCGTGGGTGAAGCGTTGCCTGCGGGCAACGAAGGTCTCCCGTTCCGTCTGTGCCAGGGCCGGGCTGTTCTCCGTCACCTCCGGGTCGAAGAGCGGCTGGTCACGCCATTCCACTTCGGCGCGCAGCCGCCCGATCTCGGCCAACAGCCCGATCCGGCGTTTGCGCAACTCCTCCAGATCGGCCCCGGACTTGACCGGATCCAGCTTGAGCAGGGGTTGATCCCGGCGCACTTGCTGCCCTTCCCGCACCAGGATCTCCTGGACGATGCCTCCTTCCAGGTGTTGAATCGTCTTGATGCGCGAACTCGGCATCACCACCCCGCCGGCCTGGGTGGTGACATCCAGCGGCGACCATGCCGCCCAGGCGGTCAGCAGCCCGAAAAAACCCAGACCCGCATACAGCAGTTTTTGGCTGGCGTTCATGGTGTGCCGCTCCGTGCGCCCAGGTCCACCACCTGTCCGGCTCCCTGCACGAGGGTGGGATCATGGGTGGCGATCACCAGAGTCTTGCCCTGTCTGGCCAGCTCCACCAGCAGGTTGTAGACGAACGTGACCCCTTCCCGGTCCAAACCGACGGTCGGTTCGTCCAGGAGCAGCACCCGGCCATCCACAGCCAGGGCGCGCGCCAGGGCGAGCCGGCGGCGGATGCCGGGGGGGACCTCGCGTCCGTCGTGGCTCATGGCCATTTCCAGCCCGGCGGGATGCTCGGCCACGTAGCGGGCGGCGCCAGCCGCTTCGAGCAAGGCGCGCATCCTCTCCTCGCCGAGTTCCCCGCCCGCCACGGCGAGCAGATTTTCCTTCAGCGTGGCTGCCAGAAAGGTCGGTTCCTGGGGCAGGAAGCCGATCTGGCGGCGGCGCCAGCCGATGGACAACTGTCGCATCTCGATGCCGTCCAGCAGAATCTGCCCTTCGCTGGGTTGCAGCAGTCCGGCCAGCAGGTGCAAAAGCGTCGATTTGCCCGAACCGTTCGGTCCGGTCACCACCAGAACCTCGCCGGCGGGCACCCGCAGGGAGAGTCCGGAAAAAAGCGGCATGGGCCGTTCGGGCCATTGCATGGTCACCTGTCGCAGCAGGAGTTCGCCCCGGCAGCTTGCGGGCAGGCCCCCGGATTCCGGTTCCGGTCGGGTGGTGCCCGCATAGGCGTGGGCCAGGGCATAGGCGGTTTCCGCCTTTTTGAATCCTTCCGTCAAGGCGGCCAGGCGACCCAGGGGGAGCAGGGCGCGGCTGGCCAGGATGTTGGCCCCGATCAGTGTTCCCACGTCCAGCTTGCCTTCCACGATCAACAGGGCGCCCACTGCGGTCACTGCCACGCTCCCGATGGCCTGGATGGTCTGGGAGAGGGAAACCGTGGTGTTGCCCAGGCGGATCATCTCCATGCGGGTGCGGGCCGCCTCCTGGACCACGCCGTTCCAGCGACCCAGCAGCAGATCCTTGCCGTGAAAATGGCGCACGCTCTCCGGGGCGCGCAGGGCGGTGGCCAGCAGGGCGGAAAAACGGGCCGCCAGTTCCCGCCAGCGTCGGGCAGGGTCGACCATCACCCGCTGTCCGCGCCACCCGACCCACAGCAGGGCCAGCATGAACCCCATGGTCACCCAGGCCAGCGTGCCCGACAGCAGGGCGAGAATCGCCACGAACAGAAAGACGAACGGCAGATCGGACAAGGCCGCGATGTTGCCCCCACCCAGTGCCTGTGCCTCCTGGTCCACCCCGCGCACCAGGGCCTCCACCTCTTCCGGGGGGCGTCGCCGCAGGGTCTCCAGGGGCATGGTCAACAGCAGGCCGAACAACCCGACGCTCAGGCGGGCATCTTCGTCTCCCGCCACTTCGGTCGCCAGCTCCAGGCGAATGGAACGAAACAGGTACTCCCCGAGAATGGCCAGGGTCACGCCCCCCGTCAGGGTGAGCAGGGTTCCGGTCACGCCGTAGACGATGTAACGGTTGAGGACGTTCATCATGTACAACGTGGACGCCAGGCCAAGCAGATTGACCATCAGGGAGGCGAGCAGCAGTCGCGTCAGGCCAGCCGGGTTGCGCCGCAAGCGGTGCAGGATGAGCTTCATCCGGGCTTGGCGGCAATTGCCGGGAGCATGGGATGGGGATCGTCTCCAGGCAGATCCCACCATTTTACGTCATGTTCCCGGAACCCGGACCACAAAAGTCGCCACAGTTCCTGGATCACCTTGTTTTTCTTGGGCAGGATCCGCACGGCGAAGCTCACCTTGTAGTGCCCCACCCAGTGACCGGCGAGGTTTTCCACGCCGACGAAATAGGCCTTCGGTTCGTCGTCCGGTTCGTCGCGCACGAACCCCTTCACGTTGGGCAGGATCGCGTCGATGATGGACAGAATCAGGGCCGGATCGTAAGTCGGATGCACATAGACCGAGCAGCCGGTATTGACGCAGCGGGCGCGGCTCAGGTTGTGGATCTCCGCGTCCGAGGTCTTGCCGTTGGGAAAGGAGACGCTTTGGCCATCGCTGGCCAGGATGCGGATGGTGCGCCAGGTGATGTCCGTGACCTGGCCCACCACATTGCCGATCTTGACGAAATCGCCGATGGAGAAGGGGCGCTCGATGTTGAGGACAATGCCGGAAAAGACGTCCCGCAGGTTGGCCTGCACTGCCAGTCCCATGATCATGGCCAGCATGCCCGAGGTGGCGAGCAGGTTGGTGATGGTCTTGCCCATGACGAAGGCCACCACCCCGAACAAGGCCAGCAGATAGACCACGCCGGCGGAAAAGAACCGTACCACGTTGGGGATCTTGCGTCCGGTGCGGTTTTCCAGCGGGGTCCAGATGAAGTGCTCCAGGGAGATGACCACCAGATGCGCGGGCACCAGCCACCAGAGGATGTCGAAAACCAGCACGATGTTGTCCACGGTGGACGAGGTGTAGTGGCGCAGGGCGTAATCCCGCATCAGGTTGCCCGTCACCGACAGCAGGCTCGGCCAGCAAAGCAGGCGCAGAAAGAAGGTCTGGATGCGCCAGAACTGCCCATGGTCCTTGCGGTCGAGCAGGGAGGCCAGCAGGCTTCCCACCAAAGCGAAGATGCCCAGATAGATGAAGGCGTCCCCCGGCGGGATGAAGTCGGACAGTTCCAGCTGGTCCGGCCTGATCAAAACCCCCGCCTCCATTTGGGAGAAGAGCGGCTGGGGTTTGCCGAATCCCACGAAGAGGGGATTGCCCTCGCTGCTGTGCATGGCCAACTCCTGCGACACCCATGCCCGCTGGATGAGCCAGCCGCTGACCCCGGCCAGCGCCTTGTTGCGGTTGAGTTGACTGACCAGGGGGTCGGCG
>JADGAR010000097.1 GCA_015231915.1 Magnetococcales bacterium
CCCCACCAAGGGCTTCGCCCTTGGATCCCACCAGGGGGATAATCCCCCTGGACCCTTAACAGTTGCACCAAAATCGAGCATTCCATTCAGGTTGAGGCATAGATGATTCTTTTATGCGCCATGCATCGATTTCATCAAGAACCTCTCTTGCGAATTCAGGAGGTTAAAGGATATACTCACCACTGCTTCGGCACCCTCCATCACAAGGAATCAAAGGAAAGCATTACATGGCAACTACCACCAAGGCGGATCTGGTTGAAGCGGTCTACGAACGTCTCGGGATGTCCCGACCGAAGTCTACCGCCATTGTCGAAGAGGTCTTCGAACTGATCACCCAACGATTGGAAAGCGGCGAAACCGTGAAACTCTCCGGTTTCGGGGTCTTTTCGGTGCGCGGCAAACGGGCACGACCAGGACGCAATCCCAAAACCGGCGAACCCATCGAAATCACAAGCCGCAAGGTGGTAACCTATCGGGCCAGCCCCCTGGTGCTCTCCTCGACCGACCCCGACGCGGGCGGCGTCGATACGCCCTGAATACCCCCCTCCTCCCGCCCGACGACTGCACAAGGGCGGGAGGTCATAGATCCTTCAAGAGACGACCCTTTTCCCGGTTCCACTCGCGCTCCTTGATGGTCTCCCGCTTGTCGTACAGTTTCTTGCCACGCCCGACGCCTATCTCCAACTTGACCTTGCCGTCCTTCCAATAGGCCTTCAAGGGGATGAGCGCCAAACCCTTTTCCCGGGTGATGCCGATCAGACGCCGAATCTCATGACGATGCACCAACAAAACACGCGTGCGCGTGGGATCGTGATTGTTGAGATTGCCGAAAACGTAAACCGCGATGTTGGCGTTGAGCAGGGTCAACTCCCCTTTCTGAACGATGGCATAAGAGTCGTTGATGTTGCCCTTGCCGGCACGCAACGATTTGACCTCCGTGCCGGTCAAAACGATGCCCGCTTCGAAAGTCTCCAGGATTTCGTAATTGAAACGCCCCTTGCGGTTCTCTGTGATGATCTTGATGCCCATGGCGGCTCCGGAAGGTGGATTATTGAAGAGTTTGCAGATACGCGATCAAATCAGCACGACGTTGCGGATCCTTGATTCCGGCAAAAAGCATGCGGGTTTCCGGAATCACCCCCCTGGGATCGCTCAGGAAACGGTCCAGATGGAACGGGGTCCAACGCCACTCCGATCCGGTTTTTTCCAGAAAGGACGCGGAATAGACGAAATCGTCGATGGCGCCGGCCTGACGACCCACGATGTTCCACAGATAAGGTCCGATGACGTTCTTCTTGTCGCGGGAAAGGTCATGACAGGCGCGACAGGCCTCGGCAACCCCGCGACCACGCTTGATCCGCGCCTCCCGGGTGTCGGGGCCGGAGTGGGTCTGGGAACGAAGCTCCGCCTTGATCGGCGCAGGGGTGAACCGGTCGCGCAGGGTGGTCAGATAATCGATCAGAGCGGCACGCTCGCCATCGTTTTCGATCCCCGGGAAAGCACTCCCAGGCTCGCTCGCAACCGGATGCGGACGATTGAGAAAAAGATCGAGAGTCTCTTCGTTCCAGGGCAAACCGGTGCCGGCCATTTCCAGGAAGGCCGGAGAGTAGGGAAAACCGGTGGCAGAGCCGGCAGGCTGATCCAGAATCCCCCACAACGGAGGCCCGTTGCGGGAGAGCTTCCTTTCCCTGGTCATGTCGTGACAGGCAAGACAGGCACGGGCCAGCCGCATGCCCGGCGAACGGAGCTGAAACGAAGGAGGACGGAGATCGCGCGGGGTGTCGATGGTATCCGGGAAAAAGTCGAAGATTGCCACCGTCACTCCCAGACCGACGATTGACAGGATCAAGGCGAGAATGTCCTGTTTGGCATGGTGCATGAGCGACGGGAAACCCCCGGACCTCCATTCAATCGCCGGACAAAAGCCCCAGACGTTGGACGATCCGGCGCAGGTTCACCTGGTTCTTTTCATTGAGCCAGGTGAGAGGAAGGCGGATCTCCGGTTGGCAGAATCCCAACATGGCGGCCACGCCCTTGACGGGAATCGGATTGGTCTCGCAAAAGAGCTGACGATTGAGATCGAGGAGTTGCTCGTGGATCGACAAAGCCAGGTCGCGCTTCCCGTCCTGCCAGGCGCGCCATATTCCCACCATGCGGGCCGGGTCGATGTTGGAGGAGACGGAAATCACCCCGCGACCGCCAACGGCCAGGAAAGGAAGAAAGGTGGCGTCGTCGCCGGAAAGCAGGATCGGGTTCTCCCCGCAAAGACTGCGAATGACCGAAACGCGCTCCATGTTGGCAGTGGCCTCCTTGACGGCGACAATGCCAGGCAACTCGCGGGCGAGACGGGCGACGGTATCGGGCAAAAGGTCCACACCGGTACGCGACGGGACGTTGTAAAGGACCAAAGGGAGATCCACGCTTTCGGCCACGGCGCGGTAGTGGCGGTAGAGACCTTCCTGTCCCGGCTTGTTGTAATAAGGGGTGATGAGCAGCGCGGCGTCGGCACCTGCCTCCTTGGCGAAGCGGGTCAATTCGATGGTCTCGCTGGTGGCGTTGGAACCGGCGCCTGCGATCACCTTCACCCGTCCTGCCACGGCCTCGACACACAGACGGATGACCTCCTTGTGCTCCGCGTGACTCAAGGTGGCCGATTCCCCGGTGGTGCCGCAGGGGACCAGGCCGGCAATCCCGTGGGCGATCTGCTGCTCCACCAGACGCCGCAACGCCTCGGCATCGATGCGGTTGTCCTTGAACGGGGTGATCAGAGCGGTAAACACGCCTGCAAACATGGCAAGACATCCCATAGGGCGAGGGTTGGAACGTTCCACTTGACGAATCATAACGTCAAATCCCCCTGCGGTCACCAGGAAAAGTTGCGCGCAACAAGACGACGCCATTTGACAAGACGGCGTCGGCGTTGGCATAGTCACCAAAGGTTGGCGTTGCAGATGCGGGCTGGCACGCAAAAGGATCGTGAAGGAAAGGGGCGGCAATGGCGAATATTCTGGTTGTGGACGATGACGAGGTGTTCCGTGTCTACGTGGGGACCATACTGCGCAGGGTGGGCCACACGGTCCAGGAGGCCGACAATGGTCAATTGGCGTTGGATCTGTTCACCGCCACGCCCATGGATCTGGTGATCACGGACATCTTCATGCCGGGCATGGATGGCATCGACCTGCTGGCGGCACTGCGCAACGGCCCGGTCCAGGCCAAGGTGATCGCCATTTCCGGGGGATACAAGGCCATGAACCCCCGTTTGACCCTGGAAATGTCCAAATCCTTCGGAGCCGTGGACATCCTCACCAAGCCGTTCGATTCCGCCACGCTGTTGCAAAAGGTCGATGGCGTACTGCGTTCCGGGCAGCCGGCAACGGCGTGAGCGTGCGCCCGGCATGGGACAAAATCGTGACAGCACGCATTTCGAACTTGACCCGACAGGCGAAATGGCGCATGATAGAGAATTCGGATCAAACGATTTACACAAGGAAACCAGGCCGTGAAAAGAACCTTTCAACCCAGCCGCCTCCGCCGCGCCCGCACCCATGGCTTTCGTGCCCGCATGGCCACCCATGATGGCCGCCAGGTCCTGTCACGCCGCCGGGCCAAGGGACGCCATAAGCTGATTCCGTAAGGCATGTCCGGCAACCCGGATTGCCGCTTCCCCAAGTCGGCGCGCCTGCTGACCTCCAGGGAATTCCAAAGGGTTGCCTCCCAGGGACGCAGGCACGTCTCACGCTGCTTCAACCTGCTGGCCCGCCAGGGCGAATCCACCGGCGCCCGTCTCGGCATCACCGTCAGCCGCAAGGTCGGCAAGGCCGTCACCCGCAGCCGGATCAAACGGGTCGTCCGGGAGTTCTTCCGGCTGCAACGCGCCGGGTTGAAGCCGGACACCGAGTGTGTTGTCATTGCCAAACCCGTGGCTGGACAAACCTCCAACGCGGAATTGACGCGCAACCTCCAGGAACTGTTTTTACGCTACAACGCGGATCGTGAATGAACATGCTGCAAACACTCCTGTTGGGACTCGTGCGCGCCTACCAGCTCCTGATCGCCCCTGTACTGCCCAGAAGCTGCCGGTTCCACCCGAGTTGCTCCCACTATGCGACCGATGCCCTCCTGCGTCACGGCCCGGCCAAGGGCAGCTGGCTGACCCTGCGCAGACTGGGCAAATGCCATCCGTTCCACCCGGGCGGATTCGATCCCGTCCCTTGAAATCCTACTAGGAAAAGCCCATGGACCAGCGCACTCTCCTGGCCATCACCTTGTCGTTCATCCTCCTGGTGGTCTACCAGACCCTCACGGAGATCTATTTTCCTCCGCCTGCCCCGCAAGTGACTGCACAGCAGAAGCCCGAGGAACCCAAGGCCGACAGCGGAAAAAAGACGGACGCCACGGAAACCGCCAAGCCCCCGGCCCTGGTGAGCGCTCCCCCGCCGGCAGCCGCCACCTCCCCGGTCCCGGAGACCACCTTCGCCTTCAAGAACGATCTGATCGAGGGCCGGATTTTCAACACCGGCGCCAGAATCGCCGATCTGCAATTCTTGCAGTATCCGGATAAACTCCCGCCGGACGGCAAACCGATCGCCTTCCTGCACGCGCAGGGACCCCATCTCTTCTTCGAGGAGAGCGGTTATCTGGGTGAAGTCGGCCTGATGCTTCCCAACCGCAACACCCCCTGGCAGGCACAGGGCAACAACCAGTTGCAACCCGGCTCCCCGCTCCTTTTGACCTGGGACAACGGTCAGGGCTTGCGCTTCGAGAAGCAATTCGCCATGGAGAAAGGCTCCTACCTGATTTCGGTCACCGACCGGGTGGTCAACCAGTCGGGCAAGGCGGTCACGCTCCATCACTTCTCCCACTTCGTGCGCAACGAACCCAGGCCCGAAGGACAACAGGCCATGGCCCCTGCCGACTTCCAGGGTCCCATGGGCTATCTGGACGGCATGCGGGTGACCCATGCCTACGAGGACCTGCGCAAGGGCGATCAACGCCTCAGCGCCCAGGATGGCTGGGCCGGCTTCAGCGACAAGTATTTTCTGGCCGCCATTATCCCGGACCAGCCGGGCACCGGCAAAAAAATCTACTTCGACTTTGACGATCCCACCCATCGTGTGGGTGTGGTGACCGGCAAGCAGGAGCTGGACAACAGCGCCCGACTCGAAAAAACCACCCGGCTCTACATCGGTCCCAAGGCGCTGCGCACCCTGGAGGCCATGAACCTGAAGCTGGAGCGTTCCATCGACTACGGCTGGTTCCACTTCCTGGCCGAGCCGTTGGTGAAACTGCTGCTGTACTTCAATGCCGTGTTGCACAATTACGGGCTGGCGATCATCCTGCTGACCGTGATCATCAAGCTGCTTTTTTATCCCCTCGCCACCAAAAGCTACCGCTCCATGAACGCCATGAAAAAACTGGCGCCCAAAATGGAGGAGCTCAAGAAGCTGTATGCCCACGACAAGGCCCTCATGCAGCAGGAAACCATGAAGCTGTACCAGGAGAACAAGGTCAATCCTTTGGGTGGCTGTCTGCCGATTCTGGTGCAAATTCCGGTCTTCTTCGCCTTGTACAAGGTGCTGCTGCTGTCGGTGGAGATGCGGCAGGCGCCGTTCTTTTTGTGGGTGCGCGACCTGTCGGAAATGGACCCCTATTACGTGTTGCCGCTGCTCATGGGGGCCTCCATGTTCGTTCAGACCAAGCTGAACCCGGCCCCCGCCGATCCGGTGCAGGCCAAGGTGATGCTTTTTTTACCCGTCATCTTCACCTTCATGTTTCTCACCTTTCCGTCGGGACTGGTCCTCTACTGGCTGGTCAACAACATCCTCTCCATCGCCCAGCAGGGATACATCATGAAACAGGAGGGGTGAGCCATGCTCACCCCGCGTGTTCTGGATGCTGTTGACCCGATCGCCGGATTGGCCACGCCGCCTGGGACCTCGGCTGTGGCCGTCATCCGTCTGAGCGGGGCCGGCGTGCCGGAACGGCTGTTGCCCCTGTTGCGGCATCCGGATGGCAGGGCCGCGCACCTCGACGATTTCCTCCCGCGCCAGTTGCGGCGCATGGACCTGGTGGACGACCAGGGGCGTCCTTTGGATCAGGCGATGCTGGTCTATTTTGCTGCGCCCCGTTCCTATACCGGAGAGGAGATGGTGGAGTTGCACTGCCACGGTTCGCCGGTGGTGGTGGGGCATGTTCTGGAGCGTCTGACGCGGCTTGGCGTGCGCACGGCCCAGCCTGGGGAGTTCACGCGGCGGGCGGTGCGCAACGGCAAGCTGGATCTGACCCAGGCCGAGGCCCTGGCGAACCTGATCAACGCCGCCACGCTGCGCGCTGCCAGGGAGTCGTTGCGACAGATGGAGGGCAGCCTGTCGCGGCGCATTGCCACAGCCAGGGAGCGTTTGACGGAGGTTCTGGCCCATCTGGAGGCGGGACTGGACTTTGCCGACGAGGAGGTGGAGCCGCAATCCCGCACATGGATGGCCAACGAGGTCGCGGCGGTGATGGAGGGGTTGGGGGCTTTGTTGCGCGGGGCGCCGCTGGGCGCCCACCTGCGGGACGGCTTTCAACTGGTCATCGCCGGGCGGCCCAATGTGGGCAAGTCGAGTTTGTTCAACCAATTGCTTGGCAGGCAGCGTGCCATTGTCACTCCACTGCCGGGCACCACGCGGGATTGCATCGAGGGTCGTCTGGAGTTGCGGGGGATTCCGGTGATTCTCATCGACACGGCAGGGGTGCGTGACGGCGCGGACGCAGTGGAGGCGGAGGGGATCCGGTTGACCCGGGAGCGCATGGCTGAGGCGGACGGGGTGGTGCTGGTGCTGGATGCCGGGCAGGGGGTGGTTGCAGGGGATCTGGAACTGGCGCGTCTGGTGCCGGCGGGGCGTGGGATCGTGGCATGGAACAAGATGGATCTCTGTGCCGCTGGCCAGCCTCCCGCCATGGAACTCGGGTGGCCGCAGGCGCGGCTGTGCTGTCTGACCGGTGACGGGCTGGAGGAGCTGTTGACGGCGATTTCCGGGCTGTTTCTGCCTGTTGCCGAGGATGGCGAGGGGGCGGTGATCATGGCGGTGCGGCAGCGGGAGGCATTGATGGATACGGTGCGCTCCCTGGCGGAGTGCGAGGCGCTGTTGATTCACGATCGCCCTGGAGAGGTGGTGGCCATGGCGTTGCGCAGTGCCGTGGATGCGTTGGGGGAATTGGCGGGACATATTACTCATGATGTAGTGCTGGAGCGTATTTTCAGCAATTTTTGTATTGGCAAATGATCCACTCCTGTCGCTTGTTTCACGTGAAACCTCATGCTGGCATCGCAAAAATTTGACATCATCGTGGTCGGAGGGGGCCATGCCGGGTGCGAGGCGGCGCATGCTGCCGCGCGCATGGGGGCGGCGACGTTGCTGCTGACCCAGAATCTGGACACCATCGGTCAGATGTCCTGCAATCCGGCGATTGGCGGGTTGGGCAAGGGTCATCTGGTGCGGGAGATCGACGCCCTGGGGGGGTTGATGGGGCGGGTGGCCGACCGGGCGGGGATTCACTTCCGGCTGTTGAACCGCAGCAAGGGGCCGGCGGTGCAGGGACCGCGCGCCCAGATGGACAAGCTGGATTATCGGCGCGAGGTGCGGGCCGCGCTGGAGGCGACACCGGGTTTGCTGTTGCGGCAGGGGGAGGCCGTGGGGCTGGTGGAAGAGGGGGGACGCGTGCGGGGGATTCGCACCGACTGGGGACAGGATTGTCTGGCTTCAGCGGTAATCCTGACCACCGGAACCTTTTTGCGGGGTCTGGCGCACATTGGCGAACGGACCTTTCCGGCAGGACGTTTGGGGGACGCGCCATGCATGACCATGAGCGACGAACTGCGCGGTTTGGGCCTGGAGATGACGCGGCTGAAGACCGGGACACCACCGCGTCTGGAGGGGCGGACCATCGACTGGTCCCGGTTCGAGCCGCAGCCTGGGGACGAGCCGCCTTTGCCCTTTTCCTTTTTGCATGACCGGATCGACCGTCCGCGCGTGAACTGTCACATCGGCTACACCAATGCCAAGGCCCACGAATGGATTCTTGGCAATCTGCATCGGGCGCCCCTTTACTCCGGGCAGATCAAGGGGATTGGTCCGCGTTATTGTCCCTCCATCGAAGACAAGGTGGTACGATTCGGGCAACGGGATCGGCATCAGATTTTTCTGGAGCCGGAGGGTTGGCGCACCACGGAGATCTATCCCAACGGGATTTCCACCAGTTTGCCTTTGGACGTGCAGTTGGGGATGTTGCATGCGATGGAGGGGTTGGAGCGGGTGGAGATTCTGCGTCCTGGTTATGCCATCGAGTATGACATGGTGGATCCAACGCAGTTGCTGGAGACGTTGGCGGTCAAAGGGGTGTCGGGATTGTATCTGGCCGGGCAGATCAACGGCACGACCGGTTACGAGGAGGCTGCGGCGCAGGGTTTGGTGGCCGGGATGCAGGCGGCGCGACATCATTTCGGTTTGCCGCCGGTTTGGCTGGATCGTTCGGAGAGCTACCTGGGGGTGATGATTGACGATCTGGTCACCAGGGGGGTGGATGAGCCGTACCGGATGTTCACGTCCCGTGCCGAGTTTCGGTTGTTGTTGCGTACCGACAATGCGGATGCGCGTTTGACGCCATTGGGTCGCGAAGTGGGATTGGTGGACGACGTGCGTTGGGAGCGTTTTGCGCGCAAGATGGATGTGATTTCTGGCGCAAGAGAGCGACTTCGCTGTACCAGAATCCTGCCAGCCGCGTTTGAGGGTGCAATTGACCGGGAACGAAAAACCGCCTGGGATTGGTTGCGTGGCGAGGAGGTGACAGCAGAGGAGGTGTTGCGGTTGGCCGGTTTGGCAGCGTTGGATGAGGAGGCTGGCAAGGTATTGGCGGTGGAGGCGGGGTACGAGGGCTACCTGCAGCGTCAGCAGGAGGAGGTGGAGCGATTTCGTCGCACTGAGCGGATCGAGTTGCCGTCGGATTTGGATTGGTTGAATCTGTCCGGTCTTTCCACGGAGTTGCAGCAGAAGTGGCACAGGATCCGTCCGCGCACCCTGGGACAGGCATACCGGGTGCCTGGGGCGACTCCCGCTGCGATTTCGGTATTGATGCTGCATTTGGCCAAAAGGAGATCATGATTGCATTTCGTTGGCAGCGCACTCTGCTATAATAGCGTTCAGGGGTTTTGATCATCGGTTCGGCCATTATTAGGGGTCCAGGGGGATTATCCCCCTGGTGGGATCCAAGGGCG
>JADGAR010000098.1 GCA_015231915.1 Magnetococcales bacterium
GGGCGAGGGGGCGATTCACGCGGTGTTCAACGCCATCGTCCATCTGGTGCCGGGCGCCCTGGATGTCAAGCTGCAGCGCTACGAGGTGCGGGCCATCACCGGCGGGATCGACGCCCAGGCCGACGTGATCGTGAACATGGAACGCCATGGCCGTTCGGTGCAGGGTCGCGGGGTGGACAACGACGTGGTGGTGGCATCGGCCCTGTCGTTCCTGAACGCCCTGGCCAAACTCGCCCGCAAGCCGCGCGTCCTCCAGAGCGGCGTCTGAACGACCGGGTCAGCGGAACCCTTCGCCGATGTCGGAGTGATGCCACAGCTCCACCCCCAGCTCACTGGCCAGTTGCCGGGCGGAGGTGACGAACGGCTCGTTGGCGATGACCACGGCATGGGTGGCGCCCACGCCCTCCTTGGCGTCATGAATCCGATTGACTCCCCGGTTGCCCACCGGTCGCTCCGCCTTGCGAATCTGAAAGGCCACCACCATGCCATCCTTCTCCCCCACGAGATCGATCCCTTCCGGACGTTCGGCCTGGGGGAGGAGGCGGGTCTTCCAGCCGTCCACCTTCAGCAGGGTTTCGCAGTAGGCCTCGTACTCCGCCTGGGTCATGGCGTGGTCGTATTCCACGAAGAGGCTCGCGTTGTTGCGCCGGTAGCGACTGGCTTCCTTGCGTATGATCTCGAAGAGTTTTTTTTGTTCGCGTTCGGTCAGCTCGATCCCCAGCTTTTTGGCGATATTGTTGTCCACGAAACGCCCCATGTCCCGCAGGACGGCGGAGTGGTCCTCGTTGCCGTAATCGTCCAGCTTGACGAGGTTCCTCTGATTGACCGCGAGCATATGGATATTGGCGAGGATGGCCTGTTTGGCGGTCTGGGCGATCCGCGCGCCCCGCACCTTGGCGGAACCGCTACGATGGCGCGTCTTGAGGACGATCCCGATCACCAACAACCCGATACAGACAAAAAAAATCGGCAAGGAAATGGCGAGGGATACCATCTCGAAGGCATGGAAAAGCCACAGAAAAGGCAACACCCCGACAATGATTGCGATGAGTCCCTGCATGATGACCGCTTCCTCCTCCTTGTCACCAACCGTTTGCGACAAAATAATGCACATTGCATGCCGCAAGCAACAAAGATGGTCCAGGTTTTGCTAATTTTTCCTCCAGCGTCAAAGTTCGCTCGCCCAGCGGAAATACCCTCGATCGAGTTGGATAGCCATGAAATCGTCTCCCAATCGCGAACAGCTCCTGTTTCTGGCCACCGGAGGCATCATCCTGGTGCTGATCCTGGTGGTGGTGATCTTCAACATGGTACGCGGTCCCGGCGACATGACCGCCGAGGAAGAGACGGTCACCGCGCCGCAGGTCAAGGTGGGGGACCGCGCACCGGAAAACCAGAAAGGCTCCTGGCTGACCAGGGTCGCGCCAGCCCCGATCTTCAATTCCGAGCCTAAGCCCCCTGCCGAAGCCGATGCGAACACCAAGGCCGATCCGAACGCCAAGGCCGCCGGCGGCAAACCGGCTCCCAAAACCGACGACAAATGGAACACCAAGGAGGCCTCTTCCATGGAGGCGGCCCGTTTGGAGAGCAAGCCAGCACCCAAGGAGAACACCCTCTCCCAAAGCAAACCGCCCTCGCCCCTGCCCAAGAATCCGCCGGCCCCAACCAGGGAAACCCGCGCCGATGCCCCCCCCGCCAAACCGGGGGACGCGGACGATTTCCTGGAAGTGGAGCCTCCGGCCAAACCGGCGGTCGCCAAGGGAACGGAAAAAACCCATGAAAAACCGGTGGAAAAGAGCGTGGCCAGGAACGAACCGCCGCCCAAGCCCATCGAACCCCCCTCGCGCACCAAAAAACCCGCCGAGGAAGATTCCGGGGAACAGGAGACGGCCAAAACCGCTGCCAAGACTCCCCCTGCCACGGAGAACAAGGAAGCCAAGGAGAGTTCCCCCGCAGCGACCATCGCCAGCCACAAGGGACGCTATGTGGTGCAGATGGGTTCCTATACCGACAACTCCCACGCCACGGAAATGGCGGTCAAGCTCTCGCAACTCCTGCTCGATGGCCGCCGCATGCCGGTGCACAAGATGTATCGAACCGTGAACAAGAAAACGGTCTATCGCATCACCCTGGGTCCGTTCGGCTCCCTGAGCCTGGCCCAGCGGGCCGCCAATCTGGCGCAAACCAAGGCTGCGGTCAAGGGGACCGTGGTCAGCGCCAGGGAGTGACCCATGCCACCCGAAACCGCCGCCCGACCGGCGGATGTGGTCTGTCTGACCGGCGTTCATCACCGTTTCGGTCGTCAACAGGTCCTCAAAGGAATCGATCTGACCGTGCGGCGCGGGGAGTGCGTGGTCCTCTACGGCAGCAACGGCTCGGGCAAATCCACTTTGCTGGCGTTGCTTTCCACCCGCTACGCCCTGCGTCAGGGGAGTTATCTCCTGGACGGCCTGGACACGACCCGGCACGGCGACGAGGCACGCGACCGCCTGGTCTTCGTCGGCCATCACACCCACCTGTACGGCCATCTGACCCCGGTTGAAAATCTGCGCTTCTTCGCCGATTTGCGCACTCTGTCACCCAGCGAGGCCCGCCTGCGCGAGGCGGTGGCCGAAGTGGGATTGGCACGGGTGGCGGACAAGCCATCGCGATGGTTTTCAGCCGGCATGAGAAAACGACTCGCTTTGGCGCGCATGCTGCTGGCCAATCCGTCGCTTTTGCTGCTGGACGAACCTTATTCCGCCCTGGATGCCCAGGGGGTGGCCTGGCTGAACGCCATGCTGATCCGCTTTCAAGAAAATGGCGGCGCGGTGGTGATGGCCAGCCACGACCCGGAGCGGGTCGCCGCCTTGCGCCATCTGCCGCATCATCTGGATCGTGGCATCCTCACCCCTGCCCCTCCCCCGCCGCGCATCGAGGAGCCGCCATCTTGCTGAAAGCCGCCTATCGCATCGCCTGGAAAGACGTGGCCGGAGATTTCCGGCGCCGGGCAACCCTGTCGTCGATGCTCTTTTTCGCCATCTCGGTGCTGGTGGTGTTCCAGGCCGCGTTCGAACCGGATCGCAAGGAGGCTTTGCGCCTGCTGCCCGGTCTGCTGTGGGCCACGACCCTGTTCACGACCCTGGTGGGACTGGGACGGGTTTTCCAGGCCGAGGAGGAAGACGGGGCGTTCGAGGGGCTGCTGCTGGCCTCGGTGCCGCGCGGGGTGATCTTTTTCGGCAAGTGGCTGGGAAATCTTCTCTTGACCCTGCTGGTGGAACTGATGATACTTCCCCTGACCATGGTGCTGTTCAACGTGGATGTCTGGCGGCAGACGGGGGAGATTCTCGGCATCCTGGTGCTGGGAACCGTGGGTCTGACCGGTCTGGGCACGCTGCTGGCGGCGATGACCCAGGGAGCGCGCTCCCGGGAGACCCTGCTGGCCCTGCTGCTGTTGCCCCTGACCGCGCCGCTGCTGATCGCCGGAGTACAGGCCATGGCCGGAATCCTGACCGGTGGCGAGGTGACTCCCTGGATCCGCCTGCTGGTCATCTTCGACGTGATCTATCTCGCGTTGACGCCTTGGGCATTCGGTTGGCTGGTTGAGGAGTGACGATGAAATTTCTGGCGAGGATGCAGGCGCCTCTTGGCGTCCTGACCCTGATCGCCCTGGCGGTCGGGTTGTGGATGGTTTGGACCGCCCCGGCGGATTTCCAGCAGGGGGGCGCGGTGCGCATCCTCTACCTGCATGTCCCTTCCGCAAAGATGTCCTTGTTTTGCTATATCTTTTTGACGATTGTCTCCATCATCCACCTGTGGAAGCGCTCCGAAACCGCCGACATCCTGGCCGAGGCGGCCACGGCGGTGGGGATCTCCTTCACCGGGATCACGCTGGCGTCCGGGGCGATCTGGGGCAAGCCCATGTGGGGGACCTGGTGGGCCTGGGACGCGCGACTGACCTCCATGCTGGTGCTGTTGATCCTCTACAAGGGGTTGATGGTGTTGCGCCACTCCATGGACGACCCGGCCAAGGGGGCCAGGGCCACGGCGATTCTGGCCATCGTCGGGGCGGTGGATCTGCCCATCATTCATTATTCCGTGGTGTGGTGGCGCACCCTGCATCAACCCCCTTCCTTGACCATGGCGGAAAAATCGGCGGTGCACATCTCCGGACCGTTGCTTCCGCCATTGCTTGCCATGTCTGTGGCGTTTATCCTTTTGGGGGTGTACATGCTGACGCTCAAGGCGCGTCAGATCGAGGCGCAACGCAAACTGGACGCCCTGGAGGCCGCGAGGTTGCACCATGAATGACTACGGACCTTACGTCGCCGCCGTCTACCTGTTGTCCCTGGTGGTGTATGGCGGTTACATCCTGCGCTGGCAGATCAGCCTGAAGCGGCTTAACGCGCAACTGAACCAACCCGACGGATCCGGCCCATGAAGAGTCCTGCCAACAAACGGCTGTTTCTGATCATCACGCTGCTGGCGGTGGTGGGCGCCCTGGGAACCCTGATCTTTTCGTCGTTCACCGGCGCGCTGGTCTATTTTCACACCCCTGCGGAGATCACCGCCAAGGCCGGGGAACTGAACGGCAAAAAAGTCCGCATCGGCGGCATGGTCCAGGCCGGTTCTTTGGTCAAGGAGCCGGGCACCCTGAAAATCCGCTTCCTGGTGAGCGACGGCAAGAGCCACCTGCCGGTTCGGTACGAGGGCATGGTTCCCGATCTGTTCCGGGAAGGTCAGGGCGTGGTGGTGGAGGGGGTCTGGCGCACCGGCCAGGATTTCGCCGCCGACACCATCCTGGCCAAGCACAGCGAAGATTACGTCCCGGTGGAAATGAGCGAACAGGGAATCGCCAAGTCGCAGAAGTCGTTGCTGAAATCCTTGCAATAACCCCGAAAATCCAGGAGTGACCCGTCAGGCCATGTGGATCGAAATCGCCCATTTTGCCACCCTGTTGGCACTCTTTCTCTCCCTGCTGCTGTTCGGCGCGCCGCTGGCCGGCATGCGTTGGAACAACATGGCCTGGGTGCGGGTCGGACGGCAGGCGGCCTTCTGGGCCTGCGCCCTGCTGACCCTCGCTTCGGCGGGGCTGATCATCTCGTTCATGACCCATGACTTCTCCGTGAAGTATGTCGCCGAACACGCCTCCCTGAAACTCCCCACCTTCTACCTGGCCACCGCCATGTGGGGCGGACACGAAGGATCCCTGCTCCTGTGGGCCTGGTTCCTCTCCCTGTTCGTCGCCATCGCGGCCTGGCGCCACTGGGATACCCATCCGGTCTCCATGCCCTGGGTGCTCTCCATCCTCGGCGCCCTCCAGGTGGGCTTCCTCCTGCTGGTGGTGTTTCTCTCCAGCCCCTTCGTCCGCCTCCTCGACCCGCCCCTGGATGGCCGCGATCTCAATCCGTTGCTCCAGGACCCCGGCATGGTCTTCCACCCGCCCTTCCTCTACATGGGCTATGTCGGCTTCGCCATCCCCTACGCCTTCGCCATGGCCGCCCTGATCACCTCCCAGGGCGACGGGGAGTGGATCCTGGCCACCCGACGCTGGACCCTCTTCTCCTGGATCATGCTCACCATCGGCATCGTCTTCGGCGCCTATTGGGCCTACTACGAACTGGGCTGGGGCGGATACTGGGCCTGGGACCCGGTGGAAAACGCCTCCTTCATGCCCTGGCTCACTGGTGTTGCCTTCCTGCACTCCGTGATGGTCCAGGAACGCCGGCGCATGTTCAAAACCTGGAACCTCTTCCTGATCATCACCACCTTCGCCCTCTCCCTGCTGGGGACTTTCCTGGTCCGCTCCGGGGTCCTCTCCTCGGTCCACGCCTTCGCCACCGATCCGGGCCGCGGGGTCTACATCCTGATGTTCATGACCGTTCTGCTGCTCTTTTCCTTCGGCCTGCTCACCACGAAATCCGATCAACTCCAGGGCGCCACGCAACTGGAAAGCCCCTGGTCCCGGGAGTTCTCCTTCCTGGTCAACAACCTCTTCCTGGTGGCCGGGGCCTGCACCGTGCTGTTGGGCACCCTCTATCCCCTGGCGGTGGAAACCCTCTCATCGGCCAAGGTCTCGGTGGGCGCACCCTACTACAACAAGGTCTTCATCCCCATCATGCTCGGCATGCTGTTCCTGATGGGCGTAGGCCCCTGCATCCCCTGGCGGGCGGCCTCGAAACGCCACCTGCGCCGGGAATTCCTCGTTCCGGCCATCGTCGGCATCGCCGGTCTGCCTGCGGCCTGGATGCTGGGCATCACCCACCCGTTCGGTTTGGCCGCTCTGGCCCTGGTGCTGTTCGTGAGCACCACCCATCTGCGGGACGTGACCGGCAACGTCCGCCTGCGCATGGCCCGCGACTCTCTCTCGGCGCCAGCGGCCTTGTGGCGCATGGTGGGCCGCAACCAGCGCCGCTACGGGGGGATGCTGGTCCACTTCGGCATCCTGATCATGGTGGCCGGCTTCGTGGGATCCGGACTCTTTCAGGAAGAACGCAACCTGTTTCTCTCCCCCGGCGATTCCCTGCGCCTTGGCGACTGGAACCTCACCCTGGAGTCCATGGGCCAGACCGCGCGCCGCAACTGGCAGGCGGAAGAGGCGGTCATCCGCGCCGAACGCCCCGGCGAAACCGTGACCCTCAAACCCCAGAAACGGGTCTACAACGAACACTCCCAACCCACCACCGAGGCGGCCATCCACACCACCTGGCGCGAGGACCTCTACGTGGTGCTGGGGGATCCGGTCAAGGACGGGGTGTGGGCCTTCCGCATCTACCGCAATCCGCTCATCGCCTGGATCTGGTTCGGTTCCGGCATCATCACGCTCGGGGTGTCGCTGGCCATGCTGCAGGGTCGCCGACCGCAGCGCCTCTCCACCTGAACGACTTTCGATGGAGTGATCCACCATGAACGGAGCCTGGAAAATCATCCTGTTGGGGGTCGTCATGGCCATTCTCGGGCTGTTCGCCCTGGGGCTGGAAAACGATCCCCGCAACATCCCCTCGCCACTGGTCAACCGCCCGGCCAGCGACTTCACCGCCCCGGCACTCAACGGGGGCCAGCCGGTCACGCTTTCCGCCCTGCGCGGCAAATGGGTGCTGGTCAATTTCTGGGGATCCTGGTGCGTCAGTTGCGTCGCCGAACACCCCTACCTGATGGAACTGGCGCAAAAAACCAAAAGCCGCCCGGATTTCGTCATGATCGGCGTGGATTTCCGCGACACCCCCGCAGCCGCGCGCAACTTCCTGGCCCGGCACGGCAATCCCGGCTATCCCCATGCAATGGACCCGGAACAAAAAATCGCCATCGACTGGGGCGTCTACGGCGCCCCGGAGTCCTATCTGGTGGATCCGGGCGGGACCATCCGCATGAAACACACCGGCCCGCTTTTTCCCGGCTGGTTCGAGGCACGCGCCCTGCCCTTGATGGAAGGAGGCAAAACACCATGAAATCCCCTGCTGCCGCATGCCTGCTGGCGGCATTGCTGCTGGCCCTCCCGGTCGGCGCGGCCACCCGCGACGAGGATCCCACCGAGGCTTTGGTCCGGCACATCGCCAAGGATCTGCGCTGCGCGGTGTGTCAGAACCAGTCGGTCTACGAATCCAATTCGGATCTGGCCAAGGACATGCTGCGGGTCATCCGCGACAAGGTGCGGGAGGGGCAATCCGAAGGGGTGATCCGGGACTATTTTCATCAGCGCTACGGCGATTACATCTACCTGGAACCCACCACCGGCGGAATGAACCGTCTGTTGTGGCTGGGACCGTTCGTCGGCCTGTTGGCCGGGGGATGGGCGCTGCTGGCCGCCATGCGCAAATGGCGCGCCAAACCCACGGCAACCCCCGGCAACGACCCGCCGCCCGCCGCACCGGATGCCGCCATGCAGGAACGGATCCGGCAGGAACTGGAGCAGATGCGGCTGTAAGGGGTTTTCTCAGAAGATCTCTGCGAAGAAGCGGCGCATCAGGTCAAAGGCCCGCTGAGCGGTACGCGCGTGGTATTGGGAGCGGCCTGGGGTGTTGGCGTCCGGATCGGTGAAGGAGTGGACCGCGCCGCCGAAACTGACGAGTTGCCAGTCGAGGCCGGGTACCCCCTTCATTTCGGTCTGGAAGGCCGCGAGTTGGGCATCCGGGACCACCGGGTCGTCGGCACCGTGCAAGACGAGCACAGCCGCCTTGATATTGGCGGCATCCTTGGGCTGCGGGGTGTCGAGGTTGCCGTGGAAGGAGACCACCCCCTGCAACGCCCGTCCGCTCCTGGCCAGTTCCAATACCGTGCCTCCCCCGAAGCAGAATCCGATGGCGGCGGTCTTGCCGGCATCCGCGCCCGCCTTCTTGCCGGCGGCCAGCAAGGCATCCATGGCATTGTTGGCCCGCGCCCGCAACAAGGACCGGTCGGCGCGCAGCGCCGAGGCGGCCTGTTTGGCCTGGTCGGCATTTTGCGGTCGGACATTGACGCCGTACACATCGGCCAGCAGGATCACATAATCGCGGCCCGCGATCTGCCGGGCCATGGCGCGTGCCGCCGGGGTGACCCCCAGCCAGTTGGGCACCATGAGTACCGCCGGACGTGAGGCCGGGCCGCTGTCGTCATAGACCAGGACGCTTTCCATGGCCACGCCATCGAGGGTATGCCTGACCGGCTCCTCCACCATGGCGCTCCAGGCGGCTCCTGGCAACAGGGAGAACAAGAGGGAAAAGACGAGGCGCATGGACATGACCGGCACTCCTTGGCAGCAGGGGAACGAAATCATGTCATCCGAGCATACCGGATTGCCATTGTCCAGGGATTTCATCCAGCCAGCATTTTGCGGTCTTGATCATCGTTTCGGTCATCATACATAGGCTCGGTTTAAACCGCGACAGGTTTGAAAGATTTGGTTTTCAAAAATTATTAGGGGTCCAGGGGGATTATCCCCCTGGTGGGATCCAAGGGCGAAG
>JADGAR010000099.1 GCA_015231915.1 Magnetococcales bacterium
GGGTGGGGGGGGGGGGGCGGGGAAACGGGGGGGGGACCGGGGGGGGGGGGGGGGGGGACGCTTGCGGCGGGTGACGACCGTCACGCCCGCCAGCAACCGCACCCTGGCGGGCAGGTCCATGGCGCCGTTTTGGCATTCGTTGAGACCCAGGACTTCCAGCGCACCCCGTTCCATGGCCGCCGGGACGAAGCTCGCGTCATCGTCGGAGCTTACGGCGAGGATGGGCAGCGCCTTGTGGCACATGATCTCCTCGATGGCCTGGAGGCCGTTCATCACGGGCATGTGCAGGCCCATGAGCAGCAGATCCGGCATGAGGGATCGCGTCATCTCCACCGCCTGGCGCCCGTTGACCGCCTCGCCGGCCACAACGATGGCGGGATCGGCGGCCAGGAGATGGCGCAGCAGGGCGCGCTCCCTGGGACTGGCATTGGCGATGAGCACGCGCAGGCTCTTCATGGGCTGCGCTCCGGGTCAGGTCGCATGCAGCTTGAACTGTCCCACCAGATCTTCCATGCGTGTGGAGAGGCTCAACATCTCCTGACTGACCCGCGAGATGCGGCTGATGGAGTGGGCGGTATGCGAGGTGGCGGTGACGATCTCGCGCAGGGCGGTCACCACCTGGCTGCTGGCGATCTGCTGCTGTTGGGTGGAGAGGGAAATCTGCTGGGCGGCGGTGCTCGCCTGGCTTGCGGCCTGCACGATTTCGCCCAGACGTTCGGAGGTGTTGGCGCTGGCGGTGGTGCCGGCAACGATGCCCACCGCCCCCTTTTCCGAGGTGAGGACCAGGCGGTGGATGGAGTCCTGGATTTCGTTGATTCTTGCCTCGATGGTATTGGTGGAGTCGGTGACGTTGTCGGCCAGGCGGCGGATCTCGCCGGCCACCACGGAGAAGCGTCGGCCTGTCTCGCCGGCGCTGGAGGCCTCCAGGGCGGCGTTGAAGGCGATCAGCCGGGTCTGATCCGCCACGGCGTTGATGATTTCCATCACCTTGCTGATCTGTTTCGACTTGGCGCCCAGGTCGAGGATCTCGTGCAGGCTGTCCTGCTTGTCCGCCTGGATGTCGCGCATGCGACCGAGGACGGTCTCCATGGCCTCGGAACCCTTGCGACTGTCGTCGAGGGTCAGTTTGGCGATGTCTGCTACCGACCTGGCCTGTTCGGCGATCTGGGTGGAGGAGGCGGAGAGTTCTTCCATGGTCGAGGTGATCTCGGCCACCGATGCGGAGAGTTCGGAGGAGGTGGCCGCTTCGCCGGTGGTGGCGCTGGTGATCTCCTGGGCTGCGGCGTGGAGTTTGCTGGCGTTGTCTCCCACGGCTGCGGCCAGGTCATGCAGCTTGCGGCGCATCTCTTCGGTGGCGCGGGCCAGAATGGTGATTTCGTCATTGCCGGTGAGGGGAATGGTCCCGCCCAGGTCCCCTGCCGCCACCTGATTGACCCCATGCATCACGGTATGGATGCGCCGGTTGATATGACGCGCGAGCAGCATGGCGAGCAGCATGCCGAACAGCATGGCGCCAATGCCGATGGAGATGGCGGAGGTGCGCGCCGTCTTGAGAGAGGCCTGATAGGGGCTGGAGTCCATGGCGATTTCGATGACGCCGACGGCCTTGCCGGAGTAGTCCTGGAGCGGGGCGGCGTAGATGGCCAGAGGAATGCCGCGGATTTCGGCGTGGTGGAGCAGGGGTTCGCCCGTCAGGGCCTGCTTGAGCAGGCTTTCGTCCAGCAGGGGCTGGGTGCCCAGGGTGGAGCCAAGGGTTTTGAAGCCGCCCTCCCTGGTCAGGAGGTGCAGGCCGGAATCGACGCCGTTTCGTTTCTTGAAGGTGTCGAAGAAGAGTTGTCCGAAGGTGAGGCCGAACTCCACGGAGCCGATGTGTTGATCGTTGTGCCGCACGGGGACGATGCCGCGGGCGCCGAGTCCGGCCACGCCGCTTTCCATGCCGCGGGTGGGGGTGAGGTTTTTGTTGGTGGCGGTAACGGTATGCCGGAAGGAGGAGAGGTCATCCCCGAATTTTGCCGGCTGGTGGACCCGCAGCCAGGAGGTGGCCGGGGGGGTATGGAACTGGAACTGTTCCACGCCGTATTCCTTGTTCATGACGGAAAAGCCGGGCACGAACAGCTCCCGCATGGCCTGGCGGTCATCGGCGGCGAATTTTTCCCGGACCAAAGGGATGCTGGCGACGAGGGCGCTCAAGGCTTCGGCGGTACGGCTTTCCGCCGCGATGGCGTTGTGCAGCGCCTTGAGATGGGCGTCCAGGGCGTTGCGTTCCGATTGGTGAATCAGGTCGCGCATGTTGGCGAGGTTGGCCTGGGTCAGCACACCGCCGACCGAAAGGATGGCAATACCCATCACCAGCAGGATTTTGACCCAGAGTCGCAGATGATCCAACATGGCCGCTCCTCGATCAGGCAGGCAGGAAGGGAATGTGCGAAGGGCGTGGATGTGGCGATGCCCGGTCACACGGGCAGATGTTACATCAAACGGATTGCAATTGCACCATGGTTTAAAAGAGATGCGTCGTGCCCGGGCCGGGGGGAGAGGGGAGCATCCCGGCCCGGGCAGAGGGAGGTCAGCCGTAGCGGCCTTCGATGTAGTCGGCGGTTTCCTTGTGGGTGGGGGTGACGAACAACTCCTCGGTGCGGGAATGTTCCACCACTTTGCCCATCAGCATGAAGATGCACTCCTCGCTGGCACGCCGGGCTTGCGCCATGTTGTGGGTGACGATCAGGATGGAATAGCGGCCACGCAATTCCCAGATCAACTCCTCCACGGCGGCGGTTCCCTTGGGATCCAGGGCGGAGCAGGGTTCGTCCATCAGCAGAATCGACGGTTTGACCGGCAACAGCCGGGCGATGCACAGTTTCTGCATTTCTTCCAGGGAGAGTCCCACGGATGCCTTCTGGTTCAGGCGGTCCTTCACCTGGTCCCAGAGCAGCACCTGACGCAGGGCGTCCTCGACGATGGCGTCCTCCTCGCTTTTGGAGCTGGTTTTGTCGTTATGGATCCGGTGGCCGAAGAGGATGTTGTCCCGAATCGAGATGGGCAACGGATTGGGACGCTGGAAGACCATCCCCACCTGTTTGCGCAACTGGGCGAGTTCCACATGCGGCTCGTAGATATTCTGGTCGAGAACCTCGATGGCCCCTTTGATGCGCACATAGCCGAGGCGCTCGTTGATGCGGTCCACGCTGCGCAGGAAGGTGGATTTGCCGCAACCGCTCGGACCGATCAGACTGGTGATGATCCCCTGCTTGATCTTGAGGTTGATGTCGAAGAGGGCTTGAAACGTCCCGTACCAAAGATTGAGTTCCCTGGTGTTGATGGCCAGCGGCTGGGCCGCGTCACTGGTGTTCATCCGAACTTGCCTCCGATGTAGTCGTTGGTGCGGGGATCCTTGGCAGAGCCGGAGAAGAGGGTCTCGGTATCGCCGATTTCGACGCACTCGCCGTTGAGGAAGAAAGCGGTGCGATCCGCCAGGCGGTTGGCCTGCTGCACCAGGTTGGTGACCAGGATGATGGTGATCTCCTCCTTGAGTTCCTTGAGGACATCCTCGATACGCATGGTGGTGACCGGATCCACCGCGATGGAGAACTCGTCGAGCATGAGGATCTCCGGGCTTTGCGAGAGGGCGCGGGCAATGGTCAGGCGTTGCTGCTGGCCCCCGGAGAGCAGGCTGCCGAGGTGGTTCAAGCGGTCCTTGACCTCGTCCCAGAGGGCGGCGCGGCGCAGGCACCGTTCCACCAGTTCGTCCAGGTCGGCCTTGCTCCCGGCGGTTCCGGCCAGCCGGGGGGCGAGGGCCACGTTGTCGTAGACGGTCAGCGGCAGCCCGACCGGCAGGGGAAAGACCACCCCGATCTTGCGCCGCAGGGCATAGACGTTGCGCCAGGAGCGGGTTTCGATGCCGTCGATGCGCACCGTGCCGGAGACGTTCATGTTGGGTCGCATCATGTCCATGCGGTTGACCGCGTTCAGAAACGAGGTTTTGCCGCTGTTGGCCGGTCCGATGATGCCGAAGATCTCGTTCGTGCGCACCGTCAGGGAGACATTGCCCAGCGCCTTGTGGGCGCCGTAATGGATGGAGAGGTCCTGGACCTCGATTTTGTTTTGGGCCGTGCTTACCATTTTTTCTTACCCCGCAGATGCATCCGGATCCAGATGGCGACCGTGTTCATGATCAGGACGATGCCGACCAGGACCAGGGCCACGCCGAAAGGCAGGCTTTCCGGGACATCCGGAACCTGTGTGGCGACGACAAAGAGGTGCAGCGCCAGGGCCATGGTCTGGTCGAAGACGCTGTTGGGCAGGAAGGGCAGGAACATGGCCGCGCCGGTGAACATGATCGGCGCGGTTTCGCCAGCGGCGCGGGAGACTTGCAGGATCACCCCGGTGAGGATGCCGGTGAAGGCGTTGGGGAGCACCACGTGCCAGATGGTCTGCCAGCGGGTGGCGCCCATGTTCCAGCAGGCCTCGCGAAAGGCCCTGGGGACCGATTGCAGGGACTCCCACGAGGAGACGATCACCACAGGAAGGGTCATGATGGCCAGCGTCAGGCTGGCAGCCAGAATGCTGGTGCCGAACTTGAAGAAGACCACGAAGGCCCCCACCCCGAACAGGGCATGGACGATGGAGGGGACCCCGGCCAGATTGATGGTGGCCAGGTTGATCAGGCGGGTCAGCAGGTTGTCCGGGGCGTATTCGGACAGATAGATCGCCGCCGCCACCCCCAGGGGGACCGAGGCCAGCAGCGAGACCACCACCAGCCAGATGGTGCCGAAGATGGCCGGAAAGATCCCGCCGGCGGTCATGCCGTTCTTGGGGTCCTCGAAGAGGAACGACCAGCTCATGGCGTGGGAGCCTTTGGAGATCAGGGTGAACATGATGATCACCACCGGGATGATGAGTATGACCAGCATGGTGCCGAAGACGATCTTGTAGCGCAACTGCACCTGGTCGTTGCGGTGGTTGATGGATGTGGCTTCGAACATGGCGTTATCCTTTCTTCACGCCCCGGACGATGAAGTCCGCGGTCATGTTGATCAAGAAGGTGATGAAGAACAGAAAGATGCCGATGGCGAACAGGGACTGGTAGTGGGGCGAACCCACGGCGGTCTCCCCCAGTTCGGCGGCGATGGTGGCGGTGAGGGCGCGGAACGAGTCGAATACGCTGGTCGGGATGTTGATCGAGTGGCCGCTGGCCATGAGAATGGCCATGGTCTCGCCGAATCCACGGCCCACGCCCAGCAGGCCGGCGGAGAGCAGTCCGTTCTTGGCTGCGGGCAGAACCACCTTGCGGATGGTCTGCCAGCGGGTGGCCCCCAGGGCTTCCGCCGCCTCCCGGTAGGTGTCGGGGACCGCCTTGAAGGCGTCCTCGGCGATGGAGGTGACGATCGGTGCCGCCATCAGGGCCAGGATCAGCGCCGAGTTGAGCACCCCGAGGCCCATGGGCACATCGAAGGCGGTGATGATAAAAGGATTCATGATCGACAGGGCGATGAACCCCCACACCACGGAGGGGATGGCGGCCAGAAATTCGATGAGGATTTTCAGGATTTCTCTGGTTTTTCCTGTGGCGAACTCCGCAATGAAGATCGCCGCGCCGATGGAAAAAGGCAGGCAGATCGCCATGGCCAGTATGGTCACCGCTGCGGTTCCGGCCACCATGGCCAGGATTCCGTAGGTGGGATGGTGCAGCGAGGTGGGTCGCCATTTGGGGGAGAAGAAGAATTCCGCCACGTTCATGTCATTGACGATGAACCCCAACCCCTCCTTGAAGACGAACAGGAAGATCCCCACCACAAACACGATGGCCGAGATGCCGCAGACGAACATCAGCGACTGGAAGAATTTGTCGATGAACCAGTTCTTGTCCCTGGCGTCGCTGGCGGTTGCCATGTCACTGTCCCTCCTTGCCGGTCAGGATGTCCATCAACTGGCGCAGGCGCACCGCGAGTTCGCGATAGATCTCCTCGCAGCGTCGGGTGGCCCCCTCCCGATCGGATTCGTTCGGTACGCTCCCCACGTCCCAGTGCAGGAAGGCGGTATGGAACGGCGGGTGGGTCACGAAGGAGCGCACCGGCCCTTGCAGGCTGATGATGATGTCCATGGTCGTCAGGTCCATCCCCTCCAGTCCTTTGGGTTGCATGCGGCTCAGGTCGATGCCGATGGTGCGGGCGAACTCCGTCATTCTGGGCAGAGGGGCAGCGGCTGGCATGCGGCCTGCGCTGAAGAACCGGCAGTGCATTTCGTAGCCCTTGTTGGCGATGGCTTCGGCCAGCAGGCTCAGGGCGTGGTTCTCCTCGTCCACGAAGAGGATATTGATCGTCTTGGGTTGCGGGGTCTCGCCGGTGAGCCAGAAGAGGATCTCCTCGCACAGATTGGTGGCCCGGTTGCCGACCCGTTCCAGCATGGTGAAGATGACGTAGAGGTCCATCACGTCCCGTGAGTGACCGGCATTGGCATTGCCTTCCGCCACCAGATCGCGGAAGGCGCGGTCCATGTCCTGGCCCAGTTGGGCGTTCATCTCCATGGTGCTGCGCGCCAGTCCGGGATTTTCCTCGGTGAAGGCGGTCATGGTCTGCCGCAGCATGGTCCGGGAGTGGGCCGCCATGCTTTCCAGTTCCTGGCGCAACAGGCCCGAGGGCGGCGCGGGGAGATCCAGGGATTCACGGGAGATGTTGACCGCGTAGTCGGCGATCCGTTCCAGGTCGTAGATCATGCGCATGGTGGAGGAGATCATGCGCAGATGACCGGCGCTCGGCAGATGGCGGGCGATGAATGCATGGCAGAGACGATCCAGTTCCCGGCATTGCCGGTCGAGGGCATGGTCCTGCAAAATGGTCATGTTGGCCAGGATCTCGTTGCCGGTGAAGAGGGCCTGCATGGCGTTCTTGAGGGCGGTTTCCACCCCTTCGCCCATGGCCGTCAGCGCGACGCGAATCTCGTTGAGATCCTGTTGTAATCTTTTTTCATAAATGGGCATTGCTTGCTCCGTCGATTCTGTGGATACGATTGGCGCGAACCGCCCGGATCGGGATGACGCGCCGGGCGGTTCGTTGGTTTCATGGGTTGTAATTGCCGCAAAACGTCATTTTTTGCAGGTCAACGGGCGCACCGAGGCGTAACCCTTCTCCAGAATGATGCACTGACCGGTATCGCTCTTGATCCAGTCGAGGTAGGCCTTGACCTCGCCCGCCGGTTCCCCCTTGGTGTACATGAACAAGGGACGTGCGACCGGATAGCTCTTGTTGACCGCGTTGTCCATGTTCGCCTCGACTGCGGGGGTGTTGTCGTCCTTGGAGACGGGAAGTTTTTTGACCAGGGGGCTGTCGTAGGCCAGGCCGCTGTAGCCGATGGCGCAGGGGGTTTTTTCCACCAGATCGACCACGTCCTTGGAGCCGTGCATGTCCTTGGTGCCCAGGCGGAAATCCTTGCCTTCGCCCAGGACCGCTTCCTGGAAGTAGACGTAGGTGCCGGAGTTGTTCTGCCGGCTGACCACGATGATCTGGTTGCTCTTGCAGCCTGGCACGGTGACGCCCAGCTTGCTCCAGTTGTCCGACTTGCCGCCGTCGCCGTAGATGTCGGCGAGCTGCTTGATGGAGATGGACTTGAGGGGGTTGTCCTTGTGGACGAAGATGGCCAGGGCGTCATAGCCCACCAGGTGCTCGATCGGGGTATGCCCGTTCTTCTTGGCCTCGGCGATCTCCTTGTCCTTCATGGCGCGGCTGGAGTTGGCCAGATCCACGGTGCCGTTGATCATGGCGGCGATGCCGGTGCCCGATCCGCCACCGGTCACGGCCACGGCCACGTCGGGTTTGACCTTCTGGTAGGCTTCGGCCCAGGCTTGCGCCACGTTGACCAGGGTATCGGAGCCTTTGTTCTGGATCATGGTGCGGGCAGAGGCATCCTGGACGACAAGCCCTGACAGGACGGCGGCGAGGACGGCGGCACTGGTGATGGATTTCAATCTCATGTTCGTTACCCTTTTTCGGCAGGTGGTGGATCGATATGAGCCGAAATGGTGACGAATCTTTATTAAGACTTGATGAACGGTGCGAGAATATTTCATGAACCCGCCGCAATTGCGGTCAGGACGCTGATCTGGGTTGAAAATACACGATTATTCGTTGTCTTGAAAGATGAGGGTGTTGAATCCGCCCAGATGCCATTGCATCAGGGCGCGGGCCGCGTCGGCGTGGGAGGGGAAGGGACCGACGCGCACCCGGTAGGCGTTGCCGCTCTTGACCATGCGGGCGGGAACCCCCTTTTTCTGCAGGTCGCTCACCATGGCGGAGGCGTTTTGGGCATTGCCGAAAACGCCCAGTTGCGCCATGTATTTGCCCGTGCCGACGTTGGGTTTTTCCTGGGGTTGCTGGGCCGCCGGCGCGGCTGCCTGCGTCTTGCCGGGGACGCGGTTGTCGGCGAACTCCTCCAGGGGCACGATCACCTTGCGTTTGGGCAGTTCCCGATAGAAGGTCATGTCCAGATCGGGCGTTTTGGCCTTCGGGGCCAGATCCTTGGGCGCGGAGGGCATCGGCGGCTCGGAGGGAGGCGGTGGCTCCTGTGCCGGGGCCGGGGCCGGGGCGGGAGCGGAGGCCTGGACCGGAATCGGAGTCGGCGCCGGCGCCGGGGGGGGCGTCGTGTCTGGGGTTTTGCGGCTCTCGGCGGGCTTGGGGGGTTCGGTCGGTTTGGCCTC
>JADGAR010000009.1 GCA_015231915.1 Magnetococcales bacterium
TAGTATTCGAACTGGTAAAAAAGAATATACCCGAAGCGCCCCCCCAGGATCACCCCCAGCAGGGTATACATCATAAGATCCGCCAGCCGTTCCGGCCCGATGGGCAGGGCCTGGCGCCGCGCTTGCGCCTTCAGCAGGGGCCAACCCAGCAGGAAGGTCAGGGTGTACATCAACCCGTACCAGCGGATGGCCACCGGACCGATCTGCACCAGGACGGGATCGATGTGGGGATAGGCGATCATGATGCGGGCGATCCGTTGTCCGCCTCGGGGTAGCTGCCGAGGATCTTCAGGCTGTGGGTGAAGAAGGCGAGTTCCTCCAGGGCCAGTTTGCAGGGTTTTTCCTCCGGGCGGCCCTGGAAGTCCAGATAGAAGTGGTAGGACCAGGGGGTTCCGGGCACGGGCCGGGATTCCAGACGGGTGAGGTTGACGCCGTTGGTGGCGAACCCGCCCAGACATTTATAGAGAGCGGCGGGAATGTTGCGCACCTCGAAGACCAGGCTGGTCTTGCAGGCCACTTCCCGGGACGGGACGATGCGATCCTTGACGATCAGGAGGAAGCGGGTGGTGTTGAGATGGGAGTCCTGGATGTCGCGGGCCAGGATCCGCAGGCCGTAGAGTTCGGCACACAGTTCTGCGGCGATGGCGGCCTCCATCGGGCTGCCGCGCGCGACCAGGTCGCGGGCGGCTCCGGCGGTGTCGTAGGCCGCATTACAGGTCCAGCCGTGCCGCCGGATATAGGAGCGACACTGGGCCAGGGCCTGGGGATGGGAAAAGACCGCCTGCACCTCCTCCTCGATGACGCCGGGCAGGGCGAGCAGGCAATGCCGCACCCGCAGATAATATTCGCCCAGGATGTGCAGGTTGTGGATCCCCAGCAGGTCATAGCTGTCGCTCACCACCCCGGCGATGCTGTTTTCCACCGGGATCATGCCCACATCCGCCTCCCGGTCGTCCACTGCCTGGAAGACCTCCTCGAAGGTGCGGCAGGGGATGGTGCGATGATGCGGCAGGGATTCGCGGCAGGCCTGTTCGCTGTAGGCCCCCGGCTCCCCCTGGAAAGCCACGGTTCCGGAAGCCGCGCTCACGCCGGCGAGTTCTTTTGTCTTTTTCATGCGGGTCCACTCTGTTGCGTGCGGCGGCCTTGCGCGCGATGCGGCGCCAAGGCCCAAATTTTGACTATTAACACAAGAGATGGCTGCGGGTCAATGCCCGTCACACGGGCGTTCCGCGTCCTGCAGCACGATCATCTCCCGCTTCCCTGCCCGCCAATCGCGCCACATGCGTTCGTAGAGCCGTTCCAGATTGCGGACGAAACGGGGGAGATCGAAGAGTGGAAACGTAAGCCGGTTTATTGATAAGCGGCGCCGAATCTCCTGCAACCGCTCCGCATCCCGCGCCAGATCCAGGGCAATCGTGTCATATTCCTCCCAACCAACGGCAATCAACTCCGGCAATCCGAGCGCATGCAACATGCTGGCCCCGACGCGGCCCGCAAAGCCCTCTCCGAGACTGGTGACCAGGGGCACCCCGCTCCACAGGGCGTCCATCCCGGTGACATGCGAGTTGTAAGGCAGGGTGTCCAGCGCCAGATCCGCAAGCGCAAGCCGGGAGAGATGTTCCTCCCTGGTGGGGGTTTTCCGGGCGAACACCACCCTGCCGGAGGCGATCCCCCGCCGCAAGGCCTCCTGGCGCAGACGGGCCTCGGCAATGGCGTTGCTGGCGCGCAACCAAAGCAGGCTGCCCGGCACTTCATGCAGCAGCCGGCACCACACATCGAAGGTTTCAGGATTAAACTTGCCCGGATTGTTGAAACTGCAAAACACAAACCCTTCATCCGGCAAACCGGCGGCAGCACGGTCACACCTTTCTTTAGTAAACCGGTTACCAAACCCCGGCAACAGACAGTGCGGCAGCAGGGCCAGGGTTTCGCTGAAATGACCGGCGTGCTCCGGCGGGGTCGCCACCGGATCCCCGATCAGATAGTCCACCAGCGAGGCTTTACCCAGGGTGCCGGGATAGCCAAGCCAGGTCGCCTGGACCGGGGCCGGACGATGGGCCAGGATGCCGAGGCGGTTCCCCCTGGTATACCCTTGCAGATCCACCAGGATATGCACCCCATCCTCCGCAATCCGTCGCGCGGCGTCCCGATGGGAAAACCGGTCGAGATCCACGAACCGTTCGCACCCCTCCCGGATCCGGCGCCGGATCGGATGATCCTCCTCACCGCCGTGGGAGTAGGCGATGACTGCGACGCGGTTTGGGTCATGGGCCTCGAACACGCCGGCCATCAGATGGCCGACCGGATGGTTGCGCAAGTCACCCGACAGATAGCCGATCACCAGTCGCTCCGGTTCGTCGTTGGCGTGGTGACGCCCGAGGGGGGCCGCGCCGGCGGACACGCTCATCCTGACGCCATAATTTTGCGCGCAGGTACGCACCTCTGCTGACGATACGGGGAGTTGCAGGAGCAGATAGGGATTGCCATCCAGCCGGCCCGCCTGGAACAGGGTCCGCAACCGGGCCAGATGTTGCGGAATCTCCTCCCAGTCGCAGGCCTGCAACAGGGTGTTCAACCAGTTGAGGGTCAGCGGCACGGAATCCGGGACCAAGGCGAGGGCCTGACGAAAACAGGCCGTGGCATCGTCGAACCGCTCCCGTTCCCGCAGGATCTTGCCCAGATTCACCCAGGCCTCGCCGGAGTTCGGCCTGAGGGCCAGCAGGCGGCGCCAACAGGCCTCGGCCTCTTCCAGGCGGCTTTGCTCCAGGAGCAGATTGCCAAAATTGTTCAGACAATCCGGAAAGGCGGGCTGGATGGCAAGCGCGCTCCGGTAAGCGGCTTCCGCCTGCCCCGCATCCCCGAGCGCCCGCAAGGCATTGCCGAGATTGTTATAAGCATCGTGATAATCCGGCTTGAGGGCAAGGGCATGGCGGTAACAGGCGATGGCCTCCTCCAGCCTGCCCAGTTCCTTCAGGACCACTCCCAGGTTGCAATGGTACCAGGGTTGACGCTCATTGACGGCAATCGCCCGGCGCACCCATGCCACCGCCGCTTCGCGTTGTCCCGCCCGATGGAGGGTCATGCCCAGCAGATGCAGTGCGTCCCCATGCCGGGCATCCAGCGCCAGGATCCGGTGGCAGAGGGCTTCCGCCTCGCTCGTCTCGCCCTGTTGGAACCGTTGCACGGCCTGGGCGTACATCGTCGCAATCGCCGCATGGTTTTTCCGGCTGCCAGACATCGTCACTTCCCCTCAAGAAGGATCCAAACGAATCGATCCGGCCTGGCCGGCGCGGTGGTTGTGCCACATCGCCTCAAACAACCGCTCCAGATCCCGCGCGAAACGCGCGGAGTCGAACAACGGCAACCGTGACCGGTTTACGGTTAAATGGTGCCGCAGGGCACGCCGACGCTCCTGGTCTTGTGCCAGTGCCACGGCCAAGGCGCAATAGCCGTCCCAATCCCCGGCGATCAACTCCGGCAGGCCCGCCGCCTGCAGCAAAGAGGCCCCCACGCGACCGGCGAAACTCTCGCCGATCCGGGTCACCAACGGCACACCGCAAGACAAGGCATCCATGCCGGTGGCATGGGAGTTGTAGGGATGGGTATCCAGCGCCAGATCGGCCAGGGACAACCGCTGCAAATGCGCTTCACGGGTTGCGGTGCGCGGGGCGAACAGCAGCCGTTCCGGATCGACCCGATGATGCGCCGCCTCGCCACGCAAGCGGGAGACCACCTCCGAAGGAGCGTCGCGCAGCCACAGCACGCTGCCGGGCACCGCATGCAGCAACCGGCACCAGATCGCGAAACTGTCGGCGTTGAACTTCCAACTCGGATTGAAGCTGCAAAACAAAAAACCCTCCTCCGGCACCCCGGCAGCGGATCGCGCCACAGGGGGTTCGATCACGCCCCGATTGTCGCCAGGCAGATAACAGTGCGGCAAAACCGCCAAATGTTCCCCGAAATGGGCGGCGTGCTCCGGCGGGGTCACCACCGGATCGCCGATCAGATAGTCCAGCAACCCGGCCCGACCCAACGTGCCCGGATAGCCCAGCCACCCTGCCCGCACCGGGGCCGGGGCATGCGCCAGAATCCCGGGACGCGCCCCACTGGTGAAACCCTGCAGGTCCACGAGGATATGCACCCCGTCCGCCGCGATGCGCTGCGCAGCCGGGGCGTCGGCGATCCCCTCGAGATCCACGAACCGGTCGCACCCCGCGCGGATGCGCTGCCGCGTCTGCCCGGCATCCTCCGGGCCGTGGGCATAGGCGATGATCTCGAACCGCGCGCGGTCGTGCCGCTCGAACAACTCCGCCACCAGCACGGCCACCGGATGCTCCCGGAAATCCCCGGACAGATAGCCCACCCGCAACCGCTGCGGCGTCCGGTCGTTCACGCAAACCTCCCCCGCCAGCCGCGCCGCCGGATAGCGCCTGCGGGCGTGTGCCGTGGCGCAGGCGAGTTGCTCCAGCGGGGAGGATGGCACAGACAGCAGAACAAACGGCACCACATCCCCCGGTTGGCCGGCACGCAACCCTTCCATCAACCGGTCATGCATCCCGGACAGCCCCTGCCAGTCACAGGCCATGGCCATGAGATGGACCAGATAGCTTAAGGACTCCACACATCCGGGCCGCAGGTCGAGCGCCCGCCGGAAACAGGGCACCGCCTCCTCCAACCGGTGCTGGGCGAACAGGGCCTTGCCCAGATTCAGGTGGCCATCAGCATATGCCGGTTGTAGCTCGACCGCCTTGCGGTAGCTGGCCTCGGCATCTGCGGCACAGCCTTGCGATCTCAATAAATTTCCAATATTATTATATGGTTCAGCATATACCGGTTTTATGGATAGCGCATGCCGCCAGCACGCCTCCGCCTCCTCGATCCGCCCCGACTCCGCCAGAATCACCCCCAGATTGTTGCTCGCCTCGGCATGCTCCGGTCGCAACGCCAATGCCCGCCGATACGCCGCCTCGGCCTCCTCCAACCGGTTCTGCGCCTTGCGCACCACCCCCAGACCAAAGGCGTACTCCGCATTTTCAGGCTCGCACCCAACGGCCCGCAACACACATCCCGCCGCCTCCTCCAGCCTGCCGAGGGCCATCATGACCACCCCCAGATTGGCATGATACACCCCCTGCCGCCCGTCCACCACAAGCGCCCGACGGATCCATTCCACCGCCGCCGCATGCTCGCCCGCCTGATGCAACACCATACCCATGAGATGCAAGGCGTCCGCATGCCCGGCATCCAGCGCCAGGATCTCCCCGTACAGGCTTTGCGCCTCCTGCAACCCTCCCGCCTGATGGATGCGCAACGCCTGAGCGAACAGGACACCGATCAGGGAGGTACGATACGTCGCCACGCCGGGGGCCACCCGCACGGCGGCCCGCAAGTGTTCCAGCGCCAGTTCGACCCGTCCGGTTTCACCGCACAGCACCCCCAGATTGTGATGGGCATCCGGCTGATCGGGATCGTCCCTCAGGAGCGACAGATACAACCGCTCGGCCTCGGCCAACGCCCCCGCCCGGTGACTGGAGATGGCCATCCGCAAACGCCCCTCGCCCTTCATCCCGCCCCCTCCTCCCACTTTGGCAAGAGGATCGGCTCCCGCCTCCCCGCCAGATGATCGCACCACATCCGCGCATACAACCGTTCCAGATCCCGCGCAAAACCCGGTGTGTCGAACAAAGGAGCCGCCACGAGCCGTGCCCGTGCCTCCCCAAGCCGGTCGGGATCCCTGGCCAGCGCCAAGGCCAGCGCGAAATAATCCTCCCAATTGTCCACGATCAACTCCGGCAGGCCAACCGCCATCAACAAACTGGCCCCCACCCGGGAAGCGAACGTCTCCCCGATGCGCGAAAGCAGCGGCACGCCGCTCCACAAGGCATCGCACCCGGTGACATGGCTGTTGTAGGGAAAGGTGTCCAGCGCCAGATCCGCCACAGCCAACCGGTCGAGATGCGCTTCGATGGTCGGGGCGCGGGCCGCAAACCGCAGACGTTGCGGGTCGATGCCCCGTTGCCCGGCCTCCCGCCGCAGATTGGCCACCGCCCGCGGATGGGCGTCGCGCAACCACAGCACGCTGCCCGGAACTTCCCGCAACAACCGGCACCAGATGGTGAAACTCTCGGCGTTGAACTTGTGGCTGGTGTTGAAGCTGCAAAAGACCACCCCCTGCTCCGGCAACCCCACGTCCCCACGCGCCGGTGCAACGGGCGGAGAACGCAGCCCGTCGCCGGGCAGGCAGCAGCGCGGCATGAGCGCCAAAGTCTCGCTGAAATGCCCGGCATGGGCCAACGGCGTGACGACCGGATCCCCGATCAGATAATCGGCCAGCCGGGGATGACCCAACGTACCCGGATAACCCAACCAGTTCACCTGCACCGGGGCAGGACGCAACGCGAGAATCCCTGGCCGGGTCTGGCGGGTGAATCCCTGCAGGTCCACCAGAATCCCCACGCCATCCGCCGCGATGCGCCTGGCGGCCTCGGCATCCGAAAGGCCGGAGATCTCCACGAAGCGGTCACATGCGGCCCGGATGCGCCGCCGGGTCGCATGGCCGTCATCCGGGCCATGGGAATAGACCAGCACTTCGCACCCTGCAGGGTCGCGGGCTGCGAGCACCCCGGCCAGCAACCGCCCCACCGGGTGTTCCCGCAGATCACCGGAAAGATAACCGATTCTCGGTCGCTCACGCCTGGCATGCTCCCCCCACGCCACCCTGTCCCCCGCGCCTGCCACGAACCGTCCCGCAGCGCACGCCCTGGCGTGGTCGCGCTGTTCCCGCGCCCCCACCGGCAGGGAAAGCAGCACGAATGGCGCCAGATCGCGCCTTTTTTCCCCCGGCAGCGCCATCAACCGCCCCAGCCATCCGGGAATCTCCTCCCAGTCGCACAGGTGCAACAGCAGGTGCAGCAGGTATCCGCAAGCCTCGCCGTGCTCCGGAGCGATGCGCGCCGCCGACCGGAAATGGCCGACAGCCTCCTCCAGCCTGCCCAGTTCCATGCAGGCCACCCCCAGATTGCAAGTCAGATCGGCATCCCCCGGCCTGCCGTCCAGCGCCCGCCGGTAACAGGCTGCCGCAGACGCGCAATCCCCCAACGCCATGTGAACGAAACCCAGATGGTTGCAGGCATCCCCGCAATCGGGACACAGCGCGAGCGCTTCCTGAAAAGCGACCCGCGCCTCTTGCCACTCACCCAGGCGCATGCAGGCCACACCCAGATTGTGCCACGCCTCCACCCATGCCGGACGGATGCCGAGCGTGCGACGATAGATCCCCGCCGCCTCCTGCGCGCGCTCCAGCCCCATGAGCGCATTGCCCAACTGCAGCAGGAGGTCGGCCTCCTCTGCCCGGATCGCCAACGCCTGCCGATACCCGGCCACGGCCTCCTCCAGGCGCCCGAGATCCCGATACGCATGCCCCAGATCCCGCCATGCCTCGAAGCCATCCGGCAGCAGGCCCACCGCCCGCCGGAGATGGACGACCCCTTCTTCTCCCCTGCCCGCCCCTGCCAGGGCAACGCCGAGATAATAGTGACCATACCCATTGTCCGGCTTGCACGCGAGCGCACCGGCAAGCCATCCGGCGGCCTCCTCGCACCGCCCTTTTTGCAGCATCAGCACGCCCAGCAGATAGCGCCCCTCCCCGTGCGCGGGGTCCGCCGCCAGAATCCGCCGGTAGACCCGCTCCGCATCCTCCAGCCGCCCCTCCTCATGGGCGCATCGGGCGCCGGACAGTTCCTCCTCCGGATCATGCGCCACGGATCAACTCCCGCCGCCCCGCCCGATGATCGCGCCACATCCGTTCGTACAGCCGCTCCAGATCCCGCGCGAAACCCGGCGTGTCGAACAAGGGCGAGGTCGCGCGCCCGGCCACGAGCCGTTCCCGCAGCGTGGCAAGCCGCTCCGGATGCCGGGCCAACTCCACGGCCAGCCGAAAATAACCCTCCCAATCCTCCACGATCCCTTCCCGCAACCCCGCCGCGCACAGCAGGCTCGCCCCCACCCGGGACGGAAAGGTCTCGCCGCTCCGGGTGATCAGGGGCACGCCGCTCCACAAGGCATCGCACCCCGTGGCATGCGAGTTGTAAGGAAAGGTGTCCAGCGCCAGATCGGCCAGCCTCAGGCGCCCCAGGTGTTCGCCCCGCGTCGGGGTTTTGGGGGCAAAAACCAACCGCTCCGGGTCGATGCCCAACTCCCGCGCCTCGCGCCGCAAATGCTCCCGCGCCAACGGGTGCTGCTCTTTCAGCCACAGCACGGCCCCAGGGATTGCCTCCAGCAGCCGACACCAGACCGCAAAGGTCTCCGGGTTGAATTTCCGGCCCTGGTTGAAACTGCAAAACACGAACCCCTCTTCCGGCAACCCGGCCTGCGCCCGCGACACGACACAAACGTCGGCCTGGTTGTCTCCGGGGGGAAGGTAGCAATGGGGCAGCAAGGCCAGGGTTTCGCAAAAATGGGCGGCATGCCCGGGTGGCGTGATGACCGGGTCACCGATCAGGTAATCCGCGATCCCCGGCATGCCCAGGGTGCCGGGATATCCCAGCCAGGTCACCTGCACCGGGGCCGGACGCAACGCCAGGATTTCCAGCCGGTTGCCCCTGGTCAACCCCTGGAGGTCCACCAGGAGATGCACCCCGTCCTCCCGGATGCGCCGGGCAGCGGCGGCATGGGAAAGAGAGCGGATATCCACGAACCGGTCACAGGCCGCCACGATGCGCCTGCGCTGTGGTTGACCGTCATCCGGGCCGCTGGAATAGGCGATGATCTCGAAACGCTCACGCGCATGCGCCTCCAACAGCCCGGCAATCTGATAAGCGACAGGATGATTCCGGAAATCCCCGGAAAGATACCCGATCCGCAACCGCTCCGGCTCCGGACCCCCTGCCCGGACCACCAACTGGGGCGCCGGCACCGGCAGGGTGCGCTGGAGATGGCGCGCCGCATGCGCACGCATTTCCAGGGGCGACACCGGCATGAACAATAATACGAAGGGCGCCATCCCCCCCTCCCCGGACTGGGCCGTCAGACGCTCCTCGACTGCGGCCAACCCGCGCCAGTCGCACAGCGTCTGCATTACGGCGAGCAGTCCGGCCCGAGGCTCCAGATAATCGGGACGAATGGCCAGCGCCTTGCGGAACGCCGCCATGGCCTCCTGCGGACGCCCCCACTCCCACAATGCGGCCCCGAGATTGTTCCAGGCCACGGCATCCTCCGGACGGCTCGCCAGCAGTTGCCGGTAACAGACCACGGCATCGGAATGACGGCCCTGGGCGCTCAAGGCCAGCCCCAGATCGTTGAGGACATCGATCCGCGCCGGATCGTGTTGCAGGATCCGGCGCATGCACGTCTCCGCCTCCTGCATCCGGCCCAGATCCATGAGCAAGGCAATCAGGAACCGCTCTGCCTCCTTATGTTGCGGACAGAGGTCGCATGCCCTTTGCAAGCGGTTCACGGCCTCCTCCGGCTGATTGCGCTCCCGCAGAACGACGCCCAGTTGGAACTGCCAGTCGGCATTGTCCGGTTGCATGCCCACTGCCCGGCGCAAACCGGCTTCGGCCTCCTCGAGCTTGCCCCAGGCCCGGTACACCACCCCGAGGTTGGCGAAATAGAGCGCTTCCTGATCATTGACGGCAATTGCCCTGCCGATCCATTCGGTTGCCTCCCGCCAATCCCCCCGCTGGTGGGCAATCATGCCCGACAGGTGCAATGCGTCGGCATGACCGGCATCCAGAGTCAGGATTTCCCGATAGAGCGGCTCCGCCTCGTCCGACCAGCCCTCCTGGTGCAGACGCAGCGCATGGTCAAACAGGGCTGCCACGAGAGAGCGACGCAAGGGTGCCGCAGTGGGCACGGCGCGCATGGCGGCGCGCAAATGGCTCAGTGCCAACTCCGGTCGCCCGGTCGCGGCGGCCAGCAACCCCAGGTTGTGATTGGCGTCCGGATGCCCCGGCGCCACACGCAACACCTCCCGGTAGCGCTGCTCCGCCTCCGTCAACCGCCCCGCCTGATGCAACGCCACCGCCTGGCGCAATGCCGCTTCCGGGCGCATGGGATCACTCCCCGTCCGCTTCCAAAACGATCATCTCCTTTTTCCCCGCCCGCCAGTCCCGCCACATCCGTTCGTACAACCGATCCAGATCCCGCGCATAACGGGCCGTATCGAACAACGGACAACAGGAACGATTGACCCACAGTCGCTCCCGGATCGCGCGCAACCTTTGCGGATGTTGGGCCAACTCCAGGGCAAGCGCGAAATACCCCTCCCCGTCACAAGTCACCAGTTCCGGCAAGCCCACGGCATGCAGCATGCTGACGCCCAGACGACCGGCCAGGGTCTCTCCTGCCCGGGTGACCATCGGCACCCCGCTCCACAGGGCATCGAGGCCGGTGGTATGGGAATGGTACGGAAAGGTATCCAACGCCAGATCCGCCAGGGACAACCGCGCAAGATGCCCTGCGATGGTCGGTTCCACCGCAGCAAACCGGATCCGATCCTCACCGATCCCCCGCCGTGACGCCTCCCGCATGAAATTGGCCCTGGCCAGGCCATGCATCTGCCGCAACCACAGAATACTCCCCGGAACCGCATGCAACAACCGGCACCAGATGTCGAAACTCTCCGGATTGAACTTGAACGGGGTATTGAAACTGCAAAAGACGAACCCCTCCTCAGGCAGGCCCGCCTGCACACGCGCCGGGGCCTCACCCACCCGCCGCAAGCCGTCCCCCGGCAGCAGGCAGTGCGGCAACAGCGCCAGGGTTTCGCAATAATGACCGGCATGCTCCGGCGGTGTTGCGACCGGATCCCCCAGCAGATAATCCACCAGGCCGGGAAGGCCGAAGGTCCCGGCATAACCCAGGCCAACCACCTGCACCGGGGCGGGACGCCGTGCCAGAATCCCCGGTCGGGATCCCTTGGTGAAGCCCTGCAGGTCCACCAGGATCCCCACGCCATCCGCCTCGATGCGACCCGCGACCTGGGCATCGTCGAGACCGCACACATCCACGAACTGGTCGCATCCGGCCATGATGCGTCGCCGCGTCTCGCTCCCATCGTCCGGGCCGTATGAATAGACCAGGATCTCCAGCCGCCTGCGTCCATGCCGCTCGAACACCGGCGCCAGCAGATTCCCAACGGGATGATTGCCCATATCTCCGGAGCAATACCCGATGCGGATGCGCTCTCCTGCGGCATGCGCCCCCCGTGCGCCCGACCCCGCCGGTTTGACGAGCAGTTTGGCGCGACAGTAGGCTTCCGCGCACGCCCTCTGCTCCCTGGCCCCGGCGGGCAACCCCAGCAGCGTGAACGGCGGAACCACCCGGTGGCCCGCTTCCACCAACCGCATCATCTGCGCGTACCGGCGCGGCAATTCCGCCCAATCGCAAACCTCCATCATCAAATGGAGCAGGTAAGCGGCGGCCTCCTGAAAATCCGGGGCCAACTCCAGTGCCCGGCGATACCATGCCTGCGCCTCCTCCGCCCGCCCCTGATCCCGATAAACGCAGGCCAGGGAGTGGCAGGCAAGCACAAAATCCGGCTGGATGGCCACCGCCTGCTCGAGATGCCAAGCCGCATCCTCCAACTTTTGCAACTCCAAAAAAACATTGCCAATATTATAATACACTGCAGCAAATCCAGGGACTTGGCTCAACACCTGTCGATAGCACTCCAGGGCATCCTGCAACTGACCGAGATCCTTGAGGAGCGTCCCCAGATTGTTGCGCGCCTCGCAATAATCCGGCCTGAGCGTCAGGGCATGCCGATAAATGGCGGCGGCCTCGTCCAGCCTGCCCGCCACCCGATACAGGTTGCCCAGATTGTTGCATGCCTGTACGCAATCCGGTTGCATGCCGATCACACGCTCGTAGCCCGACGCCGCTTCCGCAAGGCGGCCAAGCCCCTCCAATACAACACTAAGGTTGTAATGATAAACATAATTATCACGATTGCATGCGATGGCCCGTTCCAGACAGATGCGCGCGGTCTCCAGTTCCCCCCGTTGCTGTGCCAGAATCCCCCTTTGGCACCAATCATCCCCGCTGTCGGTCATCGGACGCATCCTCCCCATCCTCGTCCAACACGATCATCTCCCTTTTGCCCGCCCGCCAGTCCCGCCACATCCGCTCGTAAAGCCGCTCCAGATTCCGCGTGAAACGCGTGGTATCGAACAGGGGTGATGTGGAACGACTGTCCAGCAATCGTTGCCGGTAATCCCGCAAACGACCGGGATCGCGCGCCAGCGCGATGGCCAGGGCGAGATACGCCTCCCAACTGGTGGTGATCAACTCCGGCAGGCCGACCGCGCGCAACAATCCCGCCCCCACCCGGGACTGGAAGCCCTCGCCGATCCGGGTGAGCAGCGGCACCCCGCACCACAAGGCATCGCACCCGGTGGAGTGGGAGTTGTACGGAAAGGTATCCAGCGCCAGATCCGCCAACGAAAGCCTGGCCAAGTGTTCCGCCATGCCGGGCATCCTTGGGGAGAACACCAGCCGGGATGGATCAATCCCCCTGCTTTGCGCCTCGTTGCACAAATTGGCCTGGGCCAGCGCATCGTCGCACCGCAGCCACAATACACTCCCGGGAACCGCATGGAACAACCGGCACCAGATGTCGAAACTCTCCGGGTTGAATTTGACACTTTGATTGAAGCTGCAAAAGACGAATCCCTCGTCCGGCAGACCGGCCTCCCGCCGCGTGGGGGGAGGCGCCATGCGCCGCTCCTGGTCGTTGGGCAGATAGCAGTGGGGCAGCAAGGCCAAAGTCTCGCTGAAATGGGCGGCATGCTCCGGCGGGGTTGCGACGGGGTCCCCGATCAGATAATCGGCCAGACGGTCCACCCCCAAGGTTCCCGGATAGCCGAGCCAGGTCACCTGCAGCGGGGCCGGACGCATCCCCAGGACCTTGATGCGGTTCCACTTCGTGTAGCCCTGCAAATCCACCAGGATATGCACGCCATCCTCCCGTATGGTCTGGGCCATCCCGGCGTCGGAAAAGCGTCGCATATCCACGAATCGATCACATTCGCCGCGAATCCGCTCACGCACCTGGCTGCCGTCATCCTCTCCATACGAGTAGACGATCACCTCGAAGCGGTCGCGATCCTGTCTGGCGAACAGCCCGGCCATCTGATGGGCCACGGGATGATTCCGGAAATCACCGGAAAAATAGCCGATGGAAAGCCTCCCCGGATCGGCAGCGAAACGACGGGACGGGGACCACTCCCGCACCGAAGGGATCAGATGGCTCCCATAGGCCGTCGCGATCCAGCGCTGTTCTTCGGGGTCAATGGGCAGAAACTGCGTCAACAACGGCGTGACCCGTCTGTGCCCGGCCTGCAGCAACGCCACCAACCGGCCATGCCATTCTGCCATCGCCGGCCAATCACAGGCCAGCATCCCGATGCGCACGATGTAACCGCAGGCCTCCGCGAAATCCGGCCTGACATCCAGCGCCCGTTGGAAAGCTTCCCTGGCGGCATCGTTGCGATTCAGATCCATCAGCAGCAAACCCAGGGCGAAATGGCTTTCCACCTGCCCCGGATCCGCACGCACCGCCTCACGATAAAAGTGCTCGGCCTCTTCGTTGCGCCGCTGCTCCCAAAGCATGAGAGCCAGATTGTGACTGGCCCTGGCGTTGTCGGCATCGAGGCGCAACGCGTTGCGGAAGGCCCCTTCCGCTTCCAGATCGCGCTCCTGCTCTTTCAGGAGATTGCCCAGATTGGTGTATGCCTTGGCCGATCCCGGCTCCAGAAGGATCTCCCGACGAAAGGCGGCCTCGGCCTCTTCGTGCCGACCCATGCCTTGCAACAACAACCCCATCCTGTGGGCGATCCCGGAGAGGTCCGGCTCAATCGCCAACGCCCGCTGATAGCTTGCCACCGCCTTTTCCGGATTGTCGAGCTTCTTGTAGACGACGCCGAGATTGCAATGATAGGTGGCAACCCGATCGTTGCTCGCTATCGCCCGTTCCACCAGTTCGACCGCCTCGTGGAGATGTCCGGCCTGAAAAACCGCCATGCCGAGCAGGTGCAGCGCGTCGGCATGGCGCGGATCCGCCTCCAGGACACGGCGATACAGCGGTTCTGCCTCCTCCATCCGACCCGCCTGGTGCAACGCCAGTGCCTGCTCGAAAAGCCCTGGCACAGGGATGCCCGCATGGGTTTCCCATCCTGCGCCATCCCCCGGCACGATCATCTCCCTGCGCCCCTCGATGTGATTTTGCCACATGCGCCGATACAACCGTTCCAGATCCCGCGTAAAACCGACGCAATCGAACAGGGGCAGGCACGACCGCCCGCTTATCAACCGTTCCTTGATGTGACGCAAGCGCTCCGGGTCGCGCGCCAGTTCCAGCGCCTTGACGAAATAATCCTCCTGGTCGCAGGCGATCAGTTCCGGCAGGCCGGCGGCGTGCAACAGGCTGGCCCCCACCCGTCCGGCAAAGGTTTCCCCGGCTTTGGTGACCATGGGCACGCCGCACGACAAGGCATCGAGTCCCGTGGCATGGGAGTTGTACGGAAAAGGATCCAGCGCCAGATCCGCCAAAGCCAGTCGCGCCAAATGATCCTCCAGGTCGGGGAGACGACCGGCGAACCGCAACCGATCCGGATCGACACCCCGGCGTGCCGCCTCGTCACGCAAATGGCGCTCTGCCAGTGGATGAGGCTTGCGCAACCACAACACGCTTCCAGGCACCTCCCGCAACAAACGGCACCAGAGATCGAACAGCGCCGGATGGAACTTGACGCTCTGGTTGAAGCTGCAAAAGACGAATCCCTCGGCGGGAAGACCGACCGCGAGCCGCTCCGGTGGAGTGGAGAGGGGTTGCCGGCGGTCGCCAGGGAGATAACAGTTGGGGAGCAGGGCCAGGGTTTCGTCGAACTCCCACGCCCGCTCCGGCGGGGTGGCAACCGGATCGCCGATGAGATAATCGGCCAGGCGGGTCGAGCCCAGCGTGCCCGCATACCCCAGCCAACTCACCACCAGCGGCGCGGGACGCAGGGCGGGGATCCGCAATCGGGCACCCTTGGTGAACCCTTGCATCTCCACCAGGATATGCACCCCATCGTCCAGGATCCGCCGGGCCGCCTCCTCGTTGGACAGGTCGGTCACATCCACGAACCGATCACATCCGGCACGGATCCGTTGCCGCATGGCATGTTCCCTGTCGCCGCCATGGGAATAGACGAACACCTCGAACCGTTCGCGATCATGCGACTCGAACAACGGCGCCACCAGACGGGCGACGGGATGCCCCCCGAAATCACCAGAGAAATAACCGATCCGCAACCTGCCGGGATGGGGATCCACCTCACGCCCGGCAGCGAGATTGACGGTCGTCAGGACCTCCCTGGCGACATGGGCACGGGCGCAGGCGAGCTGCTGCCCGGCGGTGGTCGGCAAGGGCAGCAGGACGAACGTGGCCGCAGCGCTCCCGCCGGATTGCAACCGTTGCAGCAAACGCGCAACGTGCTCGTCCAGATCCCGCCAGTCACAAAGGTGCATCGCTTGATGAATCCGATAGCCAAGCATTTCCGGACAATCCGGACGCGCCTCGCACGCCTTGCGGAAATAACCGATCGACTCTTCCATGCGACCCAGATCATTGCAGGCATGACCCATGCCACACCAGGCATCGGCATGCCAGGGATCCATCGCCACCACCCGTTCGTAAGCGGCCAGGGCCTCCTCGCAGCGCCCGACGCCCCGCAACAGGTTGCCAAGGGTGTGATGGGCCACGGTGAACTCCGGCTTGATCTCGAGCGCCCGGCGCACGGAGTCCAAGGCCTCACGATAACGACCCCAATCCTGATAAAGAACACTAAGGTTATAATGGGCTTCGGCATGCCCCGGTTGCAAGGCGATGACACGCATCAAAGCGCGGCAGGAGGCTTCGGGGTCCGTGGGCCGCAGGGCGCATGCCAGTCCGAAATGGGCCTCGACCCGATCGGGATCGAGGGCCAACACCTGCCGGAAAGAGGCAATGGCCTCGTCCATCCGGCCCATTTCTTCGAGGATGTTTCCCAGATTGAGCAGATAGAGCGGATCCTCGTGCAAGGCGATCGCCTTGTCGATCCATTCCAGGGCGGCTTCGTGGCGTCCGCTCTGGTGAGCGAGCACACCAAGCAGATGCATGGCGTCCGCATGGTTGGCATTGCGGGCCAGGATCCGGCGATAGAGCCGCTCCGCATCGGCCAGCCGGCCCTCCTGGTGATGTCGCAATGCCTGGGGAAAGAGGGTCTCCGGCGTCTCGGCTCCGCGCGGCGGCGTCTTCCGGGCCGGATCGGCGGGTCGCCGACCGCCGGCCATTCAGGGGTCACCAGCCGCCGGGTGGCGCAACAGGGCCTGCCGCCGTTCGATGCGCGCCCGACGCAGCGCACCGGCGCGGGCGGCCAAGGTCAACAGTTCTTCGGATCGATGGGGCGTGACGAGAACTTCATCCATGCCGGCCTCCAGGCAATGCTCGCGCAACATAGGCGAAATCGGGTTGCCGAGTCCGATGATCGGCAGATCCGGGTCCGCCTTTTCCCGACCGGCGCGAATCCGACGGGTGGTTTCGATGCCATTCAGTCTGGGCATGAGGAAATCCATGAACACCAGATCGAACCCCTCGCCCAGCAATTTGAGCGCCTCGTCGCCATCGGTTGCCGTGGTGACGGCGTATCCGGCCTCTTGCAGCAACCGTTCGGCTGACAAACGCAATTCCCGATCCCCCTCCACAAGGAGGATCCGCGCCGGGGGATCCGTTTCCCTGGGCGCGGGGCAAACGCCGGATCCGGCGGCCTGGAGCAAGGGAATGGTGACGGTGAACCGGCTGCCCCGCCCCTCCCGGCTTTCCAGCGCGATCCCCCCGCCCATGCGCCAGACCAGCAACCGGCAGATGGTCAGACCCAACCCGACGCCGCCATAAGGACGGGTCGGGGTGCCGTCCGCCTGGGAGAAGAGTTGAAAGATCAACTCCTGCTTCTCCTCGGGGATGCCGATGCCCGTATCCCGCACCAGCATGCGCAGGGTGCCCCCTTCGCCCAGCAGGACCCGCAATTCCACCTCGCCGGCAGGGGTGAATTTGACCGCGTTGCCCAGCAGGGTAAACAGCACCTGCCGCAAACGCAAGGGATCCCCCATCAACCGATCCGGGAGATCCTCGTCCACGCCACAGGCAAACACCAGCCCCTTGGCCCTGGCATCCTCGGCGATGGCAGCGCCGACCTGCTCGACCAACAGGCGCGGAGAAAACGATTTGTGCTCCAGGGTGAAGGCATCGGTATCGATTTTGGAGAACACCAGGATGTCATTGAGAATATTCAGCAACGCCTCAGAAGATTGCAGCACGATTTCCAGAAACCGCTTCTGTTCCGGGGGCATTTCGCTGGCCAGCAGCAGATCGGTCAAGCCGATGATGACATGCATGGGCGTGCGGATTTCATGGCTCATGTTGGCCAGGAAGAGGTCCTTGGCCATGGCCGCCACCTCGGCCTTGCGCATGGCCACCTCGAGGGCCTGGGCCTGGCTGGAGATCATGGCGCGCTGCCGGGCCAGTTCCAGGAACACCTTGATCTTGCTCTTGAGGATGAAGGGAGAGTAAGGTTTGACGAGATAATCCACGGCACCCAGCCCGTATCCGGCGGCAATGTGGCGCGTGTCGTTGTGGACGGCGGTCAGCATGATGACCGGGGTATGGCAGAGGGTTTCCTGGACGGCCATCTGGCGCAGCACCTCGAAGCCGTCCATCTCCGGCATGGCGGCGTCGAGCAGCACCACGGCGCACTCATGCCGGGTCATCAGGTAGAGGGCCTCGGCCCCGCTGAAGGCCGCCAACCGCTCGGCATCCAGATCGGCCAGCTGCTCCATGAGCAACGTGACGTTTGCGGGGGTGTCGTCAACGATCAAAATGACAGGTTGCACAACTTGCCTCACAATAGAACGGACCAGCAGGCCAATTTGATTCTAATCAAAAAGAATACCACCTATTCTTGCAAAAGTCATCCAATTTGTAAAAAAAAATGCCAGCCACAGCCAACCATTGCCTTCCCGAGGCGGTTGTCATACCGTTTGCGGATGCATCGACCCTTCGACCCGTCTCTTGCCGCCACGCCATCATGACCCTCGCGCCTCCCCGCCCCGACGCCGAATTCCTGCAATGCACCCTGCTGGAGTCCCAAGGCCGGATGGAAGAGGCGTGGGCATTGTACCGGCACGCGCGGACACACGGAACGCTCTCCCCGGAGTTCGCCCTGTACGGGGCCACGATGCTGCCCGCCATACCCGCCTCCCTGGAGGAGATCGCCACATGGCGCAACCGTTTCCAGGAGGGCATCGCGGATCTGCAAACCCGGTTCCACCGCCTGGACCCCGCCACGCTGGCTACGGCCCGCTCCCTCTATTACTACCTGGCCTATCACAACCTCGACGATCGATCCCTCATCGAATCCCTCGGTCAGCTGTTCCGGGCCAAGGTCCCGGAACTGACCATGCGGACCACCCACCCCCCCACGCGCTTGCGGGCTGGCCAGCGACGCCTGCGCATCGGCTTTTTGTCGCAATTTTTTTATCATCATACCATTGGCAGACTCAATGAAGGTTTGATCCAACTGCTGGATCGCACCCGCTTCGAGTTGGTGCTGATCCATACGCCGCACTCCAAAAAGGACGCCTTCCGCGACCATCTGGACGCCCTGGCCGACAGGGTCATCCTCCTGCCCGAGGGGATCACGGAGCAACAGCGCGTTGTGGCCGCCGCCGAACTGGACATCCTCTACTACCCGGACATCGGCATGTCCATGGCCAGCTACTGGCTGACGTTCGCCCGTCTGGCCCCCGTGCAGGCCATGAGTTGGGGCCATCCGGAGACCACGGGGGTGGACACCATGGATTATTTCGTCTCCTCTGCCCTGATCGAACCGGAGGGAGCGGACGAACGGTACCGCGAGCGTCTGATTCGTCTGCATCGCCTGCCGTGCTGCTACCTGTGGCCGGTGGTGCCGGGCGCGATTCCGGATCGTTCGGCATATGGGCTGCCGACCAGCGGACACCTGTACGGCTGTCCGCAATCCCTCTACAAACTGCATCCGGAATTCGACGCCGTGCTGGCCGAGATTGTCCGGGAAGATCCCACAGGCCATATCGTGCTGGTGGCCGCAGACAATCCGATCTGGCAGGATGCCTTGCGGGCACGCTGGAACGCCCGCCATCCCGGACTGGCGCAACGGGTCCTCTTCCTGCCCCGCATGACCCGTACCCGGTTCATCGGCCTGATGGCCAACATGGACGTGCTGCTGGATCCGATCCATTTCGGCAGCGGCAACACCTTCTACGAGGCGATGGCGATCGGCACGCCGGTGATCACCTGGCCCGGAGAGTTCATGCGCTGCCGGATCGTTGCCGGCGGGTATCGGCAGATGGGGATGACGGATCCTCCGGTGGCCAACAGGGTGGCCGAATACGCCGCCCTGGCGCTCTCGTTCGCCCAGGACAAGCCACGGCGACGGGCGTTCCAGCGGGAGTTGGCGGAAAAACGGGCCGCGTTGTTCGTCGATGCGGGCATGGTCCGGGAGTTCGAGACCTTCCTGACCTCGGCGGTGGCGGCTGCCATGCGTGGCGGAAAGCTGCCCGGAGGGTGGCAACCGCCACGCGGGGGATGAACGCTGCCCTGGTGGTCTCCTCGCCCGACGCCGGGATGCGTTCGGAGGCACAACGCCTGGCAGAACGGCTGAGCCTGCCGATGCTGGAATGGGAACAGACCGAAGATCGCCTGGTGCTGGCGCTGACCGGGGAGCGTCTGGCGTTGCTGGCCCGGCAGCGGGGTCGCGGCCAGCCGGTGGCAGTGGATTTTTCCCCGGAAATCGCTGCCGCGCGACGCCAGGAGGGATTGCGTCAGACCCTGGCGCGGGCGGCGGGTTTGAAGAGCGGCGGGGTGCGCCCGGTCGTTCTGGACATGACGCCGGGCCTGGGACGGGATGCCTTCGTGCTGGCGGCCCTGGGGTGCGAAGTGCTGATGGTGGAGCGCTCGCCGGTGGTGGCGGCGCTGCTGGAGGACGGATTGCGCCGGGCGGCCATGCTGCCGGAGGCCTCCCGTCTGCGCCTGATGCAGGGGGAGGCCGTGGCGTTCCTGAACCACCTGCCCGCCGGAGGACACCCCTGTCAGGTGATCTACCTGGACCCCATGCACCCGGAGCGGGAGAAGAGCGCTTTGGTGAAAAAGGAGATGCGGCTGCTGCGGGCGGTGGTGGGCGATGACCCGGACGCCGAAGAACTGGCGCAAGCCGCCTTGCGGCATGGCCAGGCGCGGGTGGTGATCAAGCGCCCCCGCCTCGCCCCGCCCCTGGGAGCGCAGCCACAACGGGTTGTCATGGGGCAGAGCGTGCGCTATGATATTTATTTTTCGAAAAACCAGGACCCCACCCCGCCATGAAACGCCTCGCCCAGCGCATCGGTCGCTGCATGACCCGTGATCGCGCCCCCCTGCTGGCCCGCTGGCGGGCCTGGCACCGGCAGCATCCGGAACAACCCCCGGACCCCGCCCTCGAGGAGGCCATCGCCCGCTCCCTGGCCATTCGCGCGCAACGGGAAGCCTCGTTTCCGGCCCGCGACTATCCGGCTTTTTTGCCAGTCGCCGAACAACGCGAGGCGATTCAACAGGCCATCCGCGCACACCCGGTGGTGATCGTCTGCGGCGAGACCGGCTCCGGCAAGACCACCCAGTTGCCCAAGATCTGCCTGGATCTGGGCCTGGGGGCCGCCGGCATGATCGGCGTGACCCAGCCGCGCCGCATCGCCGCCCGCGCCATCGCCGAATTCCTGCGTAACGATCTGCACACCGGGGAGAGCCGTCTGGTGGGTCACAAGATCCGCTTCAACGACCACACCAGCCCGGACACCCTGATCAAGGTCATGACCGACGGTATTCTGCTCACCGAGTTGCAAGGGGATCCGCTGTTGACCCGCTACGAGGCGCTCCTGGTGGACGAGGCCCACGAACGCAGCCTGAACATCGATTTTCTCCTCGGCGCGCTCAGGCGGATCGGGGAGCGCCGCCGGGAACTCAAAATCATCATCAGCTCCGCCACCCTGGACGCGGAGAAGTTCTCCCGCCATTTCGGCAATGCGCCGATCATCGAGGTGTCGGGACGCACCTATCCGGTGCAGACCCGCTACCGCCCCATCCTGGTGGAAACGGAGGAGGAGAGCGAGCGGGAAGAGGCCGAGGAGACCAGCCTGGAATCGGCCATCGTCGAGGCGGTGAACGAACTGTCCCTGCCGGGGATGCACGGGGACATCCTGATTTTTCTCCCCAGCGAACACCTGATCCGGGAGATCGGCGAACGGTTGCGCAACGAGGTGGGACCGGGAACGGAGATCCTGCCGCTCTTCGCCCGGCTCTCCGGGAGCGAACAGCAGCGCATCTTTCAGCCTGGGGTGCCCCGGCGGATCATCTTGGCCACCAACGTGGCGGAGACCTCGATCACCGTGCCTCGCGTGCATTACGTCATCGACTCCGGGCTGGTGCGCATCAGCCGGGTCAGCGACCGGATGCGGGTGCAGCGCCTGCCGGTGGAGAAGTGTTCCCGCGCTGCGGCGGATCAACGCCAGGGACGCTGCGGTCGGCTGGCGGACGGCATCTGCATCCGGCTCTACTCCGAGGAGGATTACCAGGCGCGCCCCCGCTTTACCGACCCGGAGATCCTGCGCACCTCGCTGGATGCGGTGATTTTGCAGATGAAGGCCATGCGGCTGGGCGAAATCGACCAGTTTCCCTTCGTGGACCCCCCGACCCCGCAGGCGATTCGCCACGGCACCCGCTTTCTGGAGGAGTTGGGGGCGCTGTCCCTGGAAGGACGGATCACCGACGTGGGCAAAAAACTGGCCCGCCTGCCCCTGCCGCCCCGGCTGGGACGCATCCTGCTGGAGGGCGGCAGCCAAAGCCGCCTGAGCGAAATCCTGGTCCTGGTGGCGGCCATGACCATTCCCGACCCCCGCGAGGAGCCGCTGGAACGACGCGAGACGGCCCGTCAGGCCCATGCCCGCTTCAAGGATGGCCACTCCGATTTCATTGGCCTGCTGAATCTCTGGGCCTTCGTCCAACAGGGACGGATCGACCATCCCACCGGCAACGGCTTCCGGCGTTTTCTCAAGGAGAATTATCTCTCCAGAGCGCGGGTGCGGGAGTGGCTGGAGATCCACGAGCAACTGCTGGAGATGGCGCAAGAGATGGGGATGCGGCCAAACGAGGTCCCGTCGGGCTACGAGGAGATCCATCGGGCGCTGCTGCCCGGTCTGCTGGGCAACGCCGGCTGCAAGAGCGAATTGAAGGAGTTTCTCGGTGCGCGGGACAGCCGTTTTGCCATCCACCCCGGCTCGGCCCTGCACCGCAAACCCCCGGCCTGGATCATCGCCGGCGAACTGGTGGAGACCTCGCGCCTCTACGCCCGGCTGTGCGCCCGCATCGAACCGGAATGGCTGGAGGCCGCCGCCGGCCCCTTGTGCCGCCGGAGCTACGCCCATGCCGCCTGGGACCGTCAGGCCGGCCAGGTGACGGCCCGGGAGCGCGTCACCCTGTTCGGTCTGCCGCTGATCCTCGACCGCAAGGTCCATTACGGCCCGATCAACCCGGCGGAGTCCCGCCGGATTTTCATCCAGGCGGCCCTGGTGGAGGGGGAGTTCAACTCCTCGGCGCTCTTTTTCGTACACAATCAGGGCATGATCGCCGAGGTGCGCGAGTTGGAACACAAGTCCCGACGCCGCAACCTGCTGACCGATGACGGGGTACGCTTCGCCTTTTACGATGCCGTGGTCCCGGAGCACATCCACTCCGCGCGTCATTTTCACGAATGGTACTCCAGGGCGCGCAAGCAGGATCCCCGCATCCTGCACTTCACCTGGGAACAGGTGATGCGGGACGCGGACGGCGGGGTGAGCGGAGAGCAGTTTCCAGGCCATCTGCTCATCGACGGTCACGAGCTGGCCCTGGAGTACACCTTCGATCCGGGGGGAAACAACGACGGGGTGAACGCGCGCATCCCCATGCCGATCCTGAATCGCCTGACACCCCAGCCCTTCGAGTGGCTGGTGCCAGGGATGCTGGGCGACCGGATCCTGGCCATGCTCAAGAGCCTGCCCAAGACCCTGCGCCGCCCCCTGGTCCCCCTGCCCCAGACCGTGGAGTGGTGCCAGGGCAACTTGACCTTCCGCCAAGGATCGCTGAAGCTGGCCCTGATCAAGTTGCTCAAGGCCAAGACCGGCCTGGAGTTTCCCCTGGACAGCATGCCGGAATCGGCCCTGGACGACCATCTGCGCATGAATTTCCTGGTGATCGACGAGGTGACCGACCGGGTGCTGGGGCGTGGGCGAGACCTGGAAGCGTTGAAGAGCACGCTTGGCCAGGATGCCAGGGAACGGTTTCGCAAGGTGGCGAGTGGCGCCTGGGAGCGCAAGGGGATGCTGCGCTGGGAGTGCGGCTCCCTGCCGGAGCGGGTCGCCCTGGATGCCGACGGACGCACCCTGTACGCCACGCCGGTTTTGCAGGACGATGGCATGACGGTCTCCCTGCGGCTGCAAGACGACCCGGACCTGGCCCTGGAGACCCATCGCCGGGGGGTGAACCGGCTGTTCATGCTGCAACTGCCGGGGATGATCCAGTTGATCAAGCGCAAATGTGTCTTTTCCCGCGAGGAGAATCTGTTGTTTCTCTCCTTGTGCCTGAACAAGGGGGATCCGCCTCTTTCCCTGGCGGAGCAACTGTTGCAGCGGGCGACGGCCAACCGCTTTCTGCCTCCGGACCAGGAACCGGTGCGTGATGACGCCACGTTTCAGGCCCGTCTGCAAGCCGGGCGCGGCGGACTGGTGGCCGAGGCGGAAGCGCTCTTTGCCCAGACACGGCGTATTCTGGAAACCTACGGACAAATCCACCGCATCCTGATCCGCACCCAGCAGCCGCCGACCTTGCAGGGGGCGCTCCAGGATGTGAACGAGCAACTCTCCCATCTGCTGCCGCCGGAGTTCCTGCTGGCCACGCCGGATCCCTGGCTGGGGCATCTGCCGCGTTTTTTGCAGGCGATCCGGTTGCGGCTGGACCGCTGCGCCCGCGACCCCCTCAAGGACACCCGCAAGACCGCCGAGTTGCGTCCCTTTTTGCTGGAGTATCGCCAAAGGGCGCAACGTCACGCCAGGGAGCGCCTGATCGACCCGGAATTGACGCTGTTGCGCTGGATGCTGGAGGAGTTCCGGGTCTCCCAGTTCGCCCAGGAGCTGAAAACCTCCCTGCCCGTCTCCCCCCAGCGGCTGGCGGCGCAGTTGCAAAGGGCGCTTTGAGTTTCCGTCCCAGAAAGCCAGCAGCAAATTTATCGTTTGCATATTCATTGTTAGTAACGTATCATTCATAATCAGATCGCCTCAAATCGACGGTTTCTGTAATCCGATGTAGCCGACATGCGGGTTCGTTGCATTGAAAAAACGCCTTGCACTGACACCACAAAAACTGTATACTGCCATGATTTGATATGGAAACCTTAGGCTATGTGTTAAGAGAAAAGCATGGGCATAACGATTTTGAAGCGATTCTGGACCCGAAAGGGATTGGAAACTCCCATCGCGGAACTGCTTGGCGGCATCGAGAACCCCCAGACTCCCAAACACTTCTACGATTCGGATCGATTTGGACCGATCAACGCCTACAGCCTGGACGACGACCACTACAAATGGGGAGATCTTTTTCAGGCATACAAGGACATAACCGGCTCCGAGAAAACGCTGACCCAGGAGGAAGTCAAGGCAGCCGGTGATGTCATTCCCATGAACCGTTGGATTTACTACCCCAACCGCAACATCCGCCGCCTTGGTCCCTACTCCAGGAGCGTACTGAGCCTTGCCGGACAGTTTTGCGTTCTCGGTTCTGGAGCGCTCTCACTCCTTGGCAGCCGAGGCAACCGCTATGCCGATGACATCGAACGATTCATTTTGAGCGGGCGTCCCCTCCTGGTCTTCTGTTCGCCACGCATCATGGTAGACGCCTACACAAAGCGCAACCCGACCCTGGATCAGGTTTTTCACGTCTTTGGTCGCGCCCTGGCCAGAGGCGCGAACCTCTTTTTCCTCATAGGCAGGAATCGACTGGCCCTCCATTGCCGCATCACCGAGGATCTGGTGGTATTTGAAAGCAAGCACGCCGAGTATACCACCATTCGCGACGAGCACCGCGTGCGCTCCGTGGAGATGTCGCGCGCCATGATACACAGCCTTACAGACCTGCAAACAAACCAAGATTTTTTCAGACGTATCACCAATTACGAACAACTTGAGGCCACGGCACGAGAATTCGGCGGCGGTTTTCTGTCCGAACCCGAAATCTTCATGCGCACTCATTTCGCTGACCGGTTTCACATGGGCGTACCCAAGCAGGACAGTGGACCCATCTACGATCTCGACACCAACTGGGATCAGGAACTCCTCGACGCCAGTCAAATCCGCCAAGTACCAGTGGACTGATTCTCCTCGAAAGTCTCCTCTCCACATCCGAAACCACCTGCGAAACGCTTATTATTATGAATCATATCGAACTTGCCGCGCTGAGTCACATACGCAGCTTAGAGACGGGATCACTAACTATTCTAATCAAAGAATGCAATAATATTAATGCAACAAACCCGATACAGCACAAACATAACAACACAAGCATCATGCTTCCCTACTTGCTAACGGGACATGCTCTCTTGACATCAAGATATATGAAAAAATTCATAACAACAAACAAAGAGACCGGCATCCACTCCATTGCCCATTTGGTACGAGAAACTGCCATCAAAAACGGTCATCAACGTCTGCAATTCAAAAAGATGGATGATCGATACCTTTCCAGGCTCGTCAATATTGGTAATGACTTAGCGTTATCAATAACCCATACATTAGGATCTTCCGCATTCACATCACCAACCCGGTGCGCATTCCTGTTTCATGAAGTATGGGCGGTAGTTGGTGGATTGCGTTATGGAGAAGCGGGCGTATTGGCCAAAAGATTGAACTGGATTAATGAAAACCAAAGATATTTCGAAATTGATACGGGGAGCTATCCGCTCACAAAAAAAATACCAGAGAGAAAGCCATTTTACGCGTGCCGGTTCCAAACGATCCAGAATTTGGCGGAAACTTATCTTGGCAACACACTGACAGATCATAAAGAGACCCCCCAACCCCTCAAAGAGCAAGTTGCCCGACTTCGCGGCTTTCTTGAAAACTGCAGAGACATTCACTCTCCTTTGCCACCCAACCGGCATGGAGCATACACCTCTGAAGTTGAGCCGCAATTCGCGCCATTTCCCTTCGTCGCATTCCATGCTCTACAGCACTGGGCCCAGGCTTTGCTTGCAGATACAGAACAACATAATTTAAAACACCAACAAACAACATCTTACATTTTAATTGAAGCCATTATAGACCAAAACGTTGGAATATCACGTTATGGAATCGATTTTCTCACCGACAAATCTGCCTATGGTTGCGAATCTGGTACAAGAATAACTTTAGCAATTAATGCAATGCGCTTCGCAGCTGATATGGCCATTAAACTCAACCGCAGCCCAACCGATGTGTTTTTCGAACTCTGGGGTGGATTACAGCCATTTATGGATGAAGAAGTCATCAAAAATGATCCTGACAATATCATTTGTCGGTTTTACTTAGATATAGACAATCCGCCTTTCAATTTCCTTCCAAACAATAATAATAATATTTTTATACTGTTTTTCAAATGGTTAAAATATAACCACACACAAAATAAATTAAAGTTTTATAATCAACGTAACCCACCACGCTCTTTCGGTCGCTTGCTTGCCAGGTGGCTGAAAAACCATCTGCCAAATTCCCTTTACCAACCGATCGGCTGGCTGTTCTCCCGGACAACAACATATTAAACAAATACCCAACTGACGGACAAACCAGCTTCCTCTGCTTCGCGGCACAGTCGCAAAGAACGCTTTACCCCCCCACCTCATGCAATGCGCGAACCCGTTGCATGGCCGCCAACAGGGTCTTCTTGCCGACAGGCTTGGAGAGATAAAGATCACAGCCGGCCTCCCGGCTGCGCGTCTCCTCGCCCTCCATGGCATGGGCCGAAAGGGCGATGATCGGGACCGGGGGCGTGCCGGAGTCACGCTCCCATTGGCGGATCCGGCGGGTGGCCGAATAGCCGTCTTGCACCGGCATCTGGATGTCCATGAGCACCACGTCGAACCGTTCCGCCATCACCCGCTCCACCGCCTGGGCGCCATCGGGCACCATGACCAGCCCATGCCCGGATTTCTCGAGATAGGCCGCAATCAAGATACGATTCTCCTCGACATCCTCTGCAAGCAGTATCCGCAAGGGACCCGCCTGGCGCACCGTTGCGGATGCGGCTGGCGGCGCGGGAGGCGCGGACGACGCGCCTGGCGCCTCGCGAAACGGCAGGGTGAAATGAAACGCGCTCCCCTCTCCCGGACGACTCTCCACCCAGATCCGTCCGCCCATCATCTCCACCAGGCACCGGGAGATGGTCAGACCCAGTCCGGTCCCGCCGAATTGCCGGGTAATGCCGGCATCGGCCTGAACGAATTGATCGAAGATGCACCCCTGCTGCTCCGGCGCAATGCCGATACCGGTATCCCGCACCGAGAGCAGCAAGGCACTCCCCTCTTGCGGCGCCCACGCCAGACGCACATCGATCCGGCCCCGTTGGGTGAACTTGAGGGCATTGCCGAGCAGATTGAGCAAAACCTGCCGCAAACGATTCTCATCGCACAACAGGGTCGCAGGCATGACGCCGGCCACCTCCAGGGCCACCTCCAGCCCTTTGCTCCCGGCGGCGATACGCATCATGTCGGTGGTTTCCGCCACGAGTTTCTCGATGGAACAGGAGGTCGGGTTCAAAACGATCCTCCCCTCCTCGATCCGGGCGAAATCGAGAATGTCATCGATCACCCCCAGCAGGGCCTTGCCGGAAGTGTGCATGATCCGGACATACTCATGCTGCCGGGGGGTCAGGTCGGTCTCCCGCAGCATCTCGGCCAGACCCAGCACCACGTTCATGGGGGTGCGGATCTCATGGCTCATGCTGGCCAGAAAATTGGTCTTGGCCTGACTGTATCGCTCCGCTTCGCCCTTGGCCTCCAGAAGTTCGGCGTTGCGTTTTTCCAGCTCCCTGGTGCGCTCGATCACACGGGACTCCAGTTCCCGGTTGATCTGTCGCAGGGCGGCGTCCTTTTCTTGCAGCTCCTTCACGGCGCGGGCCAGCTTGCGCTCCCGGTCGAACAGCCGCAGATAGAGACGAATGCGGTTGAGCAGCAGATGATTGTCGATGGGCTTGGTCAGATAATCCACCGCCCCCAGTTCGTAGCCGTGACGGATGAACTCCTCGGTCCGAAACACCGCCGTCAGAAAAAGAATGGGAATCTCCCGGGTCCGCTCCAGCATCTTCAGGTGCCGTGCGGTCTCGAAGCCGTCCATGACCGGCATCCGCACATCCAGGAGGATCAAATCCACGGCCTGATCGATGGTGATGGCCAGCGCCTCCTGGCCGGAAGCGGCCTCCAGCACCCGGCATTCCGGCACCCGGTCCAGCAGGGTACGCAGGGTGAATCGATTATGGTCATTATCATCGACAATCAGCACAACATAACAATCAGACATCATGCGCGACCTCCTCGACTTCCAGAACGCGATACAGACGCATTTTTTCATTGACCGGTGCCAGCCGATCCGCCCCCGGGATGCGCCACAGGCTCTCGCTGGGGCCAAGCATCAACCTGCCGTCATGATGCAGGCAGCGGGCGAACAAACCGAGCGCCCTGGCCTGCAGCGCCTCGTCGAAATAGATCAGCAGATTGCGGCACAGGATCAACTGGAACTCGTTGAACGGCCCGTCGCTCACCAGGGAGTGGTGATAGAAAAACAGCTTCTCCCGCAAGGCGGGAACGATCTCGAACCAGTTCTCCCGTATCGTGCAGTGGTCGTCGAAAGGGCGCGCACCGCCGGCCAGGGCATGGTTGGCCCTCGCCCGGGGGAGGGCCTGGGCGGGATAGAGGCCGTTGCGCGCCTCCTTGAGCACCAGGGGATTGATATCCGTGGCATAAATGCTGCTCCTGCCCAGCAACCCCGCCTCATCGAGGAGCATGGCCAGGGAATAGGCCTCCTCGCCGGTCGCACAGCCGGCCACCCAGATCTTGATGCGTGGAAAACTGGCCAGAAAGGGAAACACCTCGTCGCGCAGGCAGAGAAACTGCGCCGGACTCCGGAAAAAATGGGTCACGTTGATGGAGAGCGCAAAAAAGAAACGCTCGAAAGCCGCAGGCAACGTCAACACCAGCGCCTGAAAAGCGAAAAAGTTGGCGGTTCGTTCTCCGGCCATGGCGACGCTGCAACGGCGCAACAGGGACTCCTCCCGATAGTGGGTGAAATCGTAGCCATGGCACTGGGCCACGGCTGCCAGAAAAAGGCGCATCACGCCAGCCGTGAGGGGGGCATCCCCCAGGGCGGCGGCAGCGGCGAAACTGGCCAGGGCACTCGCCGGCAGGCTGTGGGCACAGGCGCCCTGCTTTTTGGCCGCGACCACCAGATCCCTGGCTTCGCACTCGTCAGGATCCTCCGCCAGGGCCATGCCGCCCAGTTCGCGCACGCACGCAAGCCCCCCCACCCCATCCTGGCCATGGCCGCACAACAGGATGGCCATGGCAGCCGTGCCATACGCGCGGGCCACCGATTCGAACAGCGCGTCGATGGAAGGGCGGGCATGATGAATCCTGGCATCGCGTGTGACATAGACCAGGCCGTTGCCGACCCGCATATTGTACCCCGACGGGGCCACATAGAGCGTGCCGGGCCTGACCGGGGTCATGGTGCTGGGCATCTCCACCCGGTAGCGACTCTCTGCGGTCAGGATGCGATCCAGAAGATTGGGACTCTCTTCGGGGACGTGCTGCACCACAAAAACCGCCAACTCCCCGATGGGCAACTCCCGCAGGATCTGCAACAGCTTCTCCAGACTGCCGGTGGACCCGCCCAGGGCCAGGGCGGCAAAGCGACGTTCCCGAACGACGGGCGGGTCGGGGACGACCAGCCGGACGGCTATCCCCAGTCCGAGCAGATAGGCGAAGAGATGGGGATGATACACCGTGACGCAATTGCCGGGATTGCGCCGGGTGAATGCCGCCAGCTCCGCCACCCGGACGGAATCGAACCATGTCATCTCGAAAAAGGTCACCTCCACGGGCCGATCCATGGGGGTCTCCAGATGACGCCGCAAGGTGGCCTCCTCCTCCGGGTCGAGCGCCTCGCCCTGCACCAGCAGGTGGCAAAGGTCGGGACGCATGCTGACCATGACGTTCATGCGGCCCGTTCCAGCCAGAGCTTCACCATGTTGACCAGGATCTCGTAGTCGGCGGGCTTGGCCAGATAGTCGTTGGCCCCGCAGGCCAGGCAGCGTTCCCGGTCCTCCCGGAAGGCCTTGGCGGTAAGCACGAGGATGGGCAGTTTTTCGCATCCGGGCAGTTGCCGGATGCGGGAGATGGTTTCGTAGCCATCCATGCCGGGCATCATGATGTCCATCAGGATCAGATCCACCGGGTGGAGCGCCAGCCGCTCCAACGCCTTGGCCCCGCTGATGGCGGTCACCACCTTGGCCCCTTTGCTTTCCAGGGCGGCGGACACCACGAAGAGATTGCGGGGATCGTCATCCACCACCATCAGGGTGTGACCCGCCAGGGAGGTCTGCTCACTGGAGGCCGGCATCGGCAACACCCCCGGGCGCGTTTGGCGGGGTTCACGGGGCAGCCGGCTCAGGAAACGTTCCACGTCCCGCAGCAGCCGCTGCCCGGCCTGGGGCGACTCCTGAATCAGGCTGTCGGTCAGGCCGCGCAGTCGTGCCTCCTCGTCTTCATCCAGGGTGGCTCCGCAATAGACGATGAGGAACAGTTCCGGATCCATGGTCTTGAGCCGGTCGCACAACTCCAGCGAGGGAACGCCGCCGGACAGCCTTGCATCCACCACCGCAACCCCGAACCGGGTGCCGGACGCCTCGCGCAAGGCCTCCTGGGCGCCGGCGACGGTCACGATCCGCACCGGGGGATCCCGAAAGCGCTCCTCCACCATTTCCGCGCGCAGATGTTCCCCTTCCACGATCAATACCGGCGCCGACCCGGCGGCAGCCGGCAATCCGGCGAACAACTCCTCGGCCAGGACGATGGCCTTGTCGCTCACCGGCTTGCGCAGATAGCCGAGGGCGCCGTCCGGCACCCCCTCCCGATCCCGTCCGGATACGACATAGACGGGTATGGCATGCAACGCCTCGGAACGTTTCAGTTGCGCCAACACCTCCATCCCGTCCATGTCCGGCAGCCCCAGATCCAGGATGATGCCCGCTGGCCGGAAACGGGCAGCCAGTTCCAATCCCTCTTCTCCAGAGCGGGCGGCGACGGTTTTCTTGCCCAGACGGTGATTCAGCAGGATGACGGTTCTGCAAAAACTGGCCTCGTCATCGATGATGAGAATGGGATGCTCCCCGGGATCCAGGGCGTTGCGGTCATCCTCCAGATCGAAGGCCGGTTCCTCAGGCGGGGAGGGCAAGGGGGTGGCAACCGGCTCTTCGTCCGACGGTTCGTCTGGAGCGGGCGCCAAATGCAAGGGCAGATGGAGCACAAAACGGCTCCCTTCCCCTTCCTGGCTGTGCAATGACAACCTGCCACCCAGCAGGACGACAAATTTCCTGCTGATGGACAACCCCAGACCGGTGCCCCCGAAGCGCCGCGAAATGGAGCCATCCGCCTGCTGGAACTCCTCGAAAATCAACTCCTGCTTCTCCGGGGGGATGCCGATGCCAGTGTCGCTCACCTCCATGACCACCGGCAGTTGGGGATCCTCGCCGGGACGGATGGTCAAAGAGACCCGACCGCGCGGGGTGAACTTGCAGGCGTTGGACAACAGATTGCGCAGCACCTGGGAGAGCTTGTGGCGATCGGTGGTCAAGGTGGCTTGCAAGGTGTCCTCCATGTGGAGTTCCAACCCCTTTTCGCGTGCCACGGCCTGAAACAGGCTCCGTTGCTCATCGAGCACCTCGCCGGAATGGACCGGTTCCAGATGGGGCCTGGACTTGCCCGACTCCAGCGCGGAAAGATCGAGGATGTCGTTGATCAGCCGCAACAACTCGCTGCCCGCCTCGTGGATCACCTGCACCTGCCTGACGGAAGTGTCGTCCAACCTGCCGTCCTCGTTGAGGCGCATCATGTTGGAAAGCAGAATGATGGAGTTGAGCGGCGTGCGCAACTCGTGGGACATGTTGGCCAGAAATTCCGACTTGTAGCGGTTGGAGGCCTCCAACTGTTTGGCCTTGCGGTTCAGGTCCCCCTGGGAGAGCGACAGCGCCCGGTTCTTGCCCGCCAGTTCTTCCGCCTGGTGCAGCAGGCGCGCCTGCTGCCGTTCCATCTGGGAATTGGCCTGTTGCAACTCCTCGGTCTGCTGTTGGAGTTGCTGCTGCTGCTCTTCCATCTGGGCATTGGTCTGACGCAACTCCTCGGTCTGCTGTTGGAGCTTCTGTTGCTGGATTTCCAGGGTGACGTTGGCGCGGGTCGCCTGCTCGGTGCGCTCCTGGGCGACACGGCGCGCCTCCTCGGCTTCGGCCAGCAGGGCGCGGATCCGCTCCCGCTGCAGGGCGACGAAGAGAAACGAGACGATCACATCGGCTGCGGCGGCCAGGAAGGCCCGCTGCGGGTCGTCGAATCCCTGGAACGAGGCCAGTTCGATCACCCCGAGCACCTCTCCCTCCCGCAGCAGCGGCCAGGTGCAGGTGAACAGGGGGGGCCGGCTGGTGAGGCCGGTGGTGATCGGGGGGGGATCCTCCTCCGGCACGGTCAGGAGAATGGGTTGTTTTTCCAAGGCCGCCTGTCCCACCGCCCCCTCGCCGAGACGGAAGCGGTTGCCCAGCCGGGTGCGTTGGGTATACATGTAGGAACCCAACAGATCCAGGGCGCGACTCTCCGGATCGAAGAGGTAGAACACCCCCCGACCGGCTTCCAGATAGCGGCCCAGCATGCCGATGGCCTGTTCCGCCACTTCCTGGGGTTTGAGGTCTGCGGCGAGCATCCGGTTGAGACGCTCGATCCCTTCCTGGTGCCAGGTGCGTCGCCGCTCCTGCTCCCGGTTCTCCCGCAACTGCCGGGTCATGTTGCCGAGCGCGCTCCCCAACCGGTCGTTGTCCGACAGCAGGGGCACCTCTCTGGCGTAATCCCCCCTGGCGATGGCATCCGCCAGGTCGGCGAGTTCCCCCAGGTTGCGGGTGAGGCGTTCGGTGGAATCCAGCATCCAGCGCAGTTCGTCCTTCCCCTTGTAGACGATCTCCTCGCGGACATACGCCCCCTGTCCCAACATCCGGATCTGGCGGGTCACGAACAGCAATGGCCGCATCAGCCGGTCCAGATAAAAACGCGCGACCAGCCAGATCAGCGCCAGCAGGCCAAGCGTCAAGGCGCCGAACAGCTCCTTGAAATCCCGCAAATCCTTCAACGCCACCGACTGGGGCACGGCCCCCACCAGGATCCAGTCCTGTTGCCGGTCGGTGGGATGGGGATGCACCCGCTGAAAGGCGATGATCTGATCCCGATGGGACAAGGATCCCATCTCCCGATCCTGGATCCGCTCCAACAGACCGGGATGGAGGGCGGCGAAGGGTTCCCCCTGACCAATGGGAAACAGGGTGCGCCCGGAGGTATCGATCAGATGAAACGTGCTGCCTTGCAGGTTGTGCATCGCCGAACGGATGTAATCCAGAAAGCCATCGGCCAGCAACGTGTTGACCAGCACGCCATACTTGACCTTGTTGGCCCCGTAAACCGGGGTTGCGATCCGCACCACCGGCAGCAGGGGCATCCGGACGGTGCCGCGATCCTTGTCGTAATCGAGGGAGGAGACCACGACCCCTCCCGGTTCCAGCGCCATGGCCCGCCGGAACTCTTCCTGAAAACTGACATCCTCCAATTCTTCTTCCCTGGACAGGGTGACCTCCCTGGTGACCGGATGGCGTCGGATCTCGATGGTTTCCCGGCCCTGGCGATCCAAAAACCTGATTTCACGAACATGACGATCATGGGTAACATAACTTATAAACTCATCCGCAGTCGCATGTTTCCACAGATCCATCTGCTGAAATTCTTTCAGATCCTGGGCATACAGGTGGCGCAGCAGAGAGAAATGTTGCGAGAGAGAACGAACATCGTCATGGACGATATCAAAAAACGATGAAATGTTTTTGCCGGTTTCGTTGGTGTAGCCCCAGACCAGTCCCTGCGCCTTGTCGGTATGGGCGATGCTGGCCTGCCGATAACCGTACCCCCCCACCGTCCCCACCGCGATGACGGCCAGCAGATAGAAAAACAAGGCGATCTTGCCCCGCACACCCACGGAGCGCAACCGCGTCAAGACGGAAAAGCGACCGGTATCCATAGGTGTGCGCTCCTTGGGTTCACAATGTCCGCACCTGCTTCAGTTTATGCATCGCATAGCCCATCAACTGGCGGACATCCGCCAGATTCGCCTCCTCCTGGAAGGCGGTGGCCGGCGTGATGACATGGTTCAATCCCAGACTGGCCTTGAGGGGTTGCAGTTCCGCCAGGGCCATGCCCACCATATTGAGCACATCGGAAGGCAGCACCCCAGCGGCCTTGCGAAACGGCGCGAAATCGACCACCGCGATCCCGGCCAACCGCTGGAGACGCTGCACTTCGGCCATCAACTCGAAACTGACGCGCAAACACTCCTCCAGGGTGGTGGCTGGCTCCTTGGCCGGAGGAAAAGCGACATCCTGAATCCGCAATTGCCGGAGCACGGCGTCGATATCCGCATGGAGCCGCCTGACCTCGGCGTAGATGGTGACCGCATCGACCTCATGCTGGTTGAGCACATCCCATTGCATGGAGATGGCATTGAACAGATTGAAGACATCCTGGGGGGTCTTGTCCGTGGCGGGCGCAAGCGGTGCGGTGGTGGCATCGATCCCCAGACGACGCTTGATGATGAAAATCTCGGCCAGAATCCGTTGGGTCTGTTCGTAATTCATGGCCGGCTCCAGGTTGGGAACCGGTTCCACATCGGAAACCGTGAGCCTCGGCATGCCATGCAAGGCGCGAAACCTGTTGATTTTCAACAAAATCAATCCGGTCTTCTGCCAGACATGACGCGGTTGCAGAACCATCCGCACCGGTTGGACCGCTTTCTCGCCCCGGATTTGCAGATGATCGGCGAGCAGTTCCATTTCGGCCTTGATCCGCAGCGCCTGGGTGTAGACATCGGACGGGGTGATTTCCGCCGCACCGACCGGCCAGACCAGGACAACCGCCAGCAGCAGTGCGAGCAGCTGCGTCATGCCTGCCCCCCGATGGTCTGCTTGAGGGCCTCCAGGCGATTCATGAGAAGCCTGACCGCCTGATGCTGGATCTTTACCTTCAACTCCGGCGGCAGGAGGGAAAAGTGTTTTTCTTCCAGTTGAAAGACAATGCTCTTGACAAGCGCGATCACGTTGGTGGTGCGTACCTGGCGTGCCACGAAGGCGATCTCGCCGAAGATGTCCCCCGGATGCAGGGTGGCCAAGCGCCCTTCCGGGTCGTTTTGTTTGGTCACCTTGACCTCGCCGCTCACCAGGACGAACAGGGTTCGGTCCACACCCCCTTCGCGAATGATGAACTCCCCAGGTTGCACGACCTTGAAAAAGCCGTTATGGTAAACGTGTTCCATCTCCTGGATGGTGAACTCGACGAAGAACGGAATGCCCGCGAGACGATTCTTGAGCGTTGCGAATGGTTCCATGACCACCCCTCCTCCCTGTTTGCCATCCGAATGGAGCGTGATGCCGGAACAACGCCGGGTGACCCACTTGGCCTCCGGCCTGATTCTGCAATTCCAGCCCGGCCTGGACGGCTCCGGCGCCATGAGCGTGGACACCCCCAATCCCGATGCACTGCCCCCCGCCACATCCCCGGAAGAGGCCGCGCGTCTGGTCCAGGCCGGCTGGGAGGCCTATGCCAGGGTGGCGGAAATGGCCCTGGCAAGTCAAGTCGAATGTGATCCCCAGGAATGAATCCCGCAAAAAAATTCAGCCGATCTCCGGCTTGACATAGCAGGGACAAGGAACTTGAAACCGGGGGCGCTCCGGGTGATCCAGCCGCAGGGCCGTGAGTTTGCCGCCATACACACACCCGGAATCGAGTCCGTAATACCCGCCGCCGATGGTCAGGCCGGCTGCGGCCCAATGGCCGTAGACCATGACCTCCGGCTCCGGCAGGGGACGCATCCCGTACCACGGCGTCCAGTCGGGGGGCGACTCCGCCAAGCCGGCGGGATTGGCCCACACCAGCCGCCCCTCCGGCGTGCAATAGCGGATGCGGGTCATCACCGCCAAGGCGAAACGCAACCGGGCCATCTCGTCCGGGTCGTCCGGCTCCTGTTCCGGAAACGGCTCCCGGAACCCGGCAAGCAGCCGCGTCAACCCTGCGTCGTCCCGCAACACCGCGCTCAGACGGGCGGCGAACGCAAAGGCATCGGCCATGGTCCAGTCCGGATAAAGACCGGCGTGGACCATCGTCACCCCCAGCGACGCCTCCCGGTGCATCAGGGGCAGCGCGCGGAGCCAGGACAGGATCCGGGCCGCATCCGGGGCCTGGGCCAACGCACCCAAATGGGATTGAAAAAAACCATCCGCCAGGCCGCTCATCCCCATGATGGCCCGCGCCTCATGATTGCCAAGTAAAGTAATTGCGCCTTCCCCCAGGTCACGCACGAAACGCACGGTCCCCAACGAATCCGGCCCCCGATTGAGGATGTCCCCGACGAACAGCAACCGATCCCTCTGGGGGCGAAAATCGATCTGTGCGAGCAACGCCTGCAGTTCCGGCAGGCAACCGTGTACATCGCCGATGGCGTAGACGGCCACTAGGCGGACTCCCGACCTGCCCCCCAACGGGAGAAGGGTGCATGCACCAGATTGGCATTGAAATAGCGGGAGTCCTCGGAGACCTCCTGGCCAACCCAGGGGGGCAATTCTACGGCCTGGCGGGCATCGGTCAACTCCACCTCGGCCACGATCAGTCCCCGGTTCTCCCCCTGGAACTCATCGACCTCCCAGGTCAAGCCGCCCTGATCGATCCGGTAACGGATCTTCTCGATGAGCGGGCGCTCGCACAGGGTATCCAGGAGGATGCGGGCATCCTCGATGGGAATCGGGTATTCGAATTCGGGACGCGCCAGATCCACGGCCAGCCCCTTGATGGTCAGGGTGGCCCGGTCACCGGCGATGCGCACCCTGACCACCCGCTCCTTGACCGTGGAGAGGAACCCCTGCCGGTACTCGATGCCCACGCCCAATGAACGCCACGCATCCCCTCGCACCAGAAAGCGGCGCTCGATCTCCTTGCCCACGGTCACACCCCCTGGTTATGGAATCATGTCCTCGGTCCAGCGCTCGTCCACGAACACCGGGTCGCTTTCCCCCCGCAGCACCGAGGCGAAGGCCAGCATCGCCTTGCGGGCGCTGCCGATGGGATAGTAGAAGGCATCCCAGTTCTCGTTGCCCTCGCCATCGTGCACCGGGATGACGTAATCGAACTTCCAGGCCTCCCGCATCTCGGTCAGGGCGCTGGAACACCGTTTTTCGATGTTCTCCAGATCGCGCAAGGACAGATACTGCTTCTGCCGCGTGGTGCGATGCAGGAGTTTGCGGCGCTGCACATCCGAGACGAACTTGCTCAACTCCACGCCGACGGGCAGGGACTTGAGGTAGACGATCTCCTCGCGGGAGAGGGGGGAGAGAAAGATCGTCACCGTGGGAAACCGCTCGAAGAGGCCTGCTTCCCGCAGTTTGCCGGGGACGAAGGGATTGCCCTCGAAGAAGGGGGTCTGGCCTGCGTCGAAAATCCGCTGAATCTGGGCCACCTCCAGGGCCTGCAGGTCGCCGCGCACGTCGGCGACGATGTAGCCGTCCTTGCCGCGCAAGGCCTCGATCTCCCCGCGGGGCCGGAAATAGTAATCCACCCCCTCCTCCTCGCCCGGCCTGGGGGCACGGTCGTTGAACAACACGAGCTGTTTGAAACCAGCCGTCAGTTCCGGATGGAACATCCGCATGATGCGAAACAGTGGCCCCTTGCCCACGCAGGAAGGGCCGGACAGGACGACGATACGGTTGTTCATTGCCATTTCCCTCGAGCCAAAGAAAATCCCCGACGCGGGGAGTGGATCACATCGCCAATTCCCGTTTGAAAATGGCCTTGTGAATGTCGCCCAGGCTGACGATGCCCACCAGTTTGTCGCCCTCCTCCACCACCGGGATGCGGCGGAAGCGGTGCAGATCCATCTGGGAGGCGGCCAGCATCACCGGATCGTCCGGAGAGACGGAAAAGACCCGATGGGTCATGAGTTCCTCGACCTTCTTCGAGAGCACGTCCTGATAGGCATCCAGCATGGAGTCGAAATCCCGTGCGCGGATCGGATCCCGCAGAAAATTGCGGTATCCGGGCAACAGGGCGTTCAGGATGTCCTTTTCCGAGATCATGCCCACCAGCCGGTTCTCTCCCTCGATCACGGGCAGGCCGCTGATCTTGTTGGTACAGATTACCACCGCCACAGAGCGGACCGGATCGTCCTTTCTGACGGTACGAACGTCCTTGATCATCACGTCTTTGACTAGCATGGCCATTATCCTTTTTTTGTCTGACGAAGGCGAATTTTTCACCGAAGCCTGTCAGCTTCACTCAATTCCCCCGGCTTGTCAAGGTGCAACGACTCTGCCAGCCGGCACACCATGACCAGGGCGTCCTCCAATCCCTGGCGGCCACGATAGTAACCGCGCCGCATGGCAAGGATTTCAAAGCCCATGGCCTCGTAGAGCATGCGGGCGACGTGATTGGCGGCGCGCACCTCCAGGAGCACGCTGCGCGCCTGTTCCCGTCGCGCCTTGCGCAGCACCCCGGCCACCAGCCGCCTGCCCAGCCCCTGACGGCGAAAGGCGGGGGCCACCCCCAGCTTGAGGAGATGCCACTCGTCGAACTGCCGGCGCGCCACCACGTACCCGGCCAGTCGGCCCTGCTCGTCCACCACCGCCCGCATCCAGGAGCCGAGCCGCCATTCGTCGCGAAACAGCTCCACGGACCAGGGGGTGACCGACACCTGCTGCTCCAGGGCCGCCACCGCCTCCAGCAGGGCCTGGGCAACGGGCCGAACGCGCAACGTCGTCATGCCGGCTCCCTGGCATCGGAGCGGCGCAGATAGAGGGGTTCCAGCCAGGCATCCGCGATGCCGTCCGGGGTGTGACGCCGTTGCCGCGCCAGCGCCCCCAGCAAGGCGGCGTCCGGCTGCCAGGCTGCGGGGGGCAGCGGCAGAAAACGCTCCCCCAAAGCCTGGCGGAACCCTTCGCCATAAGGGAGCAATCCGTTGCCGGTCAGCCGCACCGGGCCATCCGCCAGACGGGCCAGCTCGCCGGCCAGCCAGACCGGATCGTACACCCCCGGCTCCACCAGGGATTGGCCACCCCGCCGCGCCTGGGCATAGACCTCGGAGCGGCGGGCGTCGATCAGGGCCACGGCCAGGCCATCCCCCTCCTCCGCCCCGGCAAGCAGCACCTCCAGGGTGGAGATCCCCACCAGCGGCGCGCCGGTGGCCACCGCCAACCCCTTGGCCACCCCCAGGGCGATGCGCGCCCCGGTGAAGGAACCCGGCCCCACGGTCACCGCCAGCAGGGCAAGCTCCCCGGGGCGCCAGCCCGTCTCGGCCAGCCCCTGCTCCAGCGCTTGCGCCAGCAGCACCACATGCCCTTCCGGCCCCTCGAAAGCGGCCCGCGCCACCACCCGATCCCCGTCCAACAGGGCCATGCTCCCGCGCGGCAGCGAAGTATCCATGGCCAACACCTTGTCGCTCATGCGAAAAAACGGCGCACCGCCTCCAGCTCGTGAGTGACCGGCGCCTGCGGCAAACCGGCCAGAAAATCCCGTCCATACCCCTTGGTATGCAGACGCACATCCAGAACCGCCATCACCCCGCGGTCGTCGCTCTTGCGCATCAGCCGCCCCAAACCCTGCTTGAGGGTGAGAATCGCCTGGGGCAGGAACAACTCGCGAAAGGAATTGCCCCGATTGAGTTCCACCCAGCGGCGCCGGGCAGCGGTCAACGGCTCCCCCGGCGAGGGAAACGGCAGGCGGTCCACCACCACCAAAGAGAGGGTCTCTCCCGGTGCGTCCACCCCCTCCCAGAAACTGGCCACCCCCAGCAGGACCGAAGAGGTCTCCCGCTTGAAGGCGTCCAGCAACGCGGCGTTCGAGGCATCGCCCTGGGCGAGGATCCGGTACGGCAGATGCCCCTCCAGACCGGCGCGGGCGGCCTCCAGCATGCGGTAACTGGTGAACAGACACAAGGCGCGTCCGGAACTGACGGTCAACAACGCGCGAATCTCCCGGACCATCGCATCGGCGAAGCCCGCATCGGTCGGCTCCGGCAGGTGCCTGGGCAGATAGAGCAACGTCCGCTCCCGGTAGTTGAACTGATGGGGCAGTTGACAGAGGGTCACCTTCTCCTCCGGCAGGCCCAGCTGCTCCCGGAAAAAGGCGAACCCACCCGGCGGCGGACCGGAGGAGAGGGTGGCGGACGTGAACACCGCCGTCCTGGCACGGGGATGGAGCAGCTCCCGCATCAAGGACCCGGTCTCCAGGGGGGCGGCGGAGAGGAGAATCCCCCGGCCACGGGTTTCGTACCAGTAGACCCGCGCGGGGTCGTTCAGGGCGCGCACCGTGGCTGCGGCATCCCGCAACTCCCCGGCGCGGCGTCCGCAGGCGGAGACCCCGGCACTGCGGGTCCGATGAGGCTCCAGGGTCTCCTGCAGGGTGAGCAAGGCCCATTCCACCGCGTTGATGGCGCCACCCGCATCCCCGCGCAGGTCATCCGGGGCGAGGCCCTCGCGCCGGTCCTCCTGGGGAAAGGCGTTGCGCAGCCGAAAGGAGGCCTCCTCCAGGCCGGCCAGGGCGGTCATGACATCCTCGTCCCCGCCGCCCACCTCGTTCAGCTCCCGCCGGGAGTCGTTGACCAGCTCCCGCAGCTTGTGATTGGTGACCTCGATGGCGAAAAAACGGGTCGCCACATCCGGGATGCGGTGGGCCTCGTCGAAGACCACGGCATCGTATTTGGGCAGGATTTCGCCGAAGCCCCCCTCCTTGACCGCCAGGTCCGCGAAAAAGAGATGATGATTGACCACCACCAGATTGACCGCCCGCGCCCGCTCCCGCGCCCGGTTGAGAAAACAGGCCTCGAAATCGGGGCACTTGCGACCCGTGCAATGATCCCCGCCCGCGTTGATCCCGGCCCACAGGTTGAGGCTCTCGGGCATCTCCTTGCATTCGTCCCGCTCGCCGGTGGTGGTCCGACCGGCCCACTCCGTCAGCCTGAGCGCCCACTCCCGCTCCCCTTTCGCCACCGGCATCCCCATGGTCTGCATGCCGCGCCAGCGATGCAGACAGAGATAATTGCCCCGTCCCTTGAGCACCGCAGCGGTGAACGGACGCCCGGAGGCCAATCGCGCCAGGTGCAGGTCCTTCTCCATGATCTGATCCTGCAGGGCCTTGGTGGCCGTGGAGACGATCACCCGCCGTCCCAGGTTGAGCAGCGGCAACAGATAGGCCAGGGTCTTGCCCGTGCCGGTGGGGGCCTCCACCAGGAGGCTCCCCTCTGCCAGGGCAACACCGGCCACCAGGGAGGCCATGCGCAACTGCACCTCGCGCGGCTCCCAGCCCGGCAGGGCGCCGGACAAGGGACTGCCCGCCCCCAGGAGTCCGTTCACCAGGCCCTCGATATCCACGGCGTTCATGCTTGCCTCCGTCTCCTTCCGCCGCTAGAATGGACCCCATGGAAATCGCCCGCATCTTCACCTTCGAGGCCGCACACCGCCTGGACCACCACGACGGCAAATGCGCGCGTCTGCACGGGCACGGCTACCGCCTGGAACTGATCCTCGCCGGCCACCCCCGTACCCCCCACCCCAACGATCCCCAATCGGGATTTCTGGTGGATTTCGGCATCCTCGACCGGCTGGTGCGGGAGGAACTGCTCGCCGGCAAACTGGATCACGTCCTGCTCAACGAGGCCCTGCCGGAACTGCCCTACCCCTCGGCGGAATACCTGGCGGCCTGGATCGTGGGCTGGTGCATGCGCCATCTCGACGGACGCCGGGAACTGGGCGATGCCCGCATCGCCCGCGTCCGACTGTGGGAGAGCGACAAGGCCTGGGCCGAGGCCACCCCTGCGGATGCCATTCACCTGGGATTTGCCCTTTCCTGAAACCGGTCGCCGGCAGCCCCTCAAGGGAGCGGATTCCCGATCACCTCGCGGGCGCTCGCCAGCAACACCGCGACGCGGGCGTCGTCCGGGTCGGCGCCATTGAGAATATTGCGCGCGATGGCCGCCCGCAACGCGGTCTCGTCCCCGCTCTCCCAGGCGGTCAGATAGGCCATGCCGCGTCCTCCTGCCTGCCGCAACAGACGATTCATGCGCGCCCCCATGCGCAGGTCGGTCACCCCGCGATTGCGCAGGCTCTCCTCGAACCCCTCGAACGCCATTTCCCACACCGCCTGGGACATGGCCTCCTCGTTGTCGTGGCGGCGCAGACGGTGAACTGCGGCAGCGGCCAGAAACACCATAACATCGAACCGCAACGGAAAATCGTCGGCGATGGCCAGCCGATCCCCGTGCGTCAAGGCCAGGGTCCGCTCCGCCAGATGATCGTGAATCGTCATGGCGCGGGCGCGCATGGCCTGTTGCGATCTCTTTTTTGTCTGACGACCCTCGAACCACATCATGGAAACCTTGCCCCTGCGCGCGGTAATAGTATCATGCTTAAGAACAGGTCAACGTCTCATACCATAGAGAAAAGCCATGCACCCACTCCACCGTTCCCCGTTCGTCATCCCGTTCCTCCTGGCCGCCCTCCTCGCCATGACCGGCTGCCAGGCCAAAATCCAGGAGAGCGGGGTCATCCTGAACGCCGATGCCATCAACCGCATCCAGATCGGGGCATCCACCCGCTCCCAGGTTCTGGAACTGCTCGGCCCGCCCACGCTGGTCAACTCCTTTCGCGGCAACCGGTGGCTCTACATTCAGGACCGCAAGTTTAAGAACATGCAGCGCACCTTCTCAAGGGTTGCCAACCGGGTCGAGGTCACTTTCGACCAGAATGGCGTGGTGGAAGAGGTCAAGAAGAACTTCGACGAACAGGTCTGGGACCCCACCAAACTGCCGGAAGCCAAGAACGAAAAGGGCTGGGTGAACTGGATCTGGGACAACGCCTACAACCATCCCGCCACCAATCCCCACGCCCCCCCGCAGCCCCCTGCCGCCGTCGAGGCCATCCAGCCGCCAGCCGCGCCGGAACCGGAACCACCGGCCCCGCCGAAAAAATCGTGGTGGAAATTCTGGTCCTCCGGGGAGGAAAAGAAACCATGACCACCGCGCTGATCGGCGGCACCAGCCTGTTGGAATCCATGCGTTTCCGCGACGCCGCCCCCCGGAGAATCCAGACCCCCCACGGCTCGGTGACGCTTCTGGAGCGCAACGGCCTGTTGTTCCTGCAAAGACACAGCCTGGGCAGCTACACCCCGCCGCACCTGATCAACCACAAGGCCAACCTGCACGCCTTGTGTCAGGCCGGGGTCAAACAGATCCTGGCCATCGGCTCCGTGGGCAGCCTGCGACTGGAGATCCCTCCCGGAACCTTCCTGCTGCCGGACGACTTTTTCGCCCCCCATCTGAATCCCTCCTTTTTCGAGGATGCCCGCGGCCACAGGACGCCCGGTTTTCATCAGGCATGGCGCGCCCGCATTTTGGACGCCTGGCGCAAGACCGACCTGCCGCCGCCCCATGACGGCGGGGTCTACTGGCAAACCCTGGGACCCCGCTTCGAAACCCCTGCGGAGATCCGCTTCCATCAGCCCCATGTGCATGTGGTGGGAATGACCGTGGCCTCGGAGTGCATCCTGGCCGGAGAACTGGAAATCCCCTATGCCGCCATCTGCGTGGTGGACAACCTCGCCAACGGCCTGACGCCCGAACCCCTCACCTTCGCGGCCTTCAAACAGCAGGTGCGGGCCAACGAGCAACAGTTGCTGCTGGTCCTCGAAACCCTTTTGTTAACATTATCCCTATGACTCTTTTTATTAAAAATGCCCTGCTGCCCGAACAGGGCATGCGCCACATCCGGATCGATGGGGGGCGCATCCAGGCCATGGGCCAGGATCTGGAGTGCCCGGCTGGGGCGGAGGTACTGGACGCCGGGGGCATGGCGGCGGTGCCGGGTCTGGTCAACGGCCACACCCACGCCGCGATGACGCTTTTCCGGGGCTTTGGCGACGACATGCCCCTGATGCAATGGCTGCAGACCCGCATCTGGCCCGCCGAGGCGCGCCTGACCGAGGAGGATGTCTACTGGGGCACCCGTCTGGCCTGCCTGGAGATGATCCGTTCGGGAACCGTGGCCTTCGAGGACATGTACTGGCACTTTCACGGCATGGCCAGGGCGGTGGAGGAGAGCGGTCTGCGGGTCGGGGTGGGGGCGGTGATGATCGACATCGCCGGGGAGGCGCAGGGGGAACAGTGCCGCCGGGATGCCGAGCGGTATCATGCCGAGTCGTCGCGTTATTCTTCGGACCGGGTACGCTTCACCCTCACGCCGCACGCCATCTACACGGTTTCGCCGCGCAGCCTGCGCTGGTGCGCGGAATTTTCCGAGCGCCACGAGGTTCCGGTGCACATTCACCTCTCCGAGACGCAACATGAAGTCGAGGAGTGCCTCAAGAATCACGGGGTGCGTCCCGCCGTGCATCTGGACCGGCAGGGGCTGCTGACCCCCAGGGTGATGCTGGCGCACGGGGTATGGCTGGACGACGCCGAGTTGGACCTGATCGCCGAGCGCGGGGCCACGTTGGTGACCAATCCGGTCTCCAACATGAAACTGGCGGTGGGGGGGATCTTTCCCTATGTCAGGGCTGCCGCGCGGGGCATACCCATTGCCCTGGGGACCGACGGGGCCGCCTCCAACAACACCCTGGACCTGTTTCAGGATCTGAAGCTCTTCGCCCTGGTGCAAAAGCACGCGAGCCACGACCCCACGGTGCTGCCCGCCCACGAGGCCTGGGAGGTGGCCATCGGCGCCAGGGCGCCCCTGCTGGGCCAGAGCGGTCGGCTGGCCCCCGGCGAAAAGGCGGATCTGTTGCTGTTGCGCCACACCGCGCCGGAGATGACCCCGGAGCACGACCTGATTTCCAATCTGGTGTATGTGGCCACCGGCCACGTGGTGGACAGCCTGATCGCCTCCGGCAGGGTGCTGATGAACAACCGCATCATTCCCGGCGAGGAAGAGGTGTTGCGGGAGGTCCGCGCCCGGATCGAACGGTTGTGCCGGTTGTGAGGGGGAATCCGTTACTACAAACAAGAGGCAAATCACATGCCCACAAAATCAAAATTATTTATCGTTACCATCATATTGGTCGTCACGGATCTGGCCGCCCTGCTCTTCCCGGATGGCTATATCGACACTGCCCTGTCGCAACACAGTTCATTGAGCACCTGGCTGATCACCCTGGCCTACGCGTTCTGGTGGGGGGGGGTCGGCTGGGTCACGGTCACCGGGTTCGAGCTGTTTCTCTGGCAAAAGATATACGGGATCCATACCGAGGAGACCCCCCGACCACGCAAACTGCTCACCGACCTGTTCGATATCCTGGTCTACATCGCCATTGTCGGGGTGATCCTGGTCAAGGTGTTGCAACAACCCATCTCCACGGTCTTCGCCACATCGGGGGTGGTGGCCATCATCATGGGATTGGCGCTGCAAAACACCCTCGGCGATCTCTTCGCCGGTCTGGCCCTCAATATCGAACGACCTTACAAGGCCGGCGATTGGCTGACCCTCGAAGACAAAACCCAAGGGTTGGTGATCCTCACCAATTGGCGGGCAACCCACATCCTCCTGCGCACCGCCGATCTCCTCGTCATCCCCAACAGCGCCATTGCCAAGACACGCTTCATCAACCACGCCCTGCCTCACAAATCCCACTGGGAAGCCATCGAAGTGCCCATGCAGTACGGCTTCGACCCGGACGCAATGGCAGTGCTCCTGAAGGATGCCGTCAGCAGTTTGCCCCATGTCTCCACCCATCCCGCCCCCTTCGCCCTGCTGGCAGAGATGAAGGATGCCGTGGCCCTGTGGCGGGTCTTTCTCAACCTGGAAGAGATGTCCTGCGTCACCCTGGTGCGTGGCCAGGCCAATGTTGCCATCATGAAAGCCATTCGGCAGGCAGGTCTGGAACACCTGCTGCCCAACCGTCAAATCTGGCTGCACCAGGACAACGCGTCAAACGCCTAGCAATCACCAGACACCGGAGGCAAGCATGGAAGATATTCTCAAGAGTTTGCTGGCTGCGGTCGGCCAGGAAGCGCTGGCCAACCGTTACGACTACCAGGTGACCACATACCCGACTGTCACCGATACCCGCTTCCGGGCCGATGAGGCAGCCGTGGCCCTTTCCTTGGCCGGAGGCATCCTCACCTCCCGCATTTGGGAATTCCAAACCGGTCGCAAACAGAGCCTGCAGGTCGATCAGCGGCTGGCCGCCCTCACTTTGATCAGCTTCATGCTGCAAACCCAGAACGGCTACCCGATCTGCTACCCGGATACCCACCGCGTCTGGCCCAGCTACCCCATCATGGCCCCATACGAAACCAGGGATGGCCGCCAGATTTACATCGACGGCGTCTATCCCCACCTGCGCGACGGCTTGATGGACCTGCTCGAATGCCACAACCATGCCTCGGCCCTGGCTGCCGCCGTCAAAAAATGGGATGCCACCGATCTGGAAATGGAAATCAACCGACGTGAATTGTGCGGCACCATCGTCCGCACCCGGGAAGAGTGGCTCGCCCATCCCCAGGGACAACTGCTCAATGCCATGCCGATGGTCAAGGTCACCAAGGTCAAGGATGGTCCCCCCATCGGCTTTGTCAAGTCGGCCCAACCCTTATCCGCCATCAAGGTGCTGGACTTCACCCATGTACTGGCCGGCCCCATGTCCACCAGGGCGCTCGCGGGCCAAGGGGCGCAGGTATTGCATCTTTCCGGACCCAATGTCTTCGAACTGTTCCCCTTCACCATCGATACCGGTCACGGCAAACGCAACGCCTTCCTGGACCTCAAACTCCCCCGCGATCAGGAAACCCTCCGGCAATTGATCCGCAAGGCCGATCTCTTTGTCCAGGGATACGCCCCAGGCAAATTCCGCAATTTCGGCTTCGGACCCGAACAGCTGTTCGCCATGCAGGACAACCTGATCTGTCTGACCATCAGCTGCTACGGCACCGAAGGTCCCTGTGGCAGCTGGGGCGGTTTCGAACAGTTGGGACAGGCCGCCAGCGGTCTGATGGCCGCCCACTCCAGCGTACACGCTCCAAGACTGGTCCCCGCCGCCGTTTGCGACTACCTGACCGGCTATCTGGGCACCCTGGGCATGTTGGCCGCCCTGATCCGCCGCGCCAACGAGGGCGGCAGCTACCATGTGGAGGTGGCGCTGACCCGCACCGCCATGTGGCTGCAAGAACTGGGAGAACGCAAGGATGCCGATCAACCCGGACAATTTCCCACGGATCTCTCCCCGTTTTTGGTGGACCACGAAACCTGCTTCGGCAACATCCGCCACCTGCGGCCCGTCGTCGCCTATACGGAAACCATGCCCCATTTCAAATATCCCGTTGCTCCCCTGGGCGCTTCCAGCCCCACCTGGATCGATTAACCACCACCAACAAAAACTTAAGGATAATAATCATGCCAACGACAACCAAACCCATCCAGACCGCCGACAAGCCCAACATCGCCCTTGTCCTGCAAGGCGGCGGCGCCCTGGGCGCCTATCATGTGGGGGTTTATCAAGCCATATCGGAAGCCGGTTTGTTGCCGAACTGGGTCTCCGGCATCTCCATTGGCGCGCTGACCTCCTGCATCCTGGTTGGCAACCGACCGGAAAATCGCCTGGCCCGCCTGGAGCAGTTCTGGCATGACATCTCCGTGCCCGACGAATGGGGCAGCTTCCTGCAAGGGGAGGCACGCACCGCCTTCAATCACATGAGCAATTTACGCTCCCTGATGTTCGGCCAACCGAACTTCTGGTTCAATCGCCCCATCAACCCCATGTTCCTGCCTTACGTTCCACCGGAGATGACCAGCATCTGCGATACCTCCCCGATGCTGAGCACCCTGCAGCGGCTGGCGGACTTCGACCTGATCAACAACGGCCCGGTACGTCTCAGCCTGGGCGTGACCAACGTACAGACCGGCGAATTGAGTTTCTTCGACAACACCACCCAGCCGCGTAACAAACCTCTCCGCCCCGAGCACGTCCTGGCCAGCGGTTCGCTCCCTCCAGGCTTCCCCCCCATACGGATCGACGGCGTCCTTTACTGGGATGGCGGTTGCGTGGCCAATACCCCGGTGGAGATCATTTTCGACGAACAAAACACCAGACGGCCCGACATCCTGATCCTGGTGGAACTTTACAACCCGGAAGGGAAAGAGCCGACCAGCATGGACGCCGTCAAGCAACGGGAGAAATCGATCCGGTTCGGCGACCGCACTTTGTCGCACCTCAAACATATTGCCGTCAATCACAACCTGCGCACCCATCTGCATCATGCCAATCTCAAGTTGGCCAAGGAGGATTCCAACAGCACCATCCAGGAAGTCGCCAAGAAACATACCCACGGCGGCATGGATATTCTGCACCTGATCTATCACCCCAACCCCGACCAGATCACCAACAGCGAGGCCGAGTTTTCCCGTCCCTCCATTGCCGACCGCCGCAAGGCCGGTTACGAGGATATGCAAAGACTGTTGGCGGAAGATCCCATCCGGAGGGATGTGCGCCAACACCCCGGCGAGATCATCATCCATCGCTACCACAAAGGCCAAACCACAAGCCACAGACACATCTAACAAAAAAACGCGCCATCATGGCAGACTGCCGGATGAATCTGCTTGCAAGGGATCGACCCGACAGTCTGCCAGAGCGGCCCATGGCGGGGGACACAGGCATGCCTATCACCAATCAGCAAAAATCAGCGAGACTGCGCGTGTCCCTTTGCGTCGGCATGGCGGTGGCGACGGTCGCGCCATGCGCCGGGGCGAGTGATGAGCATCCGTTTTTCAGCCAGTCCAAAATCGGCATGGTCACCAGACTGGCCACCTTTCACCGCTTCAGCCCCCTCTTCAACCAGGAGGGTGCCGGGCTTGGCGGTTGGCTGTACGCCAACTCCGGGGAAATTGCCGAAACCCTCTCCTTCGGAGGAACCCTTTATTTCGTCCAGCCCATCCACGCCCCGCACGACCGCCCGTTCAACTACATCCTCAAGGACCCTGGACAGGATGAGGTCTGGGTGCTGGGTGAGGCCTATTCGCGCCTGCGTTTCGGCAAACACACCCTCACCCTGGGGCGACAGGCTTTGAATTTCGGCTGGCCCATGGAAAATGTCTTCCGCTTCTACAACAAACTCGATCAAAGCATGATCGGGCGGCGGGACGTGCGGGGCATGCACCCCATCACCTATGAAGCCGTGGTTGCCCAGGGCAAATTCCAGTCAGACCGGCTCCGCTATTATCTTGGCCACGCCACTGCCATGAAGCAGATCAACGACGACCGGTTTCGCAATTTCTACCAGGGGGCCTACCAGACCACCGTCTTCCCGGAGAGCGCCAAGGTTGGCGACTCCGACGGCATGAGCTTCGCCGGGGTCATCTGGAAACCCGACGACAACCTGATGCTCACCTTCTCCCACCACTGGGTGGAGAACATGCTCGACATGGGCTATGCCGACATCGACCGTGTCTTCCGGTTGTCGGAAAACCGTTATGTCCGGCTGGGGGCGCAGTACATGCGCCAATCCTCCAATGGCGGCAGTCTGGTCAGCAACGGTCGCGATTTCGCCACCGACTATGGTGGGTTGTATGGGGAAACCCGCCTGATGCCGTGGCTGATCCACTACGCCATGGCCGGTGTCACCGCAGATGACGACGAAATCCGCGCCCCCTACTCCATCGGTCCCTCCTACCTCGTGCAGCGGGTGGGCGAGAACTCCAAGGCCGGCGAACGCACCTGGATCGTGGGCAGTGCCATCGATTTCGCCCCTCTTGGCATCGGGGGATTGGTCGCCGATCTCAACTATGGCCGCCGTTCCAACCGCCACCAGGGAGGTTTTACCCAGCGCCCCCTGCCCAACTGGGACGAACTGGCGGCTGACCTGATCTATACCGTGCCGCAAAAAAGCGGCCTCCTCAAGAATCTGCGGGTGCGCGCCCGCTATGCCAAGGTCTGGGAAACCGGCGAAGAGTGGAGCCGGAGCCTCGTCGGCACGGTCAATCGCACCATCAATGACCTCCGTTACGACCTGACCTGGGATATTCCATTCAACTAAAGGGTTTAGATCGTCATGAGACCCAATACCACCAATCCCTGGCAAAACCCAGGACAGGCCACGCCATGAGCCGCTCGAACGCCCTTCTGTCCCTGCGCATCACCCCCCATGCAACAAGCGGCGGGGTGATCATTCGATGGAGCCTGGATGGTTTCTCCCTGCCGGAGCGGGTCATCGGGGAACGGGAGTTGAGCATCTCGCACCATGTGGCCGACGCCTGCCGGCAATTGTTGAAGACGCCGGGCAGCGGGGAGTTGGCAGAGGATGCCGTGTTGACGGCGGGAATCGAGCTGTTTCACCAGTGGCTCGCCCCGGAGTGGCAGGAGCTCGCCCGACGGCTTCCCGGCGGCATCCCGATCCTGCTGGCGATCAGCTCGGAGCTGGAAAAATGGTCGCTGTTGCCCTGGGAGGCGCTGCGGCTGCCGGACGGGGGGGTGGTGGGGCTGCTGCCGGAGTGGCGCGTGCAGCGCCGGCCTGCCGGCATGCAAACGGTCAACACCTGTCGCGCCACCCTGCCGGGTCCGCTGCGCATTCTTTTCGCCAGTTGCGCGCCAACCGGATTCGCTGCCCCGGACACCGGCATGGAGCGCACCGCTTTCGCCAAGGCCACGGCCAATCTCCACACCAGGGTGTGCGACACCGGCCAGACGGCCCAACTGGCCGACATCATCCATCAGTGGCAACCCCACGTGGTCCATCTGTCCGGCATTTCCCTCATCCGGGGCACGCAGGGCTTTTTCGCCTTCGAGGACGCAGAGGGCCAGCCGGACGTGCTGCGTGCCGACGAAATGGGCCGCACCCTGTTGCGCCACTCCGGGGTGGGTCTGGCCGTGCTCTCCGGACGCGAGACGGGACATCCCCCGCCGGCGGCGGCGGCGGGGGCGGTGTGCGAGGGGCTGGTGGCAAGCGGGGCCGTGCCCATGGCCCTGGCCTGGCCGGATTCCCTCTCCGCTGTCGAATCGGTCCCATTCTTGCTTACATTTTTCGCGGAACTGGCGGCGTCAACACCGGTGGAACAGGCCCTCAACCTGGCTCGCAACCGGATCGCGCCCGCAACGACGGCCATGGGCCGTCCCGGATGGCTTCTGGCGGTCATGCATGCCAAGGGAGAACATCCGTATCTATTCACCTGCACAAGCGAGGCACGAGCGTCATGAAACCTGGCAAGGTTCTGGTTGCCCAAGGGGGCGGTCCCACGGCGGTTATCAACCAATCCCTGGTGGGAGCCGTGCTGGAGGCACGCAAATTCCCCCGGGTGGAACGGGTCTACGGGGCACTTTACGGGGTGCGCGGCATCGTGGACGAAGAGTTCATCGACCTCACCCAGGAGACGACTCATAACCTGGAACGGGTGGCGGACACCCCCGGTTCCGCACTGGGTTCCACTCGGGACAAGCCGGACGAAAAATACTGCGCCGAGATCCTCAAGGTGCTGATGGCCCACAACATCCGCTGCTTTTTTTACATCGGCGGCAACGACTCCTCGGACACCCTGCGCATCGTCGAGGAGTTCGCCAAGCAAGCCAAATACGAACTGATCACGATCCACATCCCCAAGACCATCGACAACGACCTGATGGTCAACGACCACACCCCCGGCTTTCCGTCCGCCGCCCGCTTCGTGGCGAGCGCCTTTGCCGGCATCAACCTGGACAACCGCGCCCTGCCTGGGGTGTACGTGGGGGTGGTGATGGGGCGGCACGCGGGATTTCTCACCGCCGCCTCGGCTTTGGGACGCAAATGCCGCGACGACGGTCCCCATCTCATCTGTCTGCCGGAACGCAATTTCGAGATGGGCGCGTTCCTGAGCGAGGTGAAGGCGATTTACGACCGTCTGGGCCGCTGCGTGATCGCGGTTTCGGAAGGGATACACGATGCCGGCGGCGTGCCGATTCTCTCCTCGTTGACCACCAACATGGAACGGGACGCGCATGGCAACGTGCAGTTGTCCGGCACCGGCGCCCTGGCCGACCTGCTCACCAACGCGATCCGCAAGAATCTTGGCATCAAACGGGTGCGCGGGGACACCTTCGGCTATTTGCAGCGCTCCTATCTCGGGGTGGTCTCGGACGTGGACCAGCGCGAGGCCCGCGAAGTCGGCGAAAAAGCCTGTCAGTTCGCCCTGTGGAACGGCGCGAGCGGCACGGTGACCCTCCATCGCATCGGCCACTACGCCGTGGAGTACCGGCTGGACCCCATGATCTCGGTGGCGGGCAAGACCCGCATCATGCCGGATATTTTCATCAATGCCCAGGGAACGGACGTGACCGACGCCTTCAAGTTTTATCTCACTCCTTTGCTCGGCTCCGGCATGCCGGAATCGTTCCGCCTGCGCGCCCCGCGGGTGCCGCGGATTCTGACGGCCAAGTAGCCACGCTTCGATCCACAAGCCCGGCCTCTTTTCGGGGGACTTCTCCTCATGTCTCCCGAAAAGGGCATCCCCCCGCCTTCTTCAAAGCCTCCTCCTCCAACCGCGCCTCGGCCTCGAACAACTTCATCCCCGACCAAACACAAATCTCCAGCGCCTCCTCCAAATCCAGCCGCGCCCCCTGCAAATCCCCTTTCTTGCGCAAAAAGGCGGCGCGGTGGATGAGGATTTCGGGGGTATGTTTAATGTTTCCAGCCTTCTTGATTCCACTCACCGCATCGTCGAAATGCCTGCCAGCCTCCTCGTCGCGCCCCATGCCAGCCAGGGCGCGGGCCTGGGTCAGGTGGTCCTGGGCGATGCTCAGGAGCCATTGATGTTGCCTGGCGATTGCTTGTGCCTCCTCCCCCCGCTTGCGTACCGTCTCCAGATCCTGACTGTTTTGCGCCTGCTCCAACAGCAAGGCGCAGTATAAAAAACCGGCCAGGCTGTAAAGCTTGTATGATTGCTGCTGCTTTTGAATCCTTTCCGCTTCCTGAAATGCCTCTGCGCTTTTTTCCAAATCCCCTTGCCGATGCCAGACATAAGCCAAACGGGCACGACCAGCCCTTTGCCGACCCCAATCCCCTGACCGATCCGCCCAGCCAATCCCCCTTTCCGCCACCTCCCGCGCCTCGTCCAATTCCCCGATGGGGATCAACAGGTCAACGAGGTTTACGGCGGAGATGGCGGCCCCTTGCCAATCTTGTTGCTTTTCAGATATCTCCATGTCTGCCCGACGCGGCGCCACCGCATCGGCCATGCGGCCCAAGGCCATGAGAAGGAAAGAAGCCAGTGCCAACAACCAACCCCGATCCCCATCCGAAAGCTGCTCGGTTTCCACCACGCGCTCCCAGGGAGGGTCAAAAAATCCCGCCACGGCAGCCAAATCCGCGCTGATGAGGCCCAATTTATTGGTGCTGAAAAATTCCTTACCCCGATAGATCCGCTCCCACAACACATCGTCCATGGCCTTCTTGTACTCCCCGGCCTTGCAGCCATGATGGACGGCACGATAAAGAGGTTCCAGGCCTTCCAGGGTATCGGGTTGATAGGGTTCGGTGGCAGAAAAAAATTCGAACAGCACCCGATGGGCCTGGCGGAAGAGAGCGGGGTGGTTTTTCTCCAGGGTCTGGCCGAAATACTCCCGCACCAGGGGATGGGCGTCCCATTGATCGCGCTCCTTCTGGAGCAGACCCGTGGCTTCCAGATCGGCAATCATGGCATTGAAGCCGCCCCTGCCGATCCCCAGCAACGGCTTGGCCAGATCGGCTTTTTTCTCCAGTTCCGTGAAGGCCTCCCGCGTCATGGGCCGGTCGAACAGTCCCAATAGCTGCAAAAATGCCCGTTGCGGCGCATTTTCTTTCCAAAGTTCCGTGTCGTAAAAAGCCATCACCCGCTTGGCGTGCTCGTCCCTGAACAACCCCTCCTTGACAAGATCCCGGCGAGAAATATCCCCTTCCTGTTCCCTGGCCAGCAACTTTCCCAGCAGCACCAGGGCCAGGGCGTGGCCTTTCATCTCCCGCACGGCCTGGACGAAATCGCTCGGCAACCCCCTGGTGACCCCCAGGGAACGCAACAATTCCACCCCGTCCGCATCGGAGAGCGGCCCCAGGTCGATCCTCTGGTGATTGCCGGCCACCTTCAAGCCCGGCCATCCCCAGCGCGAGGAGACCAGCACCAGACTATTGCCGCACCGTGGACGATTGGCCTCCAGGTGCCGCAACAGGCGATAGAGGCCGAGGTCCTGAAACTGCCCTTCCCGCACGTCCGGCGGATACTGCAACGGCTCCACCCCGTCCAGGATGAGCAGATACGGTTGCCTGGCCAACTGGTCGGCCAACGCTCGCGCCTTCTCCTCTGCGGATTGCGGAATCGCCCCAGGATGGCCAAAATATCGCAACGCCTCGCGAAAAAAGGCATCGGAGTTGGTCTGTGTCACATGCTGCCCCTGGCTGTAAAACGACCAGCCGAACACCTTCCCCACCCCGCCATACCCTTCTTCCGCCATACCCTCCAACCAGGCCACGCTCAACGCCGACTTCCCCGTCCCCCCCGCCGCCACAATCCCCACCACCGCCACCCCCGGATCGGCGAACCATTTTTGCAATCGTTGCAACTCATCCCGCCGCCCCACCAGCTTGGCGGACGGGCGGGGAAGATGGTCCAGATCCGGTTTGTCGCCCCCCGCCATAAAGGCTGGCCCCTCCTCGGCCCACGCCTCCAACTGCTCAACCACCTGCACCCAAGCCAGATCCGCTTTGGGTTCCGTCATCGCATTGATGGCTTTGCCCTTGAAATCAAGGACGTTGAGTATTTTCAGTGGAGTGCTTTTCCAAAGGCATGGCCCAACCACGACCGGCAACAGATGAATTGCCCCCGAGTTCTGCCGTTGCAGCAGAAGCGGAAACTCAATCCTTTTGATATAATCGGAGTTCAGAAAAGAACGGCTGACCAGCAACACCGCCACATTGCACCGCACAAGCGCCTGCCGGATAGGCGGTTCCCATTCGACACCCGCCGCGATCATCCCGTCATGCCACGCCGTGACCTGCCCCTCCAACGCTGCCAGATGTTTGAGAAGACGTTCCTTATGCATTATATCTTCACGGGCATAACAAACAAAAATCTCCAGCTTCATGGCTCACCCCCACCTGTCAATTTCCCCTCCTCCAACCGCGCCTCGGCCTCGAACAACTTCATCCCCGACCAAACACAAATCTCCAGCGCCTCCTCCAAATCCAGCCGCGCCCCTTGCAAATCCCCTTTCTTGCGCAAAAAGGCGGCGCGGTGGATGAGGATTTCGGGGGTATTATTAATGGACCCTGCCTTCTTGATGCCGATCACCGCCTGGTCGAAATGGCTGCCAGCCTCCTCGTCGCGCCCCATGCCAGCCAGGGCACGGGCCTGAGTCAGGTGGTCCTGGGCGATGGCCAGGAGCCATTGATATTGCCTGGCGATTGCTTGTGCCTCCTCCCCCCGCTTGCGCACCGCCTCCAGATCCTGACTGTTTTGCGCCTGCTCCAACAGCAAGGCGCAGTAAAAAAAACCGGCCAGGCTGTAAAGATTGTAAGGTTCATGCTGCTTTTGGATCCTTTCTGCTTCCTGAAACGCCTCAGCGCTTTTTTCCAAATCCCCTTGCCGATGCCAGGCATGAGCCAAATGGGCACGACCAGACATTTGCCGAAACCAATCCCCTGACCGATCCGCCCAGCCAATCCCCCTTTCCGCCACATCCCGCGCCTCGTCCAATTCCCCGATGGGGATCAACAGGTCAACGAGGTTTTCGGCGGAAATGGCGGCCCATTGCCAATCTTGCCGCTTTTCAGCCATCTCCATGTCTGCCCGACGCGGTACCACCGCATCGGCCATGCGGCCCAAGGCCATGAGACAGTAAGAAGCCAGCCCCAACAACCAACCCCGATCCCCATCCGAAAGCTGCTCGGTTTCCACCACGCGCTCCCAGGGAGGGTCAAAAAATCCCGCCACGGCAGCCAAATCCGCGCTGATGGCGCCCAATTTTTTGGTGCTGAAAAATTCACCACCCCGATGAATCCGCGCCTGCAACACATCCTCCTTGGCCTTCTTGTACTCCCCGGCCTTGCAGCCATGATGGACGGCACGATAAAGGGGTTCCAGGCCTTCCAGGGTGTCAGGCCGATGTGGTTTGGTGGCCGCAAAAAATTCGAACAGCACCCGATGGGCCTGGCGAAAGAGGTCGGGGTGGTTTTTCTCCAGGGTCTGGCCGAAATATTCCCGCACCAGGGGATGGGCGTCCCATTGATCACGCTCTTTCTGGAGCAGACCCGTGGCTTCCAGATCGGAAATCATGGCATTGAAGTCGCCCCTGTTGATCCCCCGCAACGGCTTGGCCAGATCGGCTTTTTTCTCCAGTTCCGCGAAGGCCTCCCGCGTCATGGGCCGGTCGAAAAGTCCCAAAAGCTGCAAAAACGCCCGTTGCGGCGCATTTTCTTTCCAAAGTTTTGTATCGTAAAAAGCCATCACCCGCTTGGCGTGCTCGTCCCTGAATAACCCCTCCTTGACAAGATCCCGGCAAGAAATATCCCCTTCCTGTTCCTTAGCCAGCAGTTTTCCCAGCAGCACCAGGGCCAGGGCGTGGCCTTTCATCTCCCGCACGGCCTGGACGAAATCGCTCTGCAACCCCCTGGTGACCCCCAGGGAACGCAACAATTCCACCCCGTCCGCATCGGAAAGCGGCCCGAGGTCGATTTTTTTGATGGCGGAAGAGCCTCGCAAACCTGGCCACCCCCAGCGCGAGGAGATCAGCACCAGACTTTCCCCGTTGCCAAGGCCATTGGCTTCCAGGGTGCGCAGCAGGCGATAAAGACCGGGATCCTGAAACTGGCCATCCCGCACGTCGGGGGGATACTGCAACGGCTCCACACCGTCCAGTACCAATAAAAAAGATTGCGTTGCGAGCAGATCGGCCAGCGCTGTGGCCTTTTCCTCCCCGGACTGGGGAATCTCGCCGCTGTACCCGAAGAAGGAAAATGCCGCCCGAAAAAAGGCATCGGAGTTGGTCTGGGTGGCATGCTGCCCCTGGCTGTAAAACGACCAGCCGAACACCTTGCCGACCCCATGGAACTTCTCTTTCCGCAATTTTTCCAGCCACGCCACGCTCAAGGCCGACTTGCCCGTCCCGCCCGCCGCGATGAGGCCGACCATGGAGACATCAGGATCGAGAAACCATTGATTCAGCAGCAGCAACTCCTCCGCGCGTCCCATCAGGGAAGTTGCCGGACGCGGCAAATGAGACAGATCCACCTTGGCCAACCCCCTGCCCGCGCTCACTGCCGATCGCGTGGCAAAGGCATGCACCTTCTTGATGAATTCCTTCCAACTCTGGTCCCCCGCATCGATCTTGAACACCTGCAATGCCCCCAGGCGTGTCAATTCCCAATTGCATGGCCCCACAACCACCGGAAACAGCCGGACATTACGTTCGTACAGTCTCGGCAACTCCACGTTCTGGATGAAATCCGAGGCCAGAAAATCAGCGCTGATCAACAAAATACCCGCGTTGCAACTCTCCAGGGCCGCAGCGATTTTGTCTCGCCACGCCTCCCCAACCTCGATCAAGCCATCCTGCCAGACCGCCACGCCATGCTCCTGCAAGGGCACAAGAAACGTTAACAGCCGCTCCTTGTGCCCCATATCCTTGCGGGCATAACAAATAAAAGTAGTCAGCGCCATGTTTCCCCCACCATCAAATATCGGCTCTTGTTGCTCCGGCAAGCAATCGGATCCCCTATTCCATCACATCCCGCATTTTTTGCCAAGACCCCATTGCCATTTATCCGCATTGGTATCCATATTGCTTCCTGACAAGGCATTGCGCCCTTGCCTCCTGGAACAGGCATCATGATTTTGACTCGCGAAAGGTTACCGTGAACACTCTCCCCTATCGTTCCCGGCTCATGCTGCCGTTGGCCCCCTGGCTGCTCGCGACGGGCCTGCTGGCCAGTTGCGGCGCGGTCAATGCCCTGCTGCCCGCGCGACCCAAACTGGAAAAACCCGAGCTGAGCGTGGTGGATGTGCTCGTCCTCAAGCAGTCGCTCAAGGAGAACCGCTTCCGCGTCCGCCTCAAGGTGGACAACCCCAACGACATCGAGGTCCCCATCGGCGGCCTCGAACTGACCGTCGAACTCCAGGGCATGACCTTCGCCACCGGATCCAGCACCGAATTCTTCACCATCCCCGCCAAAGGCAACACCGAATTCGACCTGGAAGTGACCACCGGGGTCCTCAGGGCGCTGGAACAGGTCTCCACCCTGTTGCGCAAACACGAAGCCACGGCGGAATATCGCATTTACGGTCGCATCCATGTGGAAATCCCCTTCGTGGGCGCCCTGAATTTCGACAAACGGGGTGTGCTCTCCAGGCCCATCAAGTGGTGATCCGCCCAAGGTCGCCCCGCCCCGCCCGCAAACCGGACGGCGCGGAACTGGAACTGACTATCGAGAAAATCGTCCCCGGCGGCGATGGCCTGGCCCGTCATGCCGGGCAGGTGGTCTTCGTCCCCCACACCGCCCCCGGAGACCGCATCCGCGCCCAGGTGACCGCCACCCACGGCAGCTTTCTGCGCGCGCAATGCCTCGCGATCCTCGCCCCCGGCCCCCAGACCGTGGACCCAGGCTGCGAACGGTTCGGCCAGTGCGGCGGATGCCAGTTGCGCCGTCTCCCCGCCCATGTCCAAAACCAGCTCAAGACCGGCTTTGTCCAGGAAGGACTCGTCCGCATCGCCCACCTGGACCCGGCAGCGATCCTGCAACCCCTGCTCGCCGCCGAACAGACCGATGGTTACCGGCGCCGCGCCCTGTTCCGCGCCCGCATGGAGGGACAAAAGGTCGCGCTCGGCTTCCTGGCGGAAGGTTCCGATACCCTGGTCGATCTGACCACCTGTCCGGTCCTGGAACCGCGTCTGAATGCCCTGCTCGCCCCCTTGCGGGAGACCATCGCCGCTTTCACGACCCCGGAACAGATCCAGGCCGTGGAGGCGGTTGCCGGCGACCACGGCATGGGAGTCATTTTTCATCTATTGCAATCCCCTTCCGGGCACGATAAGGATGCCATGCGGGATTTCGCGCAACGCACCGGCGTGCATCAACTCTGGGTGGGAGACCGGCGACCGGGCCGTTTTTCCCCCCTGGTGACGGATCACCCGCTGACCTATGCGGCGGACGGCTTCGCATTCGGCTTTCACCCCGGAGACTTCATCCAGGTCCATGCCGGGCAGAACCGACGCATGATCGAGGCGTGCATGGCCATGGCCGGCAATGGCGCAACGGCCTGGGATCTCTATTGCGGCATCGGCAATTTCACCCTGCCCCTGTCCAGGCGTTTCCGGCGGGTCACGGGGGTGGAAAGCCAGGCCGGGGCGCTCGCCCGCGCCAGGAAAAACCTGACCGCCAACCGGGTCGCCAACGTCACCGGTCTGCGGCTCGACCTGAGCGACGCCGCCCGGTTGCACGCAATCGCGGCCAGCAGGGAGGCCGACCTGGTGCTGCTGGACCCGCCCAGAAGCGGGGCCGCCGAGGTCTGCCGCCAGTTGGCCGATGCCGGACCACGCCGCCTGTTGTACGTCTCCTGCGATCCGGCAACCTTCGCAAGGGACGCCGACATCCTGGTCCAGGGCGGATACCGCCTGGAACGGGTATGCCCCATTGACCTGTTTCCGCAAACCCGCCATGTGGAGATCATGGCCGTTCTGGAACGGGGATGAACAAAAATTAACATTTCATTTGACATGGATCGCATTTCTGGTTCAAATGAATGCACGATTCGTGGTAGGATGAAGACAAGACAAAAATGGTGGACTTTTCGGTGATTGCGGGATCGAACCATGGCTGAACTTCCAGGCAAACAAGCACATCCCGGCTTGCAGGATCCCAAGGGGCGATCCGGGGGCAAGGAGGCACAGCCGGAACTGACGCTGGAAGCGGATCAGATCACCCAGCTGCACAGCCAGCTGCTTGAGGAAGAGCAGCTCGTCATGCAAACCAAACTGGAGCAGCAGCGCCTGAAGCGTGAGCAGGAACTCCAGAAAGGCAAACCGAAAAAAATCGAAAAAATCGATGTCGCGAGCCTGAAATTCGCCAAGGAAGAGCGCCGCGGCGGACTGCCGGATCGCATCCGCAAGCTGCCGAAGGACCATCCGCTGCGCGTTCTGTTCGAAAAGGGCCTGAAACAACAAAGCAAGACCATGCGCTCATCGGGCCAGGGGCGGGCGCAGAGTTGGACCCGGGAGGACACCGACAATCTCAAGGACACGCTCAAGGTCCTCAGCATCCTGATCCTGCTGGTGGGGCTGATCGCCGGTCTCTATTACGGGAGTCAGCAATATCAATCCACCACCGGCGAGACCCGGCAAAAGATCCTCGCCGCCATCAAGGAAAAGAACTACCGCCCCGACCACCCCAAGGTGGACAAGGAGTTCAAGGCGCTCTACTGGAGCAACTGGCTGCCGGATCTGCAAAAACTGCTTGATTTCATCAATGGCCTGGGCATGAATTACGAGGTGTTCGACGGCAATCCGGAACCGGGCAGCTATACCGACTACATCAAACGGCACAACAAGCCGTTCAATCAGGCGGATGCCCTGGAGTGGTATGCCCGCGAGATCCGCAAACCCTCATGGGTGAACAATCCGTAAACCCGGCGAGACGGCCCACGGGTCGGTTGGTCCGAAAGGTGCATTGCCTTGTGGCATGAACACCACCTTCGACCCTGCCGCCAACTGCTCGCGACCCGTGGAACCGGTCGCCGGTGCGCATGCCGTGCCGCCGGCGCGCATTCCCTGGCTGCCCCCCGCCCCTGCCGGGAACCTGCGGGGGGTGCGGGAATTCTACCGGCTCCTCGCGGAGGTGGACGCGCAGCGACTGGCGGCGATGACCGCGCGGCTGGGCAAAACCCTCTCCCGCCGCCCGCGCTCCACCGCCGCCCTCGATCAGTGACGGGCGAACGTCCGGGTCTTGCCGTCCGGCGTGAATGCGATCACCTCGTAGGGGTCGGGCTTTTGTCCCGGCACTTCCATACCCGGCGACCCCACCGGCATTCCCGGCACGGCGATACCCAGCACGGCGGGTTTTTCCGCCAACAGACGCCGCACATCCCCAGCCGGGACATGCCCCTCGACCAGATAGCCCCCGATCTGAGCCGTGTGGCAGGATTCCATGGCGGCAGGCAACCCGAGCTGCCGTTTTTTGGCCGACATGTCCTCCACGTCGTGGGCCTCCACGCGGAATCCGTGCGCTTCCAGATGTTTCACCCACTCCTTGCAGCAACCGCAGGTGCGGGATTTCCAGACCACCGCCAGTTCCTGACCCTCGGCAGGACGGAGCGCGACCCCCCCGATCACCGCCAGACCCGCCAGAGCCACCAACGCCCATCGCCTTGACCGTTCACCCATCGCTCATTCTCCCGCGCGCCTCATTTGACCGTCATGGCCTGCGCATGCCCATCCATCTCGGCCAGCAGATCGATCAGCATTTGCAGGTGAGCGCGCATCATGTCGTGATGCCCGGCCATGTCCCCCATCATTTCGGGATTCATCATCCCCTTGCCGGCGTCATGCCCTTGCTCCTTGGCGCCCTTTTCCATGGCCGGTTTGTGGTGTTGATCCATCATGTCCAGCATCTGTTCCATACGCGTGCGGACCCCCTGCGCCACCTTGCCCAACTCCGCGCCATGCTCGGCCATCCGTTTGGCGCGCTCCTCGCCAGGGGGCATGCCCCGAATGGTTTCCCGCATGCCACGCATGGCTTCCAGACGCTTGCGGGCCTCGCTCATCTCCTCCTTCATCTTCTCCATGCGCACCGACATCTTGGCCATCTTGCCCTCCATCTGGTCCCGATGGGAGGCGGCGGGCGCCGCAGCGGCGGCGGGCGGCGACTTGTGATCCCCATGTTCGTGCTTCTCGTCGGCCAGCGCAAATGACGTTTGCAACGCCATGCACAAAAAAAGCGCCCCGGACAATCCGATTTTTTTCATTCCATGAACCCCTGGCAAAAAATGTGGACGGAAGCCGTGACATTAACACGAATCCGGCTGGCTCGCCAACCGGATTCGCTTCTCATCCGCAATCGGATGCAAACAGGGGGGGTCAGCCGCGACAATGGCGCCAATGGCGCTGAGGATGCCAGCCGTTGCGCTCCATGAACCCCGGCCCCGGACAGGACCAGGCCGCCCCCCGGTCGGCTGCCGAACGTTGCGCATCGCTCAATTGGCTGCGCAGGGTCTGGTAGGCCTCCAGGACCGCCTTTTTCCCGGCGAGCATGCGTTCCATGAACGCCAGATGCGTTGCCTCCCGATCGGTTGGCGATTGCGTCATGCTCCCCCACATGGCCGCGTGTTTTTCGGCACGGAGGTTGGTCAGCGACTGGACCGCCTGTTCATATGCCTGCCAGGCCTTCTCCTGTTCCGGCGTGATGCCCAGACGGGTCTTGAGGTCGGAGGCATACGGCGCGCACCCCACGGGTGCGCCTGGCATCCAGCCGCCTCCCATGCCCGGTCCCATCCCCATGCCATGGGCGAACCCCTCCCCTGCCCAGGACAGGCCCAGTGCCAAGGCCAGCGCCGCGACCAGACGCGGCATGCGTGCGTGCAATGATCCGTTCATGTTTTCCTCCATTGGTTGTGCGCAAGTTGTGCCTGGCTCTCAATTTATGGATAAAATAATGCACTGTAAAGCATTTTATTGTAAAAAGTTTGCGATAACGACCTGTTTTTTGTCATATTCAACTCACAAAATCCGCCATCCGTCACATCCGTGTCACAATCCCGGACTTGACCGACAGGAACCAGGCTTGTTAAGCTGTCCTGGCCTCTTGCTGATTTTTTACCTATTATCAATCAATTGAAACTGGGGAAAAACATGCCGGAAACGGATCGGGTCCTGGTGGTGGAAGACGACACCGAGACCAGGGAACTCCTGCGGGAATACCTGGAAGGAAACGGCTGCCAGGTGCGGGCCGTGGCCGACGGCCCGGCCATGTGGGCCGCCCTGCAAGGCGACAATGCCATCGACATCATCATCCTGGACCTGATGCTGCCCGGCGAGAACGGCCTGGCGCTGTGCAAACGACTGAGCCTGGAACCCGCAACGGCGGACATTCCGGTGATCATGCTCACCGCCCGGCACGACGAAACCGACCGCATCGTCGGCCTGGAGATGGGAGCCGATGATTATCTGGGAAAACCCTTCAGCCCTCGGGAACTGCTGGCGCGCATCCACAGCGTTCTGCGCCGCGCCCGCGCCATGCCGCGCTCCAGCCGGCCACGGGAGATCCGGGAATACCGCTTCTCCGGCTGGACCCTGGAGGTCAGGGCACAGCAACTGACCTCACCGGACGGGGTGGACGTGACCTTGACCACCGGGGAGTTCATCATGCTGCTGGCCTTTTTGCGCCACCCCAACGAGGTGCTGAACCGCGACCGCATCATGGAGGCCTACCGCAACCGGGAATCCTCCATTTTCGAACGCAGCATCGACGTGCAGGTGGGACGGGTCAGACGACGCCTCGGCGAGGATCCCAGAGAGCCGCGCATCATCCGCACGGTCTGGGGCAAGGGCTACATGCTGACGGGTCCGGTGGAGGAGCGATGAGCCGCTGGCGCCCCCCCTGGCCCCGTTCCCTGACGGGACAACTGGCATGGATCCTCTTCGCGGGGGTGACGCTGGCGCTGCTGGCCAGCGCGGCGATCCATCTGCACGACCGGACGAGCGCCCTCTCCAACGTGGGCGGACTCCAGACCGCGTACCGGCTGGCGGCCATCGTGCGGGTGCTCGACCCGCTGCCACGCGCCGAGCGGGAAAAGATCATCGCCATCCTGGACTCCCCCTGGCAGTACGTCCACTTGCTGGCGCAAGCCCCGGACACGAAGGAAATGCCGGCCCAGGATGAGCGGGCCGCGTTCGTCCAGGGGGTGCTGAAACGGTTCCTCGGAGACGGTCGGCCTCTCCAGGTGGCGGTGACGGACCTCCGGGACGAGGCCTTTCCTCCGGACGAGCGTTGGAGAACGCCGCCGTTCCCCCATGCGGGGCGGGCCGGTCCTCCGCATCATTGGCGCCGCGGATGGGGGATGGCCGCACGCTATCCGACGGGCATCTCCTTCGTGGCGCGGGTCCGTCTGGCGGACGGGAGCTGGGCGGAATTCCACAATCACCTGCCGGAAGAGGTGTTCACCTGGCCGTGGCATCTGCTGTGGTCGCTGCTCATTCTCTTCATCGTGGTATTCGCCCTGGCCGCCCTGGCCTCGCGACTGGTGACCCGCCCCCTGGCCCGGCTGGCCGAAGCGGCCCGCACCCTGGGCGGGGATGTGCGGCGCCCGCCCCTGGAGGAGTTCGGCACCATCGAGGTCCGCCAGGTGGTGCGGGCGTTCAACGCCATGCAGGCGCGCCTGGTCCGCCACCTCCAGGAGCGCTCCCACATTCTGGCCGCCATCTCTCACGATTTGCGCACGCCCCTGACCCGGATGCGCCTGCGGGTGGAGATGATGCCGGAGGGCACGGGACGCGACGCCTTGCTGGCCAACCTGACGGAAATGGAGGGCATGACCAACGCCGCGCTGGACTACATCCAGGGCATGGAAGGCATGGAGGAAAAACGCCTTGTGGACATCCCCTCCCTGTTGGAGGAGCTGGCGGGGATCTGTCAGGAGCTGGGCCAGGAGGTGGAGGCGACCTGCGAGGTGACAGAGCCGTTTCCACTGATGCGCAAGGGCTTCAAGCGTTGCCTGGTCAACCTGATCGACAACGCCGTCAAGTACGGGAAGCGCGCCAGGGTGCGGGCCAGTCTGCACGGTGACCGGCTGGTGGTGACCATCGCCGACGACGGCCCCGGCATCCCGGAGGCGGAGATGGCCCGCATGCTGGCGCCGTTCGTCCGCATGGAGGATTCCCGCAACCGTCTCACCGGCGGGGCTGGTCTGGGTCTCTCCATTGCCCACAACATCGTCCGCGCCCATCAGGGCGAGCTGACCTTGCGCAACCGGCCAGAGGGGGGCCTGGAGGTCACCGTCACCATTCCGCGAGGAAGCGCATCGGACAACACATATCACTTGCCATTCGCGTCCTGACGCGACACAATCATCCTTACCTCACATGACCATTCTCTGTTCACCAGCCAGGAGAACCGCGATGCAACCCCATCCCCTGCTTCTCCCCAGCCTGCTGCTCGCCATGCTTCTGCTCACGGCCTCCCACGGCGATGCCGCATCCCCAGACCACTTCGATCAGATGTATCGTCAAGTCCGCATGGACGCGGAACAGGGGGATGCCGCCGCACAGAACAACCTCGCCCTGCTCTACTACAACGGCAAGGGGATCAACCGTGACCTGGAGGCGGCGCGCAAATGGTTCCAGAAGGCGGCGGATCAAGGCAACGCGGTCGCCCAACACAACCTCGGCCTGATGTACGAGCAGGGCCAGGGGGGGCCACGGGATGCCAATGAGGCCGTCCGCTGGCTGCGTCAGGCCGCCGAACAGGGGTACGTCAAGTCCTATTTCCATCTGGCGATGCTCTACAAGAAGGGCCAGGGCGTGCCGCAGGACTACCAGGAGGCGCTGCGCTGGCTGCGCAAGGCCGCCGCAACCGGCGACGGCGAGGCGAAGAGCAATCTGGGACTGATGCACGAACAGGGCCTCGGGGTTCCGCAATCCTTCCCGGATGCCCTCCGCTGGTACCAGGACGCCGCGCAAGACGGCAACGCCGTGGCCATGAACAACCTGGGCCTGCTCCACGAACGGGGACGCGGGGTGCTCCAGGACTACAAGGAGGCGGAAACCTGGTTCCGCAAGGCCGCCGAACTGGGACTGGCCGCCGGCCAGTTCAACCTCGGCATGATGTTTCGCCACGGCCACGGGGTGGGACAGGACAACGTCGCGGCCTACATGTGGCTCAACCTGGCCGCCGCGCAGGGGGACGAAAACGCCATCCGGGAACGGGACAGCCTGGCGGGCCGCATGAACCAGGCCGAACTCGCCCGCGCCCAGGAACTCGCACGGGCCTGGAAACCGCGTTCGGAAGTCGCATTCTGAGCGCGGGTAACAATCTGTTCATAAGGTTTGCATCAGGGCAAAAACACATGTATCCTGCACCGATTGCATGTTCCCCTGAGCGCCGGAGGTCCGCCATGTCCGCATTGTTTCGTTCGCTTCGCCTGCTGGCGGTCGTTGTACCGCTCTTTGGTTTCACCCAGACCGCCTGGTCCGCCCTCGATCATGACCAGCACGGCGATCAGACGAAAGCCGCCACCCGCCTGACCTTGAACCAGGGCAAACCCTGGGCGACCGATCCCCCACTGCGCAAAGGCATGGAACTCATCCAGCACAATATCCAGGAGGCCCTGCCCCGCATTCATGCCGGCACCCAGAAGCCCAAACAGTATACGGCCCTGGCCCACAAGCTCCACGGGCACGTCGATCGGATCATCAAGCAGTGCAAACTCTCCCCGGAAGCCGACGCCCAATTGCACATCGTGCTCGGCGAGATCATTCAGGGCGCGGTGGCCATGCAGGATTCGGTGCTCCAGGCCTCTGGAGCGGCCAAGGTGGTGCATGCCCTGGACCTGTACGGTCGCCACTTCGACCATCCCGGCTGGGTCCCCATCCCCATGGAATAATATAGATGGCATAACAATTGCTTAAACCCCATGCGATCAATCGGCATCGATGGCACGGGACAACATGACCACACAACCAATAAAATGCCTGCTCTGGCGGAACGCACTGCTCCTCGCGGTGGCCGCGCTGCCCGCCTGCATGCCCGCTCCAACTGGCCGGGCACCTGTCGACCTTTATCCGCCCACGGAGATGAGCGTCACACTGGAACACCCCGCCTCCCCTCCCCCGCCCCAGTTCCGTGAAAACGAACTGGCCAAACAGCCGGGCGAGGTCGTGCGCACCGTGCGCATCTACCACCACGCGGTTCGCACCCGCATGGCCGCAGCCTTCGAATCCGCCGGTCTCCCCTTCCCCCCTCCCCGCCTGGCCCTGCTCGCCTTCAAGCAGGAACGCCGCCTGGAACTGTGGGGCGCAGAACCCGGTAAATCCCCGCGCTGGATCAAGAACTATCCCTTCACCGCCTTCAGCGGGGAACTCGGCCCCAAACGCAAACAGGGCGACCGCCAGATTCCAGAAGGGATCTATCGTATCACTTTTCTTAATCCGGAGAGTTCCTACCACCTCTCCATGAAGCTGGACTACCCCAACGAATACGACCGCGCCATGGCCATCGCCGACCGCCGCAAGGATCTGGGCGGCGACATCTTCATTCACGGGGACAGTTATTCGGTCGGCTGCATCGCCCTGGGCGACCGGGCCATCGAGGAACTGTTCGTCCTGACCGCCCTGTCCGGACAGGAGAACATCCAGGTGATCATCTCCCCCTATGACCTGCGCCGGCACAAGGAGATCGAACCCGTGGCCCGCGTGCCCTGGACCAGGGAACTCTATGCCCGCATTCAGGACTCGCTGCTCTCCTTTCCGGGCGCCCGCTGACTCGCCGGAAACAGGACCACCACCCGGAACCCCCCCAGTTCCCCGGAGACCCCCAGTTCCAGTCTGCCCCCGTAATCCGCGACGATCTCCGCCACCACCGCCAGACCGATCCCCTGGCCGGCGGTCTCCGTGTCCGCGCGTTCGCCACGCTCAAGGATCCGCGCATGATGTTCCGGTGCGCAACCCGCACCGTCGTCTTCCACCTGGAGACGCCAGGCCTCGCCGCCCGTCACGGTCAGCACGACCCGCTCCCTGGCCCATTTGCAGGCGTTGTCCAGCAGGTTGCCGGCCAACTCCAACAGGTCCTCCCGATCCATCCGCACGACAAGCTCCGGGGGCAGACGCACCTCGATCCCCAGCCCGCGTGCCCGATGCATCCGCCGCATTGCCTCCGCCAGGCCGGTCAACTCCCGCGTGGCATCCACATGCCGGGCCGGCCCCTGCCCACCGGAAAGCCGGACCTTCTTCAACTCCCGCGAGGTGATGGCGCGAATCCGTTCGACCTGCGCGACGCACTTGCCGCGCAACTCATGATGCGCCTCCAGTTCCCGGCTCTCGGCAAGCTGCATCAGGAGGGTCAAGGGGGTCTTGATGGCATGGGCCATGTTGCCGGCGGCCTGCCGGGAGCGTTCCAGCCGCGCCTGCAGGGTGGCCAGCAACCGGTTGATCGCCTCCAGAAAAGGGAGAATCTCCCCTGGCGCCCCAGCCAGAGACAGGGTTGCGACCTCGCCCCGTTCCAGACGCCGCACCTCCCCGCCGGCGGCATCCAGGGGCTGGAGGGCGCGCCGCAGCAACCGCCTCTGCAACACCAGCAGCAGGACGATGGCCACCAGCGAAATTCCGGCGAAGCCCACCTGCAGCATCCGCACATTCCGGTCGAAGTCGCTCATCTCCTCCGCCACGGCAATGAGAACCGGGGTATCCTGCTTGACATAACGCCTGACCAGAATCAGCATGCTCCCGGAACGAGGCGCGTTGGCGGTGATCACCACCTCCCGGCCTTCCGGATCCTCCGGGAAGGTGAGATCGGCATCCCACAGGGAGCGGGAGCGCAGGACCGTGTCGCCAACCCGGATCCAGAAATAGTGGCCGGACCAGGGCCGGGCGTACATGGTCGCCACGCGGGCGGGATTGAGCTGCGGCCCGGTCGGATCCAGGGCGGCCAGCAGGCTCTCCGCGTCATGAACAAGACGGGATTCCACATAGGCCTGGGTGAGATGCCGGATGGTCAGGCTCGCCACCCCCCACTGGCAGGCCATCACCACCACCAGCGCCAGGGTCAGACCGAAGGCGAGGCGTTTTTGCAGGGAGGGAGCGGCGGACACGGTCAATGCTCCGCAACACGCACCAGACAACGCAAGGCATCCGCCACCCGCACGACCACGTCGGACCAATCCCCGGGCCGGGTCTGGCGAAACAGGCGCACGCAGCCGGGATACCAGGGGGAGTCGTCCCGCTCGTGCATCCAGCGCCAATCCGTCCCCAGCGCGGAGAGCATCACCCAGCACGGTCTTTGCAACGCACCCGCCAGATGCACCACAGCGGTATCCACGGCGATCACCAGGTCCAACCCGGCGATGATGGCCGCCGTATCGGCAAAATCCCGCAACGTACCGCTCAGGTCCGTCAACGGCTGCCCGGCGGGAAGTTCCTCCCGCTCCCCTTGCTTGCACAAAGAAAACCAGGAGATGCCGGACACGGCCCACAAGGGGGACAACACCCGCAAGGAAGGAATGGAGCGGTTGCTGTCGTTGCGATTGGTCGGCGATCCCTTCCAAACCAGGCCAACCCGGATGTGATTTTCCAGCGCACCCAGCCGGGCCGAACGCCCCTCCGGGACACGCAGATAAGGCAGCCGCGCCGGAATGGCCCCGCCCAGATGGCGGGGAATGGACAAGGGAAAGGTCCAGTAGTCGTGCTCCGGATAGTCGCCTCCGGCCTCCACCACTGCATCCACCCCGTCCAGGGTGGCGAACAACTCCCGCAACCAGGGATGCACGGCGCAAGTGAGACGGGCCACCCCCCTGGCCTTCAACTCCGGGAGATACCGGCAGAACTGAATCTGATCCCCGAACCCCTGCTCCGGGACCACCAGCAGGGATCTTCCCGTCAGATCCTCGCCGCGCCACATGGGAAACGCCGCCGCGATGGGATGGCTCTGCCGGGCGCTCTTGGCCGGATGATGACGGGCCTCGTGCAGCGGCCACCCCTCCTGGAAACGGCCATGGGACAACAGAAGCAGACTCAAGTTGTAAACAGCGTCCGCATGGTCGGGTTGCAACTCCAGCACGCGGCGATAGGCGCTTTCCGCCTCGTCCGGCCTGCGGGTTTCGACCAGGAGAATCGCCAGATTGAACCAGGCATCCGCAAGCTTCGGGGCCAGACGCAACGCCTCCCGGAGCGCATCCTCCGCCTCCCGGAACGCCCCGGCCTCGGCCCACAGGTTGCCCAGATTGATCCACACCCCCGCCAATCCGGGATGGATGCGCAACGCCTCCACCCACATCGCCTCGGCCCCGGCAGGATCCCCCGACTCCCGCAGGCAGGTCGCCGCCAGATTCAAAAGATACGGATCGCTCCGGTCGCAAGCGAGCAGCACGTTCACGACCGCAAGCGACGCGACCGGGTCTCCTGCGGCATGCAGGGCGAATGCCCGCTCCCTGGCCTGGCGGACATCCCCGTTCACTGCAAACGCCTCCCCCCGTCCACGTGCAGAATCTCCCCGGTGACGAAACGGGCGCCCAGCAGATAACGCACCGCCAACACCACGGCCTCCGGACCGGCATGGGCCGCCAGGGGGGTCCGGCCCAGCATTTTGCGAAACCCCTCGGCCAGCGGGCCGGACTCCTCCTCCGGCGGCAGGATCGCGCCCGGAGCGATGGCGTTCACCCGCACCCCCGGCCCCACCTCCCGCGCCAAAGCCTGCGTGCCCATGATCAGACCCGCCTTGGCCGCGCTGTAGGCCGCATGCCCGGCCAGGGGACGCTCCCCCCAGATGTCGCACACCTGCACGATCAGACCCGGCTTGTCGGCAGCGGTCATGCGCCGCGCCACCCGCATGGCAAACCACAACGGCCCCTGCAGATTCACCCGCAACACGGCGCTCATCTCCTCCCAGTCCGGCGCCACCGGATCGGTGGGCAGCAGCAGCCCGGCACAGTTGACCAGCACCTCCGGCACTCCCCCCAGGCGACGCTCCGCCTCGTCCAGGCAGCCATCCATGCGCCCAGGGTCGGTCAGATCGACCCCCAACGCCTCGGCCTCTCCGCCCGCCTGGCGGATGGCAGCGACACACGCCTCCGCCGCCGCCCGGTCCTGATGAAACAACACCCCCACCCGATACCCCAAGGCCGCCAGATCCCGGCTGACCGCCCCCCCCAGCCGCTTCCCGCCCCCCGTCACCAGCGCCACCCTGCCCGCACCCCCCGCCACGGCCAGGGGACTCCCGCCAGGGGCTTCCATCCGCGCCTGCGATGGCTCACCGGGCGTCAGGAACCTCCAGGGGGGCACGGGATCCGGTCGCCCGGCGCGGCGCTCGCTCCAGGCGTACACGAACCACAAGGGCAGCAACAACACCAGGAACGGCAGCCCCAGCACAAAACCGACCGCCAGCTTGCACCCGTTCCAGAACCCGTTCATTCCCGCCCACCCAGGGCGCCTTGCAAACGATATCCCTGGCCACGCCGGGTGACGATCCGCTCGTGTCCCACGATGGCGCGCAAACGCTTGATGTAGACCTCGATCACGTTGCTGTCCTTGTCCTCGTCGTATTCGTACACATGCTCGGTCAGACGGGTTTTGGAAAGCACCTGATCCGGATGCAGCATGAAATAGCGCAACAAGCGGAATTCGGTGCCGGTCAGATCCCGCTCCTCCCCGGATGGGAGTACCACCTTCTGCCGCGTCTCGTCCAGCCGCAGCCCGTCCACCGTCAACTCCCCCAACGGACGGGCACGGCTGCGGCGCGTCAGGGCGTTCAGGCGGGCGATCAGTTCCTGGAGGTGGAACGGCTTGCCCAGATAGTCGTCCGCCCCGGCCTGAAAACCGTCCACCCGTTCGTGCCAGGCATCCCAGGCGGTCAGGATCAGCACCGGCAGGTTGTTGCCCTTCCTGCGCCAGTTGCGCAGCACCTCCAGGCCGGGCCGACCGGGCAGACCCAGGTCGAGCACCACCACGTCGTATGGCTCCTCGTCCCCCAGATATTCGGCTTCGATGCCGTCTTGCGCCCGGTCCACGGCAAACCCGGCCCGGCTCAGGCCCCCGGCCAGGGAGGCGGCCAGATCCGCATCGTCTTCCACCAGCAACAGCCGCACGGTTTCAATCCTCCCTGGTTCGTTTTTTCAACAGTTCCCCGGACCCGGCGTCGAAATGATATTTTGCCACATCTCCGGAAGGGTGTACCACCTCGATCTCGTAGACCATCCGTCCGTGCTTGCGCTCCAGTTCCACCTCCAGCAGGCGCCCCTCCCGCAGTTGCGGATGGCGCTCCAGGATCCGCTCCAGTGGCAGGATGGCCCCGGATCCGACCAGGCGTCGCGCCAGTTCGTGATCCAGGTCGCCCTCCTCGCCGGCGTACAGGGGCAGCGCGCAGACGAGCAGCGCCACCCCCAGCCACCGGTCAATCCTCCCAGCGGCCAACACCCGGTATCCTGACTTCATGTTCATCGAACGACCCCTGATCCGCCCGAACGTGACACCCCTCGCAGCGGCTCAAGGAACCGAGCGCGGGATTCTTTTCCCAGAAGTGCCGGGGGATCTCCCGATGCTTGTTGACGAAATACCGGGTGGTCGTGATCCGCTCCGGGAGTTCCCCGGGACGCACGGAAGCGAGGAATTTCCGCGCCTTCCCCTCGCCGGCCCGGTCGGCGGCGTTGGCGGCGAGATAGCTTTGCAAGGCCTTGCCGGTCGCGCCGGAGACCTCGGCGTTCTCGCCGAAATGACGCTCCAGACCGTTCATCATTTGTTCCCACGAACGGGCCGGCAGCAGACCGGGCGGATAGGCGAAATGACAGGAACCGCACTCCGCCACATAAAGGGGATCCCGCGCCGGAGCCACCGCCCCCTCCCGGCTCGAAGCCGCCACCCCCAGGGAAAACGCCCCTCCCACGCACACCAGAAACAACACGATGCCCAACCGTAAGCGTTCGTGACTCATCATAGCATACTCCTAACGCAGTGTTGACAGAAATTGCAGAAAATCCCCCTTTTCCTGGGGGGTGCAGACCCGGCCCAGGGTCCCCTTGCAGTTGCGCAGGAACCATTTTTCCACCTTGGCCGGATCCGTGAACCGCTCCGGATTGACCGCGGGGGCCAACGGTTCGATGGGCTTGCCGGTCTTGACATGCCGGCCCGACTGTTTGGGATCCCTGGTGTGACAGGCGGCACAACTCGTTCCTTCCGTGGCGCCGGGGATTTCCCGGAGCAGCAGTTCGGCCCCCCGTTCCGCCAGGAACGGCCCGGCGCCCTCGCTCCGGTATCCGGCCAGCAACGCCTCCAGCGTGGCAGCCCCGGCCACGCCTGGGGCCAGCAGCAGACCGATCACGACAATGATTTTTTTCATAAAGCCTTCCTCCCGGTAACCATGCTCTTGACAAGATTCTCCCGATGTTGCCACCCGGTGAGGATCACCCCCGCCAAATGCAGGGCAATCAGGATCAACAAAGCCCTGGCAAGCAGGCGATGCCCCTGCTGCAACCACCCCACCGCTTCCGGAGTCGGCAGACCGGCCCATCCGGAAAACGGGCCGGCGAACTCCCCGACTCCATACAGGATCAGCCCCGCCAGGGCGCAGCCGGTGGCGGTGACCAGCAACAGCACCACCATGATGCCACCCGCCGGATTGTGACCCTGGAAGCGAACGGGATGTCCGGCAACCACCTGACGCAAATAGGCGACCACCTCCCCCGGCCTGCGGACGAAATCCCGCCACAGGGCGTGCTGGCTGCCCAGGAAACCCCAGGCCAAACGGAACACACCCAAACCGATCACCGTGCAGCCGCTCACCACATGCCAGCGCATTCCCCCGCCCCCCGTCAGGCTGGCGGTGGCCACGCTCGCCACCAGCAGCCAATGGAACCAGCGCACCAGGGGATCCCAGACCAGCACGACCCCAAGCGTGCTCATGCCGCTGCTCCCGATTTCTCCCACACCCGGACCATAGGCCTCACTCCGGGATGACCGGCCAGCCGGTGCATCACGGCCATGAGGGCGTGCGCCGCCAGATAGCCCCACATCAGCGGACCCATGGCCTCGTGAAACTCCTTGAGGGCATGCGCCCAGCCGCGACTGGCCAAGCCTGGGTCCACGACCAGCAGGACGATCCCGCTGCCGCCCATCAGGGTGGCCACCAGCAATCCGGCCCCATGCACCGCACCGGCCAGAGGAGCGGGTTCCCCCTCGTCCGGGGGCAGCCGCCCCTGCCGGGCATGGACGAGATGCCGACCAAGATCGCTCCACACCGCCCGGCGGCGCTCACCGGAAAACCATGGCACAAGCAGCGCGAAGGGCCGCCGCCCCGGACGCGCCAGGGACCAGAGCCAATGCACCAGCAACACCCCCAGGATCATCTGGCCCAGGTTCGCGTGCAGCGCATAAAAAACATCTCCGGCGCGCCCCGGCTTGGGGTGGACCATGACCGCAGCCAGGAGCAATTCCACGCTGATCCCCAGGGCCAACAACAAATGCAGCAATCGGGTGAAACGGTCGTAATGCATGTGCAACCTCCTTCTTGGCGATAGCTAACGATGGCAACCCTCCCACGGGGCCGATATCCCGACCCCTTGTGCAAGGAGTCTAGCCGGGCAACGTGAACCGAACCTGAAACATTGGGGGCGAAAAAATTTTTTTTGCATTTTTCGCCAAAGGGGCAAAAAATGCGCTCATGACGCACTTGACAAATGGTTCCCGATTGCAGACCCTGCAATGCTGCCACCGTGTTCAATCGCCTGGAGAAACGATCCATGAGGATCAGGCTCAAACTGCTCGCCTCCCTGCTTTCCGTCGCCATTTTCGCTGCGGCCATGGGGTGGCTCGCAAACCGTCCGCACGACGACGTGGAACGGAGCATCGAGCAATTGACCACCCTCCAGATCGAAACCCTCCGCCAGACCACGGAGGTCACCATGCGGTTGGAGGAGACCCATGCCGCCATCCGTGCCATCATGGTCGCTTCCTCCCTGGTCAACCCTGACCAGAATGGCCCGATGACACGGGAGATCGCGCAACGGATCACAACCATCCGCGACAACGGCGAACGGCTGCAAAACACCCTCTCCCAGTGGGAAGAGCGGCTCCGCCGCCTGCGGGAACTCGATCCGGCGGCCCCCACGCATCAGGAGCAGGTGCATGCCTTGGCGGAAGCCGTCGCGGCCATCAACTCCATTGCCAGACAGCTCATCCTGGACATCGAAACCGCCACCGGCAGGACCGTCGATCCCGAAAAACGTTTCGCCTTTTTCACCGGGGAACTGGAACCGCTCTTCGCCAGGAGCCACGATCTGTGCGAATATCTGTTTACGCACGAACGGCAGGAGCTGACCGGGCACATCCAGACCATCCGGCGCCTCATGGAGAGCCACACCCGCCTGGGCTGGTATCTGACGGCGGGTTCCCTGCTCATCGCCCTGCTTTTGACCCTCCTGCTGACGAAACGGATCGCCAGGCCCATCGAATTGCTGCGGGATGCGGCCATCTCGGTGGGGCAGACCGGCAAATTCAAGATGGATCTGCCCATGAACAGCAAGGACGAAATCGGTCAATTGGCCAGCGTCCTCTTTTCGCTGTTCCACGCCTTCGAGCAGAAACGCATCCGCGTGGAGGACCGGGAAAACGAATTGGGCCGCGCCGCCCGCCAACTGGACAAACTCCTCGGCTCCATCAACGACATCATCATCGTCTGTTCCCCGAAGGGGGATATCGAAAGAATCAACCGCCCGGAGGCGCTGGGCTATGCGAAAACGGTCCTGATCGGTCGTTCGGTGCGTCTCGTCCTCAAGGATTCGCATCTGTTCGTCAACGAGGAGAACCCGCAAGCGCTCCTCAAGAGCGGCGCGGCGCGCAACATCGAAACCACCCTGATCACGCAGCAGGGCGAACGACTCCCCGTGCTCGTCACCGGCTCCTTTCTCACGGATCAAAACAAGGTGGTCGTTTCGGTGATCCTGGTCGCCAGGGAGATCGGCGCCTACAAGCAGGCCCAGGAGACCCTCCGGGAACAGGAGGCGCAACTGCTGGCCGCCAGGCTGGCCAGTCAGGACAAGAACCGCTTTCTGGCGGCCATGAGCCACGAAATCCGCACCCCCATGAACGCGATCATGGGCCTGACCGATCTGGCGCTGCACGCCAACCCCGTGCCCAGGATCAAGGGCTATCTGCTGCAGATCACCCAGGCATCCCGATCGCTGCTGCGCCTCATCGACGACATCCTGGACTACTCCCGGATCGAGGCGGGCAAACTGGAACTGATCGAGACCGATTTTCTGTTGCGTGACCTGCTCGATCACCTCATGGAGCTGTTCCGGCAACCCGTCTCGGAAAGCGGCGTGGATCTGGTGGTCCATCCCTCGCGCGAGTTGCATCTCGGTTTGACGGGGGATCCCCTGCGTCTCGAACAGATTTTGAGCAACCTCATCGGCAATGCCATCAAGTTCACCCAGCAGGGGGCCATCGAGGTGTCGGTCAAGACGGTGGACGAAAAGGATGGCAGGATCACGCTGGAGATTTCGGTGCGGGACAGCGGAATCGGCATGACCGAGGAACAGACGGAACGGCTCTTTCAGCCCTTCCAGCAAGGAGACGTGGCCACGGCGCGCCGCCACGGCGGCAGCGGGCTGGGTCTGGCGATCAGCAAACAACTGGTGGAGATGCTGCAAGGCCGCATCCGCGCGGAGAGCATTCCGGGGCAGGGCAGCGTCTTTCGTTTCACGGCCCGCCTGCGGCTGCGCACCTTGGCCGGCGGGACCGGCCTGACGGTTCCGAAGGCGCTGCGCAACCTGCGGACCCTGATGGCGGATGACACCCCACCGACCCGCACCGCACTGCAAAAGACCCTGCAATCCTTCGGCCTCAACGCCCATGCCGCCGCATCCGGCCCGGAGGTCCTGACCGCCCTGCGCAAGGGGCTGGCCGAGGACAAACCCTTCGGCCTGGTGATTCTCGACCAGGGCATGCCCCAGCCCGACGGCATCGGGACCGCGCGGGAGATCCAGGCCATCTACCGGCACCAGACCGTGCATCCTCAACCGCGGATCATTCTGCTCGTCACCCAACAACAGGAGGCAGAGGTCGCCAACCTGGCAGCCGTCGCCGGCATCGACGGCAGGCTCCACAAACCGGTCGGCAGCGCGCCCCTGTACGATCTCATCATGGAACTGTTCGACCAGGAGGAGTCCGCCACCCCACGGGCGGCAGCCAATCCCATCCTGTTTTCGGAATATGTACAGCGCATCGGCGGCGCGCGGGTGCTGCTGGTCGAGGACAACCAGGTCAATCAACAGGTGGCCCGCGAGATGCTGGAAAACGTGGGGATCGTCATGGACGTGGCCCACAATGGCAAGGAAGCGATCGCCATGCTGGGCAAGACGGCCTACGACCTCGTATTGATGGATATCCAACTGCCGGTGATGGATGGTTTGACCGCCTGCCGCATCCTGCGGGCCGACCCGGCCCACCGGGAGGTGCCGATCATCGCCATGACCGCCCATGCCATGGTGGGCGACCGGGAGAAAAGCCTCGAGGCCGGCATGAACGACCACCTCGCCAAACCCATCGATGCCACGCGACTCTATCAGACGCTGCTCGCCTGGCTGCCTGCCGGGGAGCGACCGGGCAGCCTGGCGGTGACGCTCCGGGGAACGTCGGAGTTGGAAAGCAGCCACCGACTGCCCGCCATTCTGCCCGGCATCGACGTGGGGGCCTGTCTGCGGCGTTTCAACGGCAACCATGCCAGCGCCCGCCGGGTCCTGCTGGCCGCGCGGGAGGATTTCGAACGGGCCAGCGGCCAGATGCGCGCCTGCGTGACCGGCAAACGGCAAGGCGACCGGGAGAACGCCCTGCGGCTGGCCCATACCATCCGGGGACTGGCGACCACCTTGTCGGCAGAACCTTTGTCCCAATCCATTCAGGCGCTGGAAACCGCCATTCGCGAGGACAAACGCGGGGATCTGGAAGCGCTGCTGAAGGTCTTCGACAACACGCTGCAACGGCTGCAGGAGTCCCTCGGCACCCTGGAGACCCGGCAACCGGAGGCGTATGAGGAGTCCGCCACCATTCCCGCCGAGGCCCCGGAGGCCATCGCCTCCCTGCTGAAAGAGCTGGAGGGTTTCATTCAGGCCAACGATTTCAAGGCACGCGCCACCCTGGAGGTGATTCGCGCCCGGCCATGGGCTTCTGCCATCCGGGAACCCCTGGAGCAATTGGAGCACCATCTGACCCGTTTCGATTTCAAGTCCGCCCAGGAACCCCTGCGGCGCATTCTGCAAACCATCCGCCGCTCCCGCTGATTGACTCACGATGTCCGCACCCCCCGACAAACCCAGACTCCTCATCGTGGACGACCTGCCCGCCAACATCGAAGCCCTGGCTGGGATCTTTACCGACGATTGCGAGATCTCCGTGGCGACCTGCGGGGCGGATGCCGTCGAGATCGCCCGCGCCGGACATTTTGACCTGATCCTGCTCGACATCATGATGCCGGGGATGACCGGCCATGAGGTGTGCAAAATCCTGAAAGGGGATCCCGTCACCCGGAAAATTCCGATCATCTTCATCACCTCCCTGGAGGAGAAGGAGGAGGAGGCCATGGGTCTGGCCCTGGGGGCGGTGGATTACATCGTGAAACCGATCCGCCCGGCCATCGTCAAGGCACGGGTACACAACCACCTGGAACTGGTGCTGGCCCGGGAGGCAGCCGACGAGGCCAATCGGGCCAAAAGCGCCTTTCTGGCCATGATGAGCCACGAAATCCGCACGCCCCTGAACGGCATTCTGGGGTTTGCCGAAATCCTCGCCAACGCGCCCCTGCCGGAGAAATTCCAACATTTTGCCCAGACCATTCTCAACTCCGGACAAGGGTTGCTCACTGTCATCAACGACATCCTGGATTTTTCCAAGATCGAGGCCGGCCATCTGGAACTGGAGGAGATCCCGTTCGCTCTGGACGGGCTGCTTGGTGACATCGAGCACCTCTACGGACCAGGATGCGCCGCCAAGGAAGTGACCCTGCGCCTGGAACGCGACCCCGGCCTGCCCCCGACCCTGGCCGGCGACCCGGGTCGACTGCGGCAGATTCTGTGCAACCTGGTGAGCAATGCGGTCAAATTCACCAACCGTGGCGGGGAGATCGTGCTCTCCGTCACCCGGCGGGACGAGGCCCAGGAGGGGATCGGGGTGCGGTTTTGCGTGGCGGATACCGGCATCGGGATTGCGCCCGAGGCGTGGGGCAGGCTCTTTCAACCCTTTGCCCAGGCCACTCCCGCCACGGCGCGCCAATACGGCGGGACCGGCCTGGGTCTGGCCATCAGCGCGCGCCTGGTCCGACTGATGGGCGGGGAGATGCAACTGGAGAGTCAGCCCGGCCAGGGCAGCCGGTTCGGCTTTTCCATCGCCATGCGGGACGCGACCCGACCGGAACCGCGCGTTGCTCCCGAGGCGACTCTGCCCGGCACGCTGCAGATCCTGATCTGCGAGGACGATCCGGTCAACCGCCTGTTCATTGCCGAAGCCCTGGAATCGCTGGCGATCACCGGCTTCGTGTTCGCCGTCACCGGGCGCGAGGGGGTGGAACAATTCCCCACCCGGCCCTGGGATCTGATCCTGATGGACTGTCACATGCCGGAGATGGACGGCATGACCGCCACCCGGCGCATCCGCCAACTGGAGGCCGGTCGCGACCCCGTCCATGCCACCCCCATCATCGCGCTCACCGCCGATGTCCTGTCGGAAAACCGCACCGCATGTCTGGAAGCGGGCATGAGCGACTTTTTGGCCAAACCCTTCACCCTGGACGCTCTGCAGCAGTGCCTGCACAACTGGCTGAACCCTGCCACGGAACACGATCAGCAGTCGCCATGACCGTTCATGCGCGCTTGCATTCGAACCGATTCTTCATTAAAATGTAAAGTTTCCACCCCAGAAATGATGCGACCTGTGCCGACATGGACGATCCGATCCCATTTCTCAACGCCTCGCCCACCCCCTTTCACGCGGTGCGCGCAGCGCGGCAACACCTGACCCGCCAGGGATTCCAACCCCTGCGCGAAGAGGATGCCTGGACGCTCCGACCGGGAGGTCGCTATCTGGTCACCCGCAACGATACCAGCCTGGCGGCCTTCACCCTCCCCGTCCACGACCGCCATCCTCTGCCCCTTCTGCTGACCGCGGCCCATACCGACAGCCCGGCCCTCAAGGTCAAACCCAATCCGATCAAGCGCAAGAAGGATCACCTGCTCCTCGACCTGGCGGTCTATGGCTCGCCCATCCTGGCCACCTGGTTCGACCGGGACCTCTCCCTGGCCGGACGCATCGATTACCTCGATGCCGCACAACGCCTGCACCACCAGTTGATCGATCTGACCGAACCGGTGACCCGCATCCCGAATCTGGCCATCCACCTGAACCGCTCGGCCAACGACGAGACGAAAATCAATCCCCACGAGGAACTCTCCGCGCCCTGGCTCGCCGCGCCGAACGGCCCCGGCGAGACCAATCCCGCCCGTCCCTTTCTGGAACGTCTGGAACAGGAAATCGCCCGCCAGGATCCCCATGCCATGCCGGTACGCCTCCTGGGATGGGACCTGGCGCTCTACGACACCCAGCCCGCCACCCTGGCCGGGGTGAACGGCCAGTGGATCGTTGGTGCGCGCCTGGACAACCTGCTTTCGGTGACAGCCATCCTCGCCGCCCTGGGCAGACACGATCCCGCCCCGGCCTCCGGCATCGCCATGACCGCCCTGTTCGACCACGAGGAGGTCGGCTCCCTGAGCATGGCAGGGGCCACGGGCAATTTTCTCACCTCCCTGCTCGGTCGCATCTACCCGGATCCCGTCACGCTGGCCAGGGCCATGCCCAACTCCCTGCTGATCTCCATCGACAACGCCCACGGCTACCACCCCAACTACCCGGCCAAACAGGACGACAACCACACCCCGCAACTCAACGCCGGCATCGTGGTCAAACAGCACGCCGGCCAACGCTACGCCACCTCCGGAACCACCGCCGCCCGCGTCAAGGCGCTGGCCCTGGGCGAGGCCATTCCGCTCCAGGAGTTCACGGTGCGCGCCGACATGCCCTGCGGCTCGACCGTCGGCCCCACCCTGGCCGCCCAACTGGGCATCCCGACCGTGGACCTGGGCCTGCCCACCTGGGCCATGCACTCCCTGCGGGAAACCGCCGGGACCACGGATTGGGGCCATCTCGTCCGCCTGCTCGCGGCTTTTTTCAACACCGGATAAAAGGAAACCCGACATGCATCTGCACAGCCTGTTCGGACTGCTGCTGCTCACCGGGATCACCTGGCTGCTGTCGGAACGCCGCCGGGAGGTCTCCTGGAGGGTGGTGATCAGCGGGCTGCTCCTGCAAATCGGCATTGCCTGGCTGCTGCTCTCGGTCCCGATGTTTCAACGGTTCTTTCTGCTGCTCAACGACGCGGTGGGAACCCTCATGGAGGCCACCCGCGCCGGGACCACCTTCGTCTTCGGCTATCTGGGAGGGGCCAACCCACCCTTTGCGGTCGAACCCCACGCCTCCACCTTCATCCTGGCCTTCCAGGCGCTGCCCCTGGTGCTGGTGATCAGCGCCTTGTCGGCCCTGCTCTTCCACTGGCGCGTCCTGCCCCTGGTGGTGCGCCTCTTCGCCGTCCTGCTGCAACGCGCCATGGGCGTGGGGGGCGCACTGGGCTTCGGGGCTGCCGCCAACATCTTCCTCGGCATGGTGGAATCCCCCCTGCTGGTCAAACCCTACCTGGCCAACATGAGCCGCAGCGAACTCTTCGCGCTGATGACCGCCGGCATGGCCACCATCGCCGGCACGATGATGGCCCTCTACGCCGCCATTTTGGCGCCGATCCTCCCCGATGCCATGGGCCACATCCTCACCGCCTCCATCATCAGCGCCCCGGCGGCCATCATGACCGCCTTCATCCTGATCCCCGACAGCGGCACCCCCACCGCCGGCGCTCACTCCCCGCCCCGCCTGGACGCCACCGCCATGGACGCCGTCACACGAGGCGTGAGCGAAGGGGTCCAACTGCTGATCAACATCCTGGCCATGCTGCTGGTCCTGGTGGCCCTGGTGGCCCTGGCCAACCGCATCCTGGGGGCAACGCTGCCCGATTTCGCCGGCGCCCCCATCACCCTGGAACGGCTCCTGGGCTGGTGCATGGCCCCGGTGGTCTGGCTCATGGGCATCCCCTGGGGCGAAGCCCCCACCGCCGGCATGCTCATGGGCAGCAAAACCGTGCTCAACGAGTTCATCGCCTACCTCAACCTCGCCAATCTCCCGCCGGAGGCCCTCTCCCCCCGCAGCCGCCTGATCATGACCTATGCCATGTGCGGCTTCGCCAACCTGGGCAGCCTGGGCATCCTGATCGGCGGCATGGGCGCCATGATCCCCGCCCGACGCGAGGAGATCGCCGCCCTGGGGATGAAATCGATCCTCTCGGGCACCATCGCCACCCTCATGACCGGAGCGGTGGTCGGGGTCCTGCGATGACCGGAGCACGAGGGATGGTCATTCTCGCCCTGCTCGTTTCCGCCGCGCTCCTGCTGACCGCCAGCCTCAACTATCTGCTGTTTCATACCATCGTGGAACTCTTCTCCATCCTGGTGGCGGGGGGGATCTTCATCATGGGCTGGCATACCCGCCGCTGGTCGGAAAACCTTTTTCTGCCATTTCTCTCCACCGCCTTCGTGGCCATCGGCCTGCTGGATTTCGTCCATACCCTCACCTTCAAAGGGCTGGAACTGATTCCGGGCGACGACGGCAATCACGCGGTCCAGTTGTGGATCCAGGCCCGCTCCATGCAGGCGTTCGCCCTGCTGATCGCCCCCTTGTGGCTGACAAACGGACGGAAAAATCTCGCCCTCTCCCTGACGGCCTGGCTGCTTGTGTCCGGTCTCGGGCTGTTTTCCGTCTATGTCACCGACTGGTTTCCGGTCTGTTTCGTGCCGGGCCAGGGGCTGACGCCCTTCAAGGTCCACATGGAGTTCGTCATCATCGCGGCCTTGCTCGCGGGAAGCCTCCATTTGCACCTCCACCGGCGCAAGATGGACCGCAATCTCTACCTGAATCTCCAGGCTGCCCAGTGGCTGACCATCCTCAGCGAGGCCGCCTTCACCGCCTACCTGAATTTTGCCGATGTCATCAACTGGATCGGCCATCTGGGCAAACTCCTGGCCTTCATGTGGATTTTCCGCGCCATCATTCATTTCGGCCTTGTCAATCCGGTCGGCCTGCTCTCCTACAACCTGCAACGCCACGCCACCCAACTGGGGGGCGCCATCGCCCAGTTGCACAAGGCGCAACGGATCGGTCGCATGGGACACTGGGAATGGCACATCGCCTCCGGGCAACTCGCATGGTCGGACGAGATTTATCGCATCTTCGGACTTTCCAAGGAGACCACCGAACCCACCTACGCCTCCTTTCTGCAAATGGTCCATCCCGAAGACCACGAAAAGGTGACCCGATCCGTGGCCGAAGCCATGGGCAATCCCGACACCCCATACCAGGTGGAGCACCGCATCCGACTCCCCGACGGCAGCGAAAAAGTGGTGATGGAGGTCGGCGAGGTCCAAACGGATCACGCCGGCGCACCGATCCTCATGACCGGCACGGTGCAGGACATCACCGAACGCAAACGCATGGAAACCCTGCTGGTGGAGTCCCAGCAGGCTGCGGAGCGGGCCAATCAGGCCAAATCGACTTTTCTGGCCAACATGAGCCACGAAATCCGCACCCCCATGAACGCCATCGTCGGCTTGACCCACCTGTGCCTGCGCACCCCGCTCTCCGCCAAGCAGAAGGACTATCTGGACAAGATCCATGCCTCGGCCAATGCCCTGCTCGGCATCATCAACGACATTCTCGACTTTTCCAAGATCGACGCGGAAAAACTGCTCGTCGAGGAGACCGACTTCACCCTGGACGAGGTGTTCGGCAACCTGCTGGCCGTGCTGACGATCAAGGCCGGCGAAAATGGGGTGAAACTCACCCTGGAAGCCGATCCGGCCCTGCCCGCCATGCTGGTGGGGGATCCGCTCCGGCTGGGACAGGTGTTGACCAATCTGGGCAACAACGCGGTCAAGTTCACCCCGCAAGGCGAGGTGACCATCGGCGCGCAACTTCTGGAAAACTCCGGGCAACGTGCCACCATCCGCTTTTGGGTGCAAGACACCGGCATCGGCATGAACGAAAAGGAAATCAAACAATTGTTCCAACCGTTCACCCAGGCGGATGCCAGCACGACCCGCCGCTTCGGGGGCACCGGGCTGGGTCTGACCATCTCCAAGCGGCTGGTGGAGTTGATGGGCGGCAACCTGGAGTTGCAAAGCCAACCCGGCGCGGGGAGCACCTTTGCATTCACCCTGACGTTGGGCATCTCGTCCCGGAAACCGCAAGCCAAAACCCCCGAAGACGATCCGACGGTCATGGCCCGGATCGCCGGGGCGTGCGTGCTGCTGGTCGAGGACAACGAAATCAACCAGCAGGTGGCGCGCGAACTGCTGGAGATGGCCCACGTCCGCACGCGCGTGGCGCCAGACGGGATCGCGGCGCTGGAGATCCTGGCGACAGAACGTTGCGACGGGATCCTCATGGATCTGCAAATGCCACGCATGGACGGATTCCAGGCGACCCTGGCGATCCGGAAACGCCCGGAATGGAGTGCCATCCCGATCATCGCCATGACCGCCAACGCCACGACTGGCGATCAGGAGCGCTGCCTGGCAGCCGGGATGAACGCCCACATCGGCAAGCCCATTCACCCGCCGACGCTGTATGCCACCCTGGCCAGATGGATCACCCCAAGCGAACCTTTGGCCTGTCCGGATCACGCCTCTCCCCTTCCGGAGGAGGAACCGGTCCTTCCTGCGCTGCGTCAACTCGACAGCCGCGCCGGTCTGCGCAACACGGGGGGCAATCGCAAACTGTATCTGGATGTGCTGGCCAAACTGCGCGCGCACCATGCCCAAGACCCCAGGACGATCCAGGAGCAACTGACACGGGGGGAGTGGGCGGATGCGGAACGCGCTGCCCACTCCCTGAAGGGAATCGCGGGGACCCTGGGCGCCCATCCTCTGGCCGAGGCCGCCCTGGCACTGGAAAGCGCGCTCAAACAGCGCGCAACGCCGGAAACGATTCGCTCCGCTTGCCAAACGGTCGCCGGGGAACTGGCTGCCCTGATCGAAGAAATCGATCTTCTCCTGCCCGTACCGGAACCGGAGCCAGCCGAGGATGACGCGCACCCCCCCGATCCCGAACAGCTGCTGCCTCTGATCGAGGAGGCGCTCCAGAGGTTGCGGATCTTCGATGCCGCCGCCGAGGAGCCGATCCGGGCCATGGCCCCCCACTGTGCTGCAACCTCCCTGCAGACCCTCTACCGGGAGTTGGCAGAGCGGATGGGGCAATACGACTTCGAGCGGAGCATGACCCTGCTGGAGCGGATGGACGAAAGTCTAAGGCACGCGCGGAGCGATGAAATAGAGGCGTGAACCGGTCTGTTTCATCACCCCGGACCGGTATTCGACCCACTCGCCGAACCCGAAGAAGAGATCGACCCGTCCTGCCCCGCGGATGGCCCCGCCGGTATCCTGATTGACCACGAAGCGGATCTCCGGTTGCCAATCGAGCACGGTCTTGTGATCCGGTGCGAAGCGCGGCAAGGTGGTGCTCAACACCGCTGGCGCCCCCTTGGGAAAGAGCTGGTGATCGGTGGCGATGGAGCGTTCCCGGGTGAGGGGGACATTGATGTTGCCCACCGCATCCAGCGACATCTCGCGGAAATAGACATAGGAGGCATTGGCGTAAAAGAGCCTCTGAACGTCGTAGGGATGATCCACCAGCCACTGGCGCAGGCGTGGCATGGTCATCTCCTCCTTGGGGATCTTGCCCTCGTCGATGAGGAGTTTGCCGATGGCCAGATAGGGATGGCCATTGCTGCCGTCGTAGCCGATGCGCATCATGCGGCCATTGTCGAGTTGCACCCGTCCCGATCCCTGGATATGGAGAAAAAAGGCATCGATGGGGTTGTCCACCCAGACCAGTTCCAACCCCCGATTGGCCAGTTTTCCCAACGGTTTTTTGGTAAACCCCTTGGCGAGGATCGGTTCGTCGATCTGCCTGCGGTCGAAACGGCGCAGGGCTTCCGGCGGGCGGCGATAGAGGGGATAGAAGTAGCGCTTGCTGCGTTGAAAGGAGCCGTGCAACAAGGCTTCGTAATAGCCCGTCACCATGACATCGCCCTGGGCGTTGCCCACGGAGCGAAAGAGGCGGAAGCGATCCCGCAAGGCGGCCTGCAGGCGCGCCGGATCGCCGGCGCGGGCCAGATCGGCCAATTCCGCGCAGGCTGCCGCCATGCGCGCGGCAGGCACGGTGAGCGGCCCGAAGCGATAGAGGGAATCCGCCGGGACACGGCGATAATAGAGCGCGCTTTGCGCCAGGGCTTTTGCCCACTCGGAGAGCGCCGGATCCGCAAACAGCGTTTGGGGGAGTTCGGACCAGTTGGTTTCCGCCAGGCTGTTCATGGCGGTCACCTCGCCGACGACCGGAGGTGGCGGGGCCACAGGGGTCTCCGGGGTGACCTCCACAGGAGGCAATGCCTGACATCCGGCCAGGAACACCAGCAAAACCAATCGCACCCACCAGGATCTCTCCATCACGCATCCCTCCATTTCAATAACCGGAAAAACCAGCCGGGCATTGTGCGAGGTTTTTCCGGTTCTGACAAGGGCGGGCGGCTATCGGGGAGGCCTGTCAACAACTTGATCAGATCCCTGTTGCAAATGACCCTGACCGAGCGTTTCCGTCAACCACTGATGATACCGTTCGGCGCGCACGGCATGGGTGAACTGACGACCGATGGCATTCTGGCGGGCGATGCGCTGGGGGCGATCAGAGATGTCGAGGGCGGCGGCATGGATGGCGCGGGCGAAATCGGCGGGGTCGGGCTGGGCGAGAAAGGCGGTATCGGGACCGATCACCAGGTTGACGCTGGGAAAATCGATGGCGGCGATGGGGATGCGGGTGGCCATGGCCTCGAAGAGCTTCATGGGCGAGGTGAGATAACGGGCGCGCATGTTGTCGCCCATGGGCATGGCCAACACCGAGGAACCGTTGAGCACCTCCTCGATGAGCGCCTTTCTGGAGACGAAACCGCGAAAATCGACGCGGCCTTCCAGGCCATGCCGGCGCGCCATGGAGGTGACGTACTCCTGGCTTTCCGCATGGCCTGCCCCGCTCTTGCCGCCGGAAATGCGCAGGGAAAAGCGCTCGTCCAGTTGTCCCACGGCGGCGAAGAGCATTTCGACGTTCTTCCAGGCCGTGAACTGGCCGGTATAGGTGACCACGAACGGCCCGGACTCGGACCAGGGAGGAGGCGCGGCCTTTGAGAAGAGTTCCGGGTCCACCCCATTGGGCAGATTGATGACCGGGGGATGGGTGGCAAACTCCCGATGAAGGATCACCTCCTGGGAGAAATTGTTGAGCAGCAGGCCATGGTTGAGGCGCAGGATGGTTTCGGTCTGCTTGCGGATCCGCGCCACGTTCTCCTGACGCTTGACGGGCAGCAGATGGGGAAAGCCATCCTCGTGGGCCTCGTAGATGTGGATGCAGGAGCGCCCCAGCAGAGGCTTCAACCAGACCAGATCCAGGGCCTTGTTGAAGTGACGGGTAACGAAGACCTTGCCCGGTTGCCGATCCGTCAGTGCCTGGAAAAGAAAACGGAGCTTCATCGGGGTGCGCCATTTTTCCAAAGGCCCTGCGCGCGCCAGCAAGTGGATCTTTTCCGCACCGATAAAATCGCGAATCTCCTGGAATCCCGCCTGATCCGTATAACTGCCATAAACGAAGACCTCATGGCCGAGGCGCGCGAGATGGAGATACTCCTGGATCACACCGAGGGTGATGCCGGAATGGAAATGAAATTCCAGAGGCTGGTAGATGTAGATCCGCATGGGTGTTTGGGGTCCCGAACCGTTTTTCCAGGTGACGATAACGATTCAGTCTAGCAAAGGGCGGTACTGGCGTCCATGGATTGTGCCAGGCGCCATCCCCATCAGGGGAACAGATCGTCCAGGGAACCGGCCTGGAACAAACGACCGGTCCAGGCGGACAACTCTGCCGCCGCAGCCGCCGTCACCCTGGCGCGGATCGGCTCCGGAACCGGGCCGAATCGCAGCTGCAGCAGATGCAACAAGGCGTCGGCCATGCCTTCCCGTCTTCCCTCCAACCTGCCTTCCTCCCGTCCTGCCAGGCGCCCTTCCAGCTTGCCTTCCTCCCGTCCCTCCAGGCGTCCTTCCAGTTTGCCCATGCCATAGGTGGATTCCACCATGCTGGCCTGATAATGGAGATCCTCCTTGTAGGATTCGTAGGCCTGACGCTCCGTTTCCGGCAGTTTCAGGATCGTCAACTGCTCCTTGGCCCTGGCCAGGCCACGCGCGGTGAATTCGTCGCGGATCTCTTCGTTCTTGAGAAAAAAAATCCATTCGTCCAGGGTGTCACGGGCGATGTCGTTGAAGCGGTTGACCTTGATCAGGTAATACTCCGGGAAGATCTCCGGCACCGAATTGCGCTGGAACATGGCCTTCTGACCTTCCGTCAGGGCCAGTTCGTCATTGGTATGCATGCCCCGGA